>NZ_RARA01000027.1:0-15843 GCF_003788695.1 Candidatus Cardinium hertigii
GATTATATGGAGTAAAAAGCTTAGCAAGAAAAGGAAAATTGCCTCTTTATAGCCCGTTTTTACGAAAATAATAAGGCTAACTCATACGAATCTGTCGCTAAAAAACCTAAAAAGGGGAAAATATATATTTTAAAAATTTTATGCGGAATGTCGGAGATAAGTACTAATATGCATATTTTTGATCGTGTTTGTTATAAACAGGCTATTGCACAATAGGCTAACAAAAGTTAGCCATTCATGGACTAATGGACAAGTAGAATGTATGAATCCTACCATTATTTAGGGCGCAGATACCATACAATTGGGATGATCCGCTACAAATTGTGACCAGCATCGAGACTTGGTAGGCGAGCATAGGCGTTGCTGGCTATGACATAAAGCTACCGCCAAAGCATCTGAAGCATCGAACAAAGTGGATTTAGTGGATATATTTAACAGATGACCAACCATTGCAGCAACCTGTTGTTTTGAAGCAGCTCCATGGCCCGTAACGGCTTGCTTTACTTTACGAGGCGCATATTCTGTAACAGGAATTTCACAAACTAACGCCGCTGCAATGGCTACTCCTTGTGCTCTGCCTAATTTAAGCATAGATTGTACATTGGTACCATGGAAAATAGCCTCAATAGCTACTTCATCTGGACCATATTTTTGGAGCAATGCCATCATATGGGTATAGATATAACGCATTCGCAAGAGCTGTTCTTTGTATGTTTTTAGCTGAAATACACCATATTTTATTAATTGTATGGAGCCAGCTCCATGCGTTTCTTGAATAATACCAAAGCCCATTCTTACGCTTCCAGGATCTATTCCTAAAATAATTCTTCCGCCCATATGTTTGTTTAAAATATGCCCTTTTATTACAAATGCTAGCGCTTAAATTTATTCATTTGCCTGAAAATGAGCATTATCTCCTACATACACTACATTTTTAAGGCTTCAAAACAGTAAATTATGCATTATAACGGATATGAAGATGGCAGCCTAAAATTTTCTAGTCACAGCTTTGTTCAAGGCGCATTTTTTATAAACTTACATTATTGCACTATTTCTAAATACGAACGCGAACAAATACGCATAGGCCACACCACTGAACGGATACTATATAGTACCATATAGCAAATCTTAGTATTAATCTAGGTCGATTTCTGCTAGCGATGTGGTTGCTACTTGTAAGTATGCTTCTGCTTCTTTATTTTCCTCAAATTTTGGTATTACATGCTCCAGTATATGATTTCCCAGCTTCTTATGTACTCCTCCAGTAGGATGAAAAGAATCAAAAAACACAGCATTATCCATATTTTCTTTAGTACGTGGAGGCTTATAGGTAGCATGTATTGTCCCCCCTTGCGTCCATAGCGAAAAGAATTTCTGGGTGGAATTAAAATTATCTTCGACATCTGTCACACCTGGATGCGTAGTATCATAGCCTTTTTTATCATATGCATTGATTATTTCTGTGCTCTGCTTAAAAAGATCAAATAGTAGGACTTGTACCCCATACAGAGACCATTTTTTATTACAATCTCTTAGTATATCAATAATTTTTTGATTGATCGAAACTGTTAACGCTGTGGCCAATGCCTGTTTATTCGTTCCTACAAATTTTGGTATTAAACCTATATTTGGAGCATTAGCAACCACTATATGTGTTACGCCCTTTTCAGCCAAACGATTAATTGCATTTTTTAGCTCATTAGCCGCACAATCAATAATTTTATTACCTTCTCTTTCGCCAGCGTCAAGGGCTCTCATAATATCATTTCCTAGAATCATAATGAAACATAGATCATCTTTTCCAAGGGATGGATTATGACGTATCGCAGCATCAATCTGTTTGCTTAACTGCAAATGATTCACAATCATACCATGCAGCAGATCATTCCCAGGCGTTGCTGCGGCCATGGCCGCAGCATAATTCGTGCCTGCTTTTTCCTTAATACCCTGGCTAAAAGGAAAGGAAAAGCCCACCGTTAAGGCAGGAAGGTTTAAACCACTAACGACCCTTTCAAAGGTCAGGGGACCATTACTCAAGGATCTACTTTCATGAAAAATAGGAGAAAATACAATCTCTTTGTTACTAATTGTATTAAGTGCTGCAAGAAGCACCCCTTCATCAGAGAGACTATCTCCAAATACCATAGCGTTATGAAATAGCCTAATGCGGAGCTTTTGCTCATCACAAATGGGGGACTTCACTGACATTTTTGCCAATACCTTATCCAAATCATCTATGGCATTGTCCGATTCTTGCTTCATGTTTAACGTTCCTTGCTTAGCACAACTACCTAACATAGTCATCATACAAATACAGCAAGAAATTATTAAATTTGGCATATACTTAATGCTAGGTCCTCTACGAAATAATAAAATTGATAGCTTGATCATATTTAACTTTTTTTAAAGATTATAAGATTATAGGAATTTAATTTTAAATGTATCATTTATCTATAATTCCTTTATTGGGCATTTCCTGTATATATAAAAAAAACTTTAAAACAAGACTTCCCTTGCAAAAAATTTTTTTTATTGATTATATAGAATGTCAGCTGTATCGTCGATATTATTATAATAATATAATAAAATATTAATTTAATACATACTCTAATATAATACTATTTATTATGATATTACCGACATGTATCCGTTCAGTCGTATGGCCAATTAGAAATAGTGCAATAATGCAAGATCATAAAAACGCGCCTTGAACAAAGCTGTGATTAGAAAAATTCAGTCTGCAAGGTATTAGAAAATCAGCCTGTTTGAGCCCAAGGCTGTAAGCCTGGGTGAGTTCTGATTTTCAGCTTACAGACTGAATTTTTTAACAGCTTTGTTCACCAGCGCTTGATTTTTTTTGGCTACTTTTTTTGATCAAGCAAAAAAAGTAGCTTTAAAATAAGTAGTTTTTTTAAAAAAATGGATAAAATCATCAATATCTATAAAATATGGCTGCCACGCAAGTGAACGAATACGTACTATATCCATGTTTCTAGAGATATAACTGATGCCAAAATATACGATAAATTTATATATCAATGCTCAGTGTTTTGTAAGTAAAAATGGTGCAATAGCTGTATTTCTTGCTTCCACATGGTAGTTCCATTTGGCGTTTCCAAATATTTAGGAAGTGAACGAAGTTTTGGGTGTTGCATTATGGCTTGAAAGCAAGCCATACCGATTGCTCCATTACCTAGGTTCGCATGTCGATCTTTTCGGGAGCCCATTGCACAGATTGAGTCGTTGACATGGAGCGCATAGAGATATTTTAGCCCAATTATAGCATCAAATTGGGCTAATGTTTTTTCCCATCCAGCCAATGTGCGGATATCATATCCTGCAGCAAAGATATGACAGGTATCCATACAAACACCAATAGGCACTACGTGCTGAACTTTTTCAATGATATAAGCCAATTGTTCAAATGTATAGCCTACTGTGGAACCTTGGCCTGCAGTAGTTTCTATAAGCAGCCGTAAAACAGTATCTTGTGCAAAGAATGCTTCTAATGTCCATAAACTTTCTACAATTCGGTCTAAGCAGGATGGAATAGATGCTCCAGTTGCAGCGCCTGGATGGAAGTTTAAATAGCTGATTTTTAAAGCTAAGCAGCGTTCTACTTCTGCGGAAAAAGCAGCACGGCTTTTGATTAATAAGCTTTCATTATTAGAGCCTAAATTAATTAAATAATTTGCATGGCTCATGATCTGGTTTATAAAAGTAGAGGCTAGGGTATGATACCAGCTATCCAATGCAGTTTGGCTCAACTGCCTCCCTTTCCATTGGAGCTGGTTACTTGTAAACAACTGTATGGTATTGGCATTTATAGCGTACCCTTCTGTTAATGCTTGGTGGAGTCCCCCTTGCGTAGAAGTATGGGCACCAATAAGTGGTATAGTGTTATTGCCTTTTTTCACTTTTTAGATACAGTATCTGTTAAATAGATTATTTTGTTTTTTACCTTCAAAATATTGAATTTTACCCACTTTCCTTGTTCCAAAATATCCGTTCACTGGCGTGGCAGCCATATTTTATAGATTATAGCAAATTGCTAATATTTAATAAATAAAGCTACTTTTTTTGCTTGATCAAAAAAAGTAGCCAAAAAAATCAAGCGCTGGTGAACAAAGCTGTTGAAAATTTCAGTCTGAAAGCTGAAAATCAGAACTCGCCCAGGCTTGCAGCCTTGGGCTCAAACAAGCTGATTTTCTACTAGCTCTCAGCCTGAAATTTCCTAATCACAGCTTTGTTCAAGGCGCATTTTTTACGAACTAGTATTATTATGCTATTTCTAATTGGTGTGAACACAGATACGTATAGGTCACACGACTGAACGGATACCATCGGTATGCATAATTAAGATACAATAGGAAAGCATCAGTAATTACTTTTTATATTTTAGTAGTAGCAACCAAATTTATATATTCCTACACTATTATGCTTCAATATAGTAAGCCGCTATGACCAGTAACCTAAAACATGATGCGTTAATAAAAAAAATTTTAACCAACCCAGTAGCTGCACAGGAGTTTTTAGAATACTATTTACCAGCTGATTTTAAGACTATAGTAGATTTAACAAAAATTACTATAGAAAAAGAATCTTTTGTAGAAGAGGATCGATTATATGGAGTAAAAAGCTTAGCAAGAAAAGGAAAATTGCCTCTTTATAGCCCGTTTTTACGAAAATAATAAGGCTAACTCATACGAATCTGTCGCTAAAAAACCTAAAAAGGGGAAAATATATATTTTAAAAATTTTATGCGGAATGTCGGAGATAAGTACTAATATGCATATTTTTGATCGTGTTTGTTATAAACAGGCTATTGCACAATAGGCTAACAAAAGTTAGCCATTCATGGACTAATGGACAAGTAGAATGTATGAATCCTACCATTATTTAGGGCGCAGATACCATACAATTGGGATGATCCGCTACAAATTGTGACCAGCATCGAGACTTGGTAGGCGAGCATAGGCGTTGCTGGCTATGACATAAAGCTACCGCCAAAGCATCTGAAGCATCGAACAAAGTGGATTTAGTGGATATATTTAACAGATGACCAACCATTGCAGCAACCTGTTGTTTTGAAGCAGCTCCATGGCCCGTAACGGCTTGCTTTACTTTACGAGGCGCATATTCTGTAACAGGAATTTCACAAACTAACGCCGCTGCAATGGCTACTCCTTGTGCTCTGCCTAATTTAAGCATAGATTGTACATTGGTACCATGGAAAATAGCCTCAATAGCTACTTCATCTGGACCATATTTTTGGAGCAATGCCATCATATGGGTATAGATATAACGCATTCGCAAGAGCTGTTCTTTGTATGTTTTTAGCTGAAATACACCATATTTTATTAATTGTATGGAGCCAGCTCCATGCGTTTCTTGAATAATACCAAAGCCCATTCTTACGCTTCCAGGATCTATTCCTAAAATAATTCTTCCGCCCATATGTTTGTTTAAAATATGCCCTTTTATTACAAATGCTAGCGCTTAAATTTATTCATTTGCCTGAAAATGAGCATTATCTCCTACATACACTACATTTTTAAGGCTTCAAAACAGTAAATTATGCATTATAACGGATATGAAGATGGCAGCCTAAAATTTTCTAGTCACAGCTTTGTTCAAGGCGCATTTTTTATAAACTTACATTATTGCACTATTTCTAAATACGAACGCGAACAAATACGCATAGGCCACACCACTGAACGGATACTATATAGTACCATATAGCAAATCTTAGTATTAATCTAGGTCGATTTCTGCTAGCGATGTGGTTGCTACTTGTAAGTATGCTTCTGCTTCTTTATTTTCCTCAAATTTTGGTATTACATGCTCCAGTATATGATTTCCCAGCTTCTTATGTACTCCTCCAGTAGGATGAAAAGAATCAAAAAACACAGCATTATCCATATTTTCTTTAGTACGTGGAGGCTTATAGGTAGCATGTATTGTCCCCCCTTGCGTCCATAGCGAAAAGAATTTCTGGGTGGAATTAAAATTATCTTCGACATCTGTCACACCTGGATGCGTAGTATCATAGCCTTTTTTATCATATGCATTGATTATTTCTGTGCTCTGCTTAAAAAGATCAAATAGTAGGACTTGTACCCCATACAGAGACCATTTTTTATTACAATCTCTTAGTATATCAATAATTTTTTGATTGATCGAAACTGTTAACGCTGTGGCCAATGCCTGTTTATTCGTTCCTACAAATTTTGGTATTAAACCTATATTTGGAGCATTAGCAACCACTATATGTGTTACGCCCTTTTCAGCCAAACGATTAATTGCATTTTTTAGCTCATTAGCCGCACAATCAATAATTTTATTACCTTCTCTTTCGCCAGCGTCAAGGGCTCTCATAATATCATTTCCTAGAATCATAATGAAACATAGATCATCTTTTCCAAGGGATGGATTATGACGTATCGCAGCATCAATCTGTTTGCTTAACTGCAAATGATTCACAATCATACCATGCAGCAGATCATTCCCAGGCGTTGCTGCGGCCATGGCCGCAGCATAATTCGTGCCTGCTTTTTCCTTAATACCCTGGCTAAAAGGAAAGGAAAAGCCCACCGTTAAGGCAGGAAGGTTTAAACCACTAACGACCCTTTCAAAGGTCAGGGGACCATTACTCAAGGATCTACTTTCATGAAAAATAGGAGAAAATACAATCTCTTTGTTACTAATTGTATTAAGTGCTGCAAGAAGCACCCCTTCATCAGAGAGACTATCTCCAAATACCATAGCGTTATGAAATAGCCTAATGCGGAGCTTTTGCTCATCACAAATGGGGGACTTCACTGACATTTTTGCCAATACCTTATCCAAATCATCTATGGCATTGTCCGATTCTTGCTTCATGTTTAACGTTCCTTGCTTAGCACAACTACCTAACATAGTCATCATACAAATACAGCAAGAAATTATTAAATTTGGCATATACTTAATGCTAGGTCCTCTACGAAATAATAAAATTGATAGCTTGATCATATTTAACTTTTTTTAAAGATTATAAGATTATAGGAATTTAATTTTAAATGTATCATTTATCTATAATTCCTTTATTGGGCATTTCCTGTATATATAAAAAAAACTTTAAAACAAGACTTCCCTTGCAAAAAATTTTTTTTATTGATTATATAGAATGTCAGCTGTATCGTCGATATTATTATAATAATATAATAAAATATTAATTTAATACATACTCTAATATAATACTATTTATTATGATATTACCGACATGTATCCGTTCAGTCGTATGGCCAATTAGAAATAGTGCAATAATGCAAGATCATAAAAACGCGCCTTGAACAAAGCTGTGATTAGAAAAATTCAGTCTGCAAGGTATTAGAAAATCAGCCTGTTTGAGCCCAAGGCTGTAAGCCTGGGTGAGTTCTGATTTTCAGCTTACAGACTGAATTTTTTAACAGCTTTGTTCACCAGCGCTTGATTTTTTTTGGCTACTTTTTTTGATCAAGCAAAAAAAGTAGCTTTAAAATAAGTAGTTTTTTTAAAAAAATGGATAAAATCATCAATATCTATAAAATATGGCTGCCACGCAAGTGAACGAATACGTACTATATCCATGTTTCTAGAGATATAACTGATGCCAAAATATACGATAAATTTATATATCAATGCTCAGTGTTTTGTAAGTAAAAATGGTGCAATAGCTGTATTTCTTGCTTCCACATGGTAGTTCCATTTGGCGTTTCCAAATATTTAGGAAGTGAACGAAGTTTTGGGTGTTGCATTATGGCTTGAAAGCAAGCCATACCGATTGCTCCATTACCTAGGTTCGCATGTCGATCTTTTCGGGAGCCCATTGCACAGATTGAGTCGTTGACATGGAGCGCATAGAGATATTTTAGCCCAATTATAGCATCAAATTGGGCTAATGTTTTTTCCCATCCAGCCAATGTGCGGATATCATATCCTGCAGCAAAGATATGACAGGTATCCATACAAACACCAATAGGCACTACGTGCTGAACTTTTTCAATGATATAAGCCAATTGTTCAAATGTATAGCCTACTGTGGAACCTTGGCCTGCAGTAGTTTCTATAAGCAGCCGTAAAACAGTATCTTGTGCAAAGAATGCTTCTAATGTCCATAAACTTTCTACAATTCGGTCTAAGCAGGATGGAATAGATGCTCCAGTTGCAGCGCCTGGATGGAAGTTTAAATAGCTGATTTTTAAAGCTAAGCAGCGTTCTACTTCTGCGGAAAAAGCAGCACGGCTTTTGATTAATAAGCTTTCATTATTAGAGCCTAAATTAATTAAATAATTTGCATGGCTCATGATCTGGTTTATAAAAGTAGAGGCTAGGGTATGATACCAGCTATCCAATGCAGTTTGGCTCAACTGCCTCCCTTTCCATTGGAGCTGGTTACTTGTAAACAACTGTATGGTATTGGCATTTATAGCGTACCCTTCTGTTAATGCTTGGTGGAGTCCCCCTTGCGTAGAAGTATGGGCACCAATAAGTGGTATAGTGTTATTGCCTTTTTTCACTTTTTAGATACAGTATCTGTTAAATAGATTATTTTGTTTTTTACCTTCAAAATATTGAATTTTACCCACTTTCCTTGTTCCAAAATATCCGTTCACTGGCGTGGCAGCCATATTTTATAGATTATAGCAAATTGCTAATATTTAATAAATAAAGCTACTTTTTTTGCTTGATCAAAAAAAGTAGCCAAAAAAATCAAGCGCTGGTGAACAAAGCTGTTGAAAATTTCAGTCTGAAAGCTGAAAATCAGAACTCGCCCAGGCTTGCAGCCTTGGGCTCAAACAAGCTGATTTTCTACTAGCTCTCAGCCTGAAATTTCCTAATCACAGCTTTGTTCAAGGCGCATTTTTTACGAACTAGTATTATTATGCTATTTCTAATTGGTGTGAACACAGATACGTATAGGTCACACGACTGAACGGATACCATCGGTATGCATAATTAAGATACAATAGGAAAGCATCAGTAATTACTTTTTATATTTTAGTAGTAGCAACCAAATTTATATATTCCTACACTATTATGCTTCAATATAGTAAGCCGCTATGACCAGTAACCTAAAACATGATGCGTTAATAAAAAAAATTTTAACCAACCCAGTAGCTGCACAGGAGTTTTTAGAATACTATTTACCAGCTGATTTTAAGACTATAGTAGATTTAACAAAAATTACTATAGAAAAAGAATCTTTTGTAGAAGAGGATCTAAGGAGAAAATTAAGTGATCTTGTATTTTCTGTGCAAACCAAAAATCAGGATACTGCATTTGTTTATGTATTGATTGAGGCGCAAGCTACACCAGACCATTGGATAGCTTTGCGATTATGGAAGTACATACTTTTATTATGCGAACGGCATAAGCAAAAAAAAGATGGTTTACCCTTAATCTGTCCTCTTTTAATCNAGTAGATAAAGAAAAAAATTATCTTTGTATAAAGACGTTGTTATGGTATACTGATACGAAGTTACCAGAAGGGCAACAACAAGAATTAGAACGGATCATTGCTAGTCATTTATCTAAAGAAGAAACCGTTACGATTATGCGAACCATTGCACAAAAATATATTGATGAAGGGATGCAACAAGGAATCATACAAGGTATGGAGAAAGGTATAGAGAAAGGTATAGAGAAAGGTATAGAGGAAGGTATGGAAAAGGGTAAAACTAAAAGAAATCTTGAAATAGCAAAAAAGATGTTAGCTAATAATATGGATGCTACCCTTATTGCGCATATTACTGGGCTTGATATCTCTTTTATTCGTACACTTAAGCAGTGAGACCGTTGCAATAGCAAAAAAAATTGTATCCGTTCACCCAATGGCGTCAACTTAAGGCAATTCATGATTAGCCTACCCTCCTATTATACTTGGTTATCAATAACATCTAAACCTTAAGTTGACGCCATTGTCCGTTCACCTGCGTGGCAGCGATATTATAGATTACAGCAAATGGCTAATATTTATTTAATAATTGATGATTTTATCCATTTTGTTAAAAACTACTTCTTTCAAAACTACTTTTTTTGCTTGATCAAAAAAGATACGAGTAGCCAAAAAAAATCAAGCGCTGGTGAACAAAACTGTTGAAAATTCCAGCCTAAAAGCTAAAAATCAGAACTCACCCTCTACGGTTACTCAATGGATTTGGGAAGCTGGCAAGGCGCGTGAGGGTGAAGCGCACGCAGCATAGTACGCACTATGTGAGTTCGCCCCATGATGTATGTACATACATCATGGGGACCCCAAGTACGCTGAATTCCGAAACGGAACGCAGCTAGCTTTTCAAAGACGAAGAGCAGGCTCAAACAGGCTGATTTTCTACTACCTTTCAGACTGAACTTTTCTAGTCACAGCTTTGTTCAAGGCGCATTTTTTATAAACTTGCATTATTGCGCTATTTCTAAATACGAACGTGAAAAAATACGCATAGGCCACACCACTGAACGGATACTCTAGGCGTTTCCATTCTCTATCCCTCCCCTTACTGCAAGTCAATAACCTCTTAAAGTTAGCCTATGTCAATAGATTGGATCTGTATAGTACACGTAATATATCTGTAAAACAAGAATAAACAGATTATTTTAGTAGCGATTGCAGATGATTTTCCGTAAACATGTTCGCACTTTTTAATTCTTGTATACCATTTATTATTGCCCTCATACTAAGCTTAGAAGCGAAAAGAAGCTTAAAGTTGGCAGCTGTAAATAAGTTGGCGGTATTTAGCTGGGTAATAATATCCTTAAAAAGGACTTTTGAAGATTGCTCCATTGCATCATTTAAATCTAATACATTTAAATTTAACTGCAACATTTCGACTTGAGGGTTTTGAATTACCTCTCCTAGTTTTGATTCCATTATTACTTGAAACATACCCTGCGTCAGTAAATCTAGCTCAGTAAGTACTTGTAAAGTGATCTTCACCTCCTCTGCTTCTTTATGGGATAGTAATACCTGCAAGTTATTTTGTGTAAGCAAACCTGCTTCGAACAGTAGTTCCATGCTCTCTAAACGATATTTAGTTGCAAAAAAGGATGTCCTTTTAGGAGTTAGTAACAACTGAAAATTATCCTGTGTAAGAAGGTTTTGATCTTTTAGCTGCTTCAAAAAGTTACTTCTTGAAGATAGACTACCGCTTGTAAAACTTCGCATGGTAAATTTCATTAGTAATGGGAACGTATATGCTGTAAGCAGATCCAAATTCAGTGCTACTTCCAGTTCTTTTAATGCTGAATCAGCCCACTGTTTGTATATGTCATATGCACGACCACCGTTATCCAACCAACGCGCATGCTTTATTAACAGCTCTAAACTATCCAACGTAAGTACATTTACTATTGCTGATTTTCCTAGTATAGGAAATAGACCTACCACTAAGTCCTTACAAAAAAACAATCCCTCCCTTCCATTAACCTGAGGTGTTGCCAATAGATCTGGATTTTTAACATGAAAATTCTCAACAACCCTAGCCAATTTATAGTAGTATCTTTGCTCCGTAATGCATAGAAAATCCCAGCTCTTTTCATCTGCTAATAACGATGTTAACAATTCCTGATTTAGATAGTTAATAGCATCAAGTTGATTTAATAGATTCATTAAATCAGAGAAAACTGTCTTATAACTGATAGCTTTATTAAAATTGTCGTGGATTAAAAGCTTTTTTGCATAAAGTCTCTTAAAAGCCATTGCAGGTGCCAATAAACCTTCGAAATTATTTTGTTGAGATACATAACTTATAGTATCCACTAATTGATCCAAATTTTGTTGTGTAAGAAGACCAGCTTGACAAATTCTTGCAAATATTAAGCTAAAAGTATAACGATCATAACGCTCATTAGGAAAACCCTCCATTAAATTTACTACTTTCCTAAAGTTTCCTGGATTTAACAAACCTCCATCGTTAAGATGCTGCAGCAGATAACCGGATAGTTGTATCTCCTTATACATTTCTTCTAAATTATTACGATCTTCTAAAGTAAAACTTCCTATTTGGTTAAATAAATTTTTACAATCTGTTAAGCTAAGCTGTTTAAAATCTTTTATGATTTCCTCTATTTCATTTTTATTATTTGGTTTATTATCTGGTTCAGTATCTGGATTGGATAGGGCACTAGTACTAGTAGGCGTATCCTTTAACGAATCCATATGGTGATTATGTTTTTGACAACTAATCATAAATATTAGACTAAATATAAATATTAACCGGAACATATGTTTTTTACGTGTAAAATTGTTGGATAAGTAAGCTATACATTTGCCTACATGTCTTTATGTAAGCATTGCCCTGCTTTAGGGCACAACAAGTTTAAAACATAAACCCTAAAAATCCTAATTTTTATCCAAATAGAGGCCGTTACAATATAAAAATTGCAACGGTCTCAGGTTATAAAGCACAAGTTCGGCCACATAGTAGCTTGGCATTGCACCATGGTATAACTGTTTTAAATAGAAATGATATAATAGATCTGATTATAGGAATTTTATTAAAGTGTTATTAATTATTTTAGGCGAACAGCTATTTGTAGTAGAATATGGTGATAGAATTATCCATGGTTATTTGGCTGCAATTTTGTTAACTTGTCTGTTTAGGTAAGTCATAATTTTTACTCTTTGTTAACAGTGTTATGTTGTAACAAATGTGAACAGATACACACTAGAAAAACATCAGCAACTACTTTTTATCTTTTATTTTTTATTAGCAACCAAATTTATATATTCCTACACTATTATGCTTCAATATAGTAAGNTGGCAATTGTTTAGTCATCCTGAACACGCTAAAAAACTCATGACANTGCAGGTGCCAATAAACCTTCGAAATTATTTTGTTGAGATACATAACTTATAGTATCCACTAATTGATCCAAATTTTGTTGTGTAAGAAGACCAGCTTGACAAATTCTTGCAAATATTAAGCTAAAAGTATAACGATCAGAAAGCCCACTAGGAAAACCCTCCATTAAATTTACTACTTTCCTAAAGTTTCCTGGATTTAACAAACCTCCATCGTTAAGGTGCTGTAGCAGATAACCGGATAGTTGTATCTCCTTATACATTTCTTCTAAATTATTACGATCTTCTAAAGTAAAACCTTCTATTTGGTTAAATAAATTTTTACAATCTGTTAAGCTAAGCTGTTTAAAATCTTTTATGATTTCCTCTATTTCATTTTTATTATTTGGTTTATTATCTGGTTCAGGATCTGGATTGGATAGGGCACTAGTACTAGTAGTAGGCGTATCCTTTAACGGATCCATATGGTGATTATGTTTTTGACAACTAATCATAAATATTAGACTAAATAATACTATACATGTTAACCGAAACATATGTTTTTACGTGTAAAATTGTTGAATAAATAAGCTATACATTTGCCCACATGTCTTTTTTAATGTAAATTAAATTAGCTCTGCTTTAGGGAACAACAAATTTAAAACATAAACCCTAAAAATCCTAATTTTTTATCCAAAACACAATACAGCAAAAGTACTCATACTTTTGGGATCTAGCAAAAAGTATCCAGTATCCCTTCACCTGCGTGGCAAAAATGTTTTTAATGTAATTCCTACATTACTTGTATAGTTAGTTTAAACAAATTTAAACATGCAGCATATTATTATTCATAATATTACTGGTAATCAATTTTTATAGAAAATTGAATGGATATTAAGATTTAACTACAACTGGTAAACGGGGATGGATCCGTTCAGTGGAGTGGCCTATGCGTATTTGTTCATGTTTGTACCTAGCAATAGCGCAATAATGCAAGATTATAAAAAACGCGCCTTGAACAAAGCTGTGATTAGAAAAGAAAGGCTGCAAGCTTAGTAGAAAATCAGCCTGTTTAAGCCTACTCTTCGTCTTTGAAAAGCTGGCTGCGTTCCGTTTCGGGATTCAGTGTACTCGCATAGTGGGTACTATGCTGCGTGCACTTCACCCTCGCGCGCCTTGCCAGCTTCCCAAATCCATTGAGTAACCGTAGGGGGCGAGTTCTAATTTTCAGCTTGCAACCTGGAATTTTCAACAGCTTTATTCACCAGTGCTTGATTTTTTTTGGCTACTTTTTTTGATCAAGCAAAAAAAGCAGCTTTAAAAGAAGTAGTTTTTTAAAAAATGGATATAATAATCAATTATTGAATACTACCCATTTGCTGTAATCTATAAAATATGGCTACCACGCAAGTGAACGGACAATGGCGTCAACTTAAGGTTTAGCTGTTATTGATAACCAAGTAGAATAGGAGGGTAGGCTAATCATGAATTGCCTTAAGTTGACGCCATTGAGTGAAAGGATACCATCTTTTGCCTAAGTATTACATCTATGGCTTATAAAGTGATTTTAGTAGCAATTGTAGCTCATCCTTCGTAAACGCGTTTGCACTTTTTAACTGTTGTATACCATTTGTTAGTGTGCTCATACTAAGCCTAGAAGCAAAAAAAAGCTTAAAGTTGGCAGCTGTAAATAAGCCGACGGTATTTAGTTCCGTAATAAGCTCCTTTAACAAACGGCCTCTAAAAAAGGGACCAAATCTTTCGCCTTGAGGGTGTACAATTAACTCTCCTAGTTTTGATTCCATTATTACTTGAAACATATCCTGCGTCAGTAAGCCTAAGTCAGTAAGTACTTTTAAGATGATATTCACGCTCTCTACTTCTTCATGGGATAGTAATAGCTGCAAGTTATTTTTTGTAAAAAGCAAATCTGTTCCGAACAGTAGTTCCATGTTCTTTAACATAGGTATAAAATAGGGTAAATGTGCCCTTGTATTAGCAGTTAATAACCACTGAAAATTATCCTGTGTAAGAAAGTTGTGAACTTTTAGCTGCTTCAAAAACTTACTTCTTGAAGATAGAATATTCCTTGTTGTTGTTAGCATGGTACATTTTATTAGTAATGGGAACGTATATGCTGTAAGCAGATCCAAATTCAATGCTACTTCCAGTTCTTTTAATGCTGAATCAGCCCACTGTTTGTATGTGTTATATGTACGACCATCGCTACTCAACGAACGCGCATGCTTTATTAACAGCTCTAAACTATCCAACGTAAGTACATTTACTATTGCTGCTTTTTCTAGTATAGGAAATAGACCTACCACTAAGTCCTTACAAAAAAACAATCCCTCTCTTCCATTAAACTGAGATGATGCCAATAGAGCTGGATTTTTAACATGAAAATTCTCAACAATAATAGCCAATTTATAATAGTATCTTTCCTCCGTAATGCATAGAAGATCCCAGCTCTTTTCATCTGCTAATAACGATGTTAACAATTCCTGATTTAGATAGTTAATAGCATCAAGTTGATTTAATAGATTCATTAAATCAGAGAAAACTGTCTTATAACTGATAGCTTTATTAAAATTGTCGTGGGTTAAAAGTTTTTTTGCATAAAGCTTCTTAAAAGCCAGTGCAGCTGCCAATAAACCTTCTAAATTATTTTGTTGAGATACATAACTTATAGTATCCACTAATTGATCCAAATTTTGTTGTGTAAGAAGACCAGCTTGACAAATTCTTGCAAATATTAAGCTAAAAGCATAACGATCAGAAAGCCCACTAGGAAAACCCTCCATTAAATTTACTACTTTCCTAAAGTTTCCTGGATTTAACAAACCTCCATCGTTAAGGTGCTGTAGCAGATAACCGGATAGTTGTATCTCCTTATACATTTCTTCTAAATTATTACGATCTTCTAAAGTAAAACCTTCTATTTGGTTAAATAAATTTTTACAATCTGTTAAGCTAAGCTGTTTAAAATCTTTTATGATTTCCTCTATTTCATTTTTATTATTTGGTTTATTATCTGGTTCAG
>NZ_RARA01000027.1:15852-17109 GCF_003788695.1 Candidatus Cardinium hertigii
CTTTTCTAATCACAGCTTTGTTCAAGGCGCGTTTTTTATAAACTTACATTATTGCGCTATTTCTAAATACGAACGTGAAAAAATACGCATAGGCCACAGCACTGAACGGATACATAAAATATGGCTACCACGCAAGTGAACAAATACTGCTTTGCTGTCACGCAAGTGAAAGGATACCATCTTTTACCTAAGTATTACATCTATGGCTTATAAAGATGATTTTAGTAGCAATTGTAGCTCATCCTCCGTAAACACGTTTGCACTTTTCAACTGTCGTATTCTATTTATTATTGTGCCCATACTAAGCTTAGAAGCGAAAAGAAGCTTAAAGTTGGCAGCTGTAAATAAACCGGCGGTATTTAGTTGCATAATAATATCCTTAAAAAAAAGGATTTTTGGAGGACGATTTATTGCCTCTGGATTGGGATTGGAAACTAACATATTTAAATCTAAATCTAACTGAAATATTTTGCCTTGAGGGTGAGGGCGATGGTGTAGAGTTAACCCTTCTAGTTTTGATTCCATTATTACTTGAAACATACCCTGCGTCAGTAAGCCTAACTCAGTAAGTACTTGTAAGGTGATATTCACCTCCTCTACTTCTTCTTCTTCATGGGATAGTAATACCTGCAAGTTATGCTCTGTAAGTAAACCTGCTCCGAACAGTAATTCCATACTCTCTAAACGAGCTTCAGCTGTAAAAAAGGGTTCTGTAAAAAAGGGTTCTGTAAAAAAGGGTTCTGTAAAAAAGGGTTTTGTAAAAAAGGGTCCGGGTATCTTTGTAGTTAATAACAACTGAAAATTATCCTGTGTAAGAATGTTTTGATTTTTTAGCTTTTTCAAAAAACTACTTCTTGAAGATAGAATACATCCTGTATCACCTTCTCTCCTTATACATTTCATTAATAATGGGAACGTATATGCTGTAAGTAGATCCAAATTCAATGCTACTTCCAGTTCTTTTAATGCTGAATTAACCCACTGTTTGCATTTGTCATATTCACCACTACGTTCATCTATCCAATACGCATACTGTATAAACGGCTCTAAACTATCTAACGTAAGTACATTTACTATTTCTGCTTTTTTTAGTATAGGAAATAGACCTACCACTAACTCCTTACGAGAAAACAATCCCTCTCTTCCATTAAACTGAGATGATGCCAATAGAGCTGGATTTTTAACATGAAAATTTTCAACAATAATAGCCAATTTATAATAGTATCTTCCCTCCGTAATGCATAGAAGATCCCAGCT
>NZ_RARA01000027.1:17115-17402 GCF_003788695.1 Candidatus Cardinium hertigii
TTATCAATAACAGCTAAACCTTAAGTTGACGCCATTGTCCGTTCACTTACGTGGCAGGCGTATTTTATAGATTATTGATGATTTTATCCATTTTTTTTAAAACCACTTCTTTGTTTTAAATAACCACTTCTTTTAAAGCTACTTTTTTTGCTTGATCAAAAAAAGTAGCCAAAAAAAATCAAGCGCTGGTGAACAAAGCTATTGAAAAGTTCAGGCTGCAAGCTGAAAATCAGAACTCGCCCAGGCCTATAGCCTTGGGCTCAAACAGGCTGATTTTCTACCAGCTT
>NZ_RARA01000027.1:17408-80453 GCF_003788695.1 Candidatus Cardinium hertigii
ATCTTCTAAAGTAAAACCTTCTATTTGGTTAAATAAATTTTTACAATCTGTTAAACTAAGCTGTTTAAAATCTTTTATGATCTCCTCTACGTTAGGATCTGGTTCTAGATCTGGTTCATGATCTGGATTGGATAGGGCACTAGTACTAGCAGTAGGGGTATCCTTTAACGGATCCATATGGTGATTATGTTTTTGACAACTCATCATAAATATTAGACTAAATAGTACTATACATGTTAACCGGAACATATGTTTTTTACGTGTAAAATGGTTGAATAAATAAGCTATACATTTGCCCACATGTCTTTATGTAAGCATTGCCCTACTTCAGGGTACAACAAGTTTAAAACATAAACCCTAAAAATCCTAATCTTTATCCAAAACACAATACAGCAAGAAAATATGATTGCTACGCAAGTGAACGAATCTATTTTGATATATGTTATATATGGTTATCTATATCCCTAAATGGGTTCAATGCTTTTTTAATGAGTTCCTCTAATGTAAGTGGCATTATGGCTTGTGCTCTTACCGCTGCAATAGCCTTTTCGGCTACTTTTTGCGTAAGCCCCAAGGTAGTTAAAGCCATTATGGCATCTTGTTCCATACTGTTTACTGCGTTTTGTGCTATGGTATTAGGCGTTACTACATAACGCAATTTTTGAGCTTGATCTGTCAATTCTAATATAAGTCGCTGAGCAGCTTTTGCACCAATACCTTTAATAGAGGTAAGTAACCGCTCATTCTTATCCAGGATAGCATAATGTAATTCTTCTGGAGCAAGGGAAGACAAAATGGTTAAAGCAGTCTTTGGGCCAATGCTACTGACGGAAATAAGCCGCAACCACCATGCCTTCTCTGCTAGCGTATAAAAACCATAAAGGGTAAAAACCTCGCTTTTTACATGCATAGCACTCAACAATGTGCAACGCTCTAATGCTTTTATTTGCGCAAAAGTATATAACGAAATATATAACTCATAGCCTACGCCTCCTACATCTAGGATAACATAAGTTGGCTCTTTGTGCAGTAACTTTCCTATTAGCTGGGCAATCATACATACAATAAGGTAACGCTATTTCTTTTTTTTATTATTAGCCTGAATAGCAGCAGCAACCCTAGATTGAAAAGAAGGTTTTTCACCTTGTTTTGCTCTTTTTTGTTGCGTAGCCATTAATTTTTCCTTAATATCTTCCTGGTTAACAAAATATTTTATAAGCTTTTGTTGTAAAGAGGTCATAACCGTCTGAATAAAATAGTAAAAACTTAGCCCAGCGGGAGAAGAGTTTAGCATAAACATAAAAGCTAAAGGCATAATATAGGATAATCCCTTCATGGGACCTTCTGTAGCGCTACTTTGACTATGATTACTAAAAATGGTTGCTAACACCATTAACAAGGTAAATAAACTTACATGGCTGCCATACACCGGTATAGTAAAAGGAAGTCGTATGATGCTATCATAGGTTGATAAATCATGTGCCCATAAAAAGGGAACCTGCCGTAAAGCAATAGCATTGGGAAAGAAATTAAACATAGCACACAGAATAGGGATTTGCAGTAACATAGGTATACAACTACTCAATGGATTAATGCCTAATTCCCTATAGAAGGCCAATTGTTCAGTTTGTACTTTTTGTAAATTATTCCCATATTTTTCCTTTATCTTATCTAACTCCGGTTTAATGACCTTCATTTTAGCCATAGAAATAAAAGATTTATAGGAAAGTGGAGCCAATAATAATTTGATTATAATAACCACTAAAAAGATGATTAGCCCATAGTTAGAAAAATACTTTTCCAAAAAATAAAAAAGTGGTATAATCAGCCCTTTGTTAACCCATTTGAACACTGCCCACCCCAATGGTAAATTTTGTTCGAATCCTTCAGTAACTTTTTGAAGTGTTTTATAGTCATTGGGCCCAAAGAAGAAGGTAAATGCGCTACGCCCCTCTTCTTTTTCTTTTGCGGATAATGTAAGAGACAATCTTGCCGCCTTGGTTACATCCTGCTTATTTAATATCGGCTCCATACTGATATCTCCTGTAGCAAAAATATCGTCAGCAATAATAGCAGAAGAGAAAAAACGTTGCGTAAGACTTACCCATTTGATCGGCGCTTCTAATTTCTTTTTTTGAGCCTTTGTTGAGCTTTCTTCTAGTCCACCAAATGTCCGATCCGATAAGTAATAATTAATAGTACTTTTAGACATATCTGCTTTACTATCAGCTTCTAGACTCTTCATATCCATCTGCCATTGAAAAGAGGCATTGCATGCTTTGTTTAGGTATTCCTCCATGCCAACGGCTCTCCAAGCGTAATGTATTTTATAGCTATTTCCAGAAAATTCAAAACACTGCTCTAGGTATTGCGATGGGCTCAATGCTAATCGAAAAACTATTGAAGCCTGTTGGGTACCTTTGAGTGTATGGAGGGTATTGGCTGCAGTTTGAAAAAATAAGGCCTGTGTTTCTATAAGAAAATCCTTATAAGGAAAAACAAGACCCATATTGCTTTGCTTATCCAATAACGCTAACTCCTTCCCATCTTTATCTTTGTACTTCTTAAGTACCACTCTTTTTATAGTACCACCTTTGCTACTAAGAAACACTTTAAACAATTCATTTTCAACCGTTATATATTTTTCTTGCCCTTGAAGAGCAGCTGCAAAAGGAAGAGACATCCCGAAATCAGATGGACTTGGCAAACCCAATGGAACCATCTTTTCACTACCAACAGGACATGTAGTAGGCTGGGTTTCTGACTTCGGTTTAAGAATATAAAAATATACCAGAGAAAAACTGGTAGATATCAATAATAATCGAATAATTTTGTTTGTATCCATAACAATAACGGGAAAAGAAAGATGTAAACTAAAAAATCATTAGCCTAGCTGAAATTATGAAATAAAGTTATTATGTTAACCCTATAGCTGCCTCTCTACATTAATAAAGGGACTGACGAATATAATCATTTAAAATACTTATAAAAAATATTATACGCTATAAGCATATTGACCAAAATATTTTTATATAAAACAAAAAGAATTCGTAAAGCATCTTTATGCAAATAGTTTGGAAGTATTATATACAACTGATATTATGACCAAAAATACAGATGGAATTATGGAAACGGATCAGCAAGCACTAGCAATCTGCAAAAGCAGAAAAGGATGATCCCTTTTCTGCGCCTAACAATAGTTTGGATCATCGGAATTATATTGGCCATCTACTACCCAATAAAACTTTCCATTACGCTTGTTCTTTTATGTGCACTCATTACGCTATATATCGGTGCTTTTAAATTTATAAAGGGTAACATTGCACCAGTAGATTTTTCTTGGCTTAACCCAATAGGGCTTCTTGTCCTTCTGGTCATGAGCTATGGAAATGTATTATTGCATGCCGTCCAAAAGCAGCAAAATAGCCTAACTGCATGGTTATCAGTCAATCCAAATTTAGAAGGATATCAAATCTATATTGAAAAGGTTTACAAGGCATCTCGTTATGTTTGTAAAGCTTCTGTAACCCATATACGAAACCATTCAGGCTGGCATAGCAGCAATGGACACCTACGACTTTATTTTTCTAAAAAAGATGCGTATGAACCCATAAAAGGCCATACCTTACTGATCCGTGGCACTCCCGTTCGCAGCCTATATCATAGCCAAATACCACAAGCGCATAGCATTATATCCTTACATAATACGCATCAGCCCCTATATCATCATACTTTACATAAAATGGATAAAGATTTTATTCAGCTGTCAACCCAAAAATCCAAACAAAATCGTACATGGCCTGTAATAATACGTCAATGGTGTAACCAAATTCTTACCACAAAGCTACAAGATACACAAGCCATTGCGATGGTAGAAACGCTCTTATTTGGCCAAAAAGACAGATTTAATCCTCTCATACGCAAAGCCTATATAGATACAGGTACCATTCATGTATTAGCCGTTTCTGGTTTGCATGTAACCATGGTCTATACACTAATAGGTGCTGTTTTTAGATTTTTTTTTACAAAAATGGGATTTTTTACGCTATCAGAAATTTGTACAATGCTTGTGCTTTGGTTATATAGCTGGTTATGTAGCTTTTCTCCGCCTATAGTACGAGCTACTACTATGATCACTATGGCAAGATTAGGTTTTTTAATGCGTAGAGGGTCCAACCATTACAATGGATTGTTTTTTTCTGCTTTTGCCATATTAATATGGAATCCATGCTTACTACTGCATTGCAGTTTTCAACTTTCCTATATGGCAACTTTGGGCATTCTCTATCTGCAACCCCATATCCATAGCGTAATAACCGTAAAAAATTATTGGCTACAAAAAATTTGGACGGCTACTTCCTTATCTATTTCAGCACAAATCAGTACATTACCAATTATTTTGTATTATTTTAAACAATTTCCTCTCTACTTTATTATCGCCAATTGGGCAGTCGTACCCGCTATATTTATGATCCTTATATTGAGCCTTTTATGGCTAGCGGGTAGTTATTTACCCATAGTAGGCACAGTGCTGGGCTTTACCCTAACCAAATTAATTTTTGTAACCAATACCTTTGTCTGTTGGATGGCCCAATGGCCTATGAGCACTTTACAAAATTGCTCTGTAACGGGTTATGAAGTTTTTTTACTATATCTCATATTAATATCTATTTGTTTATTTCTCAAATATAAAAATCTAATCTATCCCCTTCTCATAACTGTATGCATAGCATGTTATGCTGCAGGCGCTATACAATCTACTATAGCAGCTCAACGTCAATGTAAATTGATTTGCTATCATAACTACGCCTTATCTTTTACTTTACAAGATCATAACGGAGATTTAATTTGCCATAATTTACAACCCATCCACAACGTTCCTTATCTACGGCGCTGGTCCGGGGGCATAATGGCAGTCTGGCATGGAAAAGTTATCCTTGCCATCGACTCTATTCCATCTGATTGGTATAGCTGGCATGGCGCTAAACTTGAGGCAGACTACCTCCTAATAAAACAAAAATTGTTAGATGAGATAACTACTTTAGAAAAAGTTGTTAAGTTCCAAACATTGGTAATATATAGCCATACAGCCCATCACCATCAGTTGCGTGATGCGGCTGAAATAAAGTTGCGTGATACGGCTGAAATAAAAAAGATAGACAAAAAACTAAGTACAGACGTTATTTGGCTCAGGCCAGGGATGCAAAAAATGCTAACATGGTCCATAAAGCAATAGACATGCTATAGTAAGAGCCATTGCAAAATGGGCTATTATTTATGGCTATTATTTATTTTTCAGGGTATTAATCCTTATAAGGCCGTTGCAATAGCAAAAAAATTTGATAAAAGAAGCAAGCTACGCATAGTCTACAAGACTGAACAGATACCTTGCTTTATCTTATGTTTACTTTATATTTGTAGTGATCTTTGGTAGTTAACACAATTTTAACATTGCCTTGCTAACATTCCCTTGCTTTTAAATTTTTGAACGGAGTAGATCATCTAAAATAACAAGATATAATAGTAAAAAATATAAAACATTATGCAGAACCATTTCAATCTACATAAGGCATTACATTTCCTGGTATGTAGTATAATTATTTCTTGTCAAAATGGCAAGCAGCATGCTAAGATTACTGATGTCTCTAATGAGCTTTTGTGTAAAATTATAGGGCATCTCTATGACGAAGAGGACATGCAATCATCACGTTTTGTCAATAGACGGTTTAAAAATGTTACAGAAGACGTAGTTAGGAGTCAGTATAAGACTGCCCATAAACCTTATGAAATAAATGGAAGTAGTCAAGCGCTTTTTAGGAAAGGACTTTCTTATGTGAAAAAATTTGGGATACAACATGTTCGTTATCGTGGCCCTATGGATAGGTATCGTATACGTTCCTTAATAAGGCTAGCAGATCTGTTGAACAGGGACGATAGGCCATTGCTATCCCTTCACTTGCTTAACCAAAATAGGGACCCTGTGAACAAGCTTGACCTAGATAGCCTAAATATTGGTGATGCATTAAATTCATTTTTATCGATCTTATCTGATGATACTAAAAATAACTTAAGAGAACTCAATCTAAGAGGTAACCAACTTACCGCTATTCCTGGACTAGAGAACTTAACGCAGCTACAAAAACTTGACATAAGCAATAACCAACTTACAGATATTACTGGATTAGAGAAATTAACGCAGTTAGAAAACCTCTATCTAAGCTATAACCAACTTACAGATATTACTGAATTAGAGAACTTAACGAAGCTAAAAGAACTTCTTATACACGAAAACCAACTTACAGATATTACTGGATTAGAGAAATTAACGCAGCTAAGATTGCTTTTACTATTTAGTAACCAACTTACAGATATTACTGGATTAAAGAACTTAACGCAGCTAGAAAACCTCTATCTAAGCTATAACCAACTTACAGATATTACTGGATTAGAGAAATTAACGCAGCTACAAAAACTTGACATAGGCCATAACCGACTTACAGATATTACTGGATTAGAGAAATTAACGCAATTAGAAGATCTCAACCTAAACCATAACCAACTTACAGATATTACTGGATTAGAGAAATTAACGCAGCTAAGAAGGCTCGACCTAAGCCATAACCAACTTACAGATATTACTGGATTAGAGAAATTAACGCAATTAAAAGATCTCGACCTAAGCCATAACCAACTTACAGATATTACTGGATTAGAGAAATTAACGCAGCTAATATGGCTTTATCTAACCGGTAACCTGATAAATATAAATAACAAGGAAATAGCGGAACTACGGAATAGAGGCGTTAACGTCTCATACTAAATTGAATTTAATCTAACAGTTTATTATATTTTATATATAGCAATATAAACTGTTAGATGATATGGTATCTGTTCAGTGGTGTGGCCTATTCGTATTTTTTCACGTTCGTATTTAGAAATGCGCAATAATGTAATTTTATAAAAAACGCGCCTTGAACAAACAAAATTGCCTAATTAGTTAGTGTATAATTTGCAATTTAAATCTTTTTGTCCCTATATTTGGTACTATATTATTTATAGCAGGTTATTATCCATAATGAAGAATATCCAAAAATAGATAAGTAATTATAGATAAGTAATTTACGATAACTGCATACGATAACTGCAATTTAATTAACACAAAATATTTAAACAATATGACTAACAGAACCAAAACAATATTAACTCCTCTATTGTATAGAACGACCCTAGCTTTAGCCTTAGCTGGATGTAGCAAACAGGTAAGTAATATGAAAAGGGGCTTTTTGCTAACGCCAAAGCAAGAAGTAAAACAAGAGGAAGAACTTCCTGAAATTCCTTCTAACAGCCAATGCCAAGATTCAGCTATACAAGCTAAAGATCCTACAGTTATTTTTAACTACCTTAAACAAGAGGAAGAACTTCCTGAAATTCCTTCTAGCAGCCAATACCAAGATTCAGCTATACAAGCTAAAGATCCTATAGTTATTTTTAACTACCTTAAACAATGGGCTGATAAGGGCATAGTTAACGCCAGTCTAATATACCATCTTTACTCAGAAGCCCTGAAAAGAGCAGCAATTGTAGAAAAAAATGCGACAGTCGCAGAGGCATTTAACGTATCAGCACAAGCATTTCATGAAGCAGCCATAAAAGATTATAATCTCACGCAATATATACTACTTATGTCCCTTAGTAGTGTGGATCTAGTACCATGCCAACTGGCATTAAAGGAATTCCAACAAGCAGCAACTGTATCTTCTACAGTAGAAAACTTGGAGGTAGAGGTAGCAGCAGACAAATATGCAACGTTGATAGAAGGCTTATGGGCAAGATTTAAGGATTTATCAGTCAAAGATAACTCTAAATTTAAAAAAAATGACTTTACATCTAAAATAGTATTAGCCTCAGAAATAGCATCACAAAAAAGAGAAGCATTACTAGCATTGGACCAGGCATTAGTAAAAACAGCGAAAGCATTTAAACTAGCAGCAAGCGTAGCAAGTAATATAAAAGTTAAGGAGTATTTTCAAGAAGCCGCTGCTGCATCTTCGGTAGCAAATAGTAAATTTTGTGAAGCCCATGCTGTATATCTAAAGGAAAATAGCAAAGAAGTAAATTTAACGCTCTTCTTCTCAAGCTTAGCGGAAGTAGCAATAGCAGCGACAAAAGCATATAACACAGATCTTGACACAATCTCCTCAGAATTGCCTAATATGGTTATACAATAATTAACATGGACAAGTAGTAGCGTAGGAAGTTCATCACTATCCGTTCAGTGGTGTGGCCTATTCGTATTTTTTCACGTTCGTATTTAGAAATGCGCAATAATGTAAGTTTATAAAAAACGCGCCTTGAACAAAGTTGTGATTAGAAAAATTCAGTCTGAAAGGTGGTAAAAAATCAGCCTGTTTGAGCCTACTCTTCGTCTTTGAAAAGCTGGCTGCGTTCCGCTTCGGGATTCAGTGTACTCGCATAGTGGGTACTATGCTGCGTGCACTTCACCCTCGCGCGCCTTGCCAGCTTCCCAAATCCATTGAGTAACCGTAGAGGGCGAGTTCTGATTTTCAGCTTTCAGACTGAATTTTTAACAGCTTTGTTCATCAGCGCTTGATTTTTTTTGGCTACTTTTTTTGATCAAGCAAAAAAGTAGCTTTAAAAAAATGGATAAAATCATCAATTATTAGCCATTTACTGTAATCTATAATACCGCTGCCAAACAAGTGAACGGATACCTTATTTGTTTTGTTGACCTATGTAAGAAATGCATATTTTAAATGCACAATGCCTGCATCATATTGCATATCTATACCGTGTCTTATGTTTTGTTTACTTTATAATTTGTAGTGATCTTTGGTAGTTAACACAATTTTAACATTGCCTTGCTAACATTCCCTTGCTTTTAATTTTTGAACGGAGTAGATCATCTAAAATAAAAAATAACAAGATATAATAGTAAAAAATATAAAATATTATGCAGAACCATTCCAATCTACATAAAGCATTACATTTTCTGGCATGTAGTATAGTTATTTCTTGTCAAGAAGGTAAGCAGCATGTTAATATTACTGATGTCTCTAATGAGCTTTTGTGTGAAATTATAGGGCATCTCTATGACGAAGAGGACATGCAATCATCACGTTTTGTCAATAGACGGTTTAAAAATGTTACAGAAGACGTAGTTAGGGAGCGGTATAAGAATGCCCATAAACCTTATGAAATAAATGGAAGTAGTCAAGCGCTTTTTGAGCAAGGACTTTCTTATGCGAAAGCATTTAGGATACAACATGTTCGTTATTGTGGCCCTATGGATGAGAATCGTATACGTTCCTTAATAAGACTAGTAAATCTGTTGAACAGGAACGATAGGCCATTGCTATCCCTTCACTTACTTAACCAAGATAGGGCCCCTTTGGGCGCACTTGACCTAAATGGCCTAAATGTTGGTGATGATGCATTAAATGCATTTTTATCGGTCTTATCTGAGGATACTAAAAATAATTTAAGACATCTCAATCTAAACCATAACCAACTTACGACTATTACTGGATTAGAGAACTTAACGCAGCTAAGATGGCTTTATCTAATCGGTAACCGACTTAGAGCTATTACTGGATTAAAAAAATTAACGCAATTGAAATATCTCAACTTAGGCAATAACCAGCTTACAGATATTACTGAATTAAAGAACTTAACGCACTTAAAATCTCTTTACCTAAACCATAACCAACTTACAGCTATTACTGGATTAGAGAACTTAACGCAGCTACTAGAACTTGACATAAGCAATAACGAACTTACAGCTATTGCTGGATTAAAGAACTTAACGCAGCTAAAATGTCTTTACCTAAACCATAACCAACTTACAGCTATTGCTGGATTAGAGAACTTAACGCAGCTACAAAAACTTTATCTAAACAGTAACCGACTTACAGATATTACTGGATTAGAGGACTTAAGGCAATTAGAATATCTCGTCCTAAGCTATAACCGACTTACAGCTATTATTACTGGATTAGAGAACCTAACGCAGCTAAGATGGCTTTATCTAACCGGTAACCTGATAAATAACAAGGAAATAGCGGAACTACGGAATAGAGGCATTAGCGTCTCGTACTAAATTGAATTGAATTTAATCTAACAGTTTATTATATTTATAGCAATATAAACTGTTAGATGATATGGTATCCGTTTAGTAGTGTGGGCTATGCGTAGTAGTGTGGGCTATGCGTATTCGTGTTCGTACCAATTAGAAATAGTACATATAATGTAAGTTATAGAAAATGCGCCTTGAAAAAACTGTGGAAAGAAAAGAAATGGAAAAAATAAAAGAAAATCAATTTGTCTGAGCTCCGTAGGGGCGAGATTTGATTTTCGGTTTTTTCCATTTCTTTTCAACAGTTTTTTCACCAGCGATTGATTTTTTTTGGCTACTTTTTTGATCAAGCAAAAAAAGTAGCTTTAATTGCTATAATCTATAAAATATGGCTACCATGCAAGTGAACGGATACACTGAAAGACTATAAATATCAGATTACCTTAACCCTACCCTATCTTGCAGATCAAAGATTTTATAGCATTATACCAAGAAAACAAAATTGTACAAAAGCTAAAAGCGTACCTCAAACAGGATCCGCAGCATACAACCCTGCACCCACATCTACGGGGCATCTCAGGAAGCTTAGATGCGCTGCTAATCGCTGCACTACAGCATTACTCCAATCAGCTACAGCTAGTTGTACTCGAAAATAAAGAAGCAGCATGGGCTATTTATGGAGATTTGAGCAATCTAGTACCTGCCCATTCCATTCTGCTGCTGCCTGGTTTAGAAAAGAGAACAGTAGACTCCTCAGCGCATAACAAAATTATTCAACATAAACGAACAGAAATAATACATGCTATCAGTGAAAAAAAATCTATTGCATGGGTGGTTACCCATATAGCAGCGCTATCAGAAAAGATCTTAGACCCATCTCTAATCACTGACATAAGCTCTAAAATAGAAGTAGGTCAAACGTTATCGCTTCAAGAATTAAAAAAAACACTTAGGGCCCAAAGATTTACAAAGGTAGACTTTGTCTATAAGCAAGGCGAATTTGCCATACGCGGAGGCATTATTGATATATATTCCGCTTCTGAATCATTTCCCTACCGGATCACACTATGGGGCAATACCGTTTCCAGCATAGGCATTTTTAATCCTAAAGATCAAAAAACTTTCAAAAAAACAACAACTGTAACCATTTTATCCAATCAAGAAATTATAGCAGAACATCGTTTAGCTTACACTTCCTTTTCCAGTTGTCTACCAGCAGGAACTTGCATCTGGATACAAAATAAAAGTAATGCTTTGGAAGCCCTTCAAAAACTTAACGATACTGTGCCTATTGATCCATTAACCGCTACGCATACCCCCTATGAAACCCGTGAAAGTTTTATAGCCTCTATTGCCCCCTTTCACCAGATTACATTTGGACAAACGCAATCCATTGCTTCAGCTCAGGAGCTGATTATAGATTACGATTCTGAAAAACAACCCTATTTTCAACAAAATTTTAATCTTTTAACTGAAGATCTCTATAAGAGAAATCAACATAACTATAAGGTATTTATTACGGCTATTTCTACAGGGCAATTGGCACGACTCGACGCCATTTTACACGAAAAAGAACCCAAACCAGTCTTTACCCCTCTTCTACTTGGTTTACGAGAAGGTTATATAGATCATACAGCCAAGATAGTCTGCTATGCCGATCATCAAATTTTTAACAGATACTACAGGTATCAACCACCCAAAAGCTACTCCCCTACAGAAGCGTTACTCATAGATACATTTAGCCATTTCCAAATTGGGGATTATGTGGTACACAGTGACTTTGGTATTGGTCGATTTTCTGGATTACACACCTTGCCTATCAATACGCATAAAAAAGAAGCTATTCGACTGATTTACAAAGACAATGACGTGGTCTATGTAAACGTACATGATTTACATAAGATCAGCAAATACACTAGCAAAGATGGCACCGTACCCAATTTGCATAAATTGGGTACGGTTGCCTGGAGTAATAAAAAAAGTGCCGTAAAAAAACAGATCAAAGATATTGCCAAAGAATTGATAACCCTATATGCAGAACGCAAAAAAACTACAGGATTTGCTTTTGGAAAAGATACGGTACTAGATGCAGCATTAGCCGCCTCCTTTTACTATGAAGATACACCAGACCAGGCATTGGCTATTGCTGCTATTAAAGAAGATATGGAACGCCCCGAACCCATGGACCGACTGGTTTGTGGTGATGTAGGATTTGGTAAAACAGAGGTAGCGATTCGTGCCGCTTTTAAAGCAGCAGAATATGGTAAACAAGTTGCCTTACTGGTGCCTACTACTATTTTAGCTTTACAACATTATAACACTTTTATCAATAGACTGGCGAATCTACCGATTCGAGTCAATTATATCAATCGTTTTAAAACCAAGCAAGAAATTCAGCAAACGCTAGCTTATACGGCTTCTGGTAAGATAGATATCCTTATTGGTACACACAAACTGCTTATGCGAGATGTAAAGTTTAAAGATTTAGGATTGCTGATTATCGATGAAGAACAGAAATTTGGCGTAAGTGCTAAAGAAAAACTCAAACAGCTACGCTTAAACGTAGATACCTTAACTTTAACCGCTACACCTATTCCACGCACCCTTCATTTTTCTTTGATGGGTGCAAGGGATTTAAGTATGCTTACCACACCCCCTGCCAATAGGCGTCCTGTTAAAACAACGTTATATCACTTTGATTTGAAAATTATTAAGGCTGCTATAGAAGCTGAAATAGCCCGCAATGGGCAGGTATTTTTCCTACACAATAAGGTAAATAACATTAACGCCATAGCGCAAACCTTAGCAAGCTTATTACCCACTGCTCGCATTTGTGTAGCCCATGGTCAAATGACCGGCTCTACCCTTGAAGAAAAGATATTACAGTTTATAGCAGGACGTTACGATGTATTAGTAGCCACCAGTATTATAGAATCTGGCATGGATATCCCCAATGCTAACACCATTATCATCAATGATAGTCATCTCTTGGGTCTTGCTGATATACATCAAATACGTGGAAGAGTAGGGCGTTCTAATACCCAAGCCTTTTGTTACCTATTGATCCCCGAAAATATTAATCTTACACCAGAAGCAAAACTCAGGCTAGCTGCATTGGAAGAATTATCAGAATTAGGTGATGGTTTTAAACTGGCTATGAGGGATTTAGACATACGTGGTGCTGGCAACCTATTCGGAGCAGCCCAAAGTGGATTTATGGCAGATATTGGTTGTGAGACCTACTATAAAATATTAGAAGATGCTATAGAAGAGGTCAAAAATAAAGATTTTAAAACGTTATTTACCAAAGATCCAAAAACAACACGACCCTACAGCGAATGTTCTATTGAAACCGATTACGAAGCGCTTTTACCATCAACATATGTTCAAAATACAGCTCAGCGGATGTTGCTCTATACAAGGTTAAGTAAAATTAAAGATAATAATCAATTAAACCTCTTTAAAGAAGAGCTAGTAGATAGATTTGGTCCCCTACCCATTCCCGTAGAAACCTTATTGGAAACGATACCACTTCGCTGGGAAGCACAACGAATTGGTTTTCAAAAACTTTCATTAAAGGGCCAAATCTTATGTTGTTACTTAGGATCTGATTTTCAGAAAAGAAACCAAGAAATGTGGGATTATATTATCCAATATATTCAACAAAACGCAACTTGCTGTCAATTAAAAAAGATAGAAGGTAATCTAATCTTTACTATTAATACACAGATCAATAGCATTGTTTCGGCAAAGAATCTACTAGCTACCATAGGTACCCCTCTGGATATTATATAAAATTGCTAGTATTCAACCAACCGTATTGTTCACTTGCATGGCAGCGATATTATAGATTGTATCTGTTTAGTTTAATCAGCACGCAATAATGGATTTACTCATACACAACTTCGCCTTCACATTGATCTCGACTCAATTTTGTCTTTAAAGGATTTTCATATATGTATTCTTTTTCCTTTAAATATGCGTATTCTTTTTCTTTTAATTCTTTATTTTCTCTCGAAAATTCTTCACATATCTCCCTTAGATATGCAAGTTCCTCTTCTGCTTTTTCTCGTTTCTTTATTTCATTCTTAAGCTCATTGGAAAGCTGATTGTTTGTGTTCTGTACACGTTCCATATTACCATCTATCACTATACATGGACCGAGCTCGTTTAATTCATTTTTCAAATTAGCGTTTGCCTGCTGAAGGTCTTCTACCTGTTTTTTTGACTTGTCTAATTTTCCATCCTTTTTTATTAATTCCTTTCTCCACTTGTCAGCTTCTTTATTAGATTTTTTTGTTTGCTCATTTTCTTTTTTGTTTTCAATTTTGCGATTTAATTTTAATAGATCATTGTAATATGTCAGTAATTCATTATCAATTCTTAAATCGCTATTATCAGTTCTTAAATCGCTATTATCAATTCTTAAATCGCTTATGTTCTCTTGTAACATGGCTATTATAGCCTGATATCCAGCTATTTCATCCTGATATTCCGCTTGAGATGCTTGAAATGCTTCCCAAGACTCACAAACCTCTTCTTTAATATTTTTAATTTCTTTTATTCCAGCCTTATCATCTGTTGGATTGTTTTTTCTAAAATCATTTTCCGAACAATCAAGACCGGCTAGAAGCGATTCGTTTATATCTCTTTCTTTCGAAATACGCGTTTCTAACTTCTTTTTTATATTATTTAGCACTTCTATATCTTCAAGATATCTTTTCAAGATAGTTTTCAACTTTAATATTCCATCGTCCTTTTTCTTATTAGATCCTTTTAATGTATTGTTTTCATTCTCTAAACAGTTTACCCTAACATCGGTTTCCTGCAATTTTTTTTCCAAATCAAGCCGAATTGTTTCCTTTTCTGCTAATAATTTTCCTAATTCTTCTATTGTATCGGTTGCATCAGTCAACTTTTGCTCACTTTCGTTAAGCTTTTTTTTTACCGTTTCGTCTGAATGGTTACCTATTCCATAGGAATAAACGTATGATTCTCCTGGCCATGCTTCTATAGCGTCAAGTTTTTTAATGAGTTTTTGATATAACTCTTCTACTTCTACTTGTTTTGCATTTTCCCCTTCACTTAAAGCTATTTTTAATTCTTTAAACCCTTCCTCAACTGCCTGATACAGCTTTTCTGTTTGTGCTGCACCATTTAACGCTTCTTGCTTACTTTGCTTCATATTAATGTCTACCTCTTGCAGCTTTTGCATAATTTTTTCATTATTTCCTACTCCTACTCCTCTTCCGCAGGATGAATACGCGCTAAAAATGAAGCTGTTAAACAAGGCGACCAGAAGGGCACCCAGTTGTGGGGGAGAAATTTTATTTCTAGTATTTCTAGTTTGCATTGTATTATTTGTTAATGTGATACACTGGTTCAGTAAATCAATCGATGACGCTCCGATCGTACATTGATTGAAAAATATATTTGCTAAGTTGTAAAAAAAAAACTAAACCAGCAAATTTTCTTGGTAAAAACGTAGTAAAAATAATCCATTAACCCTGCTAGGGTAGCATAATGCATACCAACCCATTATATTTGTATCATCAAACCAATGAGAAATAACCAAAGCAATTTTTTATGCCTAAAAACTTAAAAAAATGACCATACGCCCTTTTACCTTAATCCTATAATTTTTTGGAACGAGAAAAATATTGGCAAGAACTTTGGACGGAACAAAAATTATATAGCTGGAGTCTAGACGGATGTTTAGTCCCATATTGGTATCCGTTCACTCAATGGCGTCAACTTAAGGCAATTCATGATTAGCCTACCCTCCTATTCTACTTGGTTATCAATAACAGCTAAACCTTAAGTTGACGCCATTGTCCGTTCACTTGCGTGGCAGCCATATTTTATAGATTATTGAAGATTTTATTCATTTTTTTAAAAAAAACTACTTCTTTTAAAGCTACTTTTTTTGCTTGATCAAAAAAAGTAGCCCAAAAAAAACAAGCGCTGGTAAACAAAGCTGTTGAAAAATTCAGTCTGCAAGCTGAAAATCAAAACTCGCCCTTTACGGTTACTCAATGGATTTGGAAAGCTGGCAAGGCGCGCGAGGGTGAAGCGCACGCAGCATAGTACCCACTATGCGAGTACACTGAATCCCGAAGCGGAACGCAGCCAGCTTTTCAAAGACGAAGAGTAGACTCAAACAGGCTGATTTTCTACTACCTTTCAGACTGAAATTTTCTAATCACAACTTTGTTCAAGGCGCATTTTTATGATCTTGCATTATTGCGCTATGTCTAATGAGTACGAATCCGGATACGGATATACCCCGCAAGCTATCAAGCAACATGCTGAAGCGGTAGAAGGCTAAACCATGTCGTGTTATTTCCTATTGCAACGGCCTCAAAATGTCTATGATGTCAATAGATTCCCTGCATTAAGAAAAAGTTTGTTTTTATCCAGTTCGCTTTTCTCCTTAGGACACTTGTTTTTATGCAACCTTTTATCATGATTTATAAGCTCTTCTATATCTATATCTGCTGATTCACCTGAATGATTTTCTTTAAATTCATTTTCATTAGTATCAGCTTCTTTAGTAGACCCTTTTTCATTTTCTTTCTTTCTTTTTGCTTCATTTTTCCTTCTTTCTCTTTGTTTATCTAGTTGATTCCGCTTCGTTAGAATGTCTTGCATATTTATCTCTGGTCTATTATTTTCTTCCCTTTGCTCCTCAAGTGTAGATCCATACCATTTAACATTTTTAAATCGTTTATTCTTATTCTTTAATAACTCTGCTAAACCTGGAGGAGGTGGTGGTGCAGGTGGTGGTGGTCCAGAAGGCACATTTTTACCGCGAATTTTTTCTTTTAATTCTTTTATTTCATTCATTGCGTCATACAACTTTCGCTGTAAATCACTATATTCGGTTTTAAGATTCTCCTTTTCAGCGTCTCTTTCCGAAAAATGCGCTTCTACATCAGGGTCACTATTTGCTCTTGCTTCTATTTCTTTTTCTAATTCTTTTATTTTATTTTTCAAATCATTACATTCGGTTTGAAGATTTTCCTTTTCAGCGTCTTTTTCCGAAAAACACGCTCCTAAATCAGGGTGACTGTTGTCTCTTGCTTCTATTTCTTTTTCTAATTCTTTTATTTTATTTATTGCGTCATCCAATTTTCGCCCACTGTCTTCAAGTTTTTTTTGATTTGCATGCTGTTCCTCGCTTAAAGCTATTTCTAATTCTTTTTCTTTAGAACCGTTCTCAACGGTTTGAGGCAACGCTTCTATTTGTACTGTATCATTTAACACCTCTTGCTTACGCTGCTTTATATGAACGTCTACCGCTTGCGGCTTTTGCATAATTTTTTTATTACCTCTTCCACAGGATAAACTAGCGCTAAAAATGAAGATGCTAGGCAAGACGACCAAAAGGGAACCCAGTTGTGAGGGGGGGATTTTATTTCTAGTATTTCTAGTTTGCATTATATTATTATTTGTTAATGTAGTACACTGGTTCAATCAATCAATGACGTTTCGATCGTACATTTATTGAAAAATATATTCGCCAACTTAAAAAAAAAAACTAAACCAGCAAATTTTTTGGGTAAAATGTAATAAAAATAATCTATTAATGCTGCTAGGGTAGCATAATACATACCAACCCATTATATTTGTATTATCAAACCAATAAGAAACAACCAGAGCCATTTTTTAGTGTCCGTTCACGACCCTGTAAAGGATAAGGATAGCGCTTGATTTTTTTTGGCTACTTTTTTGATCAAGCAAAAAAGTGACAAATAATTTAGTAATGAAATAATTTAGTAATGAAATAATTTAGTAATGAAATAATTTAGTAATGAAATAATTAAATTAAAAATATTTCTACCACGCAAGTGAACAAACAATGGCGTCAACTTAAGGTTTAGCTGTTATTGATAACCAAGTAGAATAGGAGGGTAGGCTAATCATGAATTGCCTTAAGTTGACGCCATTGAGTGAACAAATACATTTTTTATGCCTACAAATTAAAAAAATGACCATACGCCCTTTACCTCCATCCTATAATTTTTTGGAACGAGAAAAATATTGGCAACAATTTTGGACGGAACAAAAACTATATAAATGGAATCCCGTATCCGCTCGTGTAGATACGTTTGTAGTAGATACACCTCCACCCTCTATTTCAGGATATCTCCATATAGGGCATGTCTGTAGTTATACACAAGCTGATTTTATAGTCCGATTCCAACGCATGCTGGGCAAAAATATTTTTTATCCAATGGGATTTGATGACAATGGTTTGCCCACGGAACGATTAGTAGAAAAACAAAAAGGAGTTCGTGCAGCAAATATGGCTAGAGAGGATTTTATAGCCCTGTGCCAGGAAGTAGTGATAACTGAAGAAGAAAAATTTAGAACCCTTTTTAAAACTATGGCGCTTTCAGTCGATTGGGAACTTGCATACCAGACCATTAGTCCATTATCCCGTAAAATTTCACAAATGTCTTTTTTGGCACTCTTAGCTAAAGGTGAAATATACCGCAGTACACAACCCATGCTATGGGACCCAGTAGATGGCACAGCACTGGCACAGGCTGATATTGAAGAGCAAGAACGCACTGGATATATCCACGACATTCTTTTTTGTCACGAAGCTACTAACGAGCCTCTATGCATCGCTACTACTAGGCCAGAGCTGTTACCCGCTTGTGTAGCGGTATTTTACCATCCAAGTGATCTGCGCTACCAACATTTAGCCAATAGCTATGCTATCACGCCCTTCTTTAATATAAGGGTACCTATTCTAACGGATGAGCTAGTACAGCCTGATAAAGGTACTGGATTGGTTATGTGTTGTACATTTGGGGACCAAACTGATATTTTGTGGTGGAAAAAGCATCAGCTACCTACGCATATCATCCTTAACAAACAAGGGATACTTACGGCTAACCATACGGGTCCTCTTAAAGGGCTAAAGGTAACAGCAGCACGTGAAAAAATCATTCAAATTTTAAAAGAAAAGGGGCTTTTGGTACAAAATAGACCCATATGCCAATCTGTAAAGTGTGCGGAACGCTCTGGAGCACCATTGGAAATTCTTACTATTCCACAATGGTTTGTACGCACATTAGTGCATAAAAATGCCATTCTCGCTAAGGCTAATAAGCTAAAATGGCACCCAGACTCGATGAGAAATAGGCTTGAAATATGGATAAATAACCTTACTTCGGATTGGTGTATTAGCCGTCAACGCTATTTTGGAGTTCCTTTTCCCATTTGGTACTCTAAACGCTCCGGAGAAGAGAACAAAATTTTAGTTCCGACGATAGATCAATTACCGGTTAATCCGCTACAGGATTTACCAATAGGCTATACCAGAGAAGAAGTAGAACCAGACTATGATGTAATGGATACTTGGGCTACTAGTAGTATTTCGCCCCAACTTTCTACCCATGCGATTAACCAAGATTTTAGTATAGACTATAAAAGGCATACCCAGTTGTTTCCAATGGATTTGAGACCGCAAGCGCATGAAATTATACGTACTTGGACTTTTTATACTTTACTCAAAGCGCATTTACATGAAAATAGTCTTCCTTGGAAAAACATTATGATCAATGGCTGGTGCCTAGCCCCCGATAAGCAAAAAATGTCTAAATCGAAAGGAAATGTTATAGTTCCTGAAGCCCTTCTGGCCCAATATGGTGCCGATGTAATACGCTATTGGTCGGCCAATGCCCGCTTAGGAACAGATACTTGCTATTGTGAAAATGTAATGAAAAATGGAAAACGGCTGGTGACCAAACTATGGCATGCAGCTAGATGTATAGCACAACATGTTAGCAAACTAGAAGAAGAAGTATTAACCCTCCCATTTCAAATTACGCAAGAAAAAGTTACCCATACCCTAGATAAATGGCTGTTGCACGATCTAACCAATCTGGTAGAAAAGGCTTATAGGCACTTTCTAGCTTATGCCTATACCGAAGCATTGGTAGGAGTAGAAAAGTTTTTTTGGTCTGTTTTTTGTGATGATTACCTTGAAATAAGCAAAGCTAGGGCTTACAACGAAATAAACATGGATAACCAAGGCCAGCATAGTGCTATTATAACACTGTACCATACTTTTTATGTGCTATTACAGCTGTTTGCCCCTATTTTACCGCATATCACCGAAGAACTTTCCCAGTGGCTCTATCCACATAAAGGATCTATACATCAAACTGGAAATTGGCCTAAAGAGCCATTACATGCTTCTTTAAATCAAATGCAACTGGATCAGGTAGATCAACTTAGGGAAGTTATTAGTTTAGTACGTAAGGCCAAAACAGATCAAAAAGTATCTATAAAGGCAGCTATTCAGCTGCTTACGATTAGCGGTGCCATTTTAGATGAAGCGTTACTGACAGATCTAAAAACAGTTACCACTACAACAGAAGTGGTATTTAGCAAGACACCATTGCATCATCCAGGTTTGCAAATGGTAGGAAAAAAATGTTCCATATGGATACAGTTTGCATATAAAAAATAATATTTCATAGTATCCTTTTTTCTTGATAAGAGGAACCAAATTTGCATCTCATAATGTATAATTATTTTCTAATTTTTTCCGTTGTGCTTCTATAACCGCGTCTTCAATTTTTTCAAATAATAAGGTAGGTACTGCTAATCGTTCTCCTGCCTTTACCAAATGAGCGATTTCTACCTCATCCCAGCCTACTGATTTTAATCCCAGCATAATGGCTATTTTATCACTAGTGGTAGGTAAAAAAGGTTTGATCAACAAAGCTATCGTAGCTATAAGCTGTAGGGCAATATGTAATACTGTTCCAGCGGCTTCTGGGGAACTTTTTACCAAATGCCATGGGGCTCTATCTGTTAGGTATTTATTGCCCAAGGCAGCATAGCCCATACAGAACTGCAGTGCTTCTTTAAATTTAAATTGTTCTATTTCATCACCAACTGTTGTAAAAGAAGCGGTTAACGTATCAAGTAAAGTTTGATCAGCTATACTAGGGTGCATGTTTGGCGGAACTATTCCCTTAAAATATCGGTGTACCAAACTTACTGTTCTATTAACTAGATTACCCAGGTTCGCTACCAGCTCATTATTGTTTTTATTTTGGAAATCTTTCCAAGTAAAGTCGCTGTCTTTGTTCTCTGGTGCGATAGTGCAAAGTACATAACGTAACACATCTTCTTTTCCTTGAAAATCTTCTAAATAATCGTTTAGCCAAACAGCGTGGTTGCGGGAAGTAGAAAATTTTTTACCTTCTAAATTTAAAAATGCATTAGCTGGTATCTGTTGAGGTAAAATAAATTGGCCATGCGCTTTGAGCATAACAGGAAAAATAATACAGTGAAATACAATATTGTCCTTTCCTAGAAAATGTATGAGTGTGGTATTGGGATCTTTCCAAAAAGGTTCCCACGCTACTTGTTGTGCTTTTGCCCATTCTTTGGTTGCACTAATATAGCCAATGGGCGCATCGAACCAAACATAGAGTACTTTCCCCTGTCCTTCAGGTAGGGGTACAGGAATGCCCCACGTTAAATCACGGGTTACAGCACGCGGTCGTAGCCCTTGGTCTAACCAGCCTTTACACTGACCATACACATTGGTTTTAAAATCTTTATGCTCTTCTAAAATCCATTTTTTAAGCCAATCTGCATATTTGTGTAGCGGTAAGTACCAATGCTTGGTTGATTTTAAAATAGGCTTCTCTCCACTAATGGCAGAAACAGGTGCTATTAATTCTTCTGGGCTCAGGGTGCTTCCACAAGCTTCACATTGATCTCCATAAGCATTGGGGTTATGGCAGTGCGGACAGCTACCTTTGATATATCGATCAGATAGAAATTGCTGATGAATAGGGTCATAGTATTGTGCTGTTTCCGCTACTTCGAATATGCCTTTTTGGTGCAAATTCTTAAAAAAATCGGTGGCTGTGTCATAATGCGTGGGAGAGGAAGTTCTGGCAAAAATATCATAACTTATACCCAATTTTTCAAGCGATTTCTTATTTAAGGCATGGTATTTATCTACTACTTTTTGCGGCGTAGTACCTTCTTGCTGGGCACGAACCGTCACTGGAACCCCATGCTCATCAGATCCACTAATAAAAATGACGGAAGCTTTTTTTTGCCTTAAATAGCGAACATAAATATCAGCCGGAAGATGCGCACCAGCCACATGGCCTAAGTGAATGGGTCCATTGGCGTAGGGAAGCGCAGCAGTAATGGTATATCTTTTTTTGCTATGCATCTTAATTATGATAATACAAATATTTCGTACAAAAAATGCAGTACAGAATGTCCGAAGTCGTTTTGGCGCACCCATGTAATATTTGTCCCATAATGCTTCTGTTGTTGGTAAGTTTTTACAAAATACACAATTATAATTTACTTCACCACAATCTGGGACTAAACACCTAAATTGAGGCCGCTGCAATAGAAAACAAAAATTTTATAAAAAAAGGAAATCTATACAAAAGTGTTAGTTAAAAGCCTTAAAAAGGACATAAACTATACTATTTTAATGATTAGTCCTATTTTTTTCTTTGTTTGCCAATTTAACAGCTTGTTTTGCTGGCCAAAAGGAAGCAAAGGCTCCAAAGATAAGGGTTGTCATAGCTATAGATAAGCAATCACTACCCTGCATGGCTACGGGATAAGCAACGGATCCAGTACGGCTAAGTTTAGTGAGTGTAATAAGTTCAAATTTTTGCTGTAAAAAACCAACCGTTACTGCAATGATTAAGCCATATAGAATGCCTTCTAAGGATACCAAAAGCCCATTGTATAAAAAAAGTTTACCTATTTGGGTTGGCGCAGCACCAAGTGCAGCTAGTAGCGCTATATCTTTTTTCTTTTCTAGAATGAGCATACATAGCATAAAGAAAATATGCAAAGAAGCTAATAGTAATACCAAAGTAAAAATAAAATATACAGAGAGTCGTTCAATATAAATAGCGTTACGCTTAGCTGCGTTCTGCTCGTATCGATTGGATACTTTTAATTCTTTTGGTAAAAGTTTTTGTATATCCGCTTGCGTTTTGGTTACATTAGCGCCATTCTCTATAATTACTTCCCAATAGGTACGTTTATGTAAGCAGTTGGTTAACTTTTCTACAAAGTTTATAGGCGTAATAATATATTTACTATCTATTGTATCCGTTATAGAAAATAAACCACTTACCTCCAAAATTTCTCGTTTATATGGTTTACCTAGGCTAAGGTTTAGGCTGTTTATTTGGGGATAAAAAACCTCTATAGTATGGTTGCTAGATTTTAATTGTAACAATCTTCTAATATGTATGCCCATAATAGCTTGTTCTTTTCCTCCCTTGGTTCCAGTAAAGGTAATGGCATCTATACGTCTACAATTTCTGTAAAAATCGCTTTGTTTAAAATTATCTGAGACGCCCTTGATGGTTACAATGGCTTGCTTACCATTATATCGTATTAGTGAGGTTTCTTCCAAAATTTCTACTATATCAGTGACACCGGGAATCTCTGTAATGCTTGCTTTTAGTTTGGTATTACTGAAAAAGGTTTTACCTGTTTTGCGCTCTATTTTTAGTGCAGAAGTATAGGCATAAAATAAAGAAGCGTATAATTTTTCCACTCCATTCATAGTAGATAATATTAATATTAAAATAGCCGTTCCTAATGCTGTGCTGTAACAAGTAAGCCTAGATAACCTGTATACCAATGTTTTTTTTTCATTTTTAGCATAACGCTTCGCGATAAAAAAATAAATTTGCATGGTTGATGATTTTATCCATTTTTTTAAAAAAACTACTTATTTTAAAGCTACTTTTTTTGCTTGATCAAAAAAAGTAGCCAAAAAAATCAAGCGCTGGTGAACAAAGCTGTTGAAAAATCAGGCTGCAAGCTGAAAATCAGAACTCGCTCTCTGGTTACTCAATGGATTATTGCATTAAATTTTAAAAAAAGCATTTGATCACTTGCATAAAAGTAAACTTTACATTACCTTCACCTGCTAAAAGCTATAAAAGCTATAAACTTATTATTTAAGTTATAGTTTATAAAAACTAGTAATAAAATAAGAAACGCAACCATATAAGAAACGCAATTTAAAATTTTTTCATTTTTGTATTATGTATTGGACACTTGAATTGGTATCTCATTTAGAAGATGCTCCTTGGCCAGCTACTAAGGATGAGTTAATAGACTATGCTAAACGGTCTGGAGCCCCCTTGGAGGTTATTAGAAATTTAGAAGAGTTGGATGATGATGATTATCCATATACATCTATTGAAGAAATATGGCCTGATTATCCGACAGGAGATGATTTTATTTTTAATGAGGATGAGTATTAATAAGGTACATATTAAGCTTATATAACTATGTATCAGCTTAATATGTATTTTTACATGACGGCTTTTCATGCACTTGTTTTGGTAATCATTACTAGTAAATAAGCAGTTGTTTTTTTAATCATAGTGCATGGTTGACCGACTGTATTGGATACAGTTGGGAAAACTATCCATTAAGATTATTTATTAAGATTATCTATTAAGCTAGCGGTATATCCTGAACCTCTATTAAAATTGGTATGCTACATCTTTTTAGATGTTGGTTCTAGAGACTTTTAGTCGTACCTACTGTCATATAAAAATTAAGTATATGTTACAAAGTGTAAGGTTAATCAGTGGATTAATACTTTTTTTACCTATTCTATTTAGATTCCAAGCCTATGCGCATAGCGTTACTGAGCATAAGCTTGGAACAATAACCATAAAATCCATAGCCACTATGGATCCAATGCCCGTTAAGCCATATCCTTATCTCCGTTTGATCAAATGGCTTTCCCCTATAACGCATAAATCGTTAATTTATAGACATATTGATCTCAAGCCCGGAACTATTTTCCATTACCAAGATCTGCTGCGTATAAAGAAAAAATTATTAGCATTGCCCTACTTTTCGACCGTATTCGTTACAAGCAAACCAATTCCTTCTGATAACCAAACAGAAGTGGTTGATATAGTCATACAAACACAGGATCGGTTCCCTATAACTGCTGATTTTGATCTTGAACAGGGGCCTCTTTTTACCATAAGGCATAACAATGCATGGGGATATGGGCATATTATAAGCAATCAGTTTTTTCTAAAAAAAAGATGGGGATATGGGTTAGAATATGAGCTACCTAGCTTAAATGGGAATTATCTACTAGGGGGTCAATGTTATAGACAAATAAGGAATAAAAAGAAAAAAGAGGATTCTTATAAATTTGATTTTCAAAATCTATGGATCGGTAAGTTTTTTTACATAAAAGCAACAACAGAACTTTTGTCCTATTATTGGCTTGTTGCCTTGAGTGGTTATAACAAAAAATTTGTTATACGTCCTACTGTTACCAATATGGAAAATAGGCCTTATCATAACCAAAAATTTATTTTAGCCAAACTAGGATGGGTAGTAGATGGTTACGTAAGCATAAAGAATGTATATGCGCTTGAGTGTTTGGAGCTATTACCCAAGGGAGGATCTATAGAAATATTATGTGGGTACCAAAAAAGTGAATATAATAGAAATAGGCCATATGTCGGCATGTCTTGCATTAAAAATGTAGTAAATACTTCCTCTTCTTTTTGCAAATATTTACACTTGAGCTGTAAAACAGCTGCTTTTCTTCATAAAAAAGTTTTAGAAGAAGGAGTGTTGGCATTAAAATTAGATTATGTTGGTTCTCTCATGTATACAGAGTATAATGATATTCGGCAATTTATCCGTATGAACTATATCACAGGTTACCGTATGCCCAAGGAACGGATGTTGGGAATCAGTGAGCGTGATCCTGAGGAATTAGCAAAACCTGAAAAAGAGGATCTGTATGGCATTAGTCAGCCTATCAATGCACGGCTACATGTGGATGTGTATAGCACCTTCCATAGGCCTATGGTAGTAAAACCCCTACGTTTTGTTGTGCTTGGATTTACTAAATTTATAGCGCTCTACAATCGCAATAATGCGTTATTGAATCCCACATTGATAAACAATTATGGAGTGGCTCTTCGACTAGCGCATATGATCAGACCATGGCCCACACTGGAGTTGGCCATGGCGTATAGCCCCTTATTACGCAAGATGGTACCATCGGTAACGCTTTCTATTTGTCATTTTAAGAATAATATAGCTAAGCCTACACTTGTGCCTTACAGTTAATAGTTACTGATATTATGTAGTGGCTTATTTCGCATCCAAACTTTTGACGCTTGAGAAGGTGATTAGATACGATGTGCGTAAGATACGCAATGAAAATAGTGCATTCCTTATTTACCTATCATATGTTTTCTATAGAAGAACTTTATCAAAAATATTTGATCAATCGGGCGGTAACCATTGACGCTCGTCATGTCCCTCCAGGGGCACTTTTTTTTGCTATTCGAGGTACTCGTTTTAATGGTAATGCCTTTGCTGCAGAAGCCTTAGCAAAAGGGGCCAGTTATGCCATTATAGATGACCCTGCCTATGCAGGGCCATCCACTGCTTATATAGTGGTAGAGGATAGTCTCTCTATGTTAGTGCAACTCGCCTCTTACCATCGTTCGCAATATGGTCCTGATTTTTCTATTATAGCTGTAACAGGCTCTTATGGTAAAACTACTACTAAAGAACTTATTTATAGTGTTTTAAGCACTACTTATAGAACAGTAGCTACCAAGGGCAACTTGAATACTATTATTGGGATTGCTTTAACACTTTTGAAATTGGCTCAAGATACTCAAATAGCTGTTATAGAGATGGGTGCCACACAATTGGATGATATTGCCTTATGTTGTAAAATAGTTCAACCTACGCATGGCCTTATTACTGCTATTGGAGAGGTTCATTTAGAAGTAACTGGTAGCTTAAAGCGTGTGACGCAGGGTAAAGGATTTGGTACTTTAGAGGGCGTGATACAAGGTAAAGGAGAATTATATGATTACCTCTATATTACTGGGGGGATTGTTTTTTTGAATACGCTAGACCCTTTATTACTAACTTTAAGCAAACGTTTTACCCAGCCTATTACTTATCCTCAAGCTACCGATTATGCACCGCTTGATTTGATGGCCGAGGAGCCTTTTTTACGTTATAGATCGGCAGAAGGAGCGGAAGTTACTACCCATTTATTAGGAAAATCCCATATATATAATATAGCAGCAGCGCTTTGTGTAGCCAAGTATTTTAAGGTAGCCCCAGCGGCAGCCCATCAAGCCATTCAAGCCTATATTCCCGCCAATAAACGGATGGAGTTTGTTACCAAAGGTAGCAACCAATTCATTATTGATAGCTATAATGCAAGTCCTGCTTCGGTGCAGTTAGCACTTGATGCACTGTTACAATTGAAAGTACGTTATCGGGTGGTGATTTTGGGTGATATGGCTGAATTAGGGAGCCAAACTACTGCTTGGCATAACAAGATTGTTAAACAGCTTTTGCATCCTGGTTATGATTTGGTTCTACTATGTGGTGCTTTTTTTATGGCTGCTGTAGATAAGGTATTTCATGCTAAAATGCATGGTTTTGCTAATAAAGAAGTGTTAGCTGATTATTTACGTAGTCATCATTTTCAACATAGTGGAATTTTATTCAAGGGGGGGAATACCGTAGAAATACATACGCTAGTAGAGCTAGTAAGGGAGCCATAAGATTTTATATTTTCGTTATGTTTTAGTAACTTTATGCTAGCCTTCGTATGGTGAGATTTTAACGGATAGGTGGGTGAGTGGCTGAAACCAGCAGTTTGCTAAACTGCCGTATGGATTACTCTGTACCGGGGGTTCGAATCCCCCCCTATCCGCTTATTTTAGAGAAAGCGCCTGTTTTAATTCGGGGCGTAGCGTAGCTCGGTTATCGCGTCTGCTTTGGGAGCAGAAGGTCGCAGGTTCGAATCCTGCCGCCCCGACGGCCTCTTTATATCATAATTATAGAAACAAATAGAAAAAAGGTCAGTATCATGCTGGAATGCTTAGATACATTTTGTATGCGTTTTTGTGGGTTCCGTAGCTCAATTGGATAGAGCAACTGCCTTCTAAGCAGTAGGTTGAAGGTTCGAGTCCTTCCGGTACCACCATTGTTTGGTGGCGTTTTTACCGAAAGGGGAATCGATATGCTAAATGTATTTCTACTACTCCCATAATAATTTCAATACTATAATAGCCGCAGCGCATGCTAATGTGATACTGCTTTGTATAATAAGAGGCGTTAATGATAACGCTATTCCATAAATAATCCATAATAATGAATCAATAGTAATTACTATATACATTATTAATGAAATACTTTTTGTAGAACGGGATAATACAATTTTTATTAGTTGAGGCAAAAGCGATAGCGTACCTAACCCCGCTGCTATGAATCCTAGTATTTCTATGTGTTTTACTGTATACTGCAACATATATTATTATATTAATGTATTATGTTTTGTTAGGACTTGGCCGGCCCGTTCCTTTGAACAAGGCCTCCGGTAATACATTTACCTGAACAGATCCACCTATCTACTACAGGCTTACCAACAATTTACATATTTTCTAGTTGATTTTAGATACTGTATAAGCTTTTTTACTAATTTTTCTTTTTTACTAAATTTGGAATACAAATTAATAAGGATAATTTCTTTGAATTTTTACGCCAATGATTGGTATGGATTGAGCATTAGATCATTCTCTGCAACCTTTTTATATTGGCTCTTTTTTTATTAAATTTGCCTGTATTTGTATTGTTAACAGGGAGCAGGAGTAGGAATAGGATGGTATTTCGGATGCTTATGGATTAACCATTAGATAATACATATAAGTACAAGTTAGATAATACATACAAGAAGAGTTAGATTTTTAAAATATTATAAATTAATGCATATGAAAACAATAGAGATTTTAGGGTATAAAAGAGCAAATCTCGGTAAGGTTGAATCTAAAAAGTTAAGAATAGATGCACAGGTACCTGGTGTACTATATGGAGGAACAGATCAAGTGCATTTTTCTGTGCCTATGGTTTTTTTACGTGATTTGGTTTACACGCCTCATGCGCATTTTGTAGATTTAAATATTGAAGGATCTGTTTACAGATGTATTTTACAAGAAATACAATTCCATCCTGTAAGTGAAATGATATTGCATGTAGATTTCTTGCAAATTTTTGATGACAAAAAAATAAAAATGGAAATACCTACGGCATGCACTGGCAAAGCGAAAGGTGTGGAAAAAGGGGGTGTTCTTTCTAAAAAACAAAGAAAGCTAGTTGTGTTTGCTTACCCTAAAGATATGCCATCTGTATTGGATATAGACGTTTCTGAACTTGATTTGGGTCATATTGTGCGCGTACATCAAATTCCCACAAAACACTATACCATTTTGGCATTGCCTAATACTCCAATAGCTTCTATTGAGATTCCAAGGGCATTGCGTAGTGCTACAAGTAAAGAGGAGAAAAAGGGTAAGAAGTAGTATAAAAACAGAAATCTACTTTTCTGTTATGAAGCTATTGCTAGTTGGATTGGGCAATATCGGTGCCGATTATGTTTATACCAGGCATAATGTGGGCTTTTTGGTAATAGATCATCTGGCACGCCAACAAAAAGTTACTTTCCAGGCAGACCGATTGGCTGTTATGGCTTCTTTTGCTTATAAAGATCATCAAGTCTATTTGATTAAGCCGACAACCTATATGAATAACAGTGGTAAAGCTGTTAGATATTGGTTGAATACCTTACAAATACCGATTGAACAAATGGTGGTAACAGCAGATGACGTTACGCTACCTTTTGGTACCATGCGTTTGCGTGCCCAAGGTTCTGCTGCAGGCCACAATGGTCTAAAAAGCATCGCTGCTTTTTTAGCAGCAGATTATTATCCCCGTCTTCGTGTGGGCATTGGTAATGATTTTCCTAAAGGAGGCCTTGGTGATTTTGTTATGGAAAATTTTTCACCAAAGGCCTTAAAAGAACTCTCTTTTCAGCTAGACAAGGCAAGTGAAATATTACTTACCTGGTGCCATGCTGGCATCGTACATGCTATGAACCAGTTTAATTAGGGGTATTGTGCTATAAGCACAATTGTAGGAATTGTGGCAAAGCTAATCCGTTAGCTTTGCACAACGTCTTTCCTAATTCAGTTATTGTACCCAGCTATTTTATAGCCTTAGCAATAAAAATTGATATCTAGTGCTAATATAACGTTATGTAAGAGCTTTAATTTTTGCTGCAAAAAACTTAGAGGGTTTAAAAGACGGAATATAATGCTCTTCTACAATAATAGCAGTGTTGGCACTAATGTTACGTCCAATTTTTCTTGCTCGTTTCTTTTTAAAAAAGCTCCCAAATCCACTAAAATGCACACGTTGATTGTCTACTACAGAATCTTGGATTACAGAAAATAATCCATCTATGATGTTCTTTATATCTTCTTTGTCTAGCCCAGTTTTACGGGAAATTGCTAAAATTACTTCTGCTTTAGTCATGGTTTATGAATTGATTTAAAAATTGTATGATACGGTATCTAAGTTCGAATTTTATTTTGATACATCATCATTTACGGTAAATTAATGAAAATGGAGCCATATATTAGACACATTTGTTTTTTTCTACTTGTAACAAGGTAATTAATACGCTTATATAATTACATGCGACCGTTTGAAATTGCAATAATTCTCTCTAAATAAGATGCTTATTATTTTTGATAAATAAAAATTTATCCACTACATTTGTACGTAGATGTAGCAATTCTTTTTTATTAAAGGGTCTGGTAGTTCAGTTGGTTAGAATGCCTGCCTGTCACGTAGGAGGTCGCGGGTTCGAGTCCCGTCCAGACCGCTATTATTTGGTATATATTATAATTTAGATTAGTGATTATATCAAGAATTGCTCCTCTAATCATATAAGGGCTTTGCAGTAGCGCCATCAGCTCTATACGTAAATCTATCTACTTTGTTTTTTCATAGTTATACGCATGATTCAAAGAATTCAATCGCTCTATTTAGCTGTTGTATCTATTTTTATGGTCATTTTTCTGTGTGTTTCTGTTTGGATAAAAATGTCATTGCATAATGCCTGTTCTTTTCTCCTGACGCCCTATGCACTGGTTGGTTCTAGTGGTCAGTATATTACCATGCCTTATGGATTAACTTGTTTGTTAGCTTGTTTAAGTATATTAAGTGCTGCATATGCTATTGTTCGGCATGATAATAGAAAGTTACAGCTTCGTTTAACCTTTGGCATAAACGTTATATTAATTCTATTATTGGTATGGGTTTTTTGGCTTATTAGAAAGGCCGATAGCACATATTTGCTAGTAGATGGTATAAGCAGCTATAAAGCAGGCATTGTATTGCCTTTTATGGCTTTATTAGCTAACGTATTAGCCCGCCATCATATTAAAAATGATGAGAGGCTGGTTAATGAAGATAATTTAAGGTAATGTTTATGCAAAGTCCGTTAGAAATGCCGCATGAGAGAAATCACCATGAAGGCTGGATAATGGTAAGCGTTTATTAGCATCTAAGCTCTCCGCGCTATGCGGCTTTGTGCCAGCCAGTACCATGACAATCCACCAGCGCGTTTGGTTCTAGACCGATGATGGGAAAACCTGGCGGGCATTGTGATGAAGATGCTGACGTTTTAGCTGGTACACAGTTGCCTCAAACATTCAACTGTTTTTGTAATCTCTGCACGAGTAGTATATTTACTAAAGGAGAAACGTATGGCATGAGGGGTTTCTTTTTGTAAAGCGGCTATAACGAGCGAGCCTGTATCACTTCCACTTGTACAAGCACTGCCTGTAGAAGCTGCTATCCCATGAATAGCTAGATTATAAATAAGCATATCGCTGTCCTGCCAAGCAGGCAATGAAATGTTTAATAAAGTGGAACTGCTTTTGGTTAAACTTTCGCTATGGCCATTAAATTTCACGTTAGGAACGTGCATTTTTAATAGTTCTATCATATATTTTTTAATAGAAAATAAATGATTGGCTATTTTTATCCGGTCTCGAAAAGCAATTTCTAGGGCTTTGGCCATTCCAACAATGTGTGCTACATTTTCAGTACCTCCGCGCATATTTAATTCTTGACTTCCTCCACAAATAAGTGGCGTAATGGAAACTTTGGGGTCAATATACACAAATCCAATACCTATAGGTCCGTGTATTTTGTGTGCAGATCCGACTGCAAGCTGGAGCGATCGGAAGTCATGGGTTAGATAATAGATACTTTGGATGGTATCTGAATGAAAAAATGCATTATATTTTTGGCAAAGCTGACCAATGGCCACTATATCTGTTATATTACCAATTTCATGATTAACCTGCATAAAACTTAATAAAGCATGACCATGACTATGACTTTGTAGCCACTGTTCTATTTCATCAAGAAATAGATCTCCACTTTGGTTAACACGCGCATAGGTTAACGTAATTTTGCCCTGTTGCGCTAGTTTTTCTAGCGGCGCACGCACAGAAAGATGTTCCAATGGAGAAGTTAAAACAGCTTGGATATGCATCGCTTCTACAATCCCCCTTAATAGCATATTATTCCCTTCTGTACCTCCAGAGGTAAACAATATTTCAGAAGGAGAAACATTGCATAACATAGCTATTTTTTTTCTAGCTTTTTCAATTGCAGATTTAACCCGACAACCATATCGATGAATAGAGGAGGGATTTCCAAAAATATTAGTCATATAAGGAATCATATCATCCAATACTTCTGGATCTAATTTGGTTGTAGCTGCATTATCTAAATAGATATCCATACTAGCTCTCCATACATCCAGTATAATGTAACATTTGATGGGTTAATCGTTTCATATCTTCTATGGGAATGGTTCGTCTTACTTTTACCATCACTTCAAATAAACTTCTGCGCATAGGATCAAAATGCCCTACACGACATTTAGCTCGATTATGCGCTATGATATAATCTAACACTGGATTGGTTTCCATATCTACATGAAATAGATAATCAAAAGAAACATCTATGAATTTTTGTATACGATCATTTTTTATTTTGCCAAAAGCGGTAATGGCTTCATGCCCAAAAGCATATAGTAAACTACTACTAGGGTACACCCGATCCTTTTCTGTAGTGTAACACACTACAATAACTTTTTTATCCAAATTTTTTAACTCTCGAATAAAACGTTGTACGATTTCATGTTTGGCAGGTGCCTCATAACTATACATTACCCCTATAGTGGCTGCTTTTTTCAGTCCTACATTGCTACGCTCAATAGCTATTTTTTTCGACAAAAATCGGGAAATGATTTTTAAAATAAAAAACTTGAACGTTAAATATAGGTTCATAACTGTATAGAGGTCAAGGGGTAATCTTATAAACAGCAAAAATGCATGCTCATGCTCAGACAGGTATTCAAGTTACAAGTTTTAATTAGTTTTCTCAACCACTCTTTTATATTATACTAGATTTAATGTATCCGTTCACACAATGGCGTCAACTTAAGGTTTAGCTGTTATTGATAACCAAGTAGAATAGGAGGGTAGGCTAATCATGAATTGCCTTAAGTTGACGCCATTGTCCGTTCACTTGCGTGGCAGCCATATTTTATAGATTATAGCAATTAAAGCTACTTTTTTTGCTTGATCAAAAAAAGTAGCCAAAAAAAATCAAGCGCTGGTGAACAAATCTGTTGAAAAGTTCAGGCTGCAAGCTGAAAATCAGAACTCGCCCAGGCCTACAGCCTAGGGCTCAAACAGGCTGATTTTCTACTAAGCTTGCAGCCTTTCTTTTCTAATCACAGCTTTGTTCAAGGCGCATTTTCTATAAACTTACATTATTGTACTATTTTTAATGGGTACGAACACGAATACGCATAGGCCACATGACTGAACGGATACCTAACTAACTGAGCTTATAAATTTTAAATAGCTTTCGAGAAAAAAACTAAAGAACCAAACGGGCAATATCATTTTCTCCTAAAATGGGAATCGCTAATGTTTTTGCTTTTGCCAATTTAGACGATCCAGCCTTACTACCTACTACTAAATAATCGACTTTATCCGAAATAGAAGACAATAGCGTTCCACCTGCTTGCTCAATATATTTAATCAATTCCTGGCGAGTAAACTGCTGAAATATACCAGTAATAACAAATTTTTTAGAGGCTAATGGGAGCTTGCTATGCAGAACTAATTCTTCTTGCATTGCAAATTGCAATCCCGCCTTTTGCAGACCCACCAGGATGGCTTGTTGAAAAGGATCCTGTAGATAATCCATTATGCTTTGTGCAATCTTTTCTCCTACATCTGGTAGCTGTAATAACTCGGTTATGGTAACACGCTGCAATCGCGCCATGCTTTTAAAGTATAAAGCTAGTTTTTTAGCTACGGTTTCTCCCACATATTGAATACCTAATGCAAATACTACTTTGTCAAAAGATTTTGATTTTGAACTTTTAATATTAGATAAAAGTTTTTGGATCATTACTTGTTGAAACCCTTCCAAAGAACGCATCTCTTCATAACGCAGTGTATAAAGATCTACTGCTGTTGTAACCAATTTAGCTTTACATAATGCCTCAACCGTTTTAGGTCCTAAAGAATCAATATCCATAGCTTTGCGGTGGGCAAAATGCAATAAAGCACCTTTGAGTTGAGGCAAACACTGCTGCTTATTAGGACAATAATAGGCAACTGTTCCCTCTTCGCGCTGGAGTACTGTGTGGCAAGCAGGACATATTTGGGCAAAAGCAATAGGCATACTGGTTTTAACACGCCGGGTAACATCTACCCCTACTACTTTGGGAATAATGCCTCCCCCTTTTTCAATAAAAATGGTGTCACCTACATAGAGATCCTTTTTAGCTAACGCATCTGCATTATATAAAGATGCACGACGTACCATGGTTCCGGCCAATGCCATCGGCTGAAAGTGGGCTATTGGAGTAACTACACCTGTTCTACCTACCTGAAAAGTTACCTTTTCTAAGATAGAATGGGCCATGTCTGGCTGATACTTATAAGCAATGGCCCAACGGGGAGATGTTGATGTCATTCCAATCGCTGTTTGTTGAGTCAAATCATTTACTTTAATAACAATGCCGTCTATACCGAAAGGCAGCTCATCTTTGTGTTGTCCCCAATAATGAATATAGGCCATGATTTCTGTAGTATTACTACATAGCTTATAAAAAGGTGCAGTAGCAAAACCTAATTTAGAAAGTAATGCCAAGCCTTCTTGTTGTGTAGCACAAGGATGTGCTTGAGAATAAAAGCTATATCCATAAAATGCTAATGAACGCCCTTTAACTAAATCTATATCTAATGTTTTTAAAGTTCCTGCTGTAATATTACGCGGATTAGCCCATAATGCTTCGCCTTGCTCTTTTCTTACGTTATTTAATGCTTCAAATACAGCTTTAGGCATACAAGCCTCTCCCCGCACTTCAAATGATTGATAGGAAAAATCTTCTATTGTTTTAGGAAATGGTAAACATTTGATAGCATTCCGTGTGATATCATCACCTTTTTCACCATCACCTCGTGTAACTACACGTACCAACTTACCTTGCTCATACACAATACTTAAAGCCATACCATCGATTTTAGGCTCACATAAAAAATCTATAGATGAACCGGGCAGTATCTTGTTCACCCTTGTAACAAATTGCGCTATTTCCTCTTCTAAATAGGTCTTAGCAAGAGAAAGCATAGGTGCTTGGTGATAAACCAAAGAGAAACCTGGAATGGGACGTTCCCCAAGCGCTTCCGTTGGAGAATGCGACTGTTTTAAATGTGGATAGGCTTCCTCTAATAGGCTCAATCGCTTTAGTAATTGATCATACTCATAATCAGAAATTTCAGAAATTCCTTTTTGGAAATAGTTCTCATTTTGATGCTTAATCAAATGCACCAAACGCTTGATTTCATTACCTATAGCTAGTTCGGATGGTTGCATATTCGGATATTTAAATGAACACTATTACTATAAAGGTTTTTTCTTAATACAAAAGGGTTTATGCGCATACACGGTCTTTAAGCAGATGGTTACCAAAAATAAAACAACTACTAACTACTGACTACTGGTTGGTTTTTGTATTAAAATTACACTGCATGGTCAATACTTTGTATCTACACTTCATAGGATCTATACTATCCATTTGATAAGCTAAAGCTAGATAATCCATGCGATAACAACCGTTACTTACATCAATTTAGAAAGAATACTAATAAAAATTCAACTAACGCAGCCAGAGAAGCCCCAAGTAAACTGGTCCACAACATGACCTGATTTGAATGGTGGCCTGGAGTAGCTTCAAAGAGGATGGTAGCCGAAATGTACAAAAAATTACCCGTTACAATGGCAAGAAGTATCATACCACCACAGCCAGCAATATAATGATTCGCATAGTTACTTAACCATAATCCCATTGGGGAAGCTAGAGAGAATACAACTAAATAGAGCAAACTACGTCTCCGTGAGGTTATAAAACCCCGCAATACGCTCATTAAAGCAAAGGCCTCTAAAAACTTATGGAGCATCATACCTAATAAAAGCCCTTCTTTAGCATGTAAATGACCATGTGCATGTAGATGACCATGGGTCAAAATGGTTCCATCTAAAAGCGCATGCAATGCTATAGAACTTAAAAAAGAAAATATTTTATGATGTTTTACATGATGTGAAGCTGGCGCCATAGCATGCCCATGCTCTACACCCCTACTAAAAGTTTCTATAAAACGCTGTAAAAAAAAGCCGATCATTATACAACCACCGATATAAAGGGGATTAACGTTTGAAACAAAAAGCTCAGGCATCAAGTGCAACAAAGTATTAGCCAGTAGGTACCCCCCGGAAAAAACTAGTAGAAGTTGTAAAACCCTAGCCGTGAGGGCACCTCGAAGGGCAACTGCTATACCGCCCAATAATGCGGAAAGGAAAAGTGCAAAAAATTCTACTATCATATTATAATCCTATCTATCCAACACGTATGCCTATACGCAACCGCGCACTACGTGAACGGCGGTTGCTATGTATTTCTTCTATAGATGGCATAAAAGCCTTTTTTTGCAGGGGAATAAAGGGACGCAATAGCTTGCCATATGCATCTCGCTCTATTTTGCCCAATACATTTCCTGTATTTAAAAAGTTTTTAACCAATCGATCTTCCAAAGAATGATACGCAATAATGGCAATACGCCCTTGCGGTTTGATTATGTCAATACTTTGATTTAACAGATTTTTTAATTCCGTAAGTTCATTATTCACTTCAATACGAAATGATTGAAATATTTTTGCAAAATACTGATCTTTTTTTGTTTTAGGAGCAAATGGCTCAACAATAGTTTTCAACTGGTAAGTAGTTACAATAGGTGTATAACTACGTGCCTTTACAATCGCCTTAGCAATAGGGGCTGCTTGAGCAACTTCTCCATAAACATATAATAGCTGGGCAAGTTGCCCTTCTGTATAGCTATGCAAAATTGCTTCTGCTGTACGCGGAGACTTGGGATCCATTCTCATATCCAGCTTACTATCAAATCGTGTAGAAAAACCCCGTTCTGGTGTATCTATTTGGTAAGAAGAGGTTCCCAAATCTGCTAATAATCCATCTAAAGTTATTACACCATAAAAGTTCAGGAATTCTTTTACAAAACGAAATGGCGCCCTGGTAAAGGTGAAAGATTGATTTGTAAAAAATTGAGCTATTTGCGCAGCGTTTGGGTCTTTGTCAAATGCAAATAAATGCCCTGCGGTAAGCAATTCAACTATTTTTTTTGCATGGCCGCCCCCTCCGAAGGTAACGTCTGCATAGTTACCTATTGGCACAATAGCCAATCCTTGAACCACTTCATTTAACATTACCGGTATATGATAGTTTCTTGCAAAAATGACCAAAATAGTATAAATTTATGTTTGGTTACTTACCTTTCTTCGTAAAGATAATGAGACCGTTTCAAAATACAAATAAACAGCATATAAACATCCAAAAAACAAGCTTGTGTTAAACCCAGAAAGCCATCACGTGCAATAGGTAGGCATACAAAACGTATACCAATCTACCTAACTCTAGATAGAATAGTTTATAGAATATATAGAATAGTTTAGTAGGAACTGAAAAAGTATCTAAAATAGATTAAACTGAATATGATAAACTTAAATATTAATAAAAAGACACTTACCATAAAAATAAAATCTAAATGACACTGTTTTTGTAGCTATTAAGACTAATTATTTTATTTCAACTGTATAAAACAAGCATTGTAAAAAACAGCCTTCAGTTTTTTGTTATTCTAACAAACTTTACCTAAGATGCAATTAAAACTAGTTAGCTAGTTGATTGCAGTTTAGTGAGTGGCTCATTGCGGGGGGATATTGTTTTTTTCTGCTTTAATTATTAAGAAAATTGTTAAGACAGATTATAAATTTGTATGTAATATACAGCATTACAGATATGGCTAGACCACGGAATCGGTTAATGATGCAAAAAAAACCTTACACTTAAGAAGTATAGAATTGGTTAATAATGCAAAAAAACCTTATTATTTAAGAAATAATGAAAAGAAACGAAATACCTGATGTAGATTCCTGGAATTTGCATCAACTTGCAAGAGCCGTATCAGACCATTCAAATGGAATTAAGAGGGCATGGACAGCTGTACACGAAGCATGTACATTCGTAAAAAGCCTTGAGGAAAAAGTAAATACATCTACCTTTCCATTTTTTCGTTGTCCAGAAGAGTCCCTCCAGGTAGCAATTATTGCGGCTACAGAAATGCATTTGGGCCTTGCTACTGCTATTGCTGCAATTTTAACGCCACCCTTCTTAGCAGGCTTAATCGAGCAAGAAGAAGTTACCCAACGCTTTGGCGCAAAGGCAGCTTCCATACTGACGGAGCTTGATGCGTTAAAGAGCTGTAAGCTGCAGAGTGGTACGATTCGTAATTATCCAAGTATTCCAGATCTAACTTCTCCCCATATTTTAGCAATCTTATTGCAAATTTGCGATATCATCCGCGTACACTGTAGTGGAGTTATATTGGAAAATGACGAGACCACATCGGACTATTTTAGTTCTCAACTTTTATTTGAGTTAAAGTGTTTTTATATTCCACTATCACATAGAATACAGCTATACAACGTACAAACCAAATTAGCGGACTTTTGGTTAAAACGTGCTGATACACTAAGTTACTATGCAATTACTGCAAAACTGGGCATGACTAAAGTACAAAGACAAAAAAGATTAGATCTGATCTCAGAAGAGGTTTATTCCGTAGTTAAAAACCATGGCATTGATTTTGTCATGAAAAAACGAGTTAAATCTGTATATTCCATTTGGCGTAAAATTCAAAAATTAAAAGTAGAATTTAACCAAATTAATGACCTTGCTGCTATTAGAATTATTATCATGGGCATGCAAGGCAAAACACTAGCAGAAGAAAAAATAGTCTGCTGGAAAGTTTTGAGCATTATTAGTGAAATTTATGAACCGATGTGTAGCGTTATAAGGGACTGGATTAGTGTACCCAGGGTTAGTAGCTATGAATCGCTGCATCTTACCTTTGAAACAAATAAATATGGAAGGTTAGAGGTACAAATACGTACAGAAAGAATGGATTACATAGCAGAGCAGGGTGAGGCAGCACATTGGAAATACAAACTGTAATCGTATAATGTAAATGTACTTTATAAAAGTACTGTCAATGAACTTTAAAAACAAAACGTCAAAAATTACTTTTTGGGTAAAATATAAAATAAATAGATCATCAGGTCCTTTTTATTCTGAATTTCAGCACCCTACCACACCACTGAACGGATACGGTTCTTACAACTAGCCAAAAACTTTAAAATTTTTTCCTTACTTACATTTTCTTCAGGAAATGGGTTATGGTAATTTACTAGCTTAGTATGTAATATCTACCTATTACATTCATTAGCAATTATAGGGATAATCCATAACAATTTTATACAAAAATATGCTAAATTTGAGTTGCTAAACTTGAGTTATGACTTCTATTTTTAACTATTATCCATTTTAAAAATCAAAGCAATGAATAATTTCCTAAATTCATACAGTCTAACTAGTATAGGTATTTTTTTGTTTAAATGTCTAACTAGTATAGGTATTTTTTTGTTTAAATGTCTAACCAGTATAGGTATTTTTTTGTTTAAATGTCTAACCAGTATAGGCATTTTTTTGTTTAAATGTTTAATAATTTTCAAAGGTATAATCGGGTTTTTAGTGTCAACCTGCTTTTTACTTATGATCTTTCCTATTTGTTTAGGATTGTTTATATTACCTTTTTATATACTCTTTCTGGGTATTCGCTGGCTTTTGCGTTGCATAAGCAGATACAGAAAAATTAAGCCCCAATTGTTCTAACAATCCTTGTACATAGTCCACCATTGCTTATAAATGCGCATAGGAATAATCGGGATGACAAATCTCAGCGTTCTACTTATCTATTGCATAACCTTATAAATACGTCTAAAAAGCCGTAAAGGGTATGTCAGAATTTTTAATATGCTCTGTTACAACGGCCTCATTGCACATAGTACCATTATATGGTATCTTGGAGGAAGATGTATTAACGATGCATATGAAAATAAAATTAAATACTAAAGTTATTGGGACCAAAGTTATTGGGGCCTTTTTAGGAACCATTATTGAATATTATAATTATAGTTTGTACACCTTTTCAATTGGTATTATTGCGGCTAAATTTTTTCCTAATACTGATCATATAACTAGTTTAATGTATGTTTTTGCTATTTATGCAACAGCTTATGCAACAAAACCTATAGGAGCTATATTTTTTGGGCGTATAGGGGATGTGTACGGACGTAAAATCGTCCTTACGATAACCATAATAGGCATGGCTATTCCTACTGTAATTATAGGATTGTTACCGGTATACGCATTAATTGGTTCATGGAGTACAGCAGTTTTAGTTTTAAGCCGTTTGATGCAAGGTGCATTTGTAGGCGGCGGGTATGATGGAGCAGCTATTTATGTTATTGAACATTTAGGAGACAAATATAGATCTATGGCTTCAGCTTTAGCACGGTGCACGGGAGCTTTAGGACTCCTACTGGGGATCAGTGCTACGAGTTTTTTTGGTTCGCCTATTTTTCCTGAGTGGGGTTGGCGTATTCCCTTTTGGATAAGTTTACCGCTCGCTTTAATAGTTTTATGTTTCCGTCAGCAGCTTGCTGAAACACCAGATTTTATAAAAAATAAGGAAAAAAGACTGGAAATAGAAAATTTTGGTACGCTATTAAAAAATCAGTGGCGTATGATTTTAATGGTAGTATTCCTTTCAGGTAGTTTTGGTGCGACCTATCAAATTGCCATTATATTTATGAAACAATATTTGCCTATTGTTATGCCGCAAGCTGCTTTCCTGATCTCTACTTTTTCAATTTGGATAATAGTATGCTTTACTATTGCTATGCCTATTTCTGGTTGGTTAGCAGATCGATTTAGTGAGATAATAGTAGTAAGAGTGGGTTTATTTGGTACCATTTTAACGAGCGCTTTCTTTATTATGGCTGTTAAGAATGGAATGTTTCATCTTGTATTGGTTTCTTGTTTTATGTTAGCCTGTTTTGTGGCACCTATTAATGCGCTAGCGCATGGCATTTTTGTTAAATATTTGCCTGTCCATAATCGCCATCGTACTATAAGCCTTGGGCACGCTATCGGATCCATGTTAATGGGAGGTAATGCCAATTATGTCTGTTTAGTAGGTATGAAGCACTTTAATTTTAATTTATTTCCCATTGTGTATCTTACTTTATTTGCAATAATAGCATATGGTGTAGTACAAAATTTTGAGAAAAGATTATAAATTTAAGTTGGATTTCTTATCTGCTATATAAGAAAGTAAATAAGCGGAGCATATAATAATAATGCTTCCTATTATTGTAAATCCATCTGGACTTTTTTTAAAAATAATTATATCTATGAGAATGGCAAAAGGCATTCTCGTATATTGAAAAGGGGCTATAAATGAAGGGTTAGCATATTTTAAAGCTTTAACAGAACAAAATTGAGATATAATAGCTAATGCACCATTACAAAATAGAATAACCATATCCCGATCTTCTACCTGTATATTTTTCCATCTGATAGCACTAAGTAGCCCTGAAATAATAATAATGGCTAAATTAGCATGCAACATAATAGTAGGGATAGCATTATATCTAGATATAATTTTTAGGATAATGAAAGAAGCTGAGCATAATAAATTTGCTAATAATGCAGTAATTATAGCAAATTCCAATGCAAAAGAAGTGGGTCTTATGATCAATATAACACCACAATATCCGGAAAATACTAAGCTCCATTTCCAAAATCCAATATTTTCTTTCAATATTATTACAGAAAGAATAGTAGTAAATAAAGCTTCTGTCATACCAATAGAAGTGGCAAATGCAACAGGCAGATTACGGTAAGTATAGTACGTACATAAGATTGCTCCCAGTGATAAAATAATTCTTAAGAGATGAAGTGGATATTTTATAGGCTTGGAAATCAGTGATTTTTTTTTAATTATAAAAGGCATTAAGAGCGTAAAACCAAAGCAAGTTTTAATAAAAACTACAAACACTGTGGGAATATCACTACTTAGCTTACTGGTTAGTGCCATAGAAATAGTAAGGGATAAAGCAGATAGCGTTGCAAATATCGCTCCATACATATTTGATCTTTTAAGTAATTCCATATTATTTACAGTGCTTTTAAGAAAAGTATAAAAAGTATATTTGTCCAGAGATGCGTGGCAGCCGTATTTTATAGATTATTAATGATTTTATCCATTTTTTTTTAAAACTACTTCTTTTAAAATGGATAAAATCATCAATGTTACATAAAATATGACTACCATGCAAATGAACGGATACTTTTCTATTGCCATAACCTCATGTTACAAGACCACATTGACCATTCTATTGGGAACAATTATCACTTTTATAGGCTTTTTATCTCCGAGCCATTTCTGAATGACTTTATTGGCTAACACTTCTTTTTCTATAACCGTATGAGGTGTATGATAGTCAAAAACCATTTTGGTACGCAATTTACCATTTACTGCAATAGGATACTGAAAACTTTTTTCTTCTAAATATATTTCATCCCAGATGGGAAAAGCTACCTTCATAATACTACCTTTCTTCCCTATGCTTTCCCATAGTTCAGCAGCCATGTAGGGAGCAAAAGGTTCCAATAGTAAAATGACGTTTTCTACAATAGATTGTGCTACTTTTTCAAAAGTTGACAGCTCATTGATACAAATCATTAAACTACTAATAGCCGTGTTAAAAGAACACTTTTCGATAGATTCCGTAACTTTTTTGATGGTTTTATGTATGATTTTAAGCGTCTCCTGGGTAGGTAGTAATGCAGTATGGGTCCAAAAAGTTTTAGCATGGTGTACAAAGCGCCATACTTTATTTAAAAAACGAGAGATCCCTTCTATACCAGCTAAATCCCATGGTTTAGATTGTTCTAGTGGTCCTAAAAACATCAAATACAAACGCAATGCATCGGCTCCATATTGGGCTATAACCGTTTCTGGGTTGATTACGTTATGTTTAGATTTAGACATTTTTTCCATTTTTTTTCCGCATATATATTTATCTCCCTCTAAAATAAAAGTAGCATGCGCAAATTCAGAACGCCAATTTTTGAAAGCTTCTCTATTTAAAATATCTTTCTTCACAAATTCTATTGGAACATGCATAGATACTACATCATATTGCGCTTTTAAATTGAAGCTAACAAAGGTATTACTGTTTTTTATTCGATAAACAAATGCAGCAAAATTCTGGATCATGCCTTGGTGAAACAATTTTGGAAATGGTTCACTCATATAAATATGGCCCAAGTCCTGTAATAATTTGGTCCAAAAGCGTGCATACAGCAGATGGCTAGTTGCATGTTCAGGCCCACCTATATAAAAATCTACCCCTTGCCAATACGCTTCTTTTTCCTTATCCATAAAAGCTTTTGTATTATGCGGATCCATATAACGCAAAAAATACCAACTAGACCCTGCCCAAGCTGGCATGGTAGTTAAGTCTAAAGGATATCCTTCTGGGGTAACCCAATGTAATGCATTACTCAATGGTGGTGCGCCAGACTTGTTTGGTTGATAGCTGCTTACATTCGGTAACAATAGCGGTAATTGATCCTCAGCAAGAGGATAGGGTAGCTGATCTTCCTTGTAGTAAATGGGTAGCGGTTCTCCCCAATACCGTTGTCGACTGAATATAGGATCTTGCAATCTATAGTTGACTTTGAATTTTCCAATCCTTTTTTGCGTGAGATTTGCTATAATTTTTTCAAAAGCTTCTGGTACAGAGAGGCCATTTAGAAAATCAGAGTTAATGAGCCTACCTTTAGGCTCTTCATATGGACCATCTTCTACAAAGATATTACTTTCTATTACAGGAAAGGCCAGTAAATCAAAAGATTGCGCAAAAACATAATCTCGGCTATCATGCGCAGGAACGCCCATAATAGCAGCTGTACCATAGGGCAATACATAATCTGCTACCCAGATCGGAAGGGGAGCACCTGTAAAGGGATGGATAACACAGGTACCTATAAATACACCACTTAAAAATGTGGTTGTTGCCATACGATTTCGATCTGAAATATTTTTAGCTTAAAGAATGTAGGCAATCAGTTCGGGGTCACCTCTTTTTTTTGCCATAAAGTCAACCCAGGGATGCTCAGGCGCTAAGGCGATAAAACAGGCTCCAAAAATGGTTTCTGGTCGTGTACTAAAAACAGTAATAGTCTGGTCCCGTTGGCCTTGTACTCTAAAGGTAATTTCCGCACCCTCAGAACGACCAATCCAATTGCGTTGCATTTCTTTAGTGGGAAAAGGCCACTCTAGGGTGTCTAGGTCCCTTAAGAGACGTTCTGCATAGGCAGTCATACGTAAGTGCCATTGCTTCATTTTTTTGCGAATGACTGGATAGCCTCCTCTTTCAGAAACCCCATCTTTGACTTCTTCATTGGCCAGAACCGTACCCAGTGCTTCGCACCAGTTTACCATGTTATCTTTTAAATAGGCCAATCGATAATGCAACAGTTTAGCTTGTTTCTCTGTTTCAGAAAACGCATGCCACTCCTCAGCTGAAAAAATGGGTGTATCCGTATCACAGGCAGCATCTACTTTTTTATTTCCCTTACGCTCAAATGTTTGAATAAGTGTATCAATGGGTTCTGCTTTTTCTGTAGTTTTATTATACCAAGCATTGAATATTTGTAAGAATATCCACTGTGTCCATTTATAATAGGCAGGTGCACTCGTGTTAACTGCTCTGTCCCAATCGAAGTCTAAGGCAGCCTGCTTGAGCTGTTGTACATATTTTTTTATATTTTTTTCGGTGGTAATGGCTGGATGTTGCCCCGTTTGAATAGCATACTGTTCAGCAGGTAGACCAAAAGCATCAAAGCCCATTGGATTCATAACGTGGTATCCATGATGTTTATAGTAACGAGAGATGATATCCGAAGCTACATAACCTGCGTAGTGCCCTACGTGTAATCCTGATCCTGAAGGATAAGGAAACATGTTCAGTATATAATATTTAGGTGCATTGTTAAGGGATGCATTTTGCATAATAGCTTTTTGCTCTTCCCATCTACTTTGCCATTTTTGTTCTATTGAGGTAAATATATATGGTTGCATGTGAATATCTTTAGTAAAGAGATCAATAATAAAAAATTATAAATTGGGTAGCGTTACCCCTACCTGACTGTAAAAATAGTATGCCCCTCATACTTTCATCCTCTCCGAATAACAGTGGATAATAATGTAGATAAAATTAATAAGAAAAGCATAAAAATGCACTACAGTTACATCAGGGGTGTTCGAATTTTTCCTATTATTAGCAACGTAATATGTAATATATTATATTTGATTTGTTATAAATCAACAGTTTTTATTTCGAATGAATAGCTATTATTACTTGTTGTTGTTTTTTGCTTGGTAGTTTTCCTACTTATTTTTCTTCACTGCCACGGCGGTTGATGTTTTCTAATTTCTATACTGCTAATCCCTATTTTTGCGGCAATGTTGATTTTATAAGCTTTTTATGTATACATGAGTTTAGATATGTAGTGCAGCATAGTATGCAATACCATTATACACCTTTTGAGACCGTTGCAATAGAAAAAAAAAAAAAATTTTTAATAAAAGAAACAAGCGTCTACCTAGCCATTACTAAAAAGTCTTTAAGAGTAGATAAAAAACAATATTTTAGTACCTTGAACGTACAAAAATATATAGATTACATCTAAATTTCCATAGAAAATACGTTGCAATTTTTCTATTGCAACGGCCTCGGATACGTATAAGCCATACCGCTGAACAGATACAAAATAACACTAGAAAAAAAGGTCTTGTAGATCCTTCTGTATCTTCATTAGACTTTGATAATCTGACCCTAGTAAAATTGCATATTCTTTCTCATTAAATCCACTAATTGGATATACGTTTGTAATAGCGACTAGTATAGACAACCGTTCATTGTCTAATTTTAATAATGATGCACCCCTGTCTTTCGCGTGGGTAAGTGGATACCGCCGCAATAATGTTATTATGTTCTTGAGATGATCAGACAACGTTTGTAATGATTGGTCTTTCTTGATTAGAAATTGCTCTATATACGTATTGGCTAATCGAGTAAGAACGTTAGTAGCATTAAAATCTAATGCTAACCTAATCTCTTTTTTTGCGTCTTTATATTGCTTTATAACAGACTCTAAATGAATGAAATCTTTTTTATCTAATTGCATCAATACTTCCAATGCCTGCTGTTGGAAGGAAAATATATCTAGCATGCCCTTTATGGTCACCCAATGCTGATTTTTTATAAATGCTTCAAATGTCTCTTGTGTGATGGCACAGCTACTTAGCATACGTTTTTCTAATATAGACCAACACGCCTCATTTAATTTTAGTAATGATGCAAATTGCTCTTGTGGGATAACATATGTTTTTAGCATATGTTGCATGGTAGGACTTACTAATCGACTTACTAAATCATGTTCGCAAACAGTATGAAATTGATCTATGAGCTTATCTAATAGATCTATAGTAAGCACACCAGAATCAAACAATACATCTTTAATTTCAGCCAGTTTATTAAACTGATCCATACAATTCATAGCTATAATTATACCATTCGCTGTAGCTTGATATAGATATTGACTTCTACATCTCACTCTCTGAAAGGACACTTTTGTAAGTAATCTTACTATCCCAGCTTCTTGTAATAGTGCAAAGAATGGTTGTAATACAGCTGCTGGTTGACGGTCCAGCAATTGTGTAAATTTCCAGAGTATATTTGGTAATGATAATAAAGATGGATTATTTTGATAAATTGTTGTAATAGCATACAATGGCATACATGCTAAGTGAAAAGGATGCATATGCAGTGTATTCCATACTTCTAGAAGTTTTTCCTGATTTTCAATATCAACAACGGAATCAAAAGTTCCTTGATTCAGGATATTCCAATTAGCAAATAAACTTAACAGGTCTCTTACTTGGTTCCATCTATCTGGTTGCGCCATAAGCTTATTAAAATTACTTATAGTCAGTAAATTCGATTCAATGAGCTTATCAAAGCATAAACAAAGTACCTCTAACGAATGGGCAGGCGCATGGTTCAGCAATTGTGTAAATTGCCAGAGTATATTTGGTGATAATAAAGATGGATTATTTTGATAAATTTTTGTAACAGCATACAATGGCGTACATGCNTTTGCTGCAAGTTTCGAAAAAATAAAACTTAAAAGCGAACAGCTACCAGGATTATTTTTAGTGATAGCCACTATTTCCCTAAAGGTATCTGGTTCTAATAGGTTTTTATTTTCAGGCCCTAGCTCCTTTAAGAATTGAAGTAATGTTTCTTTGCCCCATACATTGGATATATGCGCTAAATCTTCGTAATCTTTTGGTCTAAATCCTCCTATTTGATCGAGTATCTTTTTGGGATCGCATATGGTCATCTGTACACCTCCTGTAGGTGGTGGTGTATGGGATAGACTATTACGTTTGCCCGCCTCCATTTGTAGTGTTTGCTGTTGACAACCGCTTAAACTTAACAGGATAAAAGTAAAAATAGGGACTAAGTGAAACATATTATTTTCATTTTATAGGATTTATATTTTTTATCGTATAAGTCTGAACGGCCTCATATTGTTTATCGGGTGCTGAAAAAACAAACGCTTTTTTTAGCTGACCCCAATGTAACAAATAAAAATGTAAATTTAAAATCTTTAACATAATTATGCAATAGCGAGAGATGTAATAGATAGATTTACAATAACACCCTGTTTAAATACTGAGGCTGCGTCACTAAATAAACTACCGGCTCCAATATCAGTAGCTAGATAAGTTAGTACCAACGTAACGGTACTATGCTGTTTATGCGCAATGGCATAGGAGTGGATCGTTTGTTTACCCCTCCCTGCAAAAAGTCCTAGCATTAAAGTAACCAGTAGAAAAACATATACAATGCTATTGTCTATAGCTAAAGGTGACATGCCTATTCTTATTATTCAATTAGTAAAATACTATGCAAAAGAGTATATTTATAGTGATACTTATCTTTAAACTAAGTAAATTTTTTTAAAATATAATAACCATAACAATGACTTTTTGGTATACTATTAATGGTATCTCAGGTACGCCTAGGCAGGAGATCGCTGGCTTTGTAGCAGCTTACTTTGAAAAAAAAGGAAAACAAGTACAGACTATATCAGATCCGAAAGGATCCATTTATGGGGAACTGGCCAACAAGATTATTGTAGACTACAAGGTAGTGGTTTCAGCTTTTACAGAAGCTTTGCTCTATCTTACTTGTAGCAAGGAAGTATTTGATAAAGTGGATTGGGAGAATTATGTTGTTTCTAGAGGCTCTTTTTTAGAAACTTTTGGTTATCGGAATCAATTATCCGATTGGATCTTGGAAGATGCTAAGCAGATTTTCTTTTTGTTTATAAAACATATTAACAATAACTATCCTATTCTTTCCATTGTATTAACGGAAAACTATGCAACAGCAGCACAACGTGCTGGGGAACATTTTGAGTATCAAGGAGAAAAAGAAAAATATATTGAAGATTCCAATCGATTTTTACGCATTAAAGAACACCCGATCGTTCAAGAAGTAGGTATGAAATTAATTAATGTTGAATTTAATAGTAGAGATCCTTGGCAAGTATTTAAAAAAGAAATAGAACCTATGCTAAATAATTCGGATTGAAAAAATCTGTCCACCTACCTTAAAGCAATTGTTCAATACATATGTGCTTTATAAAAGTACTGTTAATAAACTTTAAAAACAAAACGTTAAAAATTACTTTTTGGGTAAAATATAAAATAAATAGATCATCGGGTTCTTTTTATTCTGAATTTCAGCACCCTGCCACACCACTGAACGGATACTTCTTTAGAGCTAGTAACCGATTTAAGCCACTCCACTGAACGGATACCTCCTTTAATGCCTGTAATTTTGCAATATGGTATCCAGCTGATCTTCCGTAAGTGATCGTGTATTATTACCTACAAGGTCTTGTAGATCCTTCTGTATCTTCATTAGCCTTTGATAATCTGACCTTAGTAAAATTTCATATTCTTTCTCATTAAATCCACTAATTAGATATACGTTTGTAATAGCGACTAGTATAGACAACCGTTCATTGTCTAATTTTAATAATGATACACCCTTGTCTTTCGCGTGGATGAGTGGATACCGCCGCAATAATGTTATTATGTTCTTGAGATGATCAGATAACGTTTGCAATGATTGGTCTTTCTTGATTAGAAATTGCTCTATATACGTATTGGCTAATCGAGTAAGAACATTAACATTACCACTAAAATCTAATGCTAACCTAATCTCTTCTTTTGCGTCTTTATATTGCTTTATAACAGACTCTAAATGAATAAAATCTTTTTTATCTAATTGCATCAATGCTTCCAATGCCTGCTGTTGGAAGGAGAATATATCTAGCATGCCCTTTATGGTCACCCAATGCTGATTTTTTAATACTTCAAATGTCTCTTGCGTGATGGCACAGCTATTTAGAATACGTTTTTCTAATATAGACCAACACGCCTCATTTAATTTTAGTAATGATGCAAATTGCTCTTGTGGGATAACATATGTTTTTAGTATATGTTGCATGGTAGGACTTACTAATCGACTTACTAAATCATGTTCGCATGAAGTCCAACCTAGATCTATGAGCTCATCTAATAGATCTATAGTAAGCACACCAGAATCAAACAATACATCTTTAATTTCAGCCAGTTTATTAAACTGATCCATACAATTAAAAGCTATAATTGTACCATTCTCTGTAGCTTGATATATATATAGTGCTGGATACATCAATCTCGTAAAGGACCTTTCTGTAAGTAATCTTACCATCCAAGCTTCTTGTAACAGTGCAAAGAACGGTTGTGATACAGCTACTGGTTTACGATTCAGCAATTGTGTAAATGCCAAGAGTATATTTGGTGGTAGTGATAATAAAGATGGATTATTTTTATAAATTGTTGTAATAGCATACAATGGCGTACATGCTAAGTGAGAAGGATGCATATCCAGTGTATTCCATATTTCTATAAGTTGTTCCTTATTTTTAATATCAACAACGGAATCAAAAGTTCCTTGATTCAGGATATTCCAATTAGCAAATAAACTTAACAGGTATCTTACTTCGTTCCATCTATCTGGTTGCGCCATAAGATTATTAAAATTACTTATAGTCAGTAAATTCGATTCAATGAGCTTATCAAAGCATAAACAAAGTACCTCTAACGAATGGGCAGGCGCATGGTCCAGCAATTGTGTAAATTGCCAGAGTATATTTGGGAATAATAAAGATGGATTATTTTGATAAATTTTTGTAACAGCATACAATGGCGTACATGCTAAGTGATAAGGATGTATATGCAATGTCTTCGATACTTCTATAAGTTGTTCCTTATTTTCAATATCAACAACGGAATCAAAAGTTCCTTGATTCAGGATATTCCAATTAGCAAATAAACTTAACAGGTCGCATGCTTGGTCCCATCTATCTGGTTGTGCCATAAGCTTATTAAAATTGCTTATAGTCAGTAAATTCGATTCAATGAGCTTATCAAAGCATAAACAAGGTGCCTCTAACGAATGGGCACACGCAATGGCTTTCATCAACTTTTTAAAGTGTATATGCGTGGCAAATCCGTCCATATTTGCTGCAAGTTTCGAAAAAATAAAACTTAAAAGCGAACAGCTACCAGGATTATTTTTAGTAATAACCACTATTTCCCTAAAGGTGTCTGGTTCTAATAGGTTTTTATTTTCAGGCCCTAGCTCCTTTAAGAATTGAAATAATGCTTCTTTGCCCCATACATTGGATATATACGCTAAATCTTCGTAATCTTTTGGTCTAAATCCTCCTATTTGATCGAGTATCTTTTTGGGATCGCATATGGTCATCTGTACACCTCCTGTAGGTGGTGGTGTATGGGATAGACTATTACGTTTGCCCGCCTCCATTTGTAGTGTTTGCTGTTGACAACCGCTTAAACTTAACAGGATAAAAGTAAAAATAGGGCCTAAGTAAAACATATTATTTTCATTTTATAGGGATTTATATTTTTTATCGTATAAGTCTGAACGGCCTCATATTGTTTATCGGATGCTGAAAAAACAAACGCTTTTTTAGCTGACCCCAATATAACAAATAAAAATGTAAATTTAAAATCTTTAACATAATATTGAATAACTATGATTGCTTTTTAAGACAGTAACTTTTTTGATCAAGCAAAAAAAGCAGCAAGTAATTTAGTAATGAAATAATTAAATTAAAAACATTTCTTCCACGTAAGTGAACGGACAATGGCGTCAACTTAAGGCAATTTATGATTAGCCTACACTCCTATTCTACTTGGTTATCAATAACAGCTAAACCTTAAGTTGACGCCATTGAGTGAACGGATACGGCTAAAAAACCTAAAAAAAAGCATATCGGATACGATACAAGGGTATGGATTATGAAAAATAGAGGTTTGGCAAGAGATCTATTATGGTTATAGTTCTGAAACAGATTTGTGTAAGCTTATACTTTTGCTATATACCCTTCGAATCCATTTAGGAAGGAAAATAGCCCCTAAGGTCAGGTAAAGATAATACGTACATACCCGCCATAACACTGCTATCATCAAGGTATAATCACCCAACGTAGGTTCAAAAAATTGTTGAAACAAAAATTCTGCAATCCCACTGCCACCTGGAGAGACAGGAACCAGCATCAATGACCACATGACCACTTGCTTTCCAAAAATAGCCAAGTGTTCACTAAAAGAAACAGCACTATAACTATAAGCAGCAATGAGACAATTAAGAAAAGCATACCGAACCACCCAGGTTAGCATGGTACAAAACAAAATTTTACTCCAAAAAAGCATACTACGTCCCCTAAACTCATTTGACGTAGTGATAATATCCTTACTCAACTGATAGGCAGAGCGACGCCATCTTTTCAAAAAAGTTATACTGGTCACACGCATTAAAATCCACTTTAATAGTTTTGGATTTATAAAAACACCAATGGCTATAATCAAGGAATAGATCAAAAGCATCATGTAGCTTATAAAAAAAATGGTCTTTACGGTACCACTGAATTCATCTGCCATAGCAAAAAAAGATTCATATGCCCCCCAAAAACCACGTAACCCAGCTAAAAGAAAAAATATATTATCCATAATCCCATTCACAATAACATAGGAAAGAGATCTTCCCAGCGAGAGGCCTTCTTTGGAAAAGATAAAAATAGCCACTACCCCCCCCCCTACTACTGATGGCGTTACAGCAGAAGCAAACTCCCAAAGAATGGCAATATAAAAGCAGCTAGTCCAGCTTAAGGAGCTGTTACTAAGAATACGCAACCTGAAAATATGGCCTACCTCTCGTAAAACAATACACAAAAGAGCTATGCACCAATAATTCCAATTGGGTTCACTTAATAATGCAACGGTTGCCCTCGATATTTTACCGGATTTATAAAACAAAAATCCCGTAATGGCTAATCCACATAGAACGGGTAACCATATTTTTTTAATATTTAACGTTTTAAGTGCTTCTGGAGCATCGGGTTGCATCTGACTATGGTTTTAAATTGGATGGGGTATATGTATTTACGCCTACCCCTTTACAGAAGGAACCCTAAAATAATTTGAATCACTACTGGGCGCAAGCGCTAACGCTTCGTCATGCGACAGGGTATTTAATACAACATCTGGACGTAAACGCGTAGCTTCCAATACAACAGATGGTTCTAGCACCACATTATTATCAATATCCAGTTCATCTAGCTGTTCTACCCAAGCTACTATTTCATTTAAATCATGAAGCATAGCATCTCGCTCATGAAGGGGTAATTCAAGGCGACACAGATAAGCTAGCTTATCTAAAAGATCATTATCGATTATCATAAACAAAGGTAAAAAAACCTTAAACAGGGTACAAAGTTAATTTATAAATTAAAGAGAACAAAATTTTATGTTTACCTGCTGCTGCAAAGACCCAGATATTTTAGCCGAGCAATAAACAAAATAAAAAATAATAGCAAACAAGCCCAAGCAGCTATGTGCCCAATATAATCTCCATATAAACTATAAAAGGTCATTTGGTTATTTGCATAAACCACTTGACGTAAAGCAGCAGGAACTAGCCGCTGCGTTTTGGCTATTGCATCTCCACGCTGGTTTATAAATCCAGAAATACCGGTATTGGCTGAACGTATTAAACTTTTGCGATGGGCTATAGCCAGTAAGCGGCTATACTGAAAGTGATGGTGATATATGGGGGTATCGCCCCACCAATTATCATTGGTTGTTATAGTAAGCAAATTTGCTCCTTTTTGGACAGCACTACCTACAAAAGCACCATAAAGCGAATCGTAACAGTTAATAGCTGCAACTTTTATTTTCGGGTTTATTTCAAAAACTTTACTACCACTTCCCTGGCCAAAACAAGGATCTATATTCCCGAGGTCTATAAACTTTTGTCTGATCCAAGAGGATATCCATTCTGGAAGCACGCTATAATAGGGAATATATTCCCCAAATGGCAATCTTTTTTCCTTATGGTATATATCTAATGTATTGCCAGCCTTCAAATGGAAAATACTATTGAAACAGTCCATATAGTTTCTTCCGTTTTTTCTAGCTGTTTTCGTGGCTTTAATGGCGCCGTAAGAGCGAAACGAACTGACACCGGTTATAAGGCTTAACGCAGGAAGCTGGTCTAGCCATTGCCGTATAGGCTGCAACCATACATAATCATACACCATGCTTTCGTCAATCCAAAAATTCAGTGCTGACTCAGGCCAGACTACTAAACCAGTTGCTGGCGTAAGCTGCTCCTTAGAAAGGGTTAATAGCCGATCTATTTGATGGGCATGAGGGATAAAGCTGGAAGAAGAAGTATCTTTTTCGGTATAACTATCAATATTAGGCTGTACTACCACTGCCTCTACCGGCATTCCCTGATCTTTATAGTTATAATACATTATTACGCTTATAAATATGGGTAGCAGTAACCAGTATAAAAACCCATTTACCATAAGAGGAGTTATGTTTTCAAACAACAAATGGTAAATCAAGATATTAAGAACCAAAATCCAAAGAGAACCTCCAAGTATTCCAGTATAGCTATACCACTGAATCCAGTAAGGCAATGCTGCTAAACCATTTCCCAGATTTAACCAAGGAAAAGAAAGTTCCCAGTATTCCCAAGCAAAATGGACATATTCCAATGTTAACCAACCAGTTACTAATGCTGCATAGCCTGCATATACCCCAACCCATTTTCGCATGTAATAATAAAACAACCAAGGAAAGGAAAGATAAAGAGCATTACAACAGGCTATAAAAATAAAACCTACTAAATCAGCATTACTAATCCACCAAATCGTTAACGTATTCCAAAGAAATAGGGTTAAAAACACATAGAACAGGCCATGCATAAAAGATTTACGCTTGGCACGCATTGTTAAAAGCTTAATGATAAGCAAAATGGGAACAATAGCTATAAATAGTAAAGCACCAAACCAAAAAGAACACCAAGCTAAACCAAAAAAACTACTACTTAAGACCGCTAAAAGGCATATATAACCACTGGAGGATTTTTTAGAACAAAGTTGTTTAAAAATTTTATCTACCCATAAGGGGTATGCGGTAAAAACCAGGTAAGAGCGCATAGATTGTAAAGTCTTTCTTAGAAAATGTGTTACAAAAATTCAATAGACTGCTTTTGCAACTAAAACATAAAATTCATAAAAATGCATGGAATCAGGCTATTTGAATTATACGTATTTTACTAAAGCTTAGCTTCGAAAGCTGTCTATTGCTGGGTAAATCTACCAAAATCAAAAGAAACTTACAAAAAGGTTAAAAGTGCAACTACAGCTACCATTTTAGACCTATTGAAAATAGGTCTAAACATAGGGTCCTAGATTAGCTATTAATATTACATATGCAACAAGCTATCGCATTAACTTACCGATTCTAAAACAATTGCAGCATTTAAAAAGTTTTGCCGTAAATCATCTCTAAAAGCCTTAAAACTAGCTGTATGTACATCTTTAGATGGGATAATGGATTGTTTGATTACAACCGTATCGTTGATTACGGTATCCTTTCCCTGGTATGCACACATTCTTTGTAGGCTACACCACGGCTTATCAACCTTATAATTCAAACGATTAATGTTCTTTATATGCATATTACTAATAATCCTCTCATACTGATACGTTTGGGGATCTCCAATACACATACTAGAAACATTGTCTTCTGGCACGCGATAAAAATTCCAGCACTGAGGCGAACTAAGCCTTATAACAGGCCCGAAATTGGTTTTAGCTAATTGGTGATCATCATCAAAGTTATAGCTGAATGTAAGATCACTTACTATCCTGGAATCAAGGTTTGAGGGCAATTGCAATTCATGTTTATTTTTTTCTAATATATTTTTATCACCTAGGTAGTCAAACAGGATATTTTTAATTTCTTGATCAGAATTACTTAACCTATACTCTGTCCAGCGTCGAGCCTTTTCACCAATACAATTCAGTGTACCAGTATTATTAACTACATTATTGTCTTGGATGGTTAATTTTTGTATGCGTATTTCCTTGGAATTTTTAGGATCTATAGTTGGTATGGTTTCATAACAATTTGGTTGTTTGTCATCCAATACCAGCGCCATCTTACCAGCAATATTTGAAAAAATACCTTGAGCCATGCTAACATCGTGAGTAGGATCAATCCAATATATCTTCCCTTGCTTACCAGTTACTTTTATAATGCAATGGTTAAAATTCTTCAAGGTTGGTAATGCATCTACTATAGGCATGGAATCCGATGACATTACACATGCACCCTGAACTTTATACCCTAAATTTTTTAACATAGCTGCGGTAGCTACTGAAAAATCTTTACAGTCCCCGAATTGGGAATCAGCAATTGTAGCTAAATCTCTAGGAAAATAATGCCCCTCCAAGGTTCTTAGATCACTCATATAGCGGATTTTTTCACGTAATAAAGAAGTTACCCTATTGATTTGTATTACTTCCTCTTGCTCTTGCTTAGTTAGATTAACTATAGCTGTAAAAATGTCTGGTAAATTTTGGTTCATCGTTTGAACAAATTTCGGAGCTAACTTTTTTGCTAATGCCGACCAGCTAGTGGCAGTGGATATAGAAACCCAAGTGTACTGCTTACGATCAATAAAGCCTTTATGCTCCGCAACAGCTCTGTAAATTGGTTTAGCTAAATCAATGGTTAAAACACGACAGTTATTTTCACTGTCTTTGGTAATTTTTAGTACGTTTTCAGGGTCATTTACTACCATATGCAGTGGTAATGCTGAACTTATTTTTATATGACTCTTGCTCAAATAATCATATCGACCATACGAATATTCAGTATTAAAATGATTAGGCACTTCCGTTTTTGTTTTTTTTGTTAAATATTTTACGTACAATTTGGCACCAATTTCCACATGTGGAAAAGCTATCAAAACTTGCCTTATTTGCGCAAACCCTTGACACGTACTTGCCACAGGTTTATCCTCTATCATACTTGAGGTGACTAAGTATTCTTTACCCTCATGTATAGTCTTTGCTTCTACTATGCTAAGCTCTGATGTATTCTCAAAATAAAAAATTTGATAAGAGCTGAGTTTTCCTTTACCTGATTCGTTTAGTATTTTGTGTTGAATTTCTTTTACTTCCTCATAAGTACCATCTGCATTGATTTTAATATCCCGATTTTTAAACTCGATTTCTACTGGAGCATCTTCACAACTAGCCCACTTTGCTTCAGTTGTCTCTGCTATTTTTTGATTGGCTAATGCATCTTTTTGCATTTGAGCTGTATACTGTGCGCAACTAGCTAGCACACTGGTTAAAAAAGCTACCGTTAATGAAAAGTATTTTTTTGTATTTGTAAATGTTAACATATAGGAATTCTTTTAAAAAAATGATTTTAGTTAGCCCGTTCCTGACAAACTAGAAGTGCAACTTACGCATATGTATAATACAATCAAAATATATTTATATAAAAAAAGCGTTTTTGTTTATACATACCATATGGTCCTAGCGCTTAAACAAGGTGCTTTGCTTATCTTTTCCATACTACTCGTATCTTTTTTTAATCGTAGGTTGGATATAATTAAAACTGATATCTCAAAAATTATGCGTAATGTAAAATATTTTTATCCCTAAAATACTTACATAGTTTTCAGAAAAAAGTTATCGATAGCGGCTACAGTAAATATACCATGCAGCTTGTATCTTATAAAAAAAGTTACGAGTTTATGAATGCATTAGTTGGTTTGCATAGCGCTAACCTAGCTGATTTGTGTATTGGGTTCCATGCTAAAAAGGATAATATAATGATGATCGGTATAGATTTAACTATTATAGGTGGGTTTCTTATCTTAACCCTTGCAATTGGGCTGTACCACAGCAGAGGCATTACCAATTTCCAACATTACGCAGTTGGCAGTAGAAAGATGCATACCATGGTAATTACCCTATCTATGATCGCCACCATCTATGATGGAGGTGTTTTGCATTCCAGACTAGATGCCTATTATCGACAAGGTCTTTATGCATTGATGATGGATTTTAATAGTGTACTTAACCTCTACTTAGCCTCTAGGTTTATCATTACTAGGCTGAAAGAATTCTTAGGCCATTATTCTATAGCAGAATCTATGGGTAGCATATATGGTCCTATTATACGTGTCATTACAGCATTATTTGGTATCATGCTTGCCATTGCTTTTTTAGCTGCACAAATTAAAGTTGGTGCCACTATTACAAAACAACTGTTACCAGATGCAGCACAGCTTTCAAGCTATGTTATGGTACTATTGGTGATGGTATATGCTTTTTTTGGAGGAGCCAGAGCAGTAGCTTTAACAGATGTTTATCAATTTTTATTCTTTGGACTCTGTTTTCCTATGCTTATCTTTTTATGCATATACTATGCAAAAGATCCAGCAGCTAACTGGCAAAAACTCAATCATACCGCATCATTCAACATAACAAAACTATGTACATGGGATGACACATTGGCAAGCGTATTGGCTTGTTTTATTTGGCGTTCTATTATTATTTTTGATCCTGCTCGCATTCAGCGTTTCTACATGTCTTCTTCTGTTACACAGGCTATAAAAGTTTTTAATAGAAGTGCTATAAGCCGTATGGTTATTCCCTTTCTTTTTTTGGCTGTTGCCATTGCATTACATATAGGAGGTCATACGATTCAATCTGGGAAAAATGTACTATACTATATTGTTGAATTTGCCCATTTACCAGGTATTAGAGGCATTATCATAAGCGTTATTTTTGCTTTATTGATGTCTACAGCAGACTCTAATTTACATGCTGCTTCTGTTTTATTTGCCAATGATATATGGCCTATTCTAACAGCTGCTATCCAACCAAGTAGCGCTCCTAGACGACCCGAACTTAAAATTGTACGTATTGCATCTATCTTCATTGGCCTACTTGGTTTGTGGATAGGATTGCATACGAACAATGTCATGCAGCTATTAAGCATAGCAGTCAACATATATAGCCCCATTGTTGCGGTACCTTTTATCATGACATGTATTGGTTTTAGACCTCGTCCTAAAGCCATTTTATGGAGCATGGCTATCAATATGGCTATAGAAATATACCATATGTATCAACCTCTAGGCCGAACATTGGCAAACAAAAATCCTTTTGAAGCCATTGCCTTATCGGGACAAAGGGTATTTATCTCTCTAATCATTAGTGTAATTATTTTATTAATTACCCATTACGTACTACCTAAACAACCACATACCGGATGGGTTGGTATCAGAGACGCAACAGCTTGGAATGCACAAAACCAAACAACCAAACGCTGGTGGCTAGAACGATTTCAACAGCTTAAACTGCCTTTTACAACAGCCTATCAAGCCAGCCTTTTTCCTAAACAAGAAAGCACCTTTATATTATTAGGAATTTACTTGGTTATTAGCTCTATAATTGCACTTTTCTTAATTCAGAAAGCTTTCTTATTTCCCTACATCTATGGTTATATGCTTGTAATGGCCATGGGAACTACCTTAGCCCTTTATCCTACGTTGCATTCCTACCAAAAAGGAGGTAGTGTCTTGCTGTACTGGATATGGCTTGGTTTGTTATTTATGCTATTATATATAGCACCACTCCAATTTGCTAAATTGGGCCATTATGGACCTATGGTTTGTGCAATAGTCATTTGTAGTTTAGGGTTCAGCAGCATCTTGTTATCTTTAGAAATCAGTATGGTACTGTTTATTTTAGCTGTGGTTATACATAATTATATACCGCCCAAAGTTCCTTTTTGGCAATTGTTTAGTGCGAATTATGCCTATTTATCTATGGAACCTATGTATGCCATTGCCACGATAGCTTCAGCAATAATTGCCATGACCATTTACATAAACTTACGTGAAAAATCAGTTGCTCAACTTAAGGTTATGAACCTTACAAGAGCCTATGAGCATAAGATCGCTCTAGAAGCCATTTACAACCAAGCCAACTGGTCTAGACTAGATGCTGTACATAACAGTAATTTGTTGCGAGAAATAGGTAATAAGTTACAGACAACCTTACTGTATGCTACTACAAAAGATCCATTCAAAAAAGAAATAGATTTATTTATCAAAAAAATATATAAACTAAGTAATGTATTATTATGGAGTGCTAAAGAAAAACGTAGCATCAAACTCAATCGAAATTCCATACAATATACTTCTATTGAAGAAAATATTTTACGGGCCAATCAACATATTCTTGCATTAGGAGAACCATTTTCTTTGCTTTTACGCAAACAAACCACCATGAATGAAATTTTAGTAGATCCGGAATTGTTTGAATGTTTTTTAATGCTGAATCTATGGGAAGTAAACAAAAGCAAACAAAACGGAGAGCATATGGTTACTTTAACCATTACAGACACTGTATTACAATATAATTATACAGTAACACCGCCTATTGGGCAGATACCACTTAGTTTACCTGCTTTGGCTTTTTGGTTTAGTACAGATAGTGTTACGCAAAACACAAAGGCGTTTTATACTGTTTCCGAAATAGAAATGCCGCTTATATTACCTACTAGTAAAGAACAATTCTACCAATTAGAAAGCAGACAAATAGTAGAAGCTCATGGTGGATATACAGCTATTACAGAAAACGATACAATATTAACTTGCCTCTATGTGCTACCTGTAAATGGACAACAAGTTATGCAGCTTAAAAATTATGATCCTGTTGATCTAGTTGCCAATAAACTAGCTGAAACAGCAGATAGTGTAATGCAAGAGCAAGCATTAACCAAGTTGCTGATCCAAGAAACTACCTTATCAGAAGAGGTCATAGTACAAACCATTGATCTTATAAAAAAAGCACATGGATTGGTTATACGTCAATCAGGTGTTCCTTACTATACCCATCCTATGACTGTGGTTGAAATTTTGTTAGAAGTTACAAAAGATCCAACTACCATCTTAGCTGGTTTATTGCATGATGTAATAGAAGATACGCCTATTACGCTGCACCAAATAGACGTAATGTATGGAACCGAAGTTGCTAGCATTGTAGCACATGTTACTGCATACAATACCAATGGATATCCTTGGAAATTACGCAATGAAGAAAATAAAAATAAACTAAATCAATGTGATGATAGCCGAGTAGTACAAGTAAAATTAGCCGATAGGTTACATAACCTGCGCACATTATATGCTAGAAAACCAGTAGATCAACAACGCATAGCGCAAGAAACTGTAACTTTTTACATCCCTTGGGGAGAAAAAAATAAGGGACCTACACAATGGCTGTTAGAGATGCAAAGGATTTGCACGCAAATCTTACAAAAAAAACAATAGCCTCATACATTCATTACAAGTGTTAGCTAGATGCACGAGGTATAGCAAATTATATACGTATGCGGATAGAATGTCACTCTACTTTACTAAATTTTTAGCGGCATTATATGCTTTAGGTGCTACTTTTTTGGCAATCATTTTAAGCCTTGTATACCAACTGAATTGATCTTTTACCTTATTGGCTACACCAGATATACCATTGACATCCACGTTTATTTTGCGTAAACTATCCAAACGACCGGAACCACTACCAACCGTATGGTCACCACTGGTTTTTCCAATTTTACTTGAACGGTTACTAGCTCCATGCTTCCCTCCCTTCGTTTTCCCAGCTTTACCTGAACGACCACCAGTTCCATACCCCCCCCCTCCTACTCCACCGCCACTACCTCCAGGTCCGTTGCCAGCAACGCCGCCTGCTCCTACCACTCCTCCTGTTCCTGCACCCGCAATTTCTCCTGTTCCTATCCCCGCAATTTCTCCTGCACCTGTACCTGTACCTGCAATTTCTCCTGTTCCTGTTAAACCATCACCAGCATCGTAAGTATTAACATTATTCGAAACAGGCACATCGCCATTGGTACCAGCACCAACTCCGGAATCATACATGCCCCTCCCCGCATCGTCTGATCCTTTATAAATGTTATCAGGTGCTCCATCATAAGCACCAGGCGGCGCTCCACTATAGGCACCATGCATACCATTAGGGGTTTCAGTAAAAGCATTTTCACTAGACATGGAGTGTTTACCCACTCTTTTATTGGATGTGGCACTTACACCAGCTGCTTTTGTATACTTGCTATCTATACCAGCATTGGATTTACCTTGGCCTGAAGGAACTATTTCTTCCAATACGGCTATATTCGCCTCTGCTCTAACCAGTGTACCATCCACTTGAAACATGGAATAAACTATATCTAACTCCACGAGCCTGCCCTTAAAATCAATCTGCCCCCATATTACTCGAATGTAGCTGGGCGCACTATGCGTTCCAGCAACATTATAAGTAATAGCTTGAAGCTGCTTTACTTGTTCTATGACATGAATGGTATTACTACCGGGAATAATTCCCGTATTATCAAAGAGAAGGCTAAAAGAGAGTAATTTGGGAGGCGTTCCACAATATTTAAGTAAACTAGATCCAGCCATTCCTTGCGGAATATGATACGCTACACCACTTTTAATAATTAAATTTTCTGGATTAATAGAAGTAACAAACTCACCTGTAAACGAAGAGAATTTATTGTCTCTACATGCTTTAATAGCCAGTTTACTAACATTACTCATAGTTACAAATAGATCATTTGATCATTTTACCTCGTTTCCCGATCTTCTAATAAGTTCAATACATCTTTTGTTAAGGCTAATTTTTGCTGTTCCGTATGCAATAAAAAATTCAAAGAAGTAGGGTTCGGGTTTTCTACTTTCTTATTGGTTTCGTAAACTTTAATTTGGATAATAAGTTCATTAATTTTAATAGGCATAATCAATAAAATTAACTTAAGCATTACACTAAAATGTTATAC
>NZ_RARA01000027.1:80470-168173 GCF_003788695.1 Candidatus Cardinium hertigii
AAGCATTACACTAAAATGTTATACATATTACTTGGTACGTACCAATCTGGAATATCCAATGGTAATCGATTCTCCTATTCCAAAATCTGACTGACTATTAAGCTGTAATGGTGTAATGGCTATGCCCTTTGGATAGATATCCTCTATCGTCCACTGGGCCAAAATACTAGCCTCTTGGTTGAGGACTAAGATATGGGCTTGGGTAAGTTTAAAAACAAGTCTATCAATCGCATCTTCACACCAAACGGTAATTTTAGTTTTACCTTCCACTAAAGGCCTAGTTAATATTAAATCAGTAGTTTCACATGCATAGGATCTATAATAGGGCCTAGTAGCTCCTCCAGGTAAATAGGCCTCTACCTTCAACGTGTTATGTAACCCCTCTACTTTGTAAAAATATTCAGGGGAACTACCATCTGTTACGCCCAATATTTCTACTTGAAAAGAATGCGAATAAACTAAATTAAAATCAGTCATACAGATGGTAAAATATTAAAAATCCGTTTACTTGTTACCTGGGTGTAAGCCTTGTAAAGTAAATCGTATACGGATATACCCCATTTCACCTTTAGCTTCGTTCCTTCGGTGTAAAAACAATTCTACTTGTTGTATAATAACATCATTTACAGTTAATTTCGTATCTATTGAGCCATCCTTTTTATGTACACAAAGTGTAAATGGTTCTGCATTATATTTATCTGTAAGGACATCTTGCACTAGATCATATGATTTTACCAATAACTGCTTTCCAGTTATAAATGGTAAAAATTCTACTGTAAAATTTACAGCTTCTTTAATATTTTGCTGATTTTGAAATAAAGGCGCACGTGTCGCCGTATCATATACCAATGTTTTGGTAGCCATTCTACGATTTGGCATACCTACATCGGCAATACTACACGTTTTACTGTCAAAACCTGCTTTATTAAAATGCTTGTAATCAATAGTTATACTTTGCATAATATCTCTCTATAAAATTCTAAATTAAGATGCTGTACATAACAGTAATTTGTTGCGAGAAATAGGTAATAAGTTACAGACAACCTTACTGTATGCTACTACAAAAGATCCATTCAAAAAAGAAATAGATTTATTTATCAAAAAAATATATAAACTAAGTAATGTATTATTATGGAGTGCTAAAGAAAAACGTAGCATCAAACTCAATCGAAATTCCATACAATATACTTCTATTGAAGAAAATATTTTACGGGCCAATCAACATATTCTTGCATTAGGAGAACCATTTTCTTTGCTTTTACGCAAACAAACCACCATGAATGAAATTTTAGTAGATCCGGAATTGTTTGAATGTTTTTTAATGCTGAATCTATGGGAAGTAAACAAAAGCAAACAAAACGGAGAGCATATGGTTACTTTAACCATTACAGACACTGTATTACAATATAATTATACAGTAACACCGCCTATTGGGCAGATACCACTTAGTTTACCTGCTTTGGCTTTTTGGTTTAGTACAGATAGTGTTACGCAAAACACAAAGGCGTTTTATACTGTTTCCGAAATAGAAATGCCGCTTATATTACCTACTAGTAAAGAACAATTCTACCAATTAGAAAGCAGACAAATAGTAGAAGCTCATGGTGGATATACAGCTATTACAGAAAACGATACAATATTAACTTGCCTCTATGTGCTACCTGTAAATGGACAACAAGTTATGCAGCTTAAAAATTATGATCCTGTTGATCTAGTTGCCAATAAACTAGCTGAAACAGCAGATAGTGTAATGCAAGAGCAAGCATTAACCAAGTTGCTGATCCAAGAAACTACCTTATCAGAAGAGGTCATAGTACAAACCATTGATCTTATAAAAAAAGCACATGGATTGGTTATACGTCAATCAGGTGTTCCTTACTATACCCATCCTATGACTGTGGTTGAAATTTTGTTAGAAGTTACAAAAGATCCAACTACCATCTTAGCTGGTTTATTGCATGATGTAATAGAAGATACGCCTATTACGCTGCACCAAATAGACGTAATGTATGGAACCGAAGTTGCTAGCATTGTAGCACATGTTACTGCATACAATACCAATGGATATCCTTGGAAATTACGCAATGAAGAAAATAAAAATAAACTAAATCAATGTGATGATAGCCGAGTAGTACAAGTAAAATTAGCCGATAGGTTACATAACCTGCGCACATTATATGCTAGAAAACCAGTAGATCAACAACGCATAGCGCAAGAAACTGTAACTTTTTACATCCCTTGGGGAGAAAAAAATAAGGGACCTACACAATGGCTGTTAGAGATGCAAAGGATTTGCACGCAAATCTTACAAAAAAAACAATAGCCTCATACATTCATTACAAGTGTTAGCTAGATGCACGAGGTATAGCAAATTATATACGTATGCGGATAGAATGTCACTCTACTTTACTAAATTTTTAGCGGCATTATATGCTTTAGGTGCTACTTTTTTGGCAATCATTTTAAGCCTTGTATACCAACTGAATTGATCTTTTACCTTATTGGCTACACCAGATATACCATTGACATCCACGTTTATTTTGCGTAAACTATCCAAACGACCGGAACCACTACCAACCGTATGGTCACCACTGGTTTTTCCAATTTTACTTGAACGGTTACTAGCTCCATGCTTCCCTCCCTTCGTTTTCCCAGCTTTACCTGAACGACCACCAGTTCCATACCCCCCCCCTCCTACTCCACCGCCACTACCTCCAGGTCCGTTGCCAGCAACGCCGCCTGCTCCTACCACTCCTCCTGTTCCTGCACCCGCAATTTCTCCTGTTCCTATCCCCGCAATTTCTCCTGCACCTGTACCTGTACCTGCAATTTCTCCTGTTCCTGTTAAACCATCACCAGCATCGTAAGTATTAACATTATTCGAAACAGGCACATCGCCATTGGTACCAGCACCAACTCCGGAATCATACATGCCCCTCCCCGCATCGTCTGATCCTTTATAAATGTTATCAGGTGCTCCATCATAAGCACCAGGCGGCGCTCCACTATAGGCACCATGCATACCATTAGGGGTTTCAGTAAAAGCATTTTCACTAGACATGGAGTGTTTACCCACTCTTTTATTGGATGTGGCACTTACACCAGCTGCTTTTGTATACTTGCTATCTATACCAGCATTGGATTTACCTTGGCCTGAAGGAACTATTTCTTCCAATACGGCTATATTCGCCTCTGCTCTAACCAGTGTACCATCCACTTGAAACATGGAATAAACTATATCTAACTCCACGAGCCTGCCCTTAAAATCAATCTGCCCCCATATTACTCGAATGTAGCTGGGCGCACTATGCGTTCCAGCAACATTATAAGTAATAGCTTGAAGCTGCTTTACTTGTTCTATGACATGAATGGTATTACTACCGGGAATAATTCCCGTATTATCAAAGAGAAGGCTAAAAGAGAGTAATTTGGGAGGCGTTCCACAATATTTAAGTAAACTAGATCCAGCCATTCCTTGCGGAATATGATACGCTACACCACTTTTAATAATTAAATTTTCTGGATTAATAGAAGTAACAAACTCACCTGTAAACGAAGAGAATTTATTGTCTCTACATGCTTTAATAGCCAGTTTACTAACATTACTCATAGTTACAAATAGATCATTTGATCATTTTACCTCGTTTCCCGATCTTCTAATAAGTTCAATACATCTTTTGTTAAGGCTAATTTTTGCTGTTCCGTATGCAATAAAAAATTCAAAGAAGTAGGGTTCGGGTTTTCTACTTTCTTATTGGTTTCGNTACACTAAAATGTTATACATATTACTTGGTACGTACCAATCTGGAATATCCAATGGTAATCGATTCTCCTATTCCAAAATCTGACTGACTATTAAGCTGTAATGGTGTAATGGCTATGCCCTTTGGATAGATATCCTCTATCGTCCACTGGGCCAAAATACTAGCCTCTTGGTTGAGGACTAAGATATGGGCTTGGGTAAGTTTAAAAACAAGTCTATCAATCGCATCTTCACACCAAACGGTAATTTTAGTTTTACCTTCCACTAAAGGCCTAGTTAATATTAAATCAGTAGTTTCACATGCATAGGATCTATAATAGGGCCTAGTAGCTCCTCCAGGTAAATAGGCCTCTACCTTCAACGTGTTATGTAACCCCTCTACTTTGTAAAAATATTCAGGGGAACTACCATCTGTTACGCCCAATATTTCTACTTGAAAAGAATGCGAATAAACTAAATTAAAATCAGTCATACAGATGGTAAAATATTAAAAATCCGTTTACTTGTTACCTGGGTGTAAGCCTTGTAAAGTAAATCGTATACGGATATACCCCATTTCACCTTTAGCTTCGTTCCTTCGGTGTAAAAACAATTCTACTTGTTGTATAATAACATCATTTACAGTTAATTTCGTATCTATTGAGCCATCCTTTTTATGTACACAAAGTGTAAATGGTTCTGCATTATATTTATCTGTAAGGACATCTTGCACTAGATCATATGATTTTACCAATAACTGCTTTCCAGTTATAAATGGTAAAAATTCTACTGTAAAATTTACAGCTTCTTTAATATTTTGCTGATTTTGAAATAAAGGCGCACGTGTCGCCGTATCATATACCAATGTTTTGGTAGCCATTCTACGATTTGGCATACCTACATCGGCAATACTACACGTTTTACTGTCAAAACCTGCTTTATTAAAATGCTTGTAATCAATAGTTATACTTTGCATAATATCTCTCTATAAAATTCTAAATTAAATGTACCTACCAACTGGAAAATTCGATATCCCCCTCCAGTAACCTAAAAACTATTTTTTAATAACAAAGCTGACGGGATCGTAAATTTCAAGCTCAGCTGTTATTTCTTGTAATGCAGTTTCAGGATCTACTTCACTGCTCATGTCACTAACATATCCTTGAAATTGTATATGGGCAAATGGTTTATCATCATTTGTTGCAATGCTAAAAAGTATATTTTCTACATATTTTTTAGGGTCATTTTCTTTCGTGGCTTCTAAAGCTTTTTCTAATTTTTTGATCTCGTCATCAAATTTTTTATCCGGAGTTTTAAGTACAGAAACTTTAATATCACTCGTTTGTACAATCTCTCCTCCTTTGCGTATAGCATAGGCTGTTTTACCTTTGGAGTTAATAGATTCAACATATTTGCATCCATTTTCTAGGGTAATTGCTATATGGTAATCAGTTATAGGTAATGCTGAAGAACCCAAATTAAAATGCACTATAGCAGGCACTAACAAATTATCAGCCATGATTATTTACGTTTTAAATATTTTAGAAATTATATAACAAATTGCTTATAGGTGGGGAGAAACAACTTTCCCCCCATATTACATATTAAATAGATATGCTTGATAAACGTAACGTAGATTATCCGTCTGCACCCATTTTTTGTTCAAAGGTAATAACGATAAATTCAGCTGGTCTAGGAGCTGATACCTTTACTGAAATACGCATAATACCCTCATTAACATCATCTTGAGACATCGTCTCACCTAACCCACAAAGCACTGTAAAAGCTTCTGCAGGGCTCGCACCCACCAAAGCACCTTGCCTCCACAGGCTAGTTAAGAAATTGGAAATCATACCCTGTACAACAGCCCAAGTAACCGGCACATTGGGTCTAAACACAACGGAGAAGGCTGCATTTTTGATGGACTGCTCAATAAGAATAAACAACCTTCTGACGTTAATATACCTCCATTCGGGACTATTTCCCGCCAATGTTCTAGCTCCCCAAACAACAGCAGCACCAGCTCCTTTAAAGGTACGAATGGCATTGATAGACTTACCACTAATTCCATCTACGTTAAGCGCTTCTTGTTCTTCATGGGTAATTTTAACCATTGGCGCAACCACAGCATTCAAGTTTTGATTAGCCGGCGCAATCCACACGCCTCTTGCTTTATCAGTTCTAGTATAAAGTCCTGCCATAGCTGAAGCTGCTGGGAGAATATTTAAACGATCTGCGATCGTTTTACGAAGCAGCTTATACTCTTTACTCGTATTTTTTAGACCAGAATCCCAGTAATTTTTCTCTTTTTCTGTAGCTGCGCTAACCAGATTAGAAAGCATAACTTTATGCTCATCTTTCAATACATGCTTGAGCGATTCTAAGTCAAAATTGCGATAATCAATGCTATTCAATGGAATAATATTGGTTTTAAGCCATGGGTAATAGGCAGCTCCATAACTTAAATTATCTAATCCAATATATTCACGAAATCTTTTCACATATTTATCTTTCGATTCGATAGACAATTCATGATTACCACCCCATATATCAATTAATGCCACTTTATTAAGATATTTTCCGCAATGTGCCAATGCATAGGTCTGCACTGCATAGTAAGAGGCATCCTCCTCATCTAATAAAAGCGAATCTGGCATTAATAACATAGTGGGGGTCTCCTCTCCGGCCAATGTATCTATGCCCTGCTTAAACAGATCTGGCGTAATCTCTAACTGGATATTTGGATCACCATACTGTCCAATCGAAACAATAAAACAATCCGCCCCACCATTATCAAAAAATAGTCTTAAACTATTATAGAGGTAGAATGTAGAGTTATGGCTCTGTTCCAATATATAAGACTTGCCATTCATAACCAAATCTTTATTTCCACTGGTTACTTCCGTAATGGTATATTCAGGAACTGCTGGGCCTCCAAAAAATAACTCATATTCAGAAAGTGAAGAAATCTGAACAGGTTTCATATGAAAAGATTTCCCATTAATTTCAGCCCTTGCAGTGAATCCTATAAAAGCAGGAACTGCGGTTGATACTTGAACCACAGCGTTGGCACCCGTATCCTTCTCGACGATGTACACGCCGGGAGTTTTTAAAATTTCAGCCATTTTATTTTTTTTATTTTGAGTTTACTGATTATATAAATTGAACTAAACATATACCACTATATCACTATAGAGTTTCTTTTTATTGCTTTTATCCTTTTTAAGCGAATCATGGGTAGGATAGGGAAGCATTTCTAATAAGATCTTTGTATTTTTTTCTCCACTTTTATCAATCTCACTAAGAGAAAAATAATGATCATATTGATCACAGAGTGCCATAGGCATGGTAGATTCTGCACAATAGGTATTGGGGAATTCAGTAGAAGCTTTTACCTCACCAAAGTAAGAGGGATCCCCTTTAGATAAAATGCTTAATGTTCCCTGGAGCCGTTTGGCGGTATCTATTAAATAATATCTCCAAAAAGTAGAACGGTTTTGAATTCTAATTTTATAAGTACTATACGCAGCCAATTGATTATTGGCGGGATTCGATAATTTGGCAAGCCAAAGGTCCAGATTAATATCAATCATGGCAAATACATCCCAACCTGGATGAGTGGGATAATGATCCACTGCAGAAATCTTTACCAAATCTGCTGCGCCCATAAAAGCCTTGCTATGCAATAAATGATTGCTATTGTTATCATGCCGATTATGCAGATAATACACTTGCCCAGTTGGATATCCTGTTTCTAACTCCAGACGATTCAATGCTTGGCTATTTTTTAATGACATTATAAATGAAATGGTTACGCCTTCTACCTTTTTTTTAAACAATGCTAGGGGATTGTCATAATTCTCAGAAAACCATATGAGTTCTATACCATCTGAATGGCGCAACATACGTACTTTACGCTGTACCATCCAGGAGCCTGTCGATGGTGTTGGCTCAATGTCGAAATCATTTCCGATATTAGCAGACTTGTAGTAGCTGTTTGCAATAACGATCCTAAATAATTTTGTATACAATGCCATAGCCATTACGTAAGATTACGTTTCAAACGATGAAAATGCTGGTACCCTTTTTGTACCCATTGTAGCATCTCCTACAAATACAAGCCCTACCCTATAAAGCAAAGAAGGGCTATAAGGGATATGTAAACTTGTCCAGAGCATAGATTTCTCTGATGCAGTCGTTTTAACCAGCTCGGCAGAAAAGTTCTCCATGCCCATTTGGTGTAAAACCGGTGTATTAGAGGTGTCAAAGTGTGATTTATGTTGAAAAAATGCTGCAACATATGCAAGTAATTCTAAATTTCTCAACAAATCAGACTCCTTATAATCAATAGAAAACAAAAAATAAAGACTAAAGGCCTCTGGTATTTTACGTACTATAAAACCATCTCCTTGTGGAACATATTCACTACGATTGCTACACAATTCCATCGAAGTAATGTCCACCAATCTCATCATAACTCCTCCCTTCGGGGACTTGCTATCCAGTGGGGTATTTCCTAAAATTACAAAGGAGACGGGTGGCTTTGCTAGATTTACCTTAGACTGGATATAGCCGTTCACCTCAGATAATATAGCACTAGCACAGTTGTGTAACATTTTTGTTTTTTTTTGTTGATATTCTTTACTGTATCCTTTGTGTAACTATAAAAAAATAAGGCAGAAAGGCAACCGTCCATATCTGCCTATATGTTACTGACCGCTTATAATTGCTATGGTTTGCTATACGAGTGGCTCGCACACTACAGTAATTTGGTTATGCACTATTGAAGCAAAACCACTTTTTATTTCAATAGACGACAATGCACTTTCTACAGCATAGGTAATTTTTCCTGCTGCCAAACTGCTTATCGTAGGTGCATGATTGGCCAGTACTTGAAATGGCCCAAGTTCACCTGGTAAGGTTACACGATTCACCTTTCCCTTAAAAAGTCCATGACTAAACGCCATAATAGATAAGTGCATCTTTATTATCAAAAATAACCTCTTTTTACATACGCTCTCATACAAATCTAACGTTTACTTCACCGTTAACTGCTACCTTACCCCCTCATTTTTAATGTAAACAAAAGGTTTTTTAAAAACAAATGTTTTTATCCTTATAAGTAAAGATATAGTTTATATAAACCACGAAGCTTATCGATAAAACAAATTTATATTACACATACTGAACGGATACTATATAATTAACTATATGGAAACAGGGTATGGTATATTCCAATTATAACCGTTATGGCCTTACTGCTTTGGAACATTACTCTCTAATAGTGTAATAATCTCACTATGTAAATTATTTTGTATAGCCAGCTGCAAAGCTGTTTTTCCATTTTTGTTTTTGCGGTTTACCTCTACCCCATTTGCCATTAACAAATGAATAATATCCATTATATCAGTTATACACCATTGCCTATCAAGTAAATGTAATGGCGTATTCTTTTCATAGTCTTCAGCATTAACATCGGCACCGTATGTAATCAATACACGTATTGATTCCGTTAATACATTACAAATTGCTACATGCAAAGGCGTTCGGCCCTGTTTATTTTGTACAGATACTGGTATCCCTCTTTGAATTAAAAATTCAACTAATGCCCCATCTATATAATTATCACCGCAAGCCATGTACAAGGGAGTTTTACCCTTGTTACTAGCATGGTTAATTGCGGCACCTGCTTCTATCAATAGCTTGCATCCTTCAAGCCAATGTCTTTTAGCTGCAAAATGCAACGCTGTTTTGCCTGCTGCATCAGTAGCATTTACAGTAGCACCTTTTTGAATAAGATAACGCACACTAGCTATATCCTTCTCCTTAGTTGCAAGATGCAGGGGCGTATCTGCTGTTTTATTCAGTATGCTTTCGTGCTCAATAAGCAACTGAATCACCTCAGCTGCATTGCGAGACAATATAGCCACCTGTAAAGGAGTCCAATTGGTTTTATCCCTACTATTACAGCTGCTTCCATGGTTGATTAAATAGCGCACAGTGGCGCTATTGCCTGTAGCAGCAGCTAAATGTAAGGCTGTTCGTCCAAGACGTTTTTCCCTTGTATCGATCAAAGCTTTAGCTGCTATAAGCAGCTGTACAACTTTCTCATGACCCTGGCAGGCAGCTAGCTGTAATGGCGTGTAACCATGTTGCGCATCTATAGCATTAATATTAGCACCTTTTTTAAGAAGTAGCTTGATTAAAGCTATATTCCCTCTATAAGCTGCTAAATGTAAAGGTGTATAGCCAGCTGTAATGCGCACTTTCTTATAAGGATTTTTTGCGTATCCCATATAAATCTCTATATGTAAAGGAACATTACCCCTCTCGGCTAGTTGATCAACAGACGTACCTCCTGATATAGCTGTTTTTACTTTCTTGAGTTCCCCTTTGAGAATAGCTTGAAAAAGTGCTCTATTGTTCTGCTCAGTAGCGTATATAGTTGGACGCTTCCAATCAGTTTCAAGTAAATCATCCTGTTTATGCTTACAATCTGCTCCATCTTTTACAGCAGCATGTAAAAGCGTATTTCCTTCATTGTCTCTGCTATGTAGCAATGCCCCTTGATCAAGCAAATAGCTTACAGTATGCAAACAGCGGACGCTATGACCATCCTTAACGTTGCCCGTAGCATAATGGAAACGGGCACCTTTCTTGATAAGTAGCTGCATGATTTGCTTTCTTTCCTTTTTAGCTGTAGTGTACCTAGCAAAATCTAAAATGCTGTGACCATATGACGGTGAGGTATGGGCACGTGCTCCATGATCTATTAAAAGCTTGACCATCTTGAAGCCAGATCTAAGCGCACTATTCAGTACGGTCAAGCCTTCTGAACAACTATCATTAACAGTAGCTCCTTGTTTTAAAAGCCATTTTACGAATGCCATCTGTTTTTGTTGTACAGCAACTATTAAGGGAGTATCATGCGCCTGATCTGGTAGATTCAATATAGCGCCATAGGCTACCAGTAATTTAGCCATTTGAATATTACCATGATAAGCAGCTAAATGTAAAGGAGTGCCTTGATAATTATGAAAGCTAGGGTCTCGTTTTCCTTTAAAGAAAGTATCATTTATTTTAGCGTTTACATCAGCCCCCTTTTCAAGAAAAAGCCTTGCCAAGGCTATATTTCCCCTATAAACTGCTAAATGTAGTGGCGTCCCGCCATATGGATCTAATTGATCTAGGGCAGCTCCTGCAGCAACAGCTGCTTGCACTTGTCCGAGATTATTCTGTAATATAGCCTGAAAAAAGGCGCTATCAGAAGCTGCTTGTACATTGCTGTTTCCAATCATCCAGCTATACAAGCAAAGCAACAGTCGTAGTATGCGCATATTTTTGTCAAGTTTGCTATTTCAAGGCTTTAGACACTATTTAATTTTTATTACTTTTTTTGATCAAGCAAAAAAAGTAGCTTTAAAAGAAGCAGTTTTTTTAAATGGATAAAATCATCAATCATTAAATATTAGCCATTTGCTATAATCTATAAAATACGGCTGCCACGCAAATAAACGGATATCTTACTTAGTCACTTTTCCAAAACAAAACTTGGTTCCTGTTGGGATTTCTTGCATATCAGTTACTAGATTTTGTGTCGCCTGAGCATTATGACTTGTATGTTTTAAAAGTGATTGGTATACCAAATCAGCAGTGGTAGTCATCGTTTCTGTTGTTTCTGGAAACGGTGCCATAACATACAACCGTTCTTGCGCTCTGGTAAAAGCCACATAGAGCAAATTCAGATTATCTAGATGAATTTGCATGCGTTCTAGGTGGTAGTCGTTGGCATAATAGGTTTCTTTTAAATCTGCCCCATAACCCAATGGCCATACAGGAAAGCCAGGCGATGGTTGATGGCTTGTACTCCATAGCGTAGGGCCATGTTGTGGTCCATGGTCCAAATGCCAACTACAAAAAGGCATAATTACTACCTTACATTCCAGCCCCTTCGCTTGGTGAATGGTCATTACCCGTATGGCATTTGCATGATTATTTGCGGGTAGCTGTATATTTTTACCTCTTTTTTCCCACCAGATTAAAAATGCTTCTATAGAAGCTGTTTCTTTATAAGAAAAATCTAAGACAATGCTTTGAAAAAAGGATAAAATATCGCTATAAGCATGACTTTTTGTAAATAAAATTTCTATAAGTAGATTTACACAGGTATAAATAGAAAGGTTTTTCAAAAAGTCCTTTTGAGCCCAAAATGATGAATGTATTAGATCTTCAATAGGATTTACTGCGGTTACATCCTCTAAAGCATAATGATGCCAAGCTACAGGACCCTTTTCTATACAACTATAATAGGCCTCTATCCAGGCCACTTTATTAATAAGATCGTCTGTATTATTTAGATAATATAAGCTACGAATCAATACTTTTATGGCTATATGGCTCCATAAGGAATGGGAATAATCCGATAGTAAGGCATACGGGCAAGAGGTCTGGTTATCTTTTGACGGATTGTTAAATACATGGGTTATTAAAGCTGCTTCACTATTATTTCGAACCAATAAAACGATATCCTTTGCTTGAATGCCCTCTTGCTGCATTTGAGCTAGCAATTTTATGACCTCTTTTTGTGCACACGCTTTCCAATCAAAAGTATCTTCTTCTTGATCTATTGGGTTAGATCGAAGAAATAAGCATTCTACATATCCTCTGTTAGGCCTTGGCATATCCATAACCGCTTGTTGTGCTACGTCACCATAGGCTCGCCTCATTTGGGCTAATTCATATTGCAATGGTGCAATAGGTAGGGATGGGATGGCTGAGGTAAGCGTTATTTCAAGATAATGGGTCAACTGATTGGAAGCAGTACTAAAAAAAAGATTGTTAAATAGTACAATCGTTTCTTGGCTGCGTCTGTTTATGGTTAAAGCATGCCTACTGCTTTCCTTAAATTCCTCTTCTACATAATGATTTAACAGTTTCCAATTGCTCCCCCGCCAACGGTAAATAGATTGTTTGACATCTCCTACCAATATATTCGTATAGCCCTGGGCTAGACTATTATGTAATAGGGGCTTTATGTTTATCCATTGAAAAAGTGAAAGATCTTGAAACTCATCTATCAAAAAATGATGAAATTGGTTACCTATTTTCTCGTATAGAAAGGGGGTATCGTTTTCCTGAATAATTTGATAAAGCAGCGCTGCAATATCTGATATAAACAATACATTGTGTTTAGATCTATACGCTTCTAATCCTAGAAGAAGTGCACCTATCATGCCAAAAGCGTAGGTAAAGCGCGCCATTACTGCCGCTGTCCTATAGCGTAATCCTTCCTGCTCATATAGAGTTATCGCTTCCATGAGTAGCGGGTACAATAATGTGGTAACCACCCGAGTAATCTTTGTACTTTGATGGTTTTTTTTTCTATTATACCAGCCCTCCAAATGCGCGCTTCCTATAATGGCTCGTTTGGTGGGCTTAAAATCTTTTGTATGGGCTATTTTAAAAAAATAGCCGATAATTCCTTTAGTACCATAGGCAAAATCTGCCGGCTCAAGCCCCTCTTTTTGCAGTATGTTTAAGGCAACTTGGCCTATTTTTTGCATTTTTTGTTCAAAAGATAAGAGGAATGTCTGGATCGATTTTATAAATTGGGGGAGTAACGCTTTTTGTTGAAAAGTGGCGAGTAATGCCTTTTCATGCAGCTTAAAAGATTCCTCAAAAAGTGCCTTGCCTAGTTGTTGGATATCATTTTTAACATGCCATGTTTTACCAGCCACTAGTTTGGCTAGGGCAAAATCCACTAACCATTTTTGTAATAGGGGGCAAGGGGAGGCAACCAATTCTTCTACTGTTTCCTGTAAAGCCAATGCTTGATCCATCTCAATAGAAAAATGCTCTTTTAATCCCAATTCTTTCGTAAATGACTGGATGATTTTATGAAAAAAACTATCAATCGTAGTGACTGAAAAGTCACCATATCGATGTACAATCATGGATAATACCTCTTTACTTCGCTCTTGTAGTTGAGGTTTTGCCCATCCTGTTTGGCATAATTCTATTAGCAGAACCGTTTCTTCTCCAATAGATAGACTATAGAGGTATGCTATGATCCGTTGTTGCATTTCTTGGGTAGCACGATGGGTAAAGGTTATGGCTAAGATATGTTTAAAAGCAGAAGGATAACGCAAGGCCCATTTAATGTAACGGGTTACCAGTGTATGGGTTTTACCAGAACCAGCAGACGCACGATAAATAAGCAGTTGAGCCATAGAGCGGGTGTATCCGTTCACGGACGTGGCAGGAACAGGAATGTTTTTAATTTAATTACTAAATTGCTAAATGGTTTGTCACTTTTTTGCTTGATAAAAAAGCAGCAAAAAAATCAAGCACTGGTGAACAAAGCTATTGAAAATTTTATTATGCAAGCTGAAAATCAGTATCCGTTCACCTGCATGGCAGCCATATTTTATAGATTAAAGCAAATGGCTAATATTTAATAATTGATGATTTTATCCATTTTTTTAAACTACTTCTTGTCTATTTGTCTTGTCTATTGCAACGCGCCTCATCATGTGAATACTCGGATATCTGGAAGTTTCCGGGTTTATAATGAAAATTTGAACATGTTAAACAACAAGGATCTTTATTTTCATTATATTTGTAACCGAAAATATATTTTATTAAACACGATGGATGTATATTGGATATTCTACATGTATCATGACTTAATTTTATTTTTGGAATTACCTGTTGCTGACAAACTAAACAGTTATCTGGCTTGTCTTTACTATCTTTACTATCTTTACTATCTTTACTATCGTTACTATCGTTACTATCGTTACTATCGTTACTATCGTTACTATCGTTACCATTAGTGCTATTATGATTGATTGAATTCTCCCATAGACTCTCTTCTTTTATTTTATATATAAAAACATTATGTAGGAACTTCTTACTATTATCTTGTGTAGAATTTAGAATTCTTTGGAGAAATTTCTTTAGCTCACTAGGATTGTTTACATACTCATCCAGCTTTTCCTGTATGTCCTGATCGGCTAATTTTTCTCCTAGGATGTTTTTTTTATATGAATAATCTTTTATTTCTATTTCAGAAAAGCCATCAATGTCTCGCGTTATAAATAAATCATCTTTAAACTCACCAAGAAAACGCTCAAGAAAATCTACATTTTCATTTTTTAGTATAACCGATAAGACAGTCTTGTAATTAAAATCCCCACATAGATCATTAATATCATACCTACTATTTACTAAGTAACGCATGCAAGAAAAAAGATCATCTATATCATCTCCTTCTGTGTGTTTTTCAATAATTTTTGTAAATAGAGTACCGCTCTGATCTATATCTTTCTGAGTGAGTGTTTTTTTCTCTTTTTGAACGAAAATCTTATCCATTTCTGTAAATAATATATTTTTCTCCCTATTGTTTAGATTTTCGTTTGCTATTATACTCATTATCAATATGGTGTTAGGGAAGGATGTATCGTATAATGTATTAAGCAGTTCGGATAATATAGATCTGTTTAAATTTATAGTCTGATTTATAGTATTATAGTTAATATTTTGCAAGAAAATGGCCAATGGACATAGGCGGTTCTTATTCCTTATAAGAATACAGTTTTTATCACGGATGATAATATTTTTTAATAAATCCTTCCACATTATTAAATTTTCAGATTTACATATGACTTCTATTAAATAGGTTATTGGTATGTCACATCTATAGTTTTCTGGTTGGTTATAAACGTAATCTAGCATATTTTTTTTTAGAATATCATAGAGGTGTTGTATGTCTGGACTATAAACTTGATTATTATGTTCTGCTAGAGTATTAAACAACATATGGAATAAAGTTTCGCCTCTACAATTTGTTGGATGTATATAGTCCTTATTATTCTCTAGGAGAGGTATCGCAATATACATAAAGTGTATATTTTGTAAGAGTAGCATCAATGGTGTTTCTTGTTTTAGATTAGTGCGCAAGAACAAGGAGGAAGGTTGATTCTCGTTCTGGATTATGTCGATAACAATTTTGTTCAGCAATTTATATATTAAAATAATTTTGTTTGTATTGTTATTACAATAGTTTTGATTATACCTATATAATAAACAATGTAAAAAATTTGAACTGGTTTTATCAACCCGATTGAACAATTTATATTTTAATTCTCTCTTGCCCGGGTTGTTAAACTTTTGTACAATAGCATTGTATACTACAGTTAACTGATCCACATTACAATAGCAAACAGCTGTATGTAATATACTACCTTCTTTTGTATTTAAATCCAATACTTCTTGTCCGTTTTCGTCCATTAAAGCTATAACATGATCAACTTTTAGTAATAGTAGTAAGTTTACATTATATAGTCGGTTATTTTCATCATCTATATATCTCAGCATATAATGTAATGGGACTAGGCCACTTATCTGCTTTTTACTATCCTTAATTAGGGATAGTATCTCTGATTTATTTTTATCAATTGCCTCAAATAAACAGGTATGTAATTGTTTATCAGTTGCATTCTGGATTATGCGAAGTTTTGCCTGTCTATCGATATTATCATCAGTTTCAGTTAAAGCCGTCCATAGACTATAATCATTAGGTAAATGACCTTGTTCCACTTCCCCTATCTGATTATTATTTCCATTGTTGTCCATTTTTAAAGATTGATGGGAACAACTCACTAAAAATAAAATATATACACTATAAAATATATTTTGGATACTCATAATAATAAAAATAAATGAATGCTAATCTTTATTAAAAAGTTGACGCTTAACTGTAGGCAGGTTACTGCTTGCTTGCTCTTGTTCACTTTGCTTTCGTTTGCGTGGCCCAGTAGAAACAGCATGTGAGGGACTAGTTGGCAAGCTACTAGCTTCCATCGCTTTTATTTTTTTAGCTGATGAAATAAATTGTTTATCCTCCTTTGATATTCTAGGACTCCTTGAAAGACTGGCTTTTCTTGGTGACTTATCTGCTTCCCAAGATGCTTTTTGTGCATTTTTATCTAAAATATACAATATTCGATCAGATGCTTGTGGATTTTTCTCTCGTAGGTCTTGTGCTAATTCTCTTGTAGTTTTATTTTCTTTATTCACCCAAAACCTCCTAGTGTGACTTACTAAGCTATTCGATAGTGTAATATCGCCTTTTGCAATTGCTATATGCAGAGGTGTATTTTTTGCATTATCTTGTTTATTAGCATCTGCTCCCATTTCTATTAAAAAGTGGATTAGATCAGCATTATATTCTTTAACTGCATAATGCAGTAACGTATCTCCTTTTTCAATAGGGATTTCTTGGTTAACGAATGCTTCCTTGCCGGAGTCATCGAATCCCTTTATTTTCTCAACCTTAGGTTCCCAATCTTGACAATTAAGTATTGTTTCATGTTGCGCACATTTTTTCGCTGCTTGTATGAAACTTCTTGCTATTTCCATTTTACCAGATACTATGGCTTTTAAGAATAAATTATTTTTATATGATACATAATCAATTGATATCTTATCATTTTCATTTATATAATTTACAATACGTCCACAATTTTCCTGATTCAGCATACTTTCACTCGACCTATTCATGATCAGATTGTCTACCATATATCTATATATATCCCCTATAGCAAATTCATTACTGATGCATCCTAGACGTGTGGCTATTTCTTGTTTAAGGGGTTCCTTTGAAATAATAGCATTATTAGCATAGCCCTCAAGAAGCGCCTGTAATATACTTCCATTGCTATGCTGGAGTGCTAAATCCAATGGCATATTGCCACTATTATGAGATTTTTGGAAACAAAGATCTGGGCTTATTTTGATTATATAGCGTATAACGTTAATAAACTCCCGTTTAACAGCCCAATGTAATACGGTATATTGCATTGCATCTTTACATTCATTACATATTGATGGTAGACGATCAGAATGATAGTTGTTATTAATAATATCCATAACTTCTATTATACTTTTTTCCTTACATGTCTTGAAAAGTGCTGTGAAAGGATTGTTATTTTCCGACTCTATAAGCTTTTCTATATCAATCCTTTTTTCTGCAAAAGCCTTGAACAATTCCACATGTTTTTGACTATTATCATAATAATTTATAACAATATTCAGCCAAGTATTATTATTAGCATCTCTTTCGATACGTAGTTGTCTATGCTTGCTGTATAACTCCAATGCCTTGTCTTTGTCTCCTTTTGTTACTGCAATAAAAAACTTTATCTTATCCATCTCGAATTGGGATAGCTTTCCGTTAAGCGCAGTTTCTAATGCTTTTATTACGTCATCATAATTATTCCAATAAGCTGTATATAAAGGTGTTTCATTCCTAATGTTAACTTTATAAATATCTGCATGATTGCCTAATAGTATGTCTATCATGTCAATCAATTTATATTCACTTGCTATATGTAATGGTGTATTACGGTATATGGTATCACATTTGTTGATATCTACATTTTTTTCTACTAATTTTTGAACTATATTTTCACGATTGTATTTTACAGCTAGCATAAGCGGTGTCCATCCATTTTGACTATTACCCTTGTTTGGGTCTACTTCAGGCACGCTTATCAATTTATCAAATATATCTTCAGCATTTAGTCGAATAGCCAGATGTAGTGGGGTATCGCCATCGTTTGCACATTGATTAAGTTCTACTTTCGCTTTAATAAGGTCTTCTACGGCTTGTAGATCCTGCTCTCGAATAGCTAAGTGCAATAATGTTGAACCATCAGGCTGCTTAAATTTTGCAATACGTTCTTCAATAGATAATAAGCTTAAGCCATTTATTGTTTCTTTTAAGTTTATCCTTTCTTTTTCTTTTACATGCATACTATACTTAGCACAGCTGATTAATGAAATACTTATATAAAAAAGCAACAGATATTGGTAATAGATCATATAATTAAATTAAATCGTTAGGTATTATGATTTTAGGTTATCTACTTCTTGTCTGGTGTATATGCTATATGCATGGCATTTGGGCCCCAATTGTATTGGATTGGCTTAGTAATTTAACTGCTTCTCAGCCCGTTTATTTGTAATGAATTTATAGAGCATTATTCTATAAAGAGCTTTAAGTTCTTAAACAAAATACACGCATGAACAAAACCATAGCAGTATTGTTGGATTTTTGATTACTCAAGAAACAAGCAATATAAGACTAGGCATGCTACATACATATATGGGACATTATTATTCATATGATATCCTGAAATACTAATTTAGGGCGTTTCAACAAACAATCCAACTTAAAGAAGCCATTAAATGGATAACGCCTAAGAAAATTTTTGCTGTTTTATCATAACGGGTAGCAATTACTCTAATTGTTTGAGTTTAGCGAAAAAATTTTCTATTAAATGCCTTTTGTTCATACCCCCTAATAATTATATTTTACAATAGAGCTAAGCTACTAAACGATTTAAGCCACTCCACTGAACGGATACTTCTTTTCTTTGCACAGTTTTTTCAAGGCGCGTCGTTCCTATTTGCAATAATATCTTGGCTAGAGTCGTGAACAGACACAAAAACCATTACAGAGAAATTAAAGATATATCTATTTATTATTATTAAGCAAAAGCTTTTTTATCTCATTTCTCATTATATACATAATCACCAAAAAGGTACTAGCAAGAGACATAATATAAAAAGCTGGAGCATAAAACAACCCCGTTTGTTTCACAAACCAACGAGAAATAATAGGCGCAGTACCCCCGAACATAGCCACACCTAAATTATAACTAAAAGAAACACCAAAAAATTTCTGTTCAGGCGTAAATAAAGATATGACAAATATATAGGCTGATCCAACTACTGCTCCAGCAAGCACACCTAAAAGGGTTAAGGCAACTATTTGGCACCATCTATCTACGAACGATATAGCAAATAAAGTAGGTAAAATTAGGATGCATGTAACTACACTGGTTAGGATAACCACCTTAAATTTACCAATAATATCAGTCAAACCACCAAATAAGGGTATCATAATCATAGCTATTAAAGAAGTATATAATGCGTACATCAGCGCAATCTTATTATCAAAGTGTAAAATATTACTACAATAAACATTTACCGTTTTAACTAAATACATTATACTACTGGCAAGTGATGCGGTACAAAATGTTAAAAACATTGATTTCCAGGAAGTATTAACTACATTCCAAAAAGGAGCTTTTAGCGTTTTTTTCTGTTTAGCTAGCATTTTAAAAACAGGTGTTTCTCCTACGCGCAAACGCAAATAAAAACCTAAAAGACCCATTAACCCGCCCAGTAAAAATGGGAAACGCCATGCAAACGCAATATGTTGAAAATATTGTTCAATAAGGATCCCTATAAGAAAAGCCATTAATGTTCCGGCAATATTTGAAGCGTTTACTAAAGCAGCCGTAAAACCAGGCCACAAATGTTGATGATGTTCTAAAATAAAAATGGCTGCTCCAGTCCCTTCACCACTAATACAAAGGCCTTGTAAAAGTCGCATAATAACCAAGATAAGAGGAGCATATATGCCTATATCCTGATAAGAGGGAATCAGCCCAATGGCAAAAGTAGAAATGACCATACCCAGCATGGAAATGATTAAAGAGATACGCCTACCATATCTATCTCCGATATAACCAAAAAATATACCACCAATGGGCCTAGTAATAAAGCCTACTGCAAATACTACAAGACTTGATGTAATTTGCAAGAATTCTGATTGACTGGGGAAGAATGTAGGACCTATAACCCGAGAAAAAACTAAATATACTGTAAAATCATAGTATTCTAGTATGTTACCTGCAATGGCCGAAAAAAAAATAGATTTAGATTTATGCATGGTTTTTGTAATTAACGCAAGTGCGATAGGATGAACAATAACCGTTAGTAATAGTAACTTATACGTTGATGTTACGTAATAACATCTCTAAATGCTCAAACTTGCCAAACTTTTGAAGTTATGGAAAGACACTTTGGTGTGCTCTCCTTACAACTTAATGTAGTCACGTGTACAAAATACATTAAAAATTCTCATAACACTAATGCGTACCATTTTAAGATAACCTATGTGGATTATGTTGCTCAGATCTTCCGTTACTTTATGCATATTGTTGATTTTTTGAATTGTTTTTTTTAAATTTCCCCAATTCTTTCTTGTAACACGTAGGACTTGTAGCAAAAAGATACATTTTAATAGGTACCAGGAGTGGATATGTCCATCTCTTTTTTATACGCTATTTTAAATTTTTATTTTTATATCTAGTTATCTAGTGGCTTATTTATTTATAGCTTAATTTAGCTTATGGCAAATGTCGTCGCAATAGTAGGAAGGTCTAATGTAGGCAAATCTACCCTCTTTAATAGATTAATCGAAGCACGAAAAGCTATTATGGATGGGTCTATCAGCACTACACGTGACCGACATTACGGTTATGCGCAATGGGGTAATAGATATTTTACGGTTATTGATACCGGAGGGTATATGCATGGCATATATGATGTTTTTGAGAAGGGTATTCGAGAACAGATTCAACTCGCCCTCAATGAAGCCAATGTAATACTTTTTATGGTAGACTGTAAGGATGGTCTCATTGATTTAGATAAAGAATTTGCTAATGTTTTAAGAAAAGTTCACAAACCCGTTTTTTTGGTAGCCAATAAAGCAGAAAGTTTAACGGCGGCAATGGTTGCCCCTAGTTTTTATGCGTTAGGTCTGGGCAAGCCTTTCCCTATAGCTGCAATAAGTGGTTCTGGAACAGGAGAGCTACTAGATGCTTTATTACCTTATTTAAAGGAACAGCCAGCTGCAGAAACAGATCCGCCTATAGCTATGCTCCCTAAGCTAACCATCTTAGGCCGCCCAAATGTAGGTAAATCTTCTTTTTTAAATGTACTATTGGATGAAAAAAGAAGCATCGTAAGTCCCGTTGCAGGTACCACCAGGGATGCTATAGATACGGAATACAATCGCTATAATAAAAGGTTTATACTTACCGACACAGCCGGTATCCGAAGAAAATCAAAAATACGGGATTCCATTGAATTTTATTCCGTATTACGTGCTATAAAAGCCATGCAAGATTCCGATATTTGTTTGGTTATGATAGATGCCCAATATGGCATAGAAGCACAAGATATTGCGCTTATTGCATTGGCCCACCGTTATAAAAAAGGCATGGTTTTAGTAGTGAATAAATGGGATCTGGTAGATAAAGAAACAATGGCTGCGCATACCTATAGAGCACACCTATGGAAAAAACTGGCCCCCTTAAACTATCTGCCTATTGTATTTGTTTCAACTATCAAAAAGCAACGCGTTTATCAAACAATTGAAAAAGCACTTGCTGTTTATCAAAACAAAATAAAAAAGATTTCCACTTCTGTATTAAATAAGATCATGCTACCCATTATTGAAAAAATGCATCCGGCTGCAGTAAAGGGCAAATATATCAAAATCAAATATTGTACACAGGTTACTAGCCATACGCCTACTTTTGCCTTTTTTTGTAATCATCCGCAGTATATTCAGCCCAATTACAAAAGTTATTTAGAAAATAAACTTAGGTCTCATTTTGATTTTGAAGGTGTACCAGTTCAAGTGGTTTTTAAGAAAAAATAGTAAAATAGGTATCCGTTCAGTCGTTTGGTTAATTAGAAATAGCGCAATAATGTAAGTTTATAAAAAACGCGCCTTGAAAAAACTAAAAAAGAAGTAGTTTTTAAAAAATGGATAAAATTATCAATTATTAAATATTAGCAAATAGAATATGGCTACCAAGCATGTGAACAAATACATTCAAAACATTTCTGCCACGCAGGTGAACGGATACCCATTATTTGCTACAATGCATATTATTCCGTATATCGCGCATTATGAAATTTTCATAAAAACTATACATACAAAAGGGTTTAAATATAATTAAATATAAAAACATATGAATTTACAGGAAAATAAGAGCTATAAAATAGGATTATTAGCCCTATGCTCCTTTATTATTTTATATTATGGTTTTTTATTCTTAAAAGGGTATAATATATTCTCTAAGCATAACGATTACCGGGTTTCCTATCCTACGAATCAAAAATTGATCGTTTCTTCTCCCGTAAAGCTTAAAGGTCATATAATAGGGAATATTACAAACATAGAGATTCTGCCTGAACAGAATTACAGTACACTTGTTACTATTGCCGTGGATAAGCGATTTCCTTTGACCGATAAAAGTAAGGTTATGCTTACGAATGCTGGTATAATGGAGGGCAATAGTTTAGAACTGGAGCTTCATGGCGGGAAGCCCCTAACTAAGAACGATATTATTGTTGGCCAGTATCATCCAGAATTTAGTGAGATAGACCTTAATGCACTATCTGCGCAGGTGGCAACGGTTACGGCTAATCTCATAAAAACTTCTGAAGGTGTAAATGCCATCCTGGGTAATCTTGAAAAAACAAGTTATGCCTTAAACAGCGCTATCGATACCATTCAACATCATATAACCACTGTTACACAAGATATTGCTACTATTTCTAAGCCATTAGCTGATCTGGAAAACGGTATTCCTGCCATGATGCCTGTTGTGCATAGAATTCTTACGGCAATAGAGACCGTCCCTTTTAAGGATACCTCTTTAAAGCTTATTCGTATCATTAACAATATGGAAGGATGGGTAAATCATACAAATAGAGGTAAGGGAACGTTGGGACTGTTAATACATGATACAGCACTCTATGATAACCTTAATAATAGTGCAGCACACTTGAATAGTTTACTTTTTGATATTAGAAAACGGCCATCATATTATTGTAATGTACATTTTTCATTGTGGGGAGGGCGTCCTGCTAATGTTCACAATGGCAATAATATCGATAAACAAAAAAAATAAATACTTCGTCGTTAAGGAGTACTATTGCATTATATGTTACTATTCTCTAAATTGAGTTGTTAAATTCAATCGTTCTAAAAATTATTAGCTTACATAAAAATAGAAGAACTATGCACGATTACGTAAAAACTTATGAGCGCTCTAGACGAGCCATTGACAATGGGTTACAGCGTTATATGGTTAAGGTATATGCCCACGTTGCTTGTGCATTGCTGATTACAGCTATTGCAGCTACTGCAACCTTTACCTATGCGCCTTTGACAGATTTACTTTTTACATTTGATACTTGGGGCAATATCCATCCCACTGGGTGCTGGTATGTAACCGTATTTGCTCCATTTATTATTGCCATGTACGTAGCGGGTAATGCCTATAATATGGCATTTGCACGCTCTCGTTTCCTTTTGGCAATATATGCTGCGCTTACTGGGATGTCTTTTGCTGCATTAGGATTTTGCTATACCATTGATTCATTGCATAAAACCTTTTTAATAACAGCTATTACCTTTGGCGCTATGAGTATCTATGGTTATACTACCAATCGTGATTTGAGTGCGGTTGGTTCCTTTTGTAGGATGGCCATTTGGGGGCTTATTATTAGTTCTGTGGTCAATTATTTCTTCAAAAGTGAAGCTATTGATTTTATAACGAGTTTTATAGGGGTAGTGATTTTTATTGCTTTTATAGCATATAACACACAAAATTTAAAAAGAATCTATTATGAGATTCAAGATTCTGCTTTAGCAGAAAAAGCAGCACTTATGGGCGCATTTTCGATTTATCTTAATTTTTTGAACCTTTTTCTCCACTTATTACGCTTTTTTGGAGAACGCAAAAGAAGAGATTAGTGGGATAGCCAACTAGGACCTTCCCTATAACCATTTCAGGATAAGTTTTTCTATTCGCGAAAAGCAGAGGTATTGCTGCTATGCTGGTTTGTATGGCATGACCTCGCGTAAGATTCGCTATCTTAATCCCTGTCTACATATTAATAATAGTAGCTACTTTAGTCATAATTTTCTATAAACTCCAGATTGCTCTTTTTTACAACATAAATTTGTACGATAATCGATGGCACAGCAGTAGCGTCAGCTCTATGTATATTACTTGATATTATGCCACATTCGTAATGAAAGGGTACATCGGATCACAGAGCTGGTGTAGTGTTCAAAGATTCGAAGCAAATCAACGCTGTAATTATTTGCAACAATAGAATCTAAAAATAGGATCTCAAACGAGCTGAAAAAGTGATTATTCATGCATACCGATAGTAAGATTATTTGGGAAAAATGCCTTCTGTATATTCAAGGTCAGCTAAGTGAGCAAATCTATAAGACCTGGTTCTCCCCTATTGTAGCCAAACATTTTAAAGACGGTGTCTTAACCATTCAAGTCCCTAGCCAGTTTTTTTATGAATGGTTAGAGGAACATCATTTACCTTTGCTCAAACAAGCGGTATTACAAGAAATAGGTCCACATGGAAAGTTGGAGTATGCTATTGTTATCGATAAAGGGAATAAAAAACAGAAGCCTTTGATGGTAAATCTACCCACTTATCCAGGTCCTGTTCCAAGAGATAGTGGAGAAAAAACGGCTTCTTCTAATGCAATTTTTCAATTAAATCCTAATTACCTTTTTGATAACTTAATAGAGGGCAGTTGTAACCAATTGGCAAAATCTGCAGCACAGGCTGTAGCTAAGAATCCAGGTGGAACGGCTTTTAACCCACTTATGCTTTACGGAGGCGTAGGGTTAGGTAAAACCCATATTTCACAAGCTGTTGGAAATGAAGTTAGAACCACTTTCCCAGATAAGAAAATAGCCTATATTGCTTCAGAAAAATTTACGACACAATTTATAGAAGCCTTGCGTAACAACCATGTTCAGTCTTTTACAGAACAATATCTAACGGTAGATGTTCTTATTTTAGATGATATACAGTTTTTGTCTGGTAAAGAAAGAACGCAAGAAATATTTTTTCATATCTTTAACCATCTACACCAATTAAAAAAACAAATTGTCATTACGGGTGACTGTGCCCCACGTAATTTAAAAGGACTACAAGAAAGACTTCTTTCAAGGTTTAAGTGGGGATTAACGGCAGACTTGCAACGTCCTGATTTTGAAACCCGCGTTGCTATTATACACAGCAAAGTTGCTGCTGATGGCATAAACCTTTCCTCAGAGTTGATTAACTATGTTGCTACTCATGTCGATACAAATGTACGAGAGCTAGAGGGGGTGCTTATTTCACTTATTGCGCATGCTTCTTTAGCTAGACGAGACATTAATATAGAGCTTGCGCAACAAGTTTTAAAACATATTGTACAACAAAACCCTACACTTGAAACTACTATTGAAGTATTGCAACAACAAGTAGCGGCCCACTATAATATCTCTGTAGATGATCTTAAAGGTAAATCACGTAAAAAAGAGATGGTAGTAGCTCGACAAGCTGCTATGCATCTTATCAAAAAATATACTACGCATTCTTTAAAATCTATAGGTGCCTATTTTGGAGGCAGGGATCATACCACTGTTATACACGCTATACAGGTAGTAGAAGAGCTATTACATACAGATCCGCAATATGCCCATTTATATGAACTAATTGAGCAAAAGATTAAATCATCTATAACCAATAGTTATTAATTGCTATCTAGGTGTTAGGTGCAATGGCCTCAACATTTAAGTTTTATTGCAAGTTTATGTAAACTTGCAAAGTTATTTTTAATAGGCTATTTTTGGAAAAAGATGGGAAAGAGATATAAAGATAGTTATTACTTAGTTTCACCTTATGTCTTGTATCCGTTCACTTGCGTGGTAGCCATATTTTATAGATTATTGATGATTTTATCCATTTTTTTTAAAAATTACTTATTTTAAAGCTACTTTTTTTGCTTAATCAAAAAAGTAGCCAAAAAAATCAAGCGCCGGTGAACAAAGTAAAATAGTATTTACAGTAGAAAAATGAATAACATATTTTAAATTGATAAGTCATGAACAATAATTCTAGTAATTTAAAAAAAACATTAATAAGCCTTTTATTTTATCTCTCTACTGCAGTTTCAATAGGTTGTAGTAAAGCAGGAAATAACCTAGGAATGATGGGAATGAATAGGGCCAGCACAAGTACTTGTAACACTTCAACAACATTACCGAATGGATCCTATAATAATGTAGGAGGAGTGTATTATAAGCAATACATTAGGCAATATCTAAATATCATAAATAATGATAAGGCACAAATAGAACAGATATTACAAAATATTATCAAAGACAAACAGCTATTAGAAAATATTATCAAAGACAAAGAAGAGAAAACTCAAGACAAGAAAGACAAAGAAGAGGAAACGAAACCGCGTTCATATCCATGGTTTACAAGCGGGTTTGATCCATATCCATGGGGTCTATGTAAAAACAGACTAAATCATCTTAATATGGCAGTTATCGGCTTGTATGAAATAATATTAGTGTCATCTCAGTTAAATGATCTAAGTACAGATTATATTAGTGATATTAATGCTTCTATTAAAAAAATAGAAATTTCTATTAAAAAAGTAGAAAGAGTTAGTATTCCATCTAGATCCCGTAATCTACCACAAGGCATTAAAGAGAAGGTAAACAAGTACTATACAGACGCTGCTAAGTGCCAAGCATCCGTATTGTATAATGCTAGGTCAATTTTGAACTTGTTAACAGCCAAAGCTGTCAATAATATAGAATCTGCTCACGTTGGGTTACCTGGTACGCTTGCACAATCGTTTACGCCTGGCGGCTATCTTGCAGAGGTATCATCGTCAAGTACAAGTATATGCAATACAAATATTCCACATGTTCAAAACGCATCCTCTAATGCATCTTTAATAAATACTTTAGGTTTGCTAACAAGAAGTAAAAATGAGGAAGCACTAGGCTATACTTGCCAGAGAGCTGCTTACTATGCGACAGCGGAAGCACTAGGCTATACTTACCAGGGAGCTGCTCACCATGCGGCAGCGCAAGCTTTACGTACAAAAGCAGTAATTTCGGTATTTGAAGCAAATCCGCCTGAAAAACGACAAGAAATATTTAATAGTTCAGAATCAAATTTGTTTATAAATCAAACATTTAGAAAGACACCTATACAAACACAACTTACTGTTGGGAACAGTTTAATATCGCAGAATATGATACATAACCATAGACCAGCGGAAAACAATAGACAATTTTTTCCTGCTCAATTAGCAGTAGTAAGGTCCACTAACTATAACCAGAGTCCACAAAATCAGTCTGCACCACTTCATCTTCCAACAAAATCGTTGGGAGTTTCAACTTCCATAGCATCTTCTAATACATCAGAAACATGTTGGGTACGTTTAGCAAATGGACACGTTTGCCAAATGGCAATACAAAAGAACAGTAACAAATAAAAATTTCCTAACTGGAAACTTTTGAAAGTAAAAGAGTATATAGCTTTCAGTTCCTACAGAGGTTTAACGGCTATAAGAAAAAAAGTGCTTTACTACCGCTTCGGCATATTGCTTGATAGCTTGCTGGTGTTAAATAGCTTTAGAATCATAGCAGTATCCGTTCAGTCATGTGGCCTATGCGTATCCGTATTCGTAAACAGTTAGAAATAGGTACAAGTTCAATTATGTAACCTATGTGTATTTATTCACATTCGTACCTAGCAATAGGTACAATAATGCAAGTTATAAAAAACGCGCCTTGAACAAAGCTGTGATTAGAAAATTTTAGTCTGAAAGCTATTAGAAAATCAACTTGTTTGAGCCCTAGGCTGCAAGCCTGGGCGAGTTTTGATTTTCAGCTTTCAGGCTGAAATTTTCAACAGCTTTGTTCACCAGCGCTTGATTTTTTTTGGCTACTTTTTTTGATCAAGCAAAAAAAGTAGCTTTAAAATGAAGTAGTTTTATTAGCCATTTGCTATAATCTATAAAATATGGCTACCATACAAGTGAACGGATACAATATTTTTGCTTTAAATTCGTTACCCTATGAGCAGCATAGGGCGCTCCTTACAAGGATCCTATTGTTAATGCTGTTTTATCAAAGCTTTTTATGTATCCGTCTGCCTGCATGGCAGTCTGGGACTAAACACATCATAATTTTATAAAAAAATAAAAATGCGCAAGTTTATAAAAATATACGGGCTTGTCATTTTATGCGCTTTTTACACAGGACACGCTACTGCCAAGGGCATTGCAACAGATGTATCCAAAATCGATAAAAGTACTAATCAATACAATAATCCCATTTTTGGACTGGTCGTAGAGGGCGGACAAGGATGGAGACATACAAAACACAAGAGTGATGCTCATGTATATGGAAGCGTACGAGGATATATAGGGAAACTTATTCCCATATGTAGCAGCTACTACCTAAATCTAATTATAGGTACAGGTTTCGAGCGTATTTATACAGGAGGCTGGATGGTCTGTCTCCCCATTGGATATGCTATGTATTTTGGGCAGCCCAAGCAGTCATGGTTTTATTCTGTAACCCTAAAACCAGGTTGGGATATTTCTGCTGCTTCTAGATTTTGCTCATGCGGATTACATATAGGTTATAAAAGATTAAGCTTTGGTTATTATATGGGTGGAAGTATCTATGGTTTTCATATGTTTGACGTAGCTATTGATTTGTTTTAAGCGTATATGCTCAGTCGTGTGGCCTATGCATTTGTTCACGTTCGTATTTAAGAAATAGCGCAATTACGAACGGATACGTTTTTTCAAGGTGCATTCCTGTTTGTAATGATATCCTTGCAGGATCGTGAACGGATACGCTGCAGGGGCTATAGCATAGCTGCTAAGTAGCCTTCCGGAAGTTGTATCGTAACCGCTCTCGCTTTTTTATCCATGCTTATCACAAAGGGCTTACCATAAGGAATAAGCAATTCCTTATCTTGATAACGTACGCCCACTATATACTGGTCTCGTATACAATAGATGGTTTCTATTTTGCCAATTTTACCTAGTATAAGGTCATTTACTAAAAAATCTACTAAAAAGCTATAAGGTGTAACAGATTTTATCAATGTAGATCGAAGGGATATTGGAAGCAATAGGGGCAGATTACGGAGTGCATACGCTTGATTTTTAGATTGAATAAGATCTAATTGTATAATCGTTTTGTGTTCCGTAAGGGTAATATTTTTAATGGAATAGGGTACTTTTATGTTATCTATCTCTACAAAAAGAGCAGGTAGTTTTACCAATTCAGCCTCATCTATTTTATATAAAAATAAAGCGGTAATGCCACCATTTATTCCATTTGGCTTTTTAAATGTACCAACTGGGAAATATTGTTCCTTCTGAATGGCTTCATAAAATAATTCCATTGGATATAAAGGCATACTATGCGACATGTATATTACAAGTGGAGTTGGAGGGAATCGAACCCTCGTCCGAACAAGAAAACCACAACGCTTTCTACATGCTTAGTTACTGTTTCTTTTCGACATAACCAAGGTCAGCAACATACCTCTATGTTATGCTTATACGCAGTTAATCTTATGCAACCATCACGCATCTGGTCACACCAGTCCTATGCATCGATGTCCCTATTCTGACCCCATAGAACAAAAGCCAGAGGGACAAACGCCCCTTAATCTATCGATTAAGCAGCCAAACGCATTCCTTCTTCTTCATCTTCTAAAAGAGCAAAAGAATACTTGCGACGGCGAGCGTTAATAAAGGCTAAGTTGCCGTTTATTCACTATGAAAGTTTTATTTAGAGGTAATACTTACAACACCTCGCATGCTTACATTGGATTTAATCTTCCCGTCAATTCCAGTCAACCCCCATTTCGTATCCGTTCACTCAATGGCGTCAACTTAAGGCAATTCATGATTAGCCTACCCTCCTATTCTACTTGGTTATCAATAACAGCTAAACCTTAAGTTGACGCCATTGTCCGTTCACTTACGTGGTAACTATATTTTATTTTATAGATTATAGCAAATGGCTAATATTTCATAATTGATAATTTTATCCATTTTTTTTAAAACTACTTCTTTTCTTTTAAAGCTACTTTTTTTGCTTGATCAAAAAAAGTAGCCAAAAAAAATCAAGCGCTGGTGAAAAAACTGCTGAAAAGAAAGAAAAAAAACCGAAAATCAAATCTCGCTCCTACGGAGCTCAGACAAAATGATTTTCTTTTGATTTTTTTCCTTTCTTTTCTTTCCACAGTTTTTTCAAGGCGCATTTTCTATAAACTTTCATTATTGCGCTATGTCTAATGGGTACGAATACGGATACGTATAAGCCACACCGCTAAACGGATACCCCAATTCAATTTAGTATTTTATATTGGATTAAAAAAATCCATACAGAACTTCAAATAATAGTCATATGAGCCGCAGCTGTCTGCTAGCAAACCGCTCTAAATCTCTTTCTTTTATAGCTTGACGTTTGTCGTATAGTTTTTTACCACGTGCCAGGGCTATTTCTACTTTAGCAAATCCACGCTGATTTATAAACAATTGAACAGGAATAATAGTAAGCCCTTTGGCTTGACTTTTTAGTAATTTTTGCAATTCTTTTTTCTGTAATAACAACTGACGGTCCCGCTTTTCGTCATGATTATAAATATTACCATAGGTATAAGAACCAATATGCATCCCTTTTATCCAAAATGAGGTGCGATGGAAATAACAATACGATTCCTGTAAGGAAGCTTTCCCCATTCGAATGGATTTTATTTCCGTTCCTTGTAAAATAATACCAGCAGTATACTTATCTAGTAAGGTATATTCAAAATAAGCTTGCCTATTTTTAATGCAAACCTTTGTAGGAAATGCTATTTTTTTGCCTGCCATAGGTTAAAAAAATATTTTTATGTTTAACTCAAAAGTACAAAAATGTAGCAAAACGTATTATATATATTTGTAATAAAAGCGATTTTATAGATATCCGTTCAGTCGTGTAGCCAATTAGCAATTGGCGCAATAATACAATATTATAAAAAAACGCGCCTTGAACAAAGCTGTGACTAGAAAAGTTCAGTCTGAGAGCTAGTAGAAAATCAGCCTGTTTGAGCCCAAGGCCGTAGGCCTGGGCGAGTTCTGATTTTCAGCTTTCAGGCTGAAATTTTCAACAGCTTTGTTCACCAGCGCTTGATTTTTTTTGGCTACTTTTTTTGATCAAGCAAAAAAAGTAGCTTTAAAACAAGTAGTTTTTAAAAAAAATGGATAAAATCTTCAATAATCTATGAAATATGGCTGCCACACCACTAAACAGATACGATTTTATAGGTTTTTTTGTGAAATGCAATCATTCCGGTTACATTTTGCTAATGTAAAAATTTCTTCTATTATCCTATTTAAGGCATTGGCATGTAATAAAGCAAAAGTGTGCATCTGTTTCACTAATGCTAATTGTTGCTCTATATTATTTAATAATGCTATTGCTGTAGGCAACAATAACCGCGGACAGTCTTGATCCGTAAGAAGTATGGCAGCACCTTGATTGGCCAGTGGTAAGCTATTTTTAGTTTGATGGTCCCCTACTACATTAGGAGATGGTACCAAAATGGTTGGCTTTTGTGTTACACACAGTTCTGCAATGGATATCGCTCCAGCTCTAGCAATTACCACATCCGCTGCGGCATAAGCCATTTCCATATGGGTTAAAAAGGGATAACATCGTATAAAGTTATCCCTATTATGGGAGGATATCGCACCATCCATAGACGCAAAATATCGATCCCCCGTTATCCATAAAAGTTGTATATGTAAGGCATGTAACTTGTCTATCCCAGATAAAATCGTTGTATTCAATTGACTTGCACCGCCACTTCCACCTACTACAAGTAGGCATTTTTTACTGGGAGAAAGATTAAAATATCGAAGCGCTTCCGCTTGCTCTTTTTTAGGCATATACATATACATAGATGGCCGTACAGGATTGCCTGTGAAGATGATTTTTTCCTGTGCACAAGGAAAAACAACTGCTGGATAACCTGTACAAATTTTAGTTACTAACCTAGAAAGCAGCCTATTGGCCAATCCAGCAGATCCATTTTGCTCATGGATAAGCGTAGGGATTTTTTGACTATAAGCTGCAAAAAGAGTAGGAAAGCAAGCATATCCCCCTGTGCCAATGACTACATCGGGTTTAAATAATTTAATAATCTTTCTTGCCTGATAGAAACTTTTTAAAACCAGAAAAGGCAACCATATATTCTGAATATTTTTCTTCCTTTGCAATCCTTTTATATCGATCATCGCAATCGGATAACCAGCAGCAGGCACTATATCCATTTCCATACCCCCTTTAGCACCCACAAACAATAGTTCTACATCAGCAAACTGTTCCTTCAGCGCATGCGCAATAGAGATAGCAGGATAAATATGCCCCCCAGTGCCTCCACAGCCTATTAACAATCGCATAGCCTATACCTATAATAGATCTTTCCCTGAAGATGGGAAGGCTTGGTCTATATTTGCTGTTCCATGAGGGTTATGAATCTTATATTTTTTAAAATCCTTTGTAGTATGTAACCCCTTCCCTTGTAACAAAATTTTCTTATGTTTTATTACAATGGATGCCTCTGTAAATATTATTTCTTTTTCGGTATCATACGAAAGCTGCTCCGTAGTTAATGTAAATGCTTCATCCGGTTTTGTGATCACCACATCTCCTTCTATTATGCAAATTTTTTGTTCTTTGTTATAGGATAATGTATTAGCTCGAATATAGGTAATACCTTGGCTTTCATCTTGATCAGTTGTATTTTCTAATACAGTGATCTCTATATTACCTGCTAATGCTGCATTGCCATTTTGATATTGACGCATTTCATTGGCCTTAATGGCATATTTTAATACACCATTATCTGTACTTAGTATCTCAAATTGAGTAGTTTCTAATACCGGAACCTCATCAAGCCCTTCTTTTATAGCATGCACAGAAACAACCCAACTAGCTGATATAAAGTATAAAATAACTATAATCCACATAGGTCTATATACCCTCCTTCGCCTTATTGCTTTTCATAAAGGTCAATCCCAAAATAACGCACAGGCCCTTTATTTGATTCCATTATCCCCAGCAGAACAGGTCCTTTCGTATGTCTAATCATCTTTGACAGCTCCAATATGCTATTAACAGGTTGTCTATCAAAGGTTAATAAAATACAATCTTTTTTAAGCCCAATGGATTGGAATTTACCTTTGGCTACCTCTTTAATCAGAACTCCGTAAGTAATATTGAATTTTGCTTTTGTTTTTGGATCAATATCCTGGAAAGTAGCACCCTCTACCTGCAAACTATTATCCTTTTGTACTATCTTAATGGCATCAGGTTCTTTTTCTAACACTACTTCTATGGTTTTTTCCTTGCCCTTACGATATAGGGTAATATTTACCCTATCACCAGGTTTAGAACAGGCTATTATTTCCTGTAACTCTCCAACTTTATCAACCTTACGGCCATTAATATGCGTAATAACGTCTTCTTTTTGAAATAAATGCACACAAGGACTATTTTCTTGAATATCAACAATATAAACACCTCCTATTCTTTTTAAACCAAGTTTTTTAACCAATTCAGGGGTTACAGCATCAATACTTACACCCAGTAATGCCCGTTGTACCACACCATATTGAATAAGATCATTGGCTACTTTTTTTACCAAAGATGAAGGGATGGCAAAACCATATCCTATAAAAGTAGGTGTTATAGAAAACAATATAGCTGTATTGATTCCTACTAATTCCCCATATAAATTAACCAATGCGCCACCACTATTTCCTTGGTTAATCACTGCATCGGTTTGAATAAAAGATTGAATACCTAATTTCTTATTAGCACCACCTATTGCTAAGTCTCCTCTAGATTTTGCACTTACAATCCCTTTGGTTACCGTAGAGTTCAAGTTAAATGGATTTCCCACAGCTAAAACCCACTCTCCGACTTCTAAATTATCAGAACTACCTATCTTTAAAACAGGCAGATTTTTTTCTTCAATCTTTAAAAGCGCTAAGTCAGTAAGAGGATCACCACCAATCAATTTGGCCACATAATACCTATTATCATTTAATGTTACCTCTATAAGGTCCGCCCCTTCAATCACATGATTATTGGTAATAATATATCCATTATTTGTATAAATCACGCCAGAACCGGAAACGAATTGGGCTGGTTTTTCATATTCTCGTTCTCGAGGGTTAATCGGAAACCCTTCTCCAAAAAAGTCTTTTAAGATCTGATCTAAAGGATTAGTCCAGCGTTGCTTTTTAGCATTCTGACGTGCCTGGATATGCACCACCGCTGGAGTAGCTAACTTAGCCGCATAGGTCAAATCAGGTACATTTGCCAGCACATTATGACCCTCTGTAGAAGGGTTTATTAATGTTTTTGATGGTATTTCTGGCGTAGTTAGGGATGTCCTATGATCGGCCAATACCACGTTGGTATGATCTTTTCTCTGTTCTCCTAAAGCAGTACTAACTTGCTTAGCATTACCAACCGTTGCCAAAAAATTTCTAGCGGTGTAGAGTTTACCCAACCATAGAGATAAACCCAATATAACAGCAATAGCGCTGCAAAACACTGTTTTTACAATGGATTCTTTACTAAATCGATTATGTTTGTACATAGTTATGTTATTTTTTATAGTTTTATAATCAAACAATTCCTACTAAAAAAAGGAAAATATTACTATAGTTATTATAATTAAATTTAATACATTAATTGAAAATGCAGGGGCTAATAAAAACGTATACAGCCCACGTGCATTAACAAAAGTCTAAAATTTTTTTCAACTGTACAAGATGCAACCACCATTATTGATCTACAATAGCTTAACTAGACAAAAAGAAGTGTTTAAACCACTTATTCCTCCTTTTGTGGGCATATATCTGTGCGGCCCCACTGTTTATGGAAAAGCGCATTTAGGTCATGCACGTGCAGCCATTACTTTTGACCTGATATTGCGCTATCTACAACAGCTGAATTATAAAGTGCGCTATGTACGCAATATTACCGACGTAGGCCATCTTGAAAGAGATTTGGATGAGGGCAATGATAAAATACAACAACAAGCAAAGATAGAAGCGGTAAGTCCTATGGAGATAGCCCAGCGATACACCAATAGTTATCGAAAAAATATGGAACAGCTTAATGTATTGCCACCTAGCATTGAGCCTTGTGCAAGCGGGCATATCCCAGAACAAATTGCCATGATCGAAACGATTATCCAGCATGGATTGGCCTACATAATAGAGGGATCAGTTTATTTCGATGTAGCCAAATACAATCAAATGCATACCTATGGAAAACTTTCTGGACGAACCGTAAAGGCTATGCGCCCAGGTACTCGTCCATTGGCACAACAAGCAGAAAAAAGGGCATCAGTAGACTTTGCTTTATGGAAAAAAGCAACCCCAGCACATATTATGCGTTGGCCTTCTCCTTGGGGGGTAGGTTTTCCTGGATGGCATATTGAATGCGCTGCCATTGCCACGAAATATTTAGGCAACCAGTTTGATATCCACGGCGGCGGAATGGATTTACGCTTTCCGCACCATGAATGCGAAATAGCACAATCACAAGCTGCATCCCAAACTGATTTGGCCACCTATTGGATGCACAATAACTTGGTTACAATTGATGGAGTTAAAATGGGTAAATCCTTGGGTAATGCCATTACATTGGATGAACTTTTTACAGGACATCACGCTTCCTTAGATCGGTCCTATAGCCCGATGGCTTTGCGTTTCTGTATGTTGCAAGCCCATTACAGAAGCATCCTTTCTGTTTCAACCGCTGCCTTGCAGGCAGCGCATCAAGGATATCGAAAAGTAATGAATGGTTTGCACCTACTGCAAACGCTCCCTCATGCATCAATACCAGCATCCACCCAAAGCGGTAAGTTAGATGCGGAAATTTATGCTGAGTGCACAGCTTGCTATAGTGCTATGAACGATGACTTTAATACCGCAAAAACTTTAGGGAGCCTATTCAGTTTGCTAAAAAAAATCAATGGGTTGCACAATGGGCAACTTAGTCATATGGCAATCTCAACAGATGCATTCAACCAATTACGCATTACGTATACTACTTTTATTAGGGACATATTGGGACTAAAAGAGGATAATCAATCTTCTACTGCAGCCATGCTAGAAATATTACTAACCCTTTATCAACAGGCTAAAGAAGCAAAACGGTATCATCAAGTTGATTTTATTCGGTCCACACTACATAAAATGGGCATTGCTATAAAGGATCATCGAAATGAAGTAAGTTGGGAATACCAGTAATCTTTCCCACACATTTGGCTTAATCCATGACCTTATTGCGCTATATATTAGTTTCCCTAGAAATGTATTATATTGGTATCGCTGCTATATTAATAGCAGCATAATGAAAAAGGGGGGGCTATACATGGATACCCTAAAACGCAGCACCAGCCAATGTATCTAAAATCTTTTGCTTATGAATACAGAATCTCCCAATAATAGTAAGTTTGGGTTACCAAAGCCAGATTTCCAATGCGTATCTAAAAAAAGATCTATCTGGCCCATTATCATACCGGTAATGCTAATGACCCTTGTTGCGACAGTAAAAATATTTTATCACATATTCTTTGAAATTTCGAATCAACCCCATATTACATTTGTTCCTCCTATAACAGCAGATGACGATCCTATAGTTGACCAAAAAACACAAAAGCATACATCCTCTTCCTTTACCGCGGAAGAAACTAAGGAAATAGAAGTTGGTACAAATGTTAATGTAGAAGTAAATGAAGCGCTTAGTGGCAAAGGATCATTTGAAAATAAAAAAAATGCTCAAACAAAAGAGAATATTGGAGCTGTGGCAAATCAATTAGACAAAGGAAGCAAAAATCCTAAGACATTGGTTAAACCAGGAACCTATCAAGAGTTACGTGAACCGCAAGGGATATACCACCTGGTGGTCATGAGCCATTTAGACAAACGATCGGCCATGAAAGCTGTTCAACAGCTAATGAAAAAAAATATGGGCGTTTGTCTTATTCTACCTAGAAAAGGAGAAAAATACTATCGTGTTACCATAGCACATAGCAAAACCCAATATGAAGCGGATGAACGACTAAAGCAATTCAAAACAGAATACAAAAATAGCTTTATTTTGAAATATTAATCTCCTATATTTAGCGTATAAGCAGGTTCTGTTTTTATGCACCTTTTTACTATTTTTTATTTTATCACTATGCATAACTCGCAAACACTATTAAGCCTACTACTAAAAGGTGGATGGTTAATGTTCCCACTTGCTTTACTATCGTTAATAGGCGTTTATATAATAGTCGAACGGTTGTTACGTTATCATAAATATTTACGTTTTTCTGATAATTTTTTAAAGGAGCTAGAAGAACAATTAAACAATGGCAATATAGAACGCATTTATCAGCTATGTCTTCCACAAGAAAATGTTATACAAAAAGTGATCAGCAAAGGGCTACAGCAACGACAGGTCTCTGCTAAAGGCGTCGAACTGATTTTAGAAAGTGAATCAAATAAGATGATATCATTCTTGGAAAAGAATCTTTCTTTTTTAGCTACGATCTCTGGGGCGGCTCCTATGATTGGCTTTTTGGGTACGGTAACGGGTATGATTCAAACATTTATGGCTATTGCCCAGGAAAAAAATCATGTTTCCGCTCAGATTTTTTCGAGTGGAATTTATGAAGCGATGGTTACAACCGTGGCAGGTCTGATGGTCGGTATTACCGCTTATCTAGGGTATAATTATTGTATTGCACAGGTTAATAACACTGCAAAAAAGTTGACATGCCTAGCTAATCTTTTTTTAGCTAACCTCAGATAGTTACCATACCTTATTATGGTAATGCCTTATTATTTTATTTTAAAATAAATAGCAATATGAAAATTAGCACACAAAATAAAATAGATGCCTCTTTTAGTATGGCTTCTATGACCGATATTATATTTTTGCTGTTGATTTTTATGCTTATTACAGCAAATAATAGCCCTAAAGCTATTCCTGTTGATTTGCCATTAAGCACAAACGAAAAAACAACATCAGGGCAAATCAATGTAACCGTTACAGACAAGTTGCAGTACTATGTAGAGAAACAACGGGTTACCTTTGACCAATTACCAATGGTGCTACAGGATAAATTAGCCAAAACGTCTAGTAAAATTGTTGTATTAAATATGGATAATCAGCTTTCTATTGCTCAAATGGTTAAGATAGCTGATATAGCCAATACATTAGGAGCTGCCGTTTCCATAGCGACAGAGCAGAAATCATGAAAGATATTTGGCTATGCTCTACAACCAGAAAAGGCATAGCCGCCTCAACAGGTATACATCTATTTTTTATAGGGCTAATGTATTACATACAGTTTGGCTCAGCTTCGGACACATCTAACGGACCATCCTATACCATTGCTATAAAACCAGCAAAAACATATACAGTTCCTGAAACTATTGATTCAGTAGAAAAAACACATCAGACGCAAAATGCATTTCAAGACAAGGAACCAGTGCAAGCATCTACTATACAAGAGGCAAAACCTAATAAGCCGTCTACAATAGTAGACAATACCCAAAAAAAACAGTTCTCTCCACGGCAACAAAAGCATGCACAAACCATTTCATCTGGAAAAAAAGCAACCCAAAAATCTGTACAGGTACAGAAAAATGAAGTGTCCAAAATAGATAAACGGGGACTGTATAACATAGGTAAAGGTAATGTTAAGCAAACAGGTGCTACCCTTGAATTAACTGGATGGGAGTGGGATACAGTTCCCGATCCAAAGGATCATACAGAAGAATGTGGCAAAATAGTTTTTGAAATTAAGGTAGATGAAAATGGAGAAATTATTTCTATTCAAACTATTGAGAAAACAGTTAGTCCTATAGTAGAAAAGATTTACTCAGATGCACTTCGGGGACTTACTTTTAATAAAACCTCTGAAATACAATCTTATTCTAGCGTATCTACAGGAAAAGTAAGCTTTATATTGGTGTCAAAATAGTGCAATCAGACGCCTTTCTTTGCTGTTAACCCCTAAAAATTTAAAAACTATTGCAATAATATATTTTTTTTATTACCATTAATTATGTGGGGCGTAAAGAGCTGAAAATGATAAACTTAAAAGCAACAAAAAGTTTAGCGTAATAGTAGTAATTCCTAGCCGCTTATTTAAGTGCATGCAACCACGAGGCTAGGAAAGGAGATAACACCTAATAAATAAAAACAAAAAAACATATGACATATACTTCTCTTTCCAAGCAGATATATAAGCAAATATATAAATATAATACATATATATATTTGTAAGCATCAACAGCTAATGGCTAATTATAATGGCTTATATGTAAGTGGTTCATAACCATGACATGTATTTTATATAGGTCAGTTAAGATAGACTTTACAGTATTTCCGTTATTATCCATTTAAATTAAATAATTAGGAAATTTTACTTAGCCTAGGTCAAGTCCTGATACACATGACAAATAAAATTAAAAATAAAATAAAATAAAATTATAGCTACTAAATATGAACCCATAACAGCCCATTACACTACCATTATTTCATTATGTTAAATTTAACCGACCTAAATTTATGTTAAAACCTATACAAAGATCAGCTTTTTTATTGCTTATAGCTGCGTTAACCGCAGAGAGGGGTTGCAATAAATCAAAAGTAAGCAATCCAACGGTAATTAAAAGCGGACCACTCAATAAAAATGACGGACCACTCAATAAAAATGACGAAAAATCAGAAGCAGAGCATAAGCTCTTAACGCATACTGAAAATAAAAATAAAAAAGATCAGCACCATGCTGCTGCAGGCCCCGTTTTATCCTCCTCTTCGGAGTTTAAATCGTCTTCAGAGCTTAAAGATAAAAAAAAAGAAACAGTATTGCAAACAGCTATCGTGCACGAAATTCAGGTACCAAACATTACGCAAGATAAGAAAGAAGCTCAAGCTGTAACAGATAGCCAACTGGTATTTGGTGAGCCAATAAATGGTAATACTAATATCCATGAGACTAAAAACGAGATATATAATAAAATAGAAAAGGAGGGAAGAGAAAACGAAAATAAAAATGAAGGAAAAAGCGAAAGGAGAAACGAAGAAAAAAACAATGCTCCTGATGGCCAAGCCCAGGCAATACCTTCAAAAGAAAATAAAAATAAAGCAAGTTTGTTTAACCCTCGTAGGTGGTTTAAAAATCATAAGAATACAAAAAACAAATAAAACCAATTACTGTACGGTCTATCATTTCATTATTTAAACCTTAACCCATCTAAATGTATGTCCACATCTACACAAAAACTTATATTATTAATGCTTGTACAAAGGACTACAGCACAGCAGTGTTCTGGAGGTCATAACCCATCAAGCAATCCAAAAGCTATTACGGCCATACCCGATAAAATCGATGAAAAATCAGAAGAAAACGCTAAACATTTGGAGCATGTTCCTGTAGCCCATTCAACTGAATCTAAGCCCGTTGAGCCATCTGCGCCACCTGCACCATCTCCTTCTATAGAGATTGAAGAAAGCAAAGCCCAACTCGACGAACCTATCAAGCAAAAACCTAAAACGAAAGCATATACAAAAGAAGAAGAGGATGATGAGAATGAGGAAGAGGATGAGAAAGAAGGAAAGGGCAAGAAAAAGAACAAGAAAAAGTAGTTAGTAATGCAAAGGATTTATGTATCCGTTCAGTGGTGTGACCTATTGCGTATTCGTGTTCGTACCAATTAAAAATAGCACAATAATGCAAGATTATAAAAAAACGCGCCTTGAACAAAGCTGTGATTAGAAAATTTGGTATCCATTTAATGAAGGGGTGTATGCGTATGCGTATGCGTATGCGTATGCGTATGCGTATGCGTATGCGTACCAATTAGAAATAGTATAATAATGCAAGATTATAGAAAATGCGCCTTATTCACCAGCGCTTGATTTTTTTTAGCTACTTTTTTATTTTTAACATATATATAAATATATATTTTTCTAAATCAGTTATAATATCTTTATTTAATTTTATTAAATGCTCTGCTAATTCGTCATTAGATAATAGGTATTAGCAATATTTCACAAAATGTCTTTTAACTTTTAGAGTAAGAATTTATGAAGCACAACCAAAGTGTTTCTAATGTGAAATTGGAAACAGGTTTCTCTCTTAAGGCAAATGCAATTGATGTCTCTAAGTATCAGGGAGATATTAATTGGGTGGAGGTTCAAAAAGCAAATATTGAGTATGCTATGATCAGGGCCACATCTGGGATAGTAAAAGATGAAAGATTTGTAGCTAATTGGGAGGGTGCAAAAGCAGTAGGAATTAGGCCTGGTGCATATCATTATTTTAGAGCAAACTATACCGCACAAGAGCAGGCGGAAAATCTTATAGAGAGATTAAGCAAAATTAGCTTTAATCCGTATACAGATGTTTTAGTGATTGATGTTGAAAAAAAATTTAATGAGGAAGCAACTCCTGATCAAATGGCAGATGGTACTTACGAGCTCCTAAAAATTTTACAAAATACCTCGTATGAGCATTTAGGTATTTATGCTTCTCCTAACTATTGGACCAATGATGTTAACTGGAGAAAGTATGATTTTTCTCAGTATCTTCTATGGATAGCACATTGGAGGGTACAGGCTCCCTTAGTGCCGGAAACATGGATAAATGTGGGTTGGAAAATTTGGCAGTTTTCTAATAAAGGGCAAATCCCAGGAATCACTGGAAATGTAGATCTGGATATAGTGAAAGATAGAGCTTTTCTTGGGGAATCTCCTGTTTATTCAGAAATAGATAATGCAACAGGATTTACTCCTTAATGCTCATCCAGCTATAATGCGTTCAATGGAGGCATTAAGATAGGTAATCTTTGCCAATGCTTAACATATACTGAAAGGCCTCTTTATATTCATTCTTAATTTTACCTTCTAATATAGCCTCTTTAATAGCCTCCTTAATAGAACCCACTGCTGGGGAGGGCTTAAGAGCAAATGCTTGCATAATGACCTGGCCCGTAATAACGGGTTGAAAATTTCTAATTTTATCGCGTGCTTCTACGTCCAGTACCTTTTTTTCTACTTTATCGAAATTAGCCAAATATTGCTCTACCCTTGCTGTATTTTTAGAAGTAATATCAGCTCTACATAACAGAAAAAGATCCTCTAAATCACCTTGAGCTTCATATAAAAGTCGCCGTATAGCCGTATCAGTAACCGCTTTAGCCAATGCTATGGGCCGCAAATGTAATCTAACCAGTTTTTGTACATAGCCCAATACTTCTTTGCTGATAGGAAAACGCAACCTCCTAAATATTCTAGGAAGCATTTTGGCACCTAAATCCTCGTGACCATGAAAAGAAAAACCATGGATAGGATCAAATTTTTTGGTTAATGGTTTTGCAATATCATGAAAAACAGCTGCCCAACGGAGCCATAATTTAGACGAATTTTGAGCAACATTATCTAAAACTTCAAACGTATGCAATAAATTATCTTTATGTGTATGCACACCACATTGTTCTTTGCCTGATAGCTTTTCTAGCTCTGGCAATATTATCGCCAATATTTTGGTTTCAAACAAAAGTTGAAAACCATAAGAAGGCTTATTAGCAGCTATAATCTTATGCAACTCTTCAGCAATTCGTTCCTGAGAAACAATTGTTAACCGGTTACGAACCGTAGTTAACGCAGTCCATGTTTCTACTGCTATCCTAAAATTTAACTGTGTAGCAAATCGTATAGCACGTATTATACGTAATGGATCATCAGAAAAAGTTTGCTCAGGAGCACAAGGCGTTCTAATAAGCGCATCCGCTAAATCATGTTGGCCATTAAATGGATCTAATAATAACCCGTAATGTTCCTTATTTAAACAGATAGCCATTGTATTAATGGTAAAATCTCGACGCATTTGGTCATCAGCAAGCGTACCATTTGATACAGTTGGATTACGAGAAGAAGATGCATAGGATTCTTTCCTGGTACCTACAAATTCAATAATCCATCCGTTCCACTGTAACATAGCCGTACCAAAATTTTTAAATAAGGTGACGGATAATCCTTTATCTAAATGGGTTGCTACAGCTTGCGCAAGCAGCATGCCATCCCCTACGCAAACAATATCAATATCTTTGCAAGTACGTTTTAAAAATAGATCACGTACAAACCCTCCTACTACATAGGTCTCTAATTGAAGCGCATCGGACACTGCCCCAATATTACGCAAAATTTTAGAATGATCTATTTTATCTATTTGAATTACAGGATAATTATTTTTTATATGTTCCAATTTTCTATTTTTAACTGATGTTACGCATCTTATTTGACACCATACAGAAGGCCATACTTGGTTCTTACCAACTCAGAGAACTTTATACAAATTTTACACCAGTATCTATCAGATTCAGATTCTACTCCCTTTCTGTTATATCTTTTTCTATTTCTGTTGTTGAGTAAAAAGTTTTTTCTATACATGCTACTACTTTTTGTATAACTTGCTCATTATTGCATTCGGGGATATCCTTTTTTACTGGAATACCTACCTTATTACCATGACAGGATTCATATATTTTTATACATTCAAAATCTTTTTTATCTAACCCTTCTGCCAGTTGTGTATCAACAGGTAATAACATATCATGTTCAGTACCTCCAATAAGTTCTGCATAAGTATGATTAAGTTTTAGTAGGTCCTCTGCTGTAACAGAGGAGGACAATGGAAAAAATTCAGAGAAATTCAAAACGCCCGCAATGGCTGTAACAGGAACGCCAAGTTCTTTAATACCTGAGGCAACATACCTTATAAAATCGCTACTTGGGCTTAAATCATCAGCACCACTCATGTGTTTTTTGCGCCTTTTGAACCCGTTGGTATGATTATATAAATATTTGGCTAAGCTAGGCATTTTTTCTGCTATCCCAGCATAATTTTTAAAAATATGTTTGAATAAATCCCGGCGGTAGCCTTTCTGTATTTTCTCTAAGATATTTTTTTCCTGATCTAATTTTTCTGTAACCCACTTAGGATTTTTGAAATGGTCCATTACTGGCGCTCCTTTCCAGGGCGTACCTATAGTTATCAATTGGTCGATAGTAATGCCAACTTCTCTTTTTAACACAGCTCCATATTCTTTAATAAGGGTAAAAGCACGTAATCCCCCTTGGCTATGACCTACTAGAACTACATGCTTGTCACGGCCAATTAGTGTTTTAATTTCTTCATAAGCTAGTTCCGCTTGTTTTTTTATCGATAGCATTACACTGGGAGGTGAGTACCAAACATTACCCTTTTTATTAAGATCTTTATTGACACTTTTTAGTGCTACTATGGTAGCATGTGGAAATTTTTGTCGCAAAACTGCTTTCATCGTCTCAAAATCATAGGAAATCCTACTTAATCCATGTAACAATACAATTGCTTGCGTATCCTCTTTTACTTTAGCGGTTTGTATTATTTTCGTATTTTTTTCCCGAAATGACTCGAAATCGTTTAACGAATTTATTTTTCGCTTATACCCCTCCCTCTGTTTATTTTTTTCTTTTGGTAAGGGTCGTTGTAGGAGTCGCTGTCGGGGTCGCTGTGGAGGTCGCTGTAAGGATCGTTCCATGATAGGATTTTTACAAGAACGAAGACCGCGACAACCTACGCTTATAAAGAAAGCAAAAATAAAGCTATATTTGTAAATAAATAGTAAAGTACGAGAACCTATGCTATACCGCATGCCAATCTGTTATACATTTGTAAAAATTTTATTATGCAGAAAAAACCTCTGCTATGCGCAACATCAGTTAATACATTAGCTTATTCCTTAAAACTTTACTCTACTCATATTTAATTAATATACTATTTTTCATTTTGTTTTACCAATACTTTTTTGCTTTGCTATTTAATTTAATTATTTACTAAATTGCTTTTTTGTGATCCTTCCCAGCATGGAAAGAATTAAGTACTATTACAAGCTGCTTATGTAGCATCAGTTTAAAAAATGGTTCTGTATGGTGCCAAGTATACTTGTAAAATGCGTAATATTTTCTATTACTAAATAAGAATATTAAAAACCAATCATGGCATATACAATCAGAATCAGAATCAGAATCAGAACAGCCAACTGTTATGCATATAACTGAAAGTTATCTTGCAGACCTGAATGAAATGCAAAAAATAGCTGTAATGGATACAGAAGGTCCATTCATGGTTATTGCAGCTGCTGGTTCAGGTAAAACCAAGGTATTAACCTCTAGAATAGTCCACGTGCTTAAAACAAAAAAAGCAGAGCCGCATCAGATTCTTGCTTTAACGTTTACAAATAAAGCGGCTGCTGAAATGCGTCACCGTATAGAGGCCATAATGGGTAGCAAAGCCAAAGCCATATGGCTAGGAACCTTTCATAGTGTTTTTGTTAAGCTATTGCGTCGTGAAGCGGGTAGTTTAGGTTATCCTTCCCATTTTAGTATTTACGATTCGGACGACAGCAAATCTTTGATCAAACAAATTATCAAAGAGTTAGCCCTCGATGAGCAAGTATATAAACCAAATGTTATATTGGGCCGTATGTCCCATGCTAAAAATAGACTTATTACACCACAGGCATATGGTTCAGATGCCACCTACCAAGCTGAAGATACTCGTATGCGTATGCCTAGATTCAGTGAGATTTTTATGAGATATACAAACTATTGCTTACAAGCTGGTGCCATGGATTTTGATGATTTGCTCTTACAAACCCATACATTGTTATATACCAATCCTGAATTAAGCGCAAAATATCAGCAGCAATTTCGTTATCTATTTATTGATGAATTTCAAGATACCAACTTGGTTCAATATAGTATTGCCAAAAAATTAGCAGCCCACCACCACAATATCTGTGTAGTAGGAGATGATGCACAAAGTATCTATGCATTTAGAGGTGCAGATATCCAAAATATTTTACATTTTGCTAGTGACTATCCTCATCACCAAGTAACAAAATTAGAGCAAAATTATCGTTCTACCCAACATATTGTTGATGCAGCCAATAGCATTATTAGCTACAACGACGCCCAACTAAAGAAAAAGGTTTGGACAGCCAACAGCCTGGGGGAACCCATTGAAGTCCTAAGGTGCATATCTGATATAGAAGAAAGTCAATTGATAGCAGATACGCTTATAGAGCAAAAAATAAAGAACCAGTTGTTGTATCGGGATTTTGCTATTTTATATCGTACTAATAATCAATCTAGAAATTTTGAAGAGGCATTGCGTAAAAAAAATATTCCCTACCGTATCGTAGGGGGACTTTCTTTTTATCAGCGAAAAGAGGTAAAAGACCTTTTAGCCTATTTGCGTTTTGTAGTGAATCATAATGATGCAGAAGCTTTTAAAAGAATTATTAATTTCCCTAAACGTGGTATTGGGCCTACTACCATACATAAAATATTTACGGCCTTATCCGAAAAGAATCTTACGCTTTGGACCCTATTGCGTAATCTAAGCAACTCTTTTAGCAGGCTTACTGCAGTGGCTATCTCGCATTTTGTAACATTCATTTGTACGATTTCTCTCAAATTAGAAAAGGAAGGAGAAAATGCTTATACCATAGCCGACTACGTTGCAAAAGAATCCGGCCTCTTAAAGGCACTTTATGAGGATAAAACGGTAGAAGGATTAACCCGCTATGGGCATATGCAAGAACTGTTGAATAGCATTAAACAATTTGTAGATAATGCCGAAAATAATGATCCTAGCCTAGGCAGTTTTCTACAAGAAATAGCTTTAATTACCAATGAATATAAAGAAAATACAGATCAGGATACGATTACACTCATGACCATTCACGCTTCTAAAGGACTAGAATTTAAATACATATACCTGGTAGGCATGGAAGAAGATCTTTTTCCTTCTGCTATGATGATAGGAAGTAAAGCAGACTTAGAAGAGGAACGACGTCTTTTCTATGTGGCCGTTACCCGTGCACAACTAAAACTAACCCTATCCTATGCTTTAAGCAGATATCGATTTGGCAAATCAACGCACACCCAGCCAAGTCGTTTTTTAAAAGAAATGAGTCTCCAATCCAAATCCAACTTATTTACTGCTAAATTTATTCCTACGACTATGGCTAAAAAGACAACCCATACAGTTGAAACCCCTTCGGGGAAAATACCGACACAGCTTTACTCCTCTTTATCATCTAAGCATACAGTTTCCAGTGATTTGACGATCTTACAAATCGGAAATGAAGTGAACCATGCCCATTTTGGTGAAGGGAAAGTGGTTCAGCTGGTAGAATCTACAGGCGGGCGTAAAGCGGTCATTCTTTTTCATAACTTTGGAGAAAAGACACTTTTATTAAACTATGCAAAACTGGAGATACTTAAAACAGTATAAAAGCTATGTGCAAACTATTTATTACGATACCATATGTACGATTATAATACAGCTCGATCACCTTTGATACTTAAGGAGTATGGCAGAAATATACAGAAAATTATGGAACAGCTTGAGAATATTGATGACAAAAATGTTCGTACCCAAAAAGCCCATATTATGGTAAAGTTAATGGAAATCGTTAATCCTAACGCTGAATTGCTCCAAAAACGCTGGGATGATCTTTTTATACTATCGAATTATCAATTGGATATTGACAGCCCTATTCCTAAGCCTGTTAAGAGCATAAATAGCCAGCAGCACTATATGCATAGGCTACCTATGGAGCAGATCAAATACAAATATTATGGGCGGCATATGGAATTACTTATAAAAAAAATTAGTACCCTATCTTCTCCCAAAGAACAAGAGCAAATGCTTATAGCAGCTGGAAAACTTATGCNATATAAGTAATGAAAGAATTATGGAGGATATCAAACGAATGCTTCCAAATGATACGGTATTGGATCTAGAAGTAATTCGCACCCTACCAGATGATGGCGCAAATAATGGCCAGCGATCTAAAGCTAGATATCCATCAAAATCCATTTGTACTACTTCTACAAAATAAAACGTTACGCAACGTATAGCACGTTGATCGTACAAAAATAAAAATTAAGCAGTAAATGCATAAGTTTATCGTACATGGAGGCCGTCCATTATCTGGTACTATAAAGCCAAAGGGTTCAAAAAATGAAGCATTGCAGGTAATGTGTGCCACCTTATTAACAGAGGCAATTGTTACCATAAACAATATACCTGATATTACAGATGTACACAGTGTAATGCAATTACTCACGCTGCTGGGTGTTCAAATTGTCCCATTGGGTAAGGGAAGTTATCAATTTTGTGCCGCCCATCTTCACACAGATGTTACCCTTACAGAAATATTTCGGCAGGAATATGCTAAAGTTAGGGGATCGATCATGTTATTAGCTCCCCTTTTGGTTCGTTTTAAATCGGTTTCGGTACCTAAACCTGGCGGAGATAGGATTGGCCGTAGGGGGGTACATGCACACTTTGAAGGGCTAGAGCGGTTAGGTGTCACTTTTTGTTATAATGTCGATGAGGAGGCATGGAAAGCAAAATGCACCACATTATCAGGATCATATATACTTATGCCAGAGCCATCTGTAACCGGGACAGCTAATATAGTGATGGCTGCCAGCATGGCCAAAGGTAAAACTATTATTTATCCTGCAGCGTGTGAACCGCATGTACAGCAACTTTGCCATATGTTGGTAGCTATGGGCGCTACCATTACAGGCATTGGTTCAAATATATTAACCATAGAGGGCGTAGCACATCTGAGTGGTACCGTGCACACCATTTTGCCAGATATGCTAGAAATTGGCAGTTTTATCGGGTTGGCTGCAGCCACCAAATCAACGCTAACCATTACAGATGTTCCTATTAACCTGTTTACCCCTGTCTGGAGTTGTTTTAGAAAGTTAGGGATTAGGCTAGAAGAAGATGATAATTCATTACATATTCCATTTCAACCATCTTATCATATACAAAAAGAAATAGATGGAAATTTGTTAAGTCTATCTGATGCTGTTTGGCCAGGTATTCCTGCTGATTTAATCAGTATTGCTATTATCACCGCTGTGCATGCACATGGCCATATTTTAATCCATCAGAAAATGTTTGAAAGCAGACTCTTTTTTGTGGACCATTTAATTGAAATGGGCGCACGTTTGATACTATGTGATCCCCATAGGGTACACGTTGTAGGTTTAGGGAATGCCTATAGGCTACGCGGTACCCGTATGAGTTCTAATGATATCCGAGCGGGTATAACCTTGTTAATTGCGGCGCTAGCGGCAGAGGGAACCAGCACCATTGCAAATATTCATCAAATTGATAGAGGATATGAACAGATCGATCAACGCCTAAACGCCTTAGGCGCATCCATTGAAAGAGCCTAATAATAGCACAGCTAGTTCATGCTGCGGGTTACCCTACTAGCTTATATATGACCCTAAGCATACCATCTCCTAAAAGTTTACTGCGAATTACATGTCTTTATGTAAGCATTGCCCTGCTTTAGGGCACAACAAGTTTAAAACATAAACCCTAAAAATCCTAATTTTTATCCAAATAGAGGCCGTTACAATAGAAAATTTGCAACAGCTTCAGGTTATAAAGCACAAGTTCGGCCACATAGTAGCTTGGCATTGCACCATGGTATAACTGTTTTAAATAGAGCTGATATAATAGATCTGATTATAGGAATTTTATTAAAGTGTTATTAATTAATTTAGGCGAACAGCTATTTGTAGTAGAATATGGTGATAGAATTGTCCATGGTTATTTGGCTGCAATTTTGTTAACTTATCTGTTTAAGTAAGTCATAATTTTTACTCTTTGTTAACAGTGTTATGTTGTAACAAATGTGAACAGATACACACTAGAAAAACATCAGCAATTACTTTTTATATTTTAGTAGCAGCAACCAAATTTATATATTCCGACACTATCATGCTTCAATATAGTAAGCCGCTATGACCAGTAACCTAAAACATGATGCGTTAATCAAAAAAATTTTAACCAACCCAGTAGCTGCACAGGAGTTTTTAGAATACTATTTACCAGCTGATTTTAAAGCTATAGTAGATTTAACAAAAATTACTATAGAAAAAGAATCTTTTGTAGAAGAGGATCTAAGGAGAAAATTAAGTGATCTTGTATTTTCTGTGCAAACCAAAAATCAGGATACTGCATTTGTTTATGTATTAATTGAGGCGCAAGCTACACCAGACCATTGGATAGCTTTGCGATTATGGAAGTACATACTTTTATTATGCGAACGGCATAAGCAAAAAAAAGATGGTTTACCCTTAATCTGTCCTCTTTTAATCNNNNATTAAAAGTATGGGCAGAACTTTTGTCAAAATGCCCATATGCCGTTTTAGTAGATAAAGAAAAAAATTATCTTTGTATAAAGACGTTGTTATGGTATACTGATACGAAGTTACCAGAAGGGCAACAACAAGAATTAGAACGGATCATTGCTAGTCATTTATCTAAAGAAGAAACCGTTACGATTATGCGAACCATTGCACAAAAATATATTGATGAAGGGATGCAACAAGGAATCATACAAGGTATGGAGAAAGGTATAGAGAAAGGTATAGAGAAAGGTATAGAGGAAGGTATGGAAAAGGGTAAAACTAAAAGAAATCTTGAAATAGCAAAAAAGATGTTAGCTAATAATATGGATGCTACCCTTATTGCGCATATTACTGGGCTTGATATCTCTTTTATTCGTACACTTAAGCAGTGAGACCGTTGCAATAGCAAAAAAAATTGTATCCGTTCACCCAATGGCGTCAACTTAAGGCAATTCATGATTAGCCTACCCTCCTATTATACTTGGTTATCAATAACATCTAAACCTTAAGTTGACGCCATTGTCCGTTCACCTGCGTGGCAGCGATATTATAGATTACAGCAAATGGCTAATATTTATTTAATAATTGATGATTTTATCCATTTTGTTAAAAACTACTTCTTTCAAAACTACTTTTTTTGCTTGATCAAAAAAGATACGAGTAGCCAAAAAAAATCAAGCGCTGGTGAACAAAACTGTTGAAAATTCCAGCCTAAAAGCTAAAAATCAGAACTCACCCTCTACGGTTACTCAATGGATTTGGGAAGCTGGCAAGGCGCGTGAGGGTGAAGCGCACGCAGCATAGTACGCACTATGTGAGTTCGCCCCATGATGTATGTACATACATCATGGGGACCCCAAGTACGCTGAATTCCGAAACGGAACGCAGCTAGCTTTTCAAAGACGAAGAGCAGGCTCAAACAGGCTGATTTTCTACTACCTTTCAGACTGAACTTTTCTAGTCACAGCTTTGTTCAAGGCGCATTTTTTATAAACTTGCATTATTGCGCTATTTCTAAATACGAACGTGAAAAAATACGCATAGGCCACACCACTGAACGGATACTCTAGGCGTTTCCATTCTCTATCCCTCCCCTTACTGCAAGTCAATAACCTCTTAAAGTTAGCCTATGTCAATAGATTGGATCTGTATAGTACACGTAATATATCTGTAAAACAAGAATAAACAGATTATTTTAGTAGCGATTGCAGATGATTTTCCGTAAACATGTTCGCACTTTTTAATTCTTGTATACCATTTATTATTGCCCTCATACTAAGCTTAGAAGCGAAAAGAAGCTTAAAGTTGGCAGCTGTAAATAAGTTGGCGGTATTTAGCTGGGTAATAATATCCTTAAAAAGGACTTTTGAAGATTGCTCCATTGCATCATTTAAATCTAATACATTTAAATTTAACTGCAACATTTCGACTTGAGGGTTTTGAATTACCTCTCCTAGTTTTGATTCCATTATTACTTGAAACATACCCTGCGTCAGTAAATCTAGCTCAGTAAGTACTTGTAAAGTGATCTTCACCTCCTCTGCTTCTTTATGGGATAGTAATACCTGCAAGTTATTTTGTGTAAGCAAACCTGCTTCGAACAGTAGTTCCATGCTCTCTAAACGATATTTAGTTGCAAAAAAGGATGTCCTTTTAGGAGTTAGTAACAACTGAAAATTATCCTGTGTAAGAAGGTTTTGATCTTTTAGCTGCTTCAAAAAGTTACTTCTTGAAGATAGACTACCGCTTGTAAAACTTCGCATGGTAAATTTCATTAGTAATGGGAACGTATATGCTGTAAGCAGATCCAAATTCAGTGCTACTTCCAGTTCTTTTAATGCTGAATCAGCCCACTGTTTGTATATGTCATATGCACGACCACCGTTATCCAACCAACGCGCATGCTTTATTAACAGCTCTAAACTATCCAACGTAAGTACATTTACTATTGCTGATTTTCCTAGTATAGGAAATAGACCTACCACTAAGTCCTTACAAAAAAACAATCCCTCCCTTCCATTAACCTGAGGTGTTGCCAATAGATCTGGATTTTTAACATGAAAATTCTCAACAACCCTAGCCAATTTATAGTAGTATCTTTGCTCCGTAATGCATAGAAAATCCCAGCTCTTTTCATCTGCTAATAACGATGTTAACAATTCCTGATTTAGATAGTTAATAGCATCAAGTTGATTTAATAGATTCATTAAATCAGAGAAAACTGTCTTATAACTGATAGCTTTATTAAAATTGTCGTGGGTTAAAAGTTTTTTTGCATAAAGCTTCTTAAAAGCCAGTGCAGCTGCCAATAAACCTTCTAAATTATTTTGTTGAGATACATAACTTATAGTATCCACTAATTGATCCAAATTTTGTTGTGTAAGAAGACCAGCTTGACAAATTCTTGCAAATATTAAGCTAAAAGTATAACGATCATAACGCTCATTAGGAAAACCCTCCATTAAATTTACTACTTTCCTAAAGTTTCCTGGATTTAACAAACCTCCATCGTTAAGATGCTGCAGCAGATAACCGGATAGTTGTATCTCCTTATACATTTCTTCTAAATTATTACGATCTTCTAAAGTAAAACTTCCTATTTGGTTAAATAAATTTTTACAATCTGTTAAGCTAAGCTGTTTAAAATCTTTTATGATTTCCTCTATTTCATTTTTATTATTTGGTTTATTATCTGGTTCAGTATCTGGATTGGATAGGGCACTAGTACTAGTAGGCGTATCCTTTAACGAATCCATATGGTGATTATGTTTTTGACAACTAATCATAAATATTAGACTAAATATAAATATTAACCGGAACATATGTTTTTTACGTGTAAAATTGTTGGATAAGTAAGCTATACATTTGCCTACATGTCTTTATGTAAGCATTGCCCTGCTTTAGGGCACAACAAGTTTAAAACATAAACCCTAAAAATCCTAATTTTTATCCAAATAGAGGCCGTTACAATATAAAAATTGCAACGGTCTCAGGTTATAAAGCACAAGTTCGGCCACATAGTAGCTTGGCATTGCACCATGGTATAACTGTTTTAAATAGAAATGATATAATAGATCTGATTATAGGAATTTTATTAAAGTGTTATTAATTATTTTAGGCGAACAGCTATTTGTAGTAGAATATGGTGATAGAATTATCCATGGTTATTTGGCTGCAATTTTGTTAACTTGTCTGTTTAGGTAAGTCATAATTTTTACTCTTTGTTAACAGTGTTATGTTGTAACAAATGTGAACAGATACACACTAGAAAAACATCAGCAACTACTTTTTATCTTTTATTTTTTATTAGCAACCAAATTTATATATTCCTACACTATTATGCTTCAATATAGTAAGCCGCTATGACCAGTAGACTAAAACATGATGCGTTAATCAAAAAAATTTTAACCAACCCAGTAGCTGCGCAGGAGTTTTTAGAATACTATTTGCCAGCTGATTTTAAAGCTATAGTAGATTTAACAAAAATTACTATAGAAAAAGAATCTTTTGTAGAAGAGGATTTAAGGAGAAAATTGAGTGATCTTGTATTTTCTGTACAAACCAAAAACCACGATACGGCTTTTGTTTATGTATTGATTGAGGCGCAAGCTACACCAGACCATTGGATAGCCTTGCGATTATGGAAGTACATACTTTTATTATGCGAACGACATAAGCAAAGCAAAGATGGTTTACCCTTAATTTGTCCTCTTTTAATCTATCATGGCGCTAAAACATATAATGCACCCAGAAATTTATGGCAATTGTTTAGTCATCCTGAACACGCTAAAAAACTCATGACAGAAGATTATGAGCTGATTGATTTACAAAGCATGCCAGAGGATGAGATCCTAAAGAAAAAACAGTTGGGTATGTTTGAATATATGCTCAAATACATTCATAAACGGGATTTATTAAAAGTATGGGCAGAACTTTTGTCAAAATGCCCATATGCCGTTTTAGTAGATAAAGAAAAAAATTATCTTTGTATAAAGACGTTGTTATGGTATACTGATGCGAAGTTACCAGAAGCGCAACAACAAGAATTAGAACGAATTATCGCCAGTCATTTATCTAAAGAAGAAACCGTTACGATTATGCGAACCATTGCGCAAAAATATATTGATGAAGGGATGCAACAAGGGATCATACAAGGTATGGAACAAGGTATGGAGAAAGGTATAGAGAAAGGTATGAAGAAAGGTATGGAACAAGGTATGGAGAAAGGTATGGAACAAGGTATGGAGAAAGGTATAGAGAAAGGTATGGAGGAAGGTATGGAAAAGGGTAAAACTAAAAGAAATTTTGAAATAGCAAAAAAGATGTTAGCTAATAATATGGATGCTACCCTTATTGCGCACATTACTGGACTTGATATCTCTTTTATTCGTACGCTTAAACAGCCTTTATAGCTACTCATTCGTATCCGTTCACTCAATGGCGTCAACTTAAGGTTTAACTATTATTGATAACCAAGTAGAATAGGATATTTTTTTTACATTTGCTACATTGCTTCTTATTTAGCGAATAAATTCTTTTTTTATTATTTCATAAAAAAGTGTATGATACATTTTTTTATGCAAGAGTTTTTAGGGGAAAATTTTATTTCGGAAATTAAAGATAAATTGTATTCAGCAATATTTCAGACTATCCATTCCAAAGGCGGCCATATGTTCACGCCCAGAAGGAAACTTACTTTTCCAATAGTATTTTCCACTATTTTAAAGCTAGTTAAGCGAAGTTTAGGCATANGACTTATTGCAGCAGATGGTTCTTCCCTTCGTTTACCTGTTTCACCCGAAATCATATCGGAGTTTGGTCTTTTTAAACCAAATGGCACAAACGGCATTGTGCCCCCTTTAGCCAGGGTTTCACTATTTGTTGATTTATCTACATCTCTGATTTGTAATGCTCGGCTTGTACCTTGGAATATAGGAGAACGCACATTAGCAGAAGAACAACTCCCTGAAATTGTTCAGCAAATGCGTGCATTAAAACAAGATAAATTATTATGTATCTATGATCGTGGTTATACTTCAGTAAAGTTTATCAAACAACATTATGAATGTCAAACAGATTTTATTTTTCGTGTACAAGGAAAAAATTATACTAAGCTATGGGAGCGGGTTGCATCGGGCGAATCAGATTTTGATCTAGTTCTAGAAAATAAGGATAAAACTATCAGCCAGAAAGTAAGAGTCGTAGCGTTTATGTTATCCAATGGCAAAAGAGAAGTTTTGGTTACTTCACTTTTTGACAGAGCACAATTTACCCTGGAAGGCATTAGTAAAGTTTATGCTTTGAGGTGGCATATAGAAGCGTGTTANATATGTGTGATGCTCAAGGTCCCTGGAAACCAGAGCAAATAAATGAGTATCGTTTGAATTTTTCAGTTTTGTTTGGTGTGATGCGTCAAAAAATGCATCAAGTGCTGATTGGGAAGTGCTCAACTAAAAGCTTTCAGAAACTCTTTGATAGAGTGTGCATACGAGCTAAAGTAAAAATCCGACCCGGGCGATTATATAGTCGTGACAAGGTGGATAAACCTAAACGCCATCATGTCTTTAGGAGGGTGTGCTAATCATGAATTCCCTTAAGTTGACGCCATTGTCCGTTCACTTGCGTGGCAGCCCTATTTTATAGATTATAGCAAATGGCTAAATAAATATTTAATATATAATGATTTTATCCATTTTTTTAAAAACTATTTCATTATGGTTTCTTTCTGCACTGCTATTAGCAAGTAATTGTGGAGGTAGCAAAATCGGTAATAGAAGCAATAATAATATTACAAAGGGTCAATCTGGAAAGAAAGGTAATAAGGACGCAATGATTATACATCTTGCGGCAGAAGAAGAGGCAGCAACAGCAACAGGAGGAACAGTAGCAGCAGCGACAGGAGGAGATGCAGCAACAACAGACAGGAGCATCAACCAGCAGCCAGAAGCAGTAGTAAAAGAAAAAGAAGAAAGGAGCATAGAAGAAAGAGAGGCAAGGCAGAGTAATCTGCTGGAGAGGCTAAAAAAGGAATGCCCGCAGGCGTGGAGGCTCCTGAATTGGCTACAGGAGCATTGCCAGGAGTACTGGAAAACCTTGTGGGAGGGGCTGCAGCAGAATAACCTGCAGGCGTGGTGCTTCTTACAGGAGCGGCTACGTAAGGAGGGACCGTTGCAGGAGGAGCCCCAGCAGTGGTGGCAGGGTAGCCCGGAGAGCTGGAAGGCCATGCGAAAAGATAGACTGGTCCTGTGGGAGTGGTTACAGCAGCAGGAAGAGATTCAGCTGGAACTGCTGCGGGAGGAGAGAGAGGTGTAAGGCTGCGCCACAGACAGCCGCTCTCTTTACTTACATTTTTTTTAGGAAATTGGGCTATTTCAGCTTAAGCAGGTTGTATTTTATTGAAAATAAAACTAAATTTGAAAAGTTCAATTCAATCTGCAAGTTAAGTGTATCTTGATATCTTGTTGGCAGTTGTAACGGTTAAAGAGTTCAATAGGAAAACCTGTGCTATAAGCTATAAATAATAGGAAAAGCTGCACTATGTGTATATGTAATAGTTATTAGTGTATATGTAATAGTTATTAATTTAAACACACCATATCTATATGCAGAATAAAAATATAAAATGCAAAATAAAAATCTAAAAAAAGAAGTTGCACCGTTATGGTTTCTTTCTCTACTGCTATTAGCAAGTAACTGTGGAGGTAGTAAAATCGGCAATAGCAGGAATAATCATATTGCAAAGGGTCAATCTGAAAAGAAAGATAATAAGGATGAAAAGAAAGACAGTAATGACGCAATGATTATAAGTCCTGCTTCAGGAGGAAGTGGATCAGCTTCAGGAGGAGGTGGGTCAGCGATAGGAGGAGGTGGAGGAAGTGGATCAGCAACAGGAGCAGTACCAGGAGGAGGACAGCAGACGCAAACAGGACAACAGACAGTAGAAATAGGAGGAGGAATAGATGGAGGAAACCAGCAGCAACACAGCAGCAGTAACGTAGTAGTAACACAGCAACAACAGCCAGAAGAACTAGAAGAAAGAATCTCTTTCGGAAGAGCCTCACCCGGATTTCTCTCGTTTTCTTATCAAGAGGAAATTCTCGGAGAAGGTGCGGGAGGAGGTGCAGGAGGAGGAAACCAGCACGCAAACCCTTTTGACAGATCTTTTAGACCAAACAGCAGCAGTAGTGTGATCGGAGAAGAAAATGAAATAGGCAAAATGGATTTTAATGTAGATTATATTGAACAAGAGGGATTTTTCTACAGAACAAGCACACCAAACAGCAGCAGTAGGAGTGGAGAAAGAATCGAACAAGGGTTGGACCTACTGAAAAGGCTAGAGATTGAATCCCAGGAAATGTACAATGTCCTGTATTATATATATAAAAATCCCACGTTTTCGCCCTCCGTAGGGGTCTGGGATGACCTCGTGGATAATGAGATGGGTGCGTGGCGGTTTGTGGAGAGGGAGCTGTATGATTCCTTTAATCCTAGTAAGTGGAACGACAATTACGCTGATGAGGAGTTCAATAGAAGAATAACGAATAATAGGGAGTTGCTGAAGAAGTGGCTAAAGCGGAAGGATATCCAGCAGGAGCTGTATCGAGAGGAGTTCGATTTGCAACGGCCTCTGTTTGATTTCTAACACCTGATGTATCTATCCATTCAGTGGTGTGACCTATGCGTATCCGTATTCGTACCAATTAAAAATAGGTGCCCCTTCAGTCATGTGACCTATGCGTATTTGTTTTCGTACCAATTAGAAATAGCACAATAAGAAAAAAATGACAAGTAATTTAGTAAATAAATTAAAAACATAAATATAACTACCGTGCAAGTAAACAGATACTTAAAAATAGCGTTAAATTAAAAACATTACTGCCACGCAAGTGAACGGACAATGGCGTCAACTTAAGGCAATTCATGATTAGCCTACCCTCCTATTCTACTTGGTTATCAATAACAGCTAAACCTTAAGTTGACGCCATTGAGTGAACGGATACAAACTTTCCCCATTGGCATCAGATAATACGGCCTTATATCTTTACATTTTTTCTGGTAACTCAATAGCTAAAAGCGTCATGCTTTTTTTTAGCACGTTGCCCACACAGGAAGAAAGTAATAATCTAAAACTTCTCATGCAGGCATTAGGTTCCCTATATATGGGATAACTTGCATAAAACTTATTATAAGTTTTTGCTAATGTTAAAGCGTAATTGGCTATTACAGAGGGCATATAGGTTTTGGCAGCCTCTTCTATTGCTGCTGGTAACCTATATAATTGAAAAATCAAATGTTGTTCTAACGCGCTGAGCGATCCTTGCTGTATATTGCATGAGACCATTTGTATATCCTTAGCCTTACGTTGTACTGAACAAATTCTGGCATAAGTATACTGAATAAATGTGCCAGTATCTCCCTGGAAATCAACTGATTCGCTAGGATTAAACAGTATTTTTTTTTGTGGTGCCACCCGGAGTAAAAAAAACTTTAAGGCACCTATGGCCAAGATATGATGCAATTTTTTCAGCTCTTGCTGGTTCAAGCTTTCTATTTTATGGGAATTTTCTGTATACAGCATAACCGTATCAATCATTTCTTCTATAAGCTGGTCTGCATCTACTACATTTCCCTCTCTGGACTTCATTTTACCGCTGGGCAGGTCTACCATACCATAGGGTAAATGGTGCATAAAATGCGCATATGACCTACCCAAGTGGGCCATAGTAGCAAATAAAACTTTAAAATGATAAGCTTGCTCATTGCCTACAACATATATCATATTATCGAAATGGTAATCGGCATAACGCAAATCGGCAGTTCCCAAATCTTGCGTGATATAGACAGCTGTTCCATTACTACGTAATAAAATTTTTTCTCCTAACCCATGCATAGATAAATCGACTGCAATAGCTCCATCCTCTTTTGGGTAAAATATTTTTTTACGGAGCCCCTCCTTTACTATTTCTTTGCCTAATAGATACGTATCAGACTCATAGTAGGTTTTGTCGAACACAATGCCTAATTGGTTATAGGTCATATTGAATCCATCATAGACCCATTCATTCATCTTTTGCCACAAATCCATAACAGCAGGATCACCCTTTTCCCAATCTACCAACATTTCTTGTGCTTCTTGCAAAATAGGCGGAATGGCTGTAGGCAGGTCCCCCTTATGCGTTTCTATAAGAGCCAATTGTGCTTTATACACTTGCTCAAATTTTACATAATATTTGCCTACTAAATGGTCTCCCTTTATACCACTGCTGGTTGGGGTTTCCCCTGCTCCAAATTGTTGATACGCAACCATAGATTTACAAATATGGATGCCACGATCATTGATAAGGTTTACTTTATGTACCATATGGCCAGCGGCATCCAAAATTTTAGCCAATGCATCTCCCAAAAAATTATTACGCAGATGGCCTAAATGTTGAGGCTTATTCGTATTGGGACATGAAAATTCGATCACTATACTGCTCTTTTGACCAGCTAAACGACCATACAATGGATTTTGGTCAATCGTTTTTAAGATAGAGAGCCAAACTGCGTCATAGATAACAAAATTTAAAAAGCCATCTATGACATTATAAGAAGCCACTATATCTACATGCGTTTGTACCCATTTCCCTATTTTTTCTGCTAATTGGTTGGGCTGTTCATGGCAGCTTTTACAATGGGGAAATATAGGAAATGAAAAAGTACCTTGGAACTCTTTTCTGGTATATTGTAAAGCACATGATTCTTTTGATAAGGGTAATTGATAGATAACTAAAAATGCCTTCTGAAGCGCTAAGGTAAGTTTGGATTCAAGCTGCATAGGGATTAAAATGTGATAAAACAAAGAGATTAAAATTTGATTATAAAGTGCCTGTTATTACTGATGTTATAAAAGCTTATATATTTCCTCCAAAATCCTTGGAGTTAAAAACATTATGCATATAGGCTTTTTATGTTAAGCTATGTAACCCATCAGCGTTAGCTATTTAATGCTTCTTGTAGCAGTTTGCTCACCAGTTGAGCATGGGCTTTCCCTTTACTATTTTTCATAATTTCTCCCATGAACATAGCCAAAATTCCTTGCTTACCATTTTTATAAGCCGCTACTTTATCTGGATAAGCCGTTAATACTTCTTCAATAAGTAATTGCAGGTTTTCCTCATCACTATCTTGTATAAGGTTTAATTTTACGGCAAGTTCCATAGGAGATACATTAGGAGATGCATTTGGTTGTAATAATAAAGGAAAAATCTGATGGGCTGCAGCAGAAAAGCCAACCGCACCACTTTCTACTAACGCTATTAGCGCAATGAAATTTTCAACCGTAAGCGGGAGCTCCGTTAAGGAAAGGGACATCTCATTGAGGTAACCTTTAACAGGGCCCAGTAACCAGTTTGCTGCAGCAGTATAGTAATTAGTATGTTGACACAGCTCTTCAAATAACAAAACGAAGGCTTTGTTTTCAGTAAGCACATCGGCTGCATAATGAGAAAGACCATAGACCTCAGTAAACTTTTTAAAACAGGCACTGGGCAATAAGGGCATGGTTTCTTTAATGCTTTCTATCCATTCTTTTGAAACCCATACCGGGGGTATATCTGGTTCTGGTAGATAACGATATTCACTGGCTGTTTCTTTGGCCCGTAGGCTAACGGTTTCTCCAGAAGCGGCTTGAAAACTTCTGGTTTCTGCTATAATGGGCTTACCTGCTTGTATTAGTGCTATTTGTCGCTCTATTTCATGCTCTATGGCAAGTTGAACGTTTCGCATAGAATTCATATTTTTAACTTCAACCCTTGTCCCAAATATAGTAGTTCCTTCGGATGCTATCGAAATATTGGCATCGCAACGTAAAGAAGCCTCTTCCATATTCCCATCACAGATATCTAAATATCGGACCAATTTACGTACTTCAGCTAAACACTGATAGGCCTCTTTCCCTGTTGTTAGTGCTGGAGCAGTTACCAACTCTAATAAAGGTATCCCTGCCCGATTATAATCCAATAAGGTAGTATCTTCCACTATGCCATGTACAGATTTACCTGTATCTTCTTCTAAGTGCATGCGGATAAGCGGTATCCTTTTCTCCTTTCCCTCTGTCGCATAAATGGTTATAAAACCACCGCGGCAAATAGGCGTCGTATCTTGTGTAATTTGGAATCCTTTCGGTAAATCTGGATAGAAATAGCTTTTTCTAGCAAAATAGTTTAACTCTGTTATATCTGATTCACAGGCCAGTCCTAACTTTATAGCATAATCAAAAGCTTTTTTATTAACCTTAGGTAATGTACCAGGGTAGGCTAAACTAACGGGGCTAAGGTTGGTATTGGGTAAAGCACCATATGCAGTCGCATCTGAGGAAAACATTTTGCTATAAGTAAGCAACTGAATATGGATCTCTAATCCAATAACTGCTTGATATGGCTCCCTTAACGTACTATTCATAACGTTTTAATTGAAATTTTTCTCCAAGATAGAGTCTGCGTACCTGCTCATCTTCTGCCAACTCCTCTGCAGTACCTGTTTTAAGTAACGTACCAGCAAATATCAAATAGGCTCTATCGGTAATAGAAAGTGTTTCATCTACGTTATGATCTGTAATCAGCACGCCAATGTTATTGTGCTTAAGCTTAGATATAAGCAGTTGGATTTCTTCTACAGCAATAGGATCTACACCTGCAAAAGGCTCATCTAGCAAAACAAATTTTGGGTCCATAGCCAATGCCCTAGCTATTTCTGTACGGCGACGCTCCCCCCCAGAGAGCACATTGCCTTTACTTTTTCTTATATGCGTAATACTAAATTCTTCTAGTAACCTATCTAATTTTTCTTTGCGTTCCTGTTTGGAGAGGTCACGCATTTCCAATATAGCCATAATATTTTCCTCTACCGTTAATTGCCTGAAGACAGAAGCCTCCTGTGGTAAATAACTGATTCCTTTTTGGGCACGTTTGTATAAAGGCAATGGGGTAATACATGTTTCATCCAAATAAATATCCCCGCTATTTGGTTTTACAAGGCCAACCGTCATATAAAAGGTTGTAGTCTTTCCAGCTCCATTGGGGCCTAGTAATCCCACAATTTCACCGGAGGAAACCGTAAGAGATACCCCCTTTACTACCTTACGACCTTTGTATTCTTTGATTAATGAATCAGCATGAAGTTGCATAAAAATTTTTTATTGAGATATATGTATCGGTTTACGTATTAAAATTAAGGGAATTTGTAGACTTTACAGCTACTTTCAGCTAGCCATTTGGAAGTCTCTATGCAGGATAAAGTTATAAAAAAGCATATCTTTGATTCAAAAGCTAAAAGATAGCTAAAAAATAGCAGATAGGTAAAAATCTTTCTGTAGAAAATTTATTATGCATTTTTTTAATTTTAATAGAAAACTTCCTTGCAATTTTTAGTAGAACATGAAGATCAGTGTTCCAAGGCTAGAGCGGGGCTTATCACTACTGGTAAAGGAACCATTCAGACCCCCATCTTTATGCCAGTAGGTACGCTTGGATCAGTAAAGTCCATTCCACAAAATGTCTTACAGGATCATATTAACGCTGATATTATTTTAGGAAACACCTATCATCTGTATCTTCGACCCGGAATGCAAGTGCTAGATGCAGCAGGTGGGCTCCATTCTTTTATGGAATGGCATCGGCCGATCTTAACAGATAGTGGGGGGTACCAGGTGTATTCCTTAGCTAAAAATCGCAGCCTTACAGAAGAAGGCGTTACATTTCGCTCTCACATAGATGGATCAAAACAGCTATTTACACCAGAATCTGTGATTGACATACAGCGCAGTATTGGTTCTGACATTATGATGGTATTAGATGAATGTACCCCTTATCCCTGCAGTTACAGCTATGCTAAAGATTCCATGGAACGTACCCATCGCTGGCTAAAAAGGGGGAGTGACCATTTTGATGCTACGCTAACTGAGCAAAATGCATACCAAGCGCTTTTTGCAATTGTACAAGGAAGTGTCTATAAAGATTTACGTATACAATCTGCGGAAGCTATAGCTGCAGCCGACAGATTTGGTAACGCCATTGGTGGGGTATGCCACCCTACAGGTCAATTGTATGAAATCACAGAACTCGTTTGCGATATCTTGCCTAAGCACAAACCGCGCTATTTAATGGGCGTTGGAACACCGTTAGATCTGTTAGAATGCATTGCATTAGGTGTCGATATGTTTGATTGTGTGATGCCCACTCGCAATGGGCGCAATGGAACATTATTTACAACAGCAGGTATTATAAACATTAAAAACAGCAAATGGAAAACGGATTGTAGTCCTATAGATGCCCAGCTCAGTAATGCGCTTAGTGGACATTACTCAAAAGCCTATTTGCGCCACTTGATTATTTCTAAGGAGCCCTTAGGCCTTCAATTGGCTAGCGTACATAATTTAACTTTTTATCTATGGCTCGTTCGACAGGCTAGAAAACAGATTCAGCAGAATAATTTTGTTGCATGGAAAAACCATGTCCTTCAAACCATCATGAAAAAAATCTCATAAGCATAATGAAGCTACTAGATAAATATATTTTCAAAAAGTTTTTTGGCACTTTTTTGGTTATGCTGGGTGTCATCATCATACTTATTATGCTCATTCACGTAACAGAAAACGTAAGTAATTTTAAAAAGTATAAGGTTCCTTTTAAAGAAATCTTTCATTATTACTGCGTATTGTTACCCTACATGGTTAACCTTTTGGCCCCTATTATTGTTTTTGCTACCACCATTTGGGTTACCACTAGGTTAGCCCAACGATCTGAGATTATTGCCCTATTAAGCGGCGGGGTACGTTTTAATCGTGTGGCAAAACCCTATCTAATGATTGCATGGATGCTGACTGGAGCCAATTTTTACTTAACAGGCTGGTTGCTAGCAGGTGCAAGCAAGGAACGGATTAAGTTTGAAACAAAATATCTCAACATGGGATTCACTAATAATACGCCACCGCCTTACCTACACCTCAAAACAGGACCTGACCAATACCTCCATATCCATACCTACTATGCCCACATAAATACTGGATATGATATAAGCTTAGACAGCTACAAAAATACTGAGCTCTTAGAACGATTGCATGCTGCAGTGATTACATGGAATGCAACCGATCAAGTATGGATATTACAATCTTGGAAAAAACGTACTTTTTTTCCAAAACATGAAGAGATTACAGAAGGACATAGCCTTACACTTCCCTTAGAGATACATCCAGAAGATTTTGAGATTAACCCTAATCTAAAAGAGGGGTTAACGCTTCCCGAATTAGATATACATATTCAAAAACTTATGGCTAAAGGAAATGATAATGTACGTTTTTTTAAAGCAGAAAAATATATCCGATATATGACTCCCTTTGCCATTATCATTCTTATTGCATTGGGTTTCTTAGTCGCTGTTCATAAGCCTAGAAGTGGTGTGGGAGGACAAATTACTTTGGGTTTTATACTAGCTTGCTTCTATATCTCGCTCTTTTTATCTTCCAAGATTGTGGTAGAGGCACAAAGTGCGCATCCACTGCTGAACATATGGATGCCCAATATCATCTTTTCAATTTTATGTATTATATTTTATCGATTGGTACCTAAATAATCAACCTTTATTGGTCGTAATCAAGGAGCGTCGTATATTTGCTTTTGTTCAAAAAATAGCAAGGGTAGTGGGCCCATTGTTTAAAAAGATACGCTACATGGAGAAGGCCGGTTGCATAAAGAAGCTGGCTGCATTAGAAAGCACACTGTTTGGTTGCATAAGTATTATATGTATTTTTTCCTTTTGTATTTGGGTATTAGTAGCAAAAGGTTTTATTATCAAATGAAAAATGATAAATTTTTTAATGTATTATATCCAAAGTATAGGACTCCAAGCAAAATCATGATTACAGGTCATAGGCCATCCATTTTGGATAGTCTATACCTGGGTAGCACGTCTATCAAAATTTAAAGAAACGCTTCACCATGCAGAAAAACATCCTTATTCTCACCACAACTGAGGCTGGTAATAAGTTTCCAGAAAATTTTAGTTGTTGGTGTGCGGGTGCTTTAGAAGCAAAAGGATGTAATACAGAAGTAGAAATAATAAAATTAGCGCAACTTACAGATCCCGAACCTATTCAGCTATTAGAACTAGAAAAAGAAAAGTTAAATAGTTTGCAAATAAATTTGAAATCAATAGAAAAACTGGTTTTAATCCTTCCAGAATGCAATAATATGCTACCCAGTGGTATAGATAGCTTGATGCAACTACTTGCTGTAAGAAAGCAATATAAAACATGTAAGTTGATAGCTATTGTCATGGATCCTTCTACAAATAAGGATGGTGATGACCAAAATCATACACTGTTTGGTTATCCACTAGATAAATTGGACCTATTCTTTGGTAAAACTTTGCGTGTCAATCGTACACAAATTAAAAATAGCCCAAGTGGAGATATGTGTAATCTTTTTTCAGAATGCTATAACGATCTTTGCACACTTATTCAGCAAATTATAGATTAATAAATAAAGGTGTAATGTAAGAGATGAACCATTGGAACCTTATAAAAGGTATACAGGGGATCTAAATAGTATGGGCATATCAAAAAACAGGCTAAATCATGGTATCCGTTCAGGCGCATGGCCTATGTGTATTCGTTCACGTTCGTACCAAACCAATTAGAAATAGTGCAAATTTTTTATATAAAAAACAACCATATCCTTGGCTTTGTAGTAAAAATAACCTATAATGAAGGGATGGATAATTACTGTTTTCTAATACCTTATTTAATTATTGTATGATACAATTGACTATGCCACTCCTGATGATGGGTTTTTTTCTGACATTAACCTTATTGGTAGGCCTTTTTTTTAGTAGAAAAACCACTACCCTGCGGGAGTATGCGGTAGGTAATAAAAAATTTGCTACAGCTACTTTGGTAGCTACGGTATTGGCTACTAATTTTGGAGGGGCAATTTTAGTACGTACTATACAACAGGTCCATAATATTGGCCTTTATTGGATAATTCTTTCGCTTGGCGTTAGCTTAGCTAGATGGCTTATCAGTCCGTTGGCATTGCGTATGGCTCCATTTATGCACCACCTTTCTATGCCAGAATCTATAGGCAGTATATATGGTAAATATCCAAGAATTATTACCTCTCTAGCTAGTATTTGCTCCTATATTGCTACCATTGCTGTCCAAATCACTGTAATGTCCCAAACCATCGGCATATGCATAAATTCAGTTAATCCTAATAATCCTAAATATATTACCATATTAGCTACCTTAATCCTTATTGTATATTCTGCTTTTGGAGGTATTCGTGCGGTTACCTTTACAGATGTATTACAGTTTTTAACATTCTCCATCATTATTCCTCTCCTAACTTGGTTTATGTTCGAAAACATCCACAAACCAGCTACAGAAGTTATTTCTTTTTTATGTACTCAAGACAAATTTCAGTTTAGCACTGTATTCCATTTTGATACTAAACTAATAGGTACCATTTTGCTAATTTTGGGAGCGGTGGCAGCTTTTATAGAACCTACCACTATGCAGAGAATATACATGTCTTCTGGCCCTATCCAGGCTAAAAAGGTTCTTGTTTATTCTGGACTTTTTGACCTTATTATAAAGTGTATTATATTCTTACTTGGTCTATTTGTTTATGTAGCAGAACCTGCACTGTTGAAAACAGACATTTGGCCTTATATAATGGAACATATTTCTCCTTTTTTCACAGGGCTGGTTTCTATCAGTTTACTAGCCATGACCATGTCTACAGCTGATTCTTGTTTAAACATATGCGCTGTTATGGTTAGCCATGATATTGTCGAAAGTATACGAGGGAAAAAATCAAATTCCTATGCCTATCAACTCCAATTGGCTAGATTAACTACTTTATTTGTAGGTCTATCTGCTATGGTTTTGGCTCTTTTTTATAATGATTTATTAAAATTAATGTTTTTAATTTTAGATGTGTATGTTCCTATAGTAACGGCCTCTTTTTTCTTAGCTATTTTTGGATTTCGAGGTACTGGGCGTACTGCTTTAATCGGTATGGCTACCGGTGTAGTAACTATTCTGGTTTGGAATAAGTGGGTGAGATCATTGGAATCGACCATGGACATAGATGGTGCATTTGTTGCCATGCTGGCCAATGGGTTAGCCATGTTGGCTGCACACTATTTGCTGCCCCAACCATCCGGTACTGGCTGGGTAGAGCCAGATGATGAACTCAAGCAGATTAGGCAAGCTAATGCACGAAAAAAAGCGCGCAGAAAAGCATCATTTAAAGCGCTCTTTTTAAGAGATAATTTGGCTAAGCTAAAGCCAACATCTACTATCCTAATAGGGGTAGGGATCTATATTACCATTACTACGTTGCTAACACTTGGCATAATAGGCACCAAAAAATACTTAACCGCTTGGCTTATATTGCAAATCGTTGTAGGTAGCTGTTTTGTAGGTTATGCAGTTTTTTTTCAATATATAGGTTCCTTAAAAAGGGAAATTCCAAGCTGGATAATTGGAAAATATTGGTTAATAGGTTTAATATTTTGCTTTCCTATAAATACGTTTTGGCACTGGTGGTATATAACCGATCCGTTATTTACCGAAACATTGGTGTTAACGCACTTGGCTGTAGCTTTATGGATATTGCCTTTGGATCTGGGATTGCTGGTAACGATACCATTAACCGTTATTTACTTTATTTGTTTTACTTCGGGGCTTCCATGTTGGCCATCAGGAAATCTACCATTATATCTATTAGGGGAAAGGTTATTGATATTTTCTCTGATTATTTACACTAAATTGCAAGTAACTGCTCAGGAAAATCAAAATCGTTACCTAAGAAATAAGCAAAAACTAAGAGAAGAGCAAAAACTCAAAAACATTGCCTACAATTTGCATATCACTTCTCCAGCTGCTCATAATGAGCTGGAGGAAGATGGCCTGATTTTAGAAAAAGTAGTGAAAGATGTTACGCAATCTATTACATTTTTAGATGGGAATCCGTTATATAAACAAGATTTCCAGAGTATTATAAATAAGTTTTCCGAATGGGCGCTGTTTTTAAAAAAACAAGCCAAATCTAAAGATCATATACTCTTACTACCAACTGAAATTACCTTGGATGACCTGATTAACAGGGTGGAAAATGCTTTAGAACGAGAGATACAGTATGCACCTAGACTACTTATAGAGCACAAAGATCACATGCTTCCAGTTAAGATCACATGTGATGTCAACCAGATCATCCATTTACTGGTTACAGCTGTTGTACGTACTATTGACCCAGACCATTTAGATAAACCATTTGTAAAAATACAACTACATACTACCCAATTAAAATATAAGATAAGTGATCCAATCGAAAACGAATACCATCCCTTGATGGACTTTTCGGCTATAGCCCTAGTGATTAGTAACGCTACTGTTCTTCCAACGGAATTCCCAAAAATTCAAAATTCTTATGAATATATTACCGATACGCCGGAAGATAAAAAGCATACCAGAACACTAACGCCAGCATGTATGGACCTCGGAAAGAAAACCATAGAACGCATTATCCATGCACACTATGGTTACCTAGAAATGTCTACTCAAAAGGTCATGTTACTGGTATTGCCTTGGAATGTTACCAATATTCGAGAGGAGATGATCTCTAAATTACCTATGGAATCGTTAACATCAGAAGCACCTATAACCGAAAAGGAACAGGGAGATGCTATGATGGTGCTAATGCATTTCCATGATTATGTTTGTCAAATATCTGAGGTGGATCCAGGCGTAATTGCTGAGATACTTTTATTACTAAGGCGTTGTTATGGTGTTAAGCGACACGCATCAGGCCAGTTATTCTATGTTCGCGCGGTAGGTATTGCCCAATTAGTAGCTACATGGATTTTTCATTCTCCTAAGCCCATTTACGCTGCCTTACTCTATGACTTAATACGATACACCCGCTTGCCGCTTTCTTATATTAAGAGCAATTATAATATAGGTATTTTTTGTTTTGTAGAAAATGTGCTCAGCATAGATAAACACCAAGAGCTAGCCGAATCTTTGTTCTACATAAGCAATCGCTTTAAAGAAGCCATCAACCAAGATCACCTTTCTGTACTTTATATCAAATTGGCAGAACGCCTTTATGATCTACGCCATGCTGAAGGCTATACCAAATTAGAAGAGGTTAAGTATATGGTCAAAGAGACCCTTACAGTAGATATTGAATTAGCAAGGAATTATTTAGAACCTGAAATAGCAACCGCATTGGAAACGGCTGCACAACATGCATTGGAGATCTGTAAAGGGCAAATATAGTTCTATCCATATACTATATCATTACATATTTTTTGCACAGGGCATTTATAGAAAATAGATAATAGTAGCTATGTACGAAATGTACATAAGTCATTCGTAGTATCCGTTCACTCAATGGCGTCAACTTAAGGTTTAGCTGTTATTGATAACCAAGTAGAATAGGAGGGTAGGCTAATCATGAATTGCCTTAAGTTGACGCCATTGTCCGTTCACTTGCGTGGCAGCCATGTTTTAAAATTATTAATAATTAATGATTTTATCCATTTTAAAAAAACTACTTCTTTTAAAGCTACTTTTTTTGCTTGATCAAAAAAAGTAGCCAAAAAAAATCAAGCGCTGGTGAACAAAGCTGTTTAAAATTTCAGCCTAAAATCTAAAAATCAAAACTCGCCCTCTACGGTTACTCAATGGATTTGGGAAGCTGGCAAGGCGCGCAAGGGTGAAGCGCACGCAGCATAGTACGAACTATGCGAGTACGCTGAATCCCGAAACGGAACGCAGCCAGCTTTTCAAAGACGAAGAGTAAGCTCAAACAGGCTGATTTTCTACCAGCTTTCAGACTAAAATTTTCTAATCACAGCTTTGTTCAAGGCGCGTTTTTTATAATCTTGCATTATTATGCTATTCCTAATGGGTACGAACATGGATATATATATAAGCCACATGACTGAACGGATACTTAGAGACCGTTGCCATAGACAATTTAAAATATACATATTTCTGCCACGCAAAGTGAACGGATACAAATAATCAATAGATTAGTCATATTTGTGAACGGATGCAATTATGATTCAATAATGTTTAATTGATCAATTAGAGCAGTAACACGGGCTCCTTGCATAACCGTCTCATCCATACAAAATTTTAAATCTGGTACCTTACGTATTTTATTAGCTATTCTTTGGCCTAGTAATCTCTTGATAGTATTTTTCTGATAATTAATAATTTTTAAAATTTTTTCTTTATCCCTATTTAAGGAAAGGCTCAAATAAACCTTGGCCATACTCAAATCCCTGCCTAAATAAACAGCTGTAACAGAAATAAAAGCATTACTAAATAAGATGGCTTTTTCTGTTAAAAAGAGTGCACCTAACTCTTTTTGTATCATCTTAGCCATTTGTTCTTGTCTAAACGTATATATGTTTTGTGCCATCTTTTGCTTACATAATGCATTAAATTTTTTATGCATAAATAAAAATAAATAAATAAAAATAAATAAACGTGTTCTTTTACACCCTTGACAAGGATATTATTCCAAACAGGAACGTGGCTTGCAAAACTGTGCAAAGAAAAGTAAGGCAAATAAAGGTATCTGTTCAGTCATGTAGCCTATGCGTATTCGTGTTCGTGTTCGTACCAATTAGCAATAGCGCAATAATACTAGCTTTAAAATAAGTAGTTTTTAAAAAAATGGATAAAATCATTGGCTACCACGCAAGTGAACAGACAATGGCGTCAACTTAAGGTTTAGCTGTTATTGATAACCAAGTAGAATAGGAGGGTAGGCTAATCATGAATTGCCTTAAGTTGACGCCATTGAGTGAACAGATACGTTTATGCTGCATGCCAATCATTGCTAAGATATTCCTTTATAGCACTTCTAATTTCTTGTGCAGATAGATTATTTTCCATGCTTCCATTTCTAGCTATCGATATTTGACCAGATTCTTCTGAAACAATTACCACTAAAGTATCTGTTATTTCCGTAAGGCCAACCGCAGCTTTGTGACGCAATCCAAAATGCGCAGCAATATTTGGATTTTCCGTAACAGGTAAAATACACCTTGCAGCCACAATCTTATTGCTATGAATAATAACGGCACCATCATGCAATGGGCTATATTTATTGAATATGGCAATAAGTAATCGAGCGGAAACTTGGGCATTGATCACATCACCAGATTTTTCATAATGCCTCAAATCGACATCTTTTGTAAAAACAATAAGCGCACCCGTATTACTTCCCCCTAATGCCTGAACAGCTTTCACCACTGGCGTTACATCAATTTCAACTTTTTGACGAGCCAACCCGGGAATCATTTTCGTAATGATTCCCTTGCCAAAAACAAGTCCTTTACCCATACTAGACAAAAAGTAGCGAATTTCTCGTTGAAAGATAACAATGGTAATAATAGGGCCTATATCTATAAATTTCCCCAAAATAGTTTCAAGCAGCTTGAGTTTAAATGCTTTAAATGTCAAATAAAAAAGATATATAATAAAAAAACCTGAAGCCATTTTTACAGTTGTGCTACCCTTAATTAATCTATAAACCCAATAGATCAAACAACCAACGAGCACCATATCAACCACACGAATAAAATTAAGCCCCTGATTATCGAAATATAGCAAATTAAATAACATCGTATAGTTTTTTTGTTTATAATCAGAATAATTTTTATTATAAAAAAGAAATAGCATAATCTACAGAGTAATATGCCATACAAAACATTTTGCCTAATTTCCTGGCAGGCAAATAATTTTGTTATCAGCCAAACAAATTGCAAAGCATAGTGGCTCTTTGATTTTATGAATTGATTTTACGTATGTAACTATTACATTTTTTCCAAATAGCTATCTAAATGGTTAAATTGGATTGATGATACGGAACAATGCGTCCTTGTAAAAAGTGATACTAAAAAAGATGGATATGTAGCTATCAAGGGATATATTTTGTTTGAACTTAAAAGCGATTTCTGCTTCCCAGCTTTAAATATACAAATTTGTATAGCTTTTTGCATTAATGCTTGATTTTTTGCATGTACATTTTTCGTTTGATCAAAACGTACGAGAAAATCAATCGGGTTCTATGCGTAAGATAAATGATTGAGCTAAAGAGAGAGATACGGTCTTATTTTATTAGCCCAATCTGTATGATAACCAGGTAATTCTTGAATAGTATATAAGGTTGTAAATTTCCCTTTCTTTTTTCTATAATCTATAATGGCTTTTGCGATAGAAGGTGAAATATAGGGATGGGCCACTAGTTCCTGGAAGGTTGTATGGTTAAGAGACAGCTGTTTAGGCCTATATTTTGCTAATATAGTGGTCTGGTTCATTAACCTTTCCTGAAGGCGGTTAGATAGACCATATACTTCTTTATATTGATCCAAGGAAATAAATCCACCCAACTTATCCCTATATTTTATAATTCTAGTAGCAAGTTTTTGCGTTATGCCATCCATATTTGCTAACTGTTGAACAGTCGTAGTGTTAATATTTATTAGCGCTGTCTTACTGACATTTTCTTGCAATAAAAGCCATTTTTTTTCCAACAGCACCATATCAGAGCTGTGATCTAATGGTTTATTAGAATAGCTATAGTATAACATACATGCCTTAGGTGCAATTATTAAAAGAAATATTAACACTATAATGGCTAATAGGCCATTACTTTCAGAATTAGAAAAATAAAAAAGTTCCTTAATCCGATATTTTATCTTGTTGAACATGCTGCATACGTTGTGCTACATATTTTTCCCATTTCTCTACGAGTTTAACAAATTTTTCTGGCATAGGGGATTCAAACCGTATAAATTCTTGTGTGCTAGGATGTTTAAATCCAAGAGAAGTGGCATGTAATGCCTGATAAGGCATAAGTTTAAAGCAATTATGCACAAAGGCTTTATAAGCAGCATAGCGTTGACCACTTGCAATGGTCTGGCCTCCATATAGCATATCGCCAAATACCGTATGCCCTATATGTTTCATATGAACACGAATTTGATGGGTACGTCCCGTTTCTAGCTTACAAGCTAACAGCGCAACGTGCTGTAATCGTTTGATAACCTGATAATGGGTAATGGCTGGTTTACCCTGTTTATGATCAGGAAAAGCTGCAATGCGTTGACGGTTATGGCTATCTTTTCCTACATTAACCTCAATAACACCTGTGTTATGTTGGGGATTGCCCCAAACCAATACGGAATAGGTTCGTTCTACAGTATGGTTATAAAACTGACTTGCTAAAGATGCCAAACTTTCCGCTGTTTTAGCGATTACCAAGAGCCCTGAGGTATCTTTATCAATACGATGAACCAATCCTGGCCTAGTGGGCATATTATCTTTTAATGGTAAATCTTTATAGCGATAACACAATGCATTGGCCAATGTTCCGTGCCGATACGTTGCATCAGGATGTACAACCATCTGGGCGGGTTTATTGATAACAGCTACCTGATCATCTTCATATACTATATCTAATAATATATTTTCTGGAATTAATGTTTCTAAATCAATGGGTACTGGTAGATGAGCTATTATTTTGTCCTGAAAATCAACAATATAATTGGATTTTATGATATGGCCATTTACGAAAACCAATTGGCTAGCAATGGCTTCTTGAATTTTATTTCGACTAATGTGCAAAAAATCTGATAAAAACTTGTCTATGCGAAGATTACAAAATGTTTCTGAAACGGAAATACTATATTTGTTAGATGGAAGAATTTCGTTAAGAGAATGATCAGGTGGCGCTATAGATCGCTTGTAGTGGTTCATTTTTCTAATCCTAGTTTAGTGTATCCGTTCAGTCATATGGCTTATACATATCCGTGTTCGTACCCATTAGAAATAGCATAATAATGCAAGATTATAAAAAACGCGCCTTGAACAAAGCTGTGACTAAAAAAGTTCAGTCTGAGAGGTAGTAGAAAATCAGCCTGTTTGAGCCCAAGGCTGTAGGCCTGGGCGAGTTCTGATTTTCAGCTTTCAGATTGAACTTTTAACAGCTTTGTTCACCAGCGCTTGATTTTTTTTGGCTACTTTTTTTGATCAAGCAAAAAAAGTAGCTTTAATTATTAAATATTTAGCCATTTGCTGTAATCTATAAAATATGGCTGCTACGCAGGTAAACGGATACAAGTACAAGTACAAAGCAATAAGCCTACTATTCTAAGTAACGTTTTATTTCCTTTCGTTCAAAACCTTCTAGTATATCACCCACTTCAATCTCATTAAAATTTTTAATATCTATACCACATTCAGAAACAGATTTTGCAAGTTTAATCTCTTCTAATCCATGCTTTATAGTATGAATAGAACCTGTGAATATAACCTCATTTTTCCTGATGACACGTATGGGATTCGATTGTTTAATAAAGCCTGTTTGTACTTGACATCCTGCAATATTTCCAATTTTTGAAATAATAAAAATCTTTTTAACTTCTGCTCGTCCAGTAGGTGTTTCTTCTATTATAGGGGCCAAAAGGTCCTGTATACTATTGCGAATATTATCTATGGCACTATAAATAATAGCGTGTTGTTTGATTTCTACTCCTTCCTTTTCAGCTAATTTTTTTACTTGTGCAGAAGGTTTAATATGGAAAGCAATAATAATAGCGCCAGTAGCAGCAGCAAGGAGCACATCAGATTCGGAAACAGCACCTANNGACCAATTTCATCGAGTGTAAGGTGTGCTTTGGTACGCAATGTCTGCTCACGCAATAATTGCTGTTTCTTTTGAGCCACTTCTCCTACCTCTTTCATACTATCCATCACACGAAAAGTATCACCAGCCTTGGGAGCACCATTTAATCCCAATATCTGTACAGGGCTTACGGGAGGAGCTTCTTTACATGAAAGACCTTGGCAGTTTACCATAGCCTTGACCTTACCATAGTGGACACCGGCCAGCACAATATCGCCTATATGTAGCGTACCATCTTGCACTATTCCAGTGGATACATACCCCCTACCAGGATCTAAGAATGATTCAATAATCGTACCTTTTGCTTTTCTAGAGGGCGTTGCTTGTAATGCTAGTAGAGACGCTTCTAAAAGTATTTTTTCCAAAAGTGCATTAACCCCTTGGCCTGTTTTTGCTGAAATCTCCTGGCATTGGTATTTACCACCCCAATCTTCAACCAAGATATTAAGATTAGCAAGATCCTCTTTAACCTTTTCTGGATTGGCCTGCGGTTTATCAATTTTATTGATAGCAATAATAATAGGACACCCCGCTACTTGGGCGTGGCTAATAGACTCCTTGGTTTGTGTCATAATGCTATCATCTGCTGCTACTACAATTACAATAATATCGGTTATCTTAGCACCTCTGGTGCGCATAGCTGTGAAAGCCTCATGACCAGGTGTATCTAAAAACACAATTCTTTTATTATTATCCGTAATAATATCATAGGCCCCAATGTGCTGCGTAATACCGCCTACTTCATTAGCCGTTACCTTGGCAGTACGAATATAATCCAATAATGAAGTTTTTCCGTGATCCACATGTCCCATAATGGTTACAATAGGGGGACGTTCTATACGTTCACCTTCTACCTCTTCCAAATATTTACTAACCTCTTCATGGACATCAGTAAATTCTACATCATAGCCAAACTCATCGGCTACAACCGTAATAGTTTCTGCATCTAAACGCTGGTTAATAGATATAATCATACCCAAAGACATACAAGTAGAAAGCACTTCATTAACTGAAACGCCCATGAAAGAAGCCAATTCATTAGCAGAAATAAATTCTGTAATTTTTAAAACTTTTGCTTCTTCTTTTTCCTGACGATGACGCTTATCTTCCGCTTCTACATGGGCAGTTCGCCTATCTTTTCTATACTTAGAACGGGTACTATCTCCAGAACCCTGGTGCAACTTTGCTAAGGTTTTTTTGATCTGGCTTTCTATTTCTTGGGAAGAAACGCCTTCTTTCTCTTTTGTACCTAATAGTAATTTATTACCTTTTTCTTTACGTAAAGGAGAAGTTGCTGATTTAAACGTGCTTCCCTTTTTAAGGGGTTTACCTATAGGGCGACGAGGATGCTGGACCGATGTTGTGGAAGGAACCGTCGACTTGGAAGAGCTAAATAAAATACTAGGTTTGACCTGTACCTCCGTCGCTTCACTTTTCTGATATTTTCTAGAAATACGTTCAGGTAAATGCATTTTACCTACTACAGTAGGTCTTTTAAAATCATCTGAATTAGCAAAAGTTATTTTATCGTTTGATATCGCTCCTTGTTTATGCGCTTGATGCAAATTAGGCGCTAACGTATCTAAAGGTAACCCAGGGGCAGACCATGCATTTTGTAATGTGGTAGAAGCTGGCTCCTCTGTATTATGGGTAATGGGTGCAACACGCTCAGGAATATTTTGATACTTATTTTTTTTAGAAGTCAAATGAACTTTCCCAATAGTCTTTAAACCAGGCAAAATAGGAACATCAGCCTCATAATAAGGCGATCCTACCCCTTGCTCTTTTTTGATTGGTTTCTCTTTAGTAGGCAGTTGATCCTTTCTCTTCCCAAGGCTACCCTTTATAATATCATGTCCACTAACCGGTGCAACAAGGCTCACATATGTTTGACCAATGCTTACCTGAGCAGCCTCTTTTTTATCCATACCAGCTGATACAAATTCAACAGCGAGCACATCGAATTGTTCAGCAGTTATTTTGGAATTAGGCTTATTGTCAATAACAAACCCTTTTTTAGCTAAAAAAGAGGCAATCGTATCAGTCCCTACATTTAATTTTCTAGCCACTTGGCTGAGTCGCATGTTTTTTTCTTCGTTCATAGGTTACTTTATCCCTACCTAGTTTGGATTTACCTTAACCATTAAGTGCGTGGTTTAATATGGCATAAATTTCGTCAATAGTTTCCTGCTCTAAATCAACACGTTGATCGAGCATTTCTTTAGACAAAGCCAAAACACTTCTGGCTGTTTCTAACCCAATTTTATACAATTCTTCTAAAATCCAAGGCTCAATTGTACCACTAAACTCAGATAGAGGGATGTCATTTCCCTCCAAATGGTTGGGTATATCTCTATAAACGTCTATTTCTTTACCAATGAGCCTACCTGCTAATTTAATATTCTGACCTCCTTTACCAATAGCCAATGCTACCTGATCAGCATCCAAATAGACACATACTCTTTCAGTTCTCTGCTCAACTCGATTAATACATGCAGGACTTAAGGCACGTGCAATATACAATTCTAAATTATCGGTATAATTAATAATATCGATATTTTCATATTGCAGCTCTTTGGTAATTCCGTGTATACGAGATCCTTTAATACCTATACAAGTCCCAACTGGGTCAATTCTATCATCGAAAGACTCAACTGCTACTTTAGCACGTGCCCCTGGCTCCCTTACAATTTTCCTTATGGCAATAAGCCCATCCTGGATTTCAGGAATTTCATTTTCCAATAATCTTTCTAAGAAAAGAGGTGACGTTCTAGAAAGTATTACGCGAGGAATCGCATTGTTAAATTCTACTTTATGGATTACCGCGCCAATACGTTCCCCTTTTTTGAAATGATCCTTAAATATTTGTTCCGATTTTGGCAAAAAAAGCTCATTGTTTTCATCATCCAATACAATAATTTCCCTACTTAAAATCTGACCCACTTCAGCTACTATCAAACCACCTACCAACTGTTCATATTTATTATAAAGCGCTGCTTTCTCCAGTTCTCGTACCTTTTGCATAAAGATTTGCTTGGCAGAAAGGATTGCTCTTCTGCCAAAATCAGGTACTTTAATTTCCTCAGAGAGTTCTTCTCCTACTTCAAAATCAGCCTCTATTTTTCTTGCTTCTGTAAGGGACACCTTTGTAGGCGCATTTACCTCTGGCGCATGATCATCTACAATTTCTCGAAAACGCCATATCTGTAAATCTCCTTTATCGAGATTGATAATGATATCAACATTATCACTATGTCCAAATTTATTGAGAATAACAGCACGAAACACATCTTCTAAAATACGTATGACCGTAGGTCTATCGATATTTTTAGATTTTGCAAATTCCGAAAATGACTCTACTAACTTATTATCATCCATTGATTACTAAAAGACAAGTGCTAATTATAAAGGCAAATACCTATTCCTTCTGCTAAGGTAAAACGCACAGGGCCTACTGCTGAAGATACATTACTTCATTTACCCAAATGGGAAATAGTAGATTTATTTTGAACAGTATCAACTATTTACCTATTTTAATTGAAGCTATACCATAACACCTTAGCGCACAGCTCAAACTTGTTTAGAGCTGTTTAATTATTTACAACGCAAGCATTGGAATCTCTGCAATATACAAAATATTTCTACACCATTTAGCTTATAATAATAGTGGTAAAGAAATAGACGTGTATCCATTCACTTGCGTGACAGCCATATTTTATAGATTATAACAATTAAAACTACTTTTTTTGCTTGATCAAAAAAAGTAGCCAAAAAAAATCAAGCGCTGGTGAAAAAACTGCTGAAAAGAAAGGAAAAAAACCGAAAATCAAATCTCGCTCCTACGGTTACTCAATGGATTTGGAAAGCTGGCAAGGCGCGCGAGGGTGAAGCGCACGCAGCATAGTACTCACTATGTGAGTACGCTGAATCCCGAAGCGGAACACAGCCAGCTTTTCAAAGACGAAGAGTAGGCTCAGACAAGCTGATTTTCTTTTATTTTTTCCTTTCTTTTCTTTCCACAGTTTTTTCAAGGCGCATTTTTTATAAACTTACATTATTGCGCTATTTCTAAATAGGCATAGGCCATTCCACTGAACGGATACTTTTTTACGATTTAGTATTATTGCGCTATTTCTAATGGGTGTGAACACAGATACGTATAGGTCACACNTGTAACCCGTCTATAGTTTTTTTCACGATCTGCACGGGCAACCAATAGAGAGACGCTAACGGAAATGCCTGAATTAATTTTTTTAAAAATGTTAAATAATGTGTTTGCAAACACAGCAGAAGCAACATGAGGCATACCCATTCTACTTATCATAATCGTATTAACCGCTTCAAGTGCAAGGACATTTAATGTACTAAAGACGATGGGATAGCTACGCATAATATACTCTACAACCAGAGTTCTATCAATAGATGGAAAACGCGGTGACATATTAAAAATTTACTTAAAAATGTTGACCCTATATAAATTCTTATACAATTTATATACTAAACAACCAAGCAACTCAGGGTATCCGTTCACTTGCATGGCAACCATATTTTATAGATTACAGAAATTAACGCTACTTTTTTTTGCTTGATCAAAAAAAGTAGCCAAAAAAAATCAAGCGCTGGTGAAAAAACTGCTGAAAAGAAAGGAAAAAAACCGAAAATCAAATCTCGCTCCTACGGTTACTCAATGGATTTGGAAAGCTGGCAAGGCGCGCGAGGGTGAAGCGCACGCAGCATAGTACTCACTATGTGAGTACGCTGAATCCCGAAGCGGAACACAGCCAGCTTTTCAAAGACGAAGAGTAGGCTCAGACAAGCTGATTTTCTTTTATTTTTTCCTTTCTTTTCTTTCCACAGTTTTTTCAAGGCGCATTTTTTATAAACTTACATTATTGCGCTATTTCTAAATAGGCATAGGCCATTCCACTGAACGGATACTTTTTTACGATTTAGTATTATTGCGCTATTTCTAATGGGTGTGAACACAGATACGTATAGGTCACACCACTGAACGGATACGTACCTATTGCTAATGGTTTACGAATACGAATACGGATAGGCCACTCCACTGAACGGATACAGTTTACCTTCAAAAGATAAGTAACCTTTTAAGTGTAATGCTTATAGTTGACTGTTTGTAGCATTTTTCTTATACTTATTATAGCGAATACCAGCAATTTCCTTCTTTAAAGCCAGTAGCTCTTTGTCGATTATGCCCTGACTAATGCTTAATAGTATACCTAAGGCAATCCCTGTAAACACAATCGACGTGCCACCCATACTTACAAATGGCAGTGGCAATCCTGTAACTGGACCAAGCCCTACCGCGACAGCCATGTTCATTAAAGACTGAAATACAAGCAAAAGACTTACTCCTATAGCTAAAAGCCCCTCATAGTAGTTAGTGGCAGTAGGCAGTAAAGCCATAGCCCTATATAACAAAATCAAATAAAGCGCTAGGACCAATATACCCCCTATAAGGCCATATTCTTCGATTAAGATGGCATAAATAAAGTCAGAGTAAGGATGGGGCAAGAAATTGCGTTGGGTACTATTACCAGGTCCTTTACCCATAAGCCCGCCCGTTGCTATAGCAATATAGGACTGTTCCGCTTGGAAGGAGAGATTACCTTTTAAAAAGCTTTCCATTCGTTTAGCTGCTGTCCCACCCCGTTGACCCCAGATCAATGCGCTTCCTACCACTAGGGTACCAGAACATACGATAAAGAGCAAATATTTAATAGGGATTCTGCCGATGTACATTAATACCAAACAAGTACCAAATAATAGAATAGCGCCGGAAAAATTACTTAAAGCAATTAAACCACTAATAACGCCAGACCAAGCCAGCATAGGCAAGCAGGCAAAAGTAAAGCAAGTAATTTTTTTTTGTTGTTTAGCGAGCATATGGGCAAGCCGTATAATTAAAGCAAGTTGTGCTAAATCAGATGGTTGAAAAGATTTGTTGATGAAAGGAATGGTAAGCCAACGAGAAGCTGCATTTAACTTTAGACCATATTTCCAAGTTATCAGTAACAATGGAATGGACATCCAGAGCGCTGCATTAGCCATAACGGCATAGTAGCGGTAATCAATACGGTGTGCCAGCCACATAGCAAATAAACCTGCCCCTATCAGGATAACCTGCCTAAGCAAATAATATTCGGTATTATGCTGCATTTGCCTATAAGCTAAAGAACTTGAAGCACTATAAACGCTTAGAATACTTAGACTAGATAATACAAAAACGACTCCCCATATAATGGGATCTCCTTTTAGCTTTTCTTTAATCAAATGCTTCATACAAACAGATAATATTTTTGTATCCGTTTACCTGCGTGGCAGCCATATTTTATAGATTACAGTAAATGGCTATTTAATAATTGATGATTTTATCCATTTTTTAAAAAACTATTTCTTTTAAAGCTACTTTTTTTGCTTGATCAAAAAAAGTAGCCAAAAAAAATCAAGCGCTGGTGAACAAAGCTGTTAAAATTTCAGTCTAAAAGCTGAAAATCAGAACTCGCCCAGGCTTGCAGCCTTGGGCTCAAACAGGCTGATTTTCTATTATCTTTCAGACTGAAATTTTCTATTCACAGCTTTGTTCAAGGCGCGTTTTTAAGGCGCGTTTTTTATGATCTTGTATTATTGTACTATTTTTAACTGGTACGAACACGGATACGCATAGGCCACATCACTGAACGGATACCCTTTGTTCAAGGCACGTTTTTTATAATCTTGCTATTGTACTATTTTTAATTGGTACGAACACGGATACACATAGGCTACTCCATTGAACGGATACTATATCTTTATCTTTTAGAAATCTTTTTATTAGCAGTTGTAACCAATATATTTATATACGCCTGAAGTTACAAATTATTTTACAAAAAATTATTTTTTGTGCGGATGGTTCTGGTTACGATTTTATTAATAGCTTATGATATTCTTTTGAGAGCATACAAGTTGCGGTAATCCAAATTATACAAATTAAAAAAAACATACCCATTAAAAATGGAGAAAGCTGATCGGGTGTATAACCAGAAAAAATAGTATAACAAATAACTTGCAAAATAGAGCCAGAAAATTTTCCTATTTTTCCACCTACTATATCAACCGCTGCTTTTCCTTTTGTTTGCCTTTCGTTATCTAACGGTATATAAACCATCTCTTTGGTTGCATCAAAAAAACAGTATTTGGCTCCTTTAGCCAATATATTTTGCAAGCCGCCGACGGCTACAATAATTCCTATAGTAGGCATTCCATATATAGTCTCTAATAAAAAATTGAAATGTTTGGCTACTACAAAAATAAAGAAGCTTACCCCTATTACAAATGTCATAATAGGTGTTACAAGTGCTGCGCCTAGCCAGCCCAATTTACGCATAACGGTAGTACCCAAAAATGAGCAGATAAGGGTAAAAATACCTATCCAAAATAAGATTTTTCCTTGAAAAGTAATAAAGCAAGAAAGGTCTTGCTGATAAAAAAGGCTTGTATAGTGAAACCAAAGTGCTTCTGTTAAGTTAATGACCATGGAGTAAGAAATCATCAATAAGCAAATTAATCCTAAGTATTTGGACCGAACGATCATCTTAAAACTTTCCTGCAGGCCTAATGACAATTTTGCTCGCCCAACTGTCTCTGTTTGTATCATTTGACGATGCATAATATATTTTTCAATATATCTATGTAAGAATAGGATTAAAAGGCCAAGCCCTACCACTACTATCGTAAAAGCAGCTATTGTCAGCTCTACCCCCCTTTTATGTATACCCAGCCAAGGTAATAGAAAATGTGCACTACGGGAAAAATAGATCATTATACTACCAGAAATAAGTAGATTGGTTTGTCCAAATAGATTGGAAAAGAAGTAAAACCGACCAGCGTCCTCTGTTTTAGTTATTTTATTTGCCAACTGCCAATATAACAGGGTAAAAATAATCATAGGCCAAAGTTCCCCCATCATGTAGAAAAGTATTAATGTCCACTTGCCCCACATAACAAAAAACCATTTTAAATAGGGATAAATCCTAATATAATTATGTACAATAGATGGATTGGGATGTAATAGCTCTTGGTTAGGAAATAAAAAAAAACCGAATAGGATAAAAAAAAAGAGAAAAAAAAGAACAATAATCCTAAAAATATTTTCTGTTGACATCTTATTACATAAAATGGTATAGATAACCACAAACAATATGCCCGCTGGCATTTCAATAAATGGCTTAATAAAGCTTAAGACTTCTACCCCTATGAGGTTAACCACTAGGCTATCTTTTATGCTTCGAATTAAATTTTGATTAAGCAAAATAAGAAACATGAGAGCGGCCATAGAGAAAAATTTTCGCAACTCATTTCTCTTAATTGGCCAGAGGATGGCATAACATTTTTGTAGGAGGCTTCCAGTTTGTTGCCTATCAATTTTTTGCTTCATATGTTTCATTCAAGAGCACTTGACAGACCACAATTGCTATACAATTGGTCTATAGAAAGTCTATTTATTACTTCACTAAAAAAAGCATTACAAGGCTATGGGCAATAGAATAGGGAACAATCTGGAGTATACGCATGGTTAAGCCACTGAAGATTACACGATGAAATTTCTTTTCTACTAAAATATTCTGCTTTAATCTACCTATCCAAGTCATACGTACCTCTGATCCACAATTTTGAGTAGCTATTAGATCAAATGGCATAGTTAAAACAGATGCTACTATACCCAAAAAAGTACTAACGACCATATTCATAAAAAGGCCATCCATATTTTTGGTAAGTTCATAAGCTAATATAGCTGCTGAGGCAGCCAGTATATTCCTTAAAAGAATGGGCATAAAAATATCGCTAACCGTTTCCTTGCACTTCATTAAATTCCCCTTATTAGCAGCAATTTCTTTTGTTTCACTATATGCCGTTATAACCGTTTCTACTATTCCAGCTAAGAAGCACTGCCAGATAATCGATAGCGTATTATTGATAAATACAAGATATCTAATAGAAAAAAGGAAAAGCCATTGAGAAATACCAAATGCAAAAGCAGCTATAAACTGCCGAAGGGCATAAACATGTGCTCCAGCATAAAAACTTCTAAAATTTCGAGCGCGCACATACTTTGTAATAATAGAGGTGTAGGATGCTCCTGTTTCTTGATACACTACTTTTACAAATTGGGTAGGTGCTACCAAATAGGCTACTATAGTACAAGCTATGCCATGTGTAAATGGATCAAGCAATAAGCGATAGAGAAGACTGCTATGCTGCATAGTATGAATAAGTACGTTTAAAAGTAAATTACGTAAGCGCATCTCACATTACATGTGATAAGTAATAACATATAAGCGTTACAATAGGCAATTAACCTATTCCGGTTCGATTCATGTTATGTTAAGTATATACTATAGATCCAGATCTAATAGCTTAACCTAATCGTTAGTTGTTATATTATCTAATAGTGCTTTTAGCTCTTTTGACGCTTCTCTTTTATGTCAAATCGTCTGCGCTGGGGGATTCTGATTTTCATTTGACGATGGCTCCGCAACAGCCCCAACAAAAGATTAAGATACAATTTTTAAAGTTATTTTTCAAATCATGTTCCCTTTACAAGGATAAAAAACGGCTTTATTGTGCAGTTATCAATGGATACTCAGCAGTAATTACAGCTATATGGTTTCCCTCTAAATAGGGGTTGAACACACATGCTATCCAAAGTTTTGCGTATTGGTTGGGTGGGTAAGGTTTTGGAAAAATAGTATGGATGTGATTAATTCCTTATATTTGCTTCCTAATATTTGCCAATAATTGGGATCATTGGGGTACGGTAATGTTACAGCAAATGGAACTCGTACAATTTTTTTACAATTTTTTATAAAACATTTTTTAAAGTGATGCTATCATGAATAATTATACATATACCCATTTAACGAAATGGTTACTAGTAGCCATTTTACTGGCCTCTTGTCAGTCCAACAAACAGCAGGTCGGGCCTAGTACAAGTAGCTCTGAAGCCGCTTTGTCTAAAAAGCCCAAGCTTAATTTGGATTCGGATGCATCAACAAGTAAAATGCAGGAACAAGAGGAAGGTTTTGACTTAAATACAGAGAAAGGTTTTGACTTAAATAAATTTGCAGCATTCCCAGAGCCTACACAACAACAAATAATCAGAAAACTGCCTGCAAAAGTTTTATTAGAAAAACTACTGCCTAGATTTGCTGCTGTTATCCAAAAAGCCTATTACAAGAAACAGCCTTACCTAATCCAGGAAACGATTTCAAAAGAAGATATGGATTTGATAAAAAAGGTTGGTATAACGCATATTCGTTATATAGGGCTTGAAGATAAAGAAAAGATATATGACCTATTGCATACCCTAGCTAAGCATCTACTTCCTTTATTGGAACAAATTGAATTAGTTAATAAAGATGGGGGGTATATTACGAAAATAGATCTGGCTGGTAAAAGAGAGTACTATGGTGAAATGTCCTTGTTGTCTAAGGTTGCTCATTTACAGGGATTAAATCTATCTGGTTGCGGGATTGGACGGTATGGCGTAAACAAATTAATAAAAAGTAATTTTAATGACTTGCGTCAACTTAATATCGAAGATAATGGTATTAGAGATGCGAACGTAATAGCCGAGTTGTTAAAAAAGTATCAAGGCCTTGAAATGCTTAATCTAGCTGATAATGGATTTCGCTTTTCAGCTTCAGAAGAAGCAAAAGCAGCATTGGCTCAACTGTATAAGCTTAAAAGGCTCAAAATAAATAGTCAAGTACATGATTATAGTGCGTATCGTGTATTTTCTGAAGATAGTGATACGCCTATGGCTTATTATTTTGATGAGCATGATCGGAGAATAGAAATTGGAGATCAAGGTCAAATAGATGATTCTACTATAAAAATATTAGCTCAGCTGCCTAATTTACAGTCGCTATATATAACGTGTAATCCTCCAGGATATCAGGTAAGTAATTCTGCTTTAGATGATTTAGTTACATTAACCAATCTTAAGAAGCTTAGACTATGTGTTGATGACATGGTTAATTATGACGATAAACTTCCACTTATGAAGTTAGCGAAACTTAGAAATCTGGAATATTTGTGGTTAGATGACTCATGTAATTATTTGGACTCTAATACAATGCAATCTTTAAGGACTGCACTTCCGAATACAGAAATCGTTGATACGGAGCATGACCATGATTATGACCCTGATGATTTATCTGAGGAAGATGATTATGAAATTTTTTACCACTACTACCGTCCTAAACGGATGCTTACGTATTACGATAAATGATATTGGGGTTTGTGTTATGTCTGTGTCATGTATCCGTTCAGCGGTATGGCCTACACATATCTGCGTTCACACCAATTAGAAATAGCGCAATAATACTAGATCGTAAAAAATGCGCCTTGAACAAAGCTGTGACTAGAAAATTTCAGGCTGAAAGGTAATAGAAAATCAGCCTGTTTGAGCTTACTCTTCGTCTTTGAAAAGCTGGCTATGTTCCGCTTCGGGATTCAGCGTACTCGCATAGTGGGTACTATGCTGCGTGCGCTTCACCCTCGCGCGCCTTGCCAGCTTCCCAAATCCATTGAGTAACCGTAAGAAGGGCGAGTTTTGATTTTCAGCTTGCAGCCTGAACTTTTCAACAGCTTTGAGGCCGTTGCAATAGACAATTAAACATATTCATCAATAGTCCACTTTCCCATCATTGAGAAAATGGTTAACTTAAGATGAGTTTTTAGTTTATTTTTTATTAGCATTATTATTAGTGTATAGTTATGGCAATCCAATCAAGTGGTCAATTAAGTTTAGCAGATATTTCAGCAAGTAAACGTAAATGTAAACATACCTTTTTTGATCAAATCACTAAAATAATTGATTGGTCAACAATTGAAAAAGAACTTCGCATTTATTATGCTAAAGGCCTACGCTTATCTGGCAAACCTGCCTATAGTCCCCTACTTTTATTTAAAATGCTTTTACTTCAGACATGGTATGGACTGAGTGACTATCAAGTAGAAGAAGAAGTAAACGACCGTATAACTTTTAGCCTATTTTG
>NZ_RARA01000027.1:168181-172875 GCF_003788695.1 Candidatus Cardinium hertigii
TCTGACGTAACGTTAGGGGGAAGATCAGCAGTACGGCGTTTACCGCATTGAGGCCGTTGCAATAGACAATTAAATTTAATCATAAATAATCCACTTTCCCCTCATTGAAAAAATGGTTAACTTAACATGAGTTTTCGGTGTTTATTTTTTTAGAATTATTACTAATGTATAGTTATGGCAATCCAAACAAGTGGTCAATTAAGTTTAGCAGATATTTCAGCAAGTAAACGTAAATGTAAACATACCTTTTTTGATCAAATCACTAAAATAATTGATTGGTCAACAATTGAAAAAGAACTTCGCATTTATTATGCTAAAGGCCTACGCTTATCTGGCAAACCTGCCTATAGTCCCCTACTTTTATTTAAAATGCTTTTACTTCAGACATGGTATGGACTGAGTGACTATCAAGTAGAAGAAGAAGTAAACGACCGTATAACTTTTAGTCTANTGCTATCCTTTGAAAATGGATGCAAGGGGATGGTATTAAACCTAGAAGAGCATATGGTAGGTGCGGTTGTATTAGGAAATGCTACTGCCATTAAAGAGGGAGATACGGTTACCCGAACTAAGCGTGTGGCCGCCATACAAGTAGGTGAGGGGCTGTTAGGGCGTGTAATAGATACGCTTGGAGACGCAATAGATGGCCATGGTCCTATCCTTGGAGAACGTTTTGAGATGCCCCTAGAGCGAAATGCCCCTGGTGTAATCTACCGACAACCAGTGGATACACCGCTCCAAACAGGGTTTAAAGCTATTGATGCAATGATACCTATTGGCAAAGGTCAGCGCGAACTTATTATTGGTGATAGGCAATCTGGTAAAACATCGATTGCAATAGATACTATTCTGAATCAACGTAAGTTATTTGAACAGGGCAAGCCTGTCTACTGTATTTATGTAGCCATTGGGCAAAAAGCATCTTCTATAGCCAATGTAGTAGAAACATTAACGCGATATGGTGCTATGGACTACACCACTATTGTAGCAGCGCCCTCTGCGGCCTCTGCTCCTATGCAATCTTTTGCTCCTTTTGCAGGCGCTGCTATTGGTGAATTTTTTAGAGATACCGGCCGAGATGCACTGGTTATTTATGATGATCTTTCTAAACAAGCTATTGCCTATAGGGAAATATCGCTTTTGTTGCGTAGATCACCTGGTCGAGAAGCGTTCCCTGGGGATATCTTTTTTTTACATGCTCGTCTACTGGAACGTGCGGCACGCATTATTGGCAATGATGATATAGCCCGTTCCATGAACGATATTCCCGATTCCTTAAAGATAAAAGTTAAGGGAGGCGGCTCCCTTACGGCATTGCCCATTATAGAAACACAAATGGAGGATGTATCTGCCTATATCCCCACTAATGTTATTTCGATTACGGATGGACAAATATTTCTGGAAATGAACTTATTTAATGCAGGCATCAAACCCGCTATTAATGTCGGTATTTCTGTATCTCGCATCGGGGGTGCTGCTCAAATTAAAGCCATCAAAAAAGTAGCAGGTAGCTTAAAACTAGATCAAGCACAATTTTCTGAATTGGAAACTTTTGCTAAGTTTAGTTCTGATTTAGAGGCTACTACTAAAAGAGCAATCGACCGTGGTCGAAAAAATCAAGCATTACTCAAGCAGGACTTGCATGCGCCTATGCCCATAGAGGAGCAAGTTGCTATTTTATATATAGCTATGAATGGATATTTGGATAAAATCCATCTTAATCAGGTTAAAATATTTGAAAAACAATTTTTAGAATTGCTCTCTACGCAATACCATACTGCATTGACAAGCATTGCAGAGGGACAATGGAATAACCAAATTATTCAGGTACTGATAGAAGTAGCCAAAAGCCTTCTGACAAAATATCCACAAAGTTAATGCAGTAAAAAAGGCAAGGCGTGTTTTTTATAATCTTGCATTATTGTACTATTGCTAGGTACGAACGTGAACGAATACACTAACTATGGCATCTCTTAAAGAAGTAGTAAATCGCATAAACCTTATAGCGTTTACCCAAAAAATTACCAAAGCGATGAAAATGATATCTGCTTGCAAATTGCATAAGGCGCAACAAGCCTTGATACCTCTACAGGAATATGCAACGCAATATAACATGCTGTTAGAAGCTGTACTACAAGGCATGAATAGCAGTAAATTATCCCATCCTTTAATAACAAAAAAAATAGATCAGCCTCAAAATCTATTATGCATAGTCGTTACTTCTAGTCGCGGGTTATGTGGAGCATTTAATAAAAATATACTCAAAGAGGTCAGCCAACACCTAGCAACCATACAGGAGACGCAAGCTGCCACCATCGAAATACTGGTCGTGGGAAAAAAAGCCTATCAATTTTTTAAAAAATCTCATTTACCTATTATAGATAGCTATGTTGATCTGCTGGACAAATCTAATCTCCAAGGGAGTGCTAAACTCACTACCTATTGTATAGAAGCATTTGAGAAAAATTATTATACTGAAATTAAATTAGCTTATACTACCTTTACAAATGCCTTTAAACAAGAAGTAACTATTGTTCCCTTTTTGCCTTTTTTACCTAAACAAGAAGAGCCTTTTAAACAATCGCTTCTTGTGCCGTTACACTATATTTATGAGCCCTCTCCCCAATTGCTGTTAGAAAAGCTTGTTCCTCATATACTCCAGCATAAAATAATGGGTATGCTGGTTGCATCTAGTGCAAGCGAACATGCAGCCAGAATGGCTACTATGAGCCAGGCAACTGATAATGCAGAGGAGCTTTTAAAAATGCTACGAATCAGCTATAATAGAACTAGACAGGCCATTATCACAAACGCATTAGCGGAAATCACTAGTGGTGCCAAAGCGTTAACAGAAATGTAAAAAAATTAATTTTATTTTGATACTAAAACAGATATGAAACATATCTGTTTATTTGTGTGGCTGTAATTATTGATGTATTTCGTGCTTGTACTACAGCTGCTTATATATTAAGTCATAATCCAAAAATTTACATATTGGCCAATAAAAGCGGTACCATTGAGCGTTTAATATCTAATTTTCAGAATCCTTTATTAGTAGGAAAGCCTGAAAAAGGCGTAAATGTAGCCTACCATATTCCTAATTCCCCAACGCGCACAGAAGAGGTTATGGTATCCGGTCGCTACGTGCTACACAGAACAGCAGCAGGCGCAAACGGAATGATGCTGGCTGGTTCATCAGATATATTACTTGCTGCTGGTTTTATGAATGCATCTGCTACTGCTCGATACATTAAGAATATGAAAAATGTGGAGGTCATAATAATACCTATGGGTCATGAGGGAATAAGACCTTCTTTAGAGGATAATCTCTGTGCTACCTATCTTAAAGAGCTGATTGGCGGAAAAAAACCAAAGATAGATACCTTTATACCTATTCTTCAAAAAGGTGCTGGGAAATATTTTTTTTCTACAGACCAGTACCAATACCCTGAAGCAGATTTTTTTCGTTGCCTAGAAATAGATCGCTTTAATTTTGTTATTAAAGCGAATGTTATAGAGGATTATGCTATATTAACGCGTATACATTAATGTTCTTAACGATACGAGGCCGTTGCAATAGACAATTAAATTTAATCATAAATAATCCACTTTCCCCTCATTGAAAAAATGGTTAATTTAACATGAGTTTTCGGTGTTTAATTTTTTAGAATTATTACTAATGTATAGTTATGGCAGTGATCTTTATACGGTATTAGCCTCAGTAGCCGGCTTACCTGCTATTTCCTTACCAAATGGGGTAGATCAAAAGAATTTACCAATTGGTATCCAAATTATTGGCAGCTATTTTGAGGAAGAAAAGTTGCTTACTTTTGCCCGTTATTTTGAGTCAATGCATATATAAAACATTACCATGCCTATAAAGCGGCTGCATATTTGTACCATACGTAACACGTAACATTAGCCATTTATTTATATTTTATTATTGTATGCAAATTCCCATTATTAATCGATCACACCATCCATTACCTACTCATGCTACAGTAGGGGCTAGTGGCATGGATTTACGTGCCTTTACAGATGAGCCTATTGTGTTGGATCCCTGGCACAGGGTATTGATTGATACAGGGCTTTCGATTGCTTTACCAAAGGGGTATGAGGCTCAAGTACGGTCACGTAGTGGATTGGCATTAAAGTTTGGTGTGGCTGTTTTAAATAGCCCTGGGACGATTGACGCAGATTATAGAGGGGAAATAAAAATATTGCTTATTAACTTATCTTTTCAACCCTTTATGGTGCAGGATGGGGCAAGAATAGCACAGCTGATAATAGCAAAATATGAGCCGATCTCTTGGCAAGTGGTATCTGTTCTTGATGAAACGGCGAGGGGAGAGGCAGGGCATGGAAGTACTGGACAGATTTAACGTATCCGTTCACTCAATGGCGTCAACTTAAGGGAATTCATGATTAGCAGACCCTCCTAAAGACATGATGCCGTTTAGGTTTATCCACCTTGTCACGACTATATAATCGCCCGGGTCGGATTTTTACTTTAGCTCGTATGCACACTCTATCAAAGAGTTTCTGAAAGCTTTTAGTTGAGCACTTCCCAATCAGCACTTGATGCATTTTTTGACGCATCACACCAAACAAAACTGAAAAATTCAAACGATACTCATTTATTTGCTCTGGTTTCCAGGGACCTTGAGCATCACACATATGCAGTGCCAATAAAT
>NZ_RARA01000027.1:172887-209987 GCF_003788695.1 Candidatus Cardinium hertigii
CGCCTTGCCAGCTTTCCAAATCCATTGAGTAACCGTAGGAGCGAGATTTGATTTTCGGTTTTTTCCCTTTCTTTTCAGCAGTTTTTTCACCAGCGCTTGATTTTTTTTGGCTACTTTTTTTGATCAAGCAAAAAAAGTAGCTTTAACGAATACTTTCTATTTTCTATTCAAAATTTCTTCACAAATATACTGCATTTCTGTTAACCACTTTGAGCAGATATTATTTTTTTTCCCCCATGGAATATAGAACGAAAGCGTTTCTTTGGCTATGCGTTGTTGATCTGCCCATTCACGCGCATATAAAGTTTGAGTATTGTGGAGCCTATCAGCTAATTTAACCTGTATAACACGGATGTTAACACATTGGCTCAGCATATTTTTGTTTTCCATATCACTGAATTTCCAAGGATAACCATTTGTATGGTAATGGGTAACCCTATCTACAATATAGGCAACTTCAGGGCCATACATGAGATCTATTTGGGTTAAGGTTACCGGTGTATCTTCTACTATATCATGCAACAAACCAGCTAGAATGGTAGATGGATCTTTGGTAACATCTAGCAGTATCTTAGCTACTGCCATAGGATGCGTATAATAAGGCGCTCCCGATTTACGTATCATAAGACCATGCGCATTTTTAATAAAAGCAATGGTTTTTTCCACTATTTCTTGCGTCAAATTGGTTTCTGCTGTAAGCAAGTCTACTAACGTTCTTTCTTGTGCTAAGCTTTCGGTTGTTTCGCTTACCTTATTAGCAGCCAAATCGGTAGAATGGTAGTGAGGCCGTTGCAATAGACAATTAAATTTAATCATAAATAATCCACTTTCCCCTCATTGAAAAAATGGTTAAGTTAACATGAGTTTTCGGTGTTTAATTTTTTAGAATTATTACTAATGTATAGTTATGGCAATCCAAACAAGTGGTCAATTAAGTTTAGCAGATATTTCAGCAAGTAAACGTAAATGTAAACATACCTTTTTTGATCAAATCACTAAAATAATTGATTGGTCAACAATTGAAAAAGAACTTCGCATTTATTATGCTAAAGGCCTACGCTTATCTGGCAAACCTGCCTATAGTCCCCTACTTTTATTTAAAATGCTTTTACTTCAGACATGGTATGGACTGAGTGACTATCAAGTAGAAGAAGAAGTAAACGACCGTATAACTTTTAGCCTATTTTGTGGTATTTCAATGGACAGTTCGGTTCCGGATCATAGTGTATTAAGCAGNACTTTACTAATGCTTTCCAGGGTAAATTGTGCTCTGTCAAAAAGTGAAGTAACCAAAACTTCTCTTTTGCCATTGGATAACATAAACGCTACGACTCTTACTTTCTGGCTGATAGNTTTTAAAAATTTTATGCGGAATGTCGGATATTGGCAGTACGTATGGGTCCATTTATGCAACACCTCTCTATGCCAGAAACGATAGGAGGCCGTTGCAATAGACAATTAAATTTAATCATAAATAATCCACTTTCCCCTCATTGAAAAAATGGTTAATTTAACATGAGTTTTCGGTGTTTAATTTTTTAGAATTATTACTAATGTATAGNTGGACAGTTCGGTTCCGGATCATAGTGTATTAAGCAGATTTAGGACTATGCTTACAAAGAAGAAGGCACTAGAGAGGTTATTAAATATAATTAATGATCAGCTATCTGCCCATGGGGTACTGGTTAAAAATGGCTCAGCTGCTATTGATGCTTCAATAACTCCTACTCCCAGATGTCCTAAATGGAAAAAAAGTTATGATCTTCATGCAGATGGCAGTATAACCGTATCTGAAAGTTATCAAAAAGGAGTAGATCCAGAAGCAAGTTGGACTAAAAAAGGTCCTAAGCTATATTATGGCTATAAGCGGCATATACTTGTAGAAAGTAAAGAAGGATTAGTGCTAGCCGTCAGTACCACAAAAGCATCTAGTCATGATAGCGGTCATTTAGAAGACTTATTAAATAAAGTAAACTTACCGCCCGGTAGCAGGGTATATGCAGATAAGGGCTATAGCGGTTCGCCTAATGAAACGTTATTAAAGAAAAAAAAGTTAAAATCAGCTATTCAGAAGAAGGCTACTAAGCATAATCCTTTATCAGCTACCGCTAAGCGGTTTAATAAATTAGTAGCCAAGACTCGTTATAAGGTAGAACGTGTATTTGGTAGTATAAAAAGTTGGTTCCGCAGTTCGGGAGCCCGCTATATAGGTATTGATAAAATGCATACACAACATCTTATGGAAGCAATAGCTTATAACTTATACAGGTCCCCAAATATCATTTTAAGAGGTTGCTAGGGGAATGGTCTATCCAAAATGAACTAAAAGCATCTAAAACCGACATTCCGCACAAAAACGCAATAAAAATCATTATTTATTTTGTTCAGTAGTAGTATTTTTCCACAAAAAAAATAATTATATTACCTATTGCGTTTAAACTGTTCATCTGTAGTTATATATATGCAAATACATCCATCGAATATATTAGGCAGTAAAATATTAGACCATCTAGGTCTAGTAGCAGCTACGATAGATCAACTAGGTATAGCTCATGCCATAGATAAGCGTCTTCCCCTTACANATAATGTTGTTTGATAAACTTTACTGAAGTATAACCACGATCATAGATACATAATAATTTATCTTGTTTTAATGCACGCATTTGCTGAACCATTTCAGGGAGTTGTTCTTCTGCTAATGTGCGTTCTCCTATATTCCAAGGTACAAGCCGAGCATTACAAATCAGAGATGTAGATAAATCAACAAATAGTGAAACCCTGGCTAAAGGGGGCACAATTCCGTTTGTGCCATTTGGTTTAAAAAGACCAAACTCCGATATGATTTCGGGTGAAGCAGGTAAACGAAGGGAGGCCGTTGCAATAGACAATTAAATTTAATCATAAATAATCCACTTTCCCCTCATTGAAAAAATGGTTAATTTAACATGAGTTTTCNNCAATAATTCTTTAAATCCAGTATGAGAAAGTTTATACCTTGCTTTGGAAAAAGCTTGCTTGGATGGAGGAATTTTGTACGTTAACGGTTCCATAAGTTCACACTCTATGCCTAAACTTCGTTTAACTAGCTTTAAATATAGTGGAAAATACTATTGGAAAAGTAAGTTTCCTTCTGCGCGTGAACATATGGCGGCCTTTGGAATGGATAGTCTGAAATATGGCTGAATACAATTTATCTTTAATTTCCGAAATAAAATTTTCCCCTAAAAACTCTTGCATAAAAAAATGTATCATACACTTTTTTATGAAATAATAAAAAAAGAATTTATTCGCTAAATAAGAAGCAATGTAGAAAATGTAAAAAAAATATCCTATTCTAATTGGTTATCAATAATAGTTAAACCTTAAGTTGACGCCATTGTCCGTTCACCTGCGTGACAGCCATATTTTATAGATTATAGCAAATGGTTAATATTTAATAAATAATGATTTTATCCATAAAAATCAAGCACTGGTGAACAAAGCTGTTGAAAATTTCAGGATACAAGCTGAAAATCAGAACTCGCCCTCTACGGTTACTCAATGGATTTGGGAAGCTGGCAAGGCGCGCGAGGCTGAAGTGCACGCAGCATGGTACCCACTATGCAAGTTCGCCCCATGATGTATATGCATACATCATGGGGACCCCAAGTACACTGAATCTCGAAGCGGAACAGGGGCCCCGCCAGATGATATATCTGGTGGGGTAAAGCGCAGCCAGCTTTTCAAAAACGAAGAGTAGGCTCAAACAGGCTGATTTGCTACCAGCTTGCAGCCTGAAATTTTCAATAGCTTTGTTCAAGGCGCGTTTTTATGATCTTGCATTATTGTACTATTGCTAGGTACGAACGTTGAACGAATACACTTAGGCCATACGCCTGAACGGATACGTTTATTTTTACTTATATTGCGGCTGCATTGTTGTTCCTTTCATAAAGGGAGCACATACATGCTATCCCAAGTTTTGCGTTAGTTAGTTGGGTAAAGTTTTGGGGTGGTATGGATGTGATTAAATTTCTTTTTGATCCATTTGATCCATAAATTGGAATCATTGGGGTGCGGTAATGTTACAGCAAATGGCACTCGTAGAATTTTTTATAAAACATTTTTTAATATGATGATATCATGAATAATTATAGATATACCAAATTAACTAAATGGTTAGTAGTAGCCATTTTACTGGCTTCTTGTCAGTCCAACAAACAGCAGGTCGGGCCTAGTACAAGTAGGTGTGAATCCCCCTTGCCTAAAAAAACCAAGCTTAATTTGGATTCGGATGCATCAACAAGTAAAATGCAAGAACAAGAGGAAGGTTTTGACTTAAATAAATTTGCAGCATTCCCAGAGCTTATACAAAAAGAAATAATCAGAAAACTGCCTGCAAAAGTTTTATTAGAAAAACTACTACCTAGATTTACTGCTGTTATTCAAAAAGCTTATTGCAAGGGACAGCCTTATCTAATCCAGGATACGATTTCAAAAGAAGATGTGAATTTGATAAAAAAGGTTGGTATAACGCATATTCGTTATATACTACCTGAAAATGATAATAAAGATGAAAATAAAAAAAAGATATATAACCTATTAAATGCCTTAGCTAAGTCGCTGCTTCCTTCATTGGAACAAATTGAATTAAAGAATGAAAATGGAAGTTATATTACGGAAGTAGATTTATCTAATAAATATCGATGCTATGCTGAAATTTCCTTATTGTCTAAAGTTGCTCATTTAGACGGAGTAAATCTAACTGATTGCCATATTGGACGGTATGGTGTAAATCAATTAATAAAAAGCAACTTAAATGATTTACGTAAACTTGATATCCAAAATAATCGCATTAGAGATGCGAACGTAATAGCGAATCTGTTAAAAAAGTATACAAACCTTGAGAGGCTGAATCTAGCTGAAAATGGATTTCGCTTTTCAGCCTCAGACGAAGCAGAAGCAGCATTGGGTCAGCTATCTAAGCTTAAAAAGCTTAAAATAAATAGTGGCGTATATGATTATAGTGAGTATAACTTATCTTCTGAAGGAGAGGACCAACCTTTTCTTGATGAACATGATATTATTAGTCATAACGCAGTTTTTAATCAAGTAGAAACTTCTAGTATAAAAACATTAGCTCAGCTGCCTAATTTACAGTGGCTGTATATAACATGTCCTTTTGATTCTGTTATAGATGATTCTAATCTAGATGATTTAGTTAAATTAACCAATCTCAAGAAGCTTAGGCTATGTGCTGATTCAATTATTGATTATCCTGATAATTATACTAATCACGATAGGACTTTAATTATGCAATTAACTAAACTTACCAATCTGAAATATTTGTGGTTAGATACTTCTGGCTATGATATTCGTGAAGACAAAATGGAAGCTTTACAAGCTGCACTTCCAAATGTACAAGTCATTAATGTAGACCATTTTGAAGATCTTAATGAAGATGATTATGATTTTTCCGATGAAGATGCGTACGATTTTTTTAAGCCGACATGATGGATGGTAGCGCTAAACAGATGGTTGCAAATTATAATAAATGATACTGAGGTTTGTTATATCTCTTTGGCCATCAGCCATAGCACAATACGTATCCGTTTAGTGGTGTGGCCTATGCGGTATCCGTTCACTCATGTGGCCTATACGTATCTGTGTTCACACCAATTAGAAATAACGCAATAATACTAGATCGTAAAAAATGCGCCTTGAACAAAGCTGTGATTAGAAAATTTCAGTCTGAAAGCTGGTAGAAAATCAACTTGTTTAAGCCCAAGGCTGCAAGCCTGGGCGAGTTCTGATTTTCAGCTTTCAGACTGAACTTTTCAACAGCTTTGTTCACCAGCGCTTGATTTTTTTTGGCTACTCGTATCTTTTTTGATCAAGCAAAAAAAGTAGCTTTAAAATAAGTAGTTTTTAAAAAAAATGGATAAAATTATCAATAATCTATAAAATATGGCTATCACGCAAGTGAACGGACAATGGCGTCAACTTAAGGTTTAACTATTATTGATAACCAAGTAGAATAGGATATTTTTTTACATTTGCTACATTGCTTCTTATTTAGCGAATAAATTCTTTTTTTATTATTTCATAAAAAAGTGTATGATACATTTTTTTATGCAAGAGTTTTTAGGGGAAAATTTTATTTCGGAAATTAAAGATAAATTGTATTCAGCCATATTTCAGACTATCCATTCCAAAGGCGGCCATATGTTCACACGCAGAAGGAAACTTACTTTTCCAATAGTATTTTCCACTATTTTAAAGCTAGTTAAGCGAAGTTTAGGCATANNGATAAGTGCAGAACTAGAGAATTTTTCTGGTATATATTTAGAAGCTGTATTACAGGAATTTTGGGCTCATTTAGTAATGTGTAATTTATTGGCACTGCATATGTATGATGCTAAAGGTCCCTGGAAACCAGAGCAAATAAATGAGTATCGTTTGAATTTTTCAGTTTTGTTTGGTGTGATGCGTCAAAAAATGCATCAAGTGCTGATTGGGAAGTGCTCAACTAAAAGCTTTCAGAAACTCTTTGATAGAGTGTGCATACGAGCTAAAGTGAAAATCCGACCCGGGCGATTATATAGTCGTGACAAGGTGAATAAACCTAAACGGCATCATGTCTTTAGGAGGGTCTGCTAATCATGAATTCACTTAAGTTGACGCCATTGACTGAACGGGTACATATTTTTGTATGCTATATTTTTTTACTTTTTTTTCGATGTATTCCCTATTTCTCTCTGTAATATATATTGAGGTATATTTTTCTTTTTAAGTATATGGGAAAAGAGTTCATCTGCCACTCTCGTACTACCTTTTTTTAAAGCTATATCTAGTGCTGTATGTCCAGATTGATTTTTAATGTCAATGTCTATATCTTTATGATTCAATAATACCTTAACTACTTCTACACGATCATATAATGCAGCAAAATGCAAAGCTGTATCAACCCAAAAATCATCAGTATTAGGGAGATCATCGTCAAAATCATAATATCCAATTGTCTGGTTAGGATTAATATCTGAATTTTCCAATAACACTTGCATCACCTTCTCATGGCCATATATCGCAGCTATATGCAATACTCCAATTCTGCCCTCAAAATTATCATATCTGCTTTTATATTTATATTCTACATAGTCTGTATCTTTATCTTCATATTCATATTCAATACCATTAACTTCATCATCAAGGTCCATATGGCCATGGTTTAAGAGTACGTGCACCGATTTCCAATAGCCACACCTTACGGCATAACATAATGGTGTCATTAACTTAAAGGGTTCATTCTCAAAATACTCTTCAAAATTGGCCTCTATATCATACTTTAACAACACTTGAATCAGCTCCCAATTATCAACTTCTACAGCGTCCTGTAATAATTTTATACACATCTCATCTTGACTATCTCCATAATACTTTCTAATAGCATGATCCATATCTGAATTTTCCAATAATGTTTGAATGGTTAAAAAATGCATTTTTTTTATGACTAAATCACCGTCTGCTGCAGCTTTCCATAAAGTTTTACACACTCCTGCATGGATATTTGGATTTATACTTGGATGCTCCAATAACAGTTGAACAACGCCCCAATCACTTTTTCTTATGGCTAGTAGCAGCGGTATTCTATCATCATAACCAGCATTTGGATCTATATTGGGTTGTTCCAATAACAATTGAACAATTTCCGACCTATTCCAAAATATAGCATCAAATAAAGGAGAACGACCCAATTCTGTTTTAGCGTTTACACTTTCTGGTTCCCTTTCTAATAATGCTTTGACACAAAGTATATGTCCTTGATAAATGGCCCAATGCAAAGGAGTCATAGACATAGGAATATGTTCTTTATAAATGGCCCGATGCAAACGAGTCGTAGATATAAGAATTCCATAATCACCGTTTACACTTATAACTTCACGATCAGATAGCTCTAAGCCTTCATTCGGGCAAGATGCACAACATTTTCGTATCTTACTAGAAGGTGCTCCTACCATAGATTGCTGTGTAACCTGATACAATTGCTGACTAGATGCTTGCTTATTAGGTAATATATTTTGCTGCTGTTGCGTACAACTGCACATATAAATAAAAGCTAAACTATAAAAAGCAAAAAATGATAATTTATTGTTGGGAAATCTTGTAGTTGTTGTGGACATTATTTACTATATTAAGTATTAAGTTAGCTATGTATGGCGTGTAATGGAACGTCTACTTAAGGTACTTGCCAAAATTAAGCAATTTTATGTATAAAATCCAAATAAATACCTCAAAAATAGAGCACAACTTTTCCCCTTACCATTAGCCCTCTTGTATAGTAATTTTTAAACTCTTTTTGATAAGTTTCAGTTAATTACAGTTTGTGCTACCAATTGCATCAGCCCCTTAACGGCTGACATACATGGTCATTCTTCTTCGGATGAAGATCCTTCTTTTATAGAATAGACAATTTAAAATATGCATAGAAGCAATACGCGACTTTTTCTATAATGGTGTTTGTGGTATGCTTGTTATTGTAGGAGTAGACATATTGGAGCAAGCATTTTCTTCGCTCAAAGGTTCTTAAATTGAAGAGCTAGGCCTTATGTGTTCCGAATTAGGCCATAAGCTTGAGGTGGTATCCACTGCTCTAGAGGGAACGGCTGTTCGTAGGTTACAGTTAAGTGGATATAATAACAATGAAATCGGAGACTCATTATATAAAACCTTCGTTTTACTGAAACATACAGCAATTGAAGAATTAGATTTTACATCGCCATATATGGATGAGGAGGATGCTTCTTTAAATGATTGGAACCCAGATTCTATCCGTCGTGTATTTTTTAAATTAAATGGAACAAAGGTACGCAAAGTTAAATTCGATAAGGAGTACTATCCAGGACTAGTGGATGCGTTTAATACAAAAGTTGCCTATCCAAATGATACCATATGTTATGAAAATGGATTGCAGCGCGTATGCATGCGTACTATTATACAATCCATGCCAGACCCAAAGCATATACAAAAATTGCCTGTTTCTAACAAACTAAAAGAGGCTATCAGAACATATGCAGCTGATATGCCTGGTCTACATATATATGTGATAGATGAATAGATGAATATATATGAGGCCGTTGCAATAGACAATTAAGCTTTGTCATAAATAATCCACTTTCCCATTATTGAGAAAATCGTTAATTTAAATTGCGTTTTTAGTGTTTATTTTTTTAGAATTATTTATTTAGGTGTATAGTTATGGCAATTCAATCAAGTGGAGGCCGTTGTAACAGATCGACAGCTTCACTTGGTTAACTCATTCAGAAATATTAAATTCATTTAGATTTATATAAGTATAAGTATTTATGTAAATCAAATTGTTAATGTAACTATTATGGCTATTTCAAAATTTTTAGATCCTAAAAATGATATTGCATTTCGCAGAATATTTGGTAGTGAAAAGAATAAGGATATTCTTATTCATTTTATTAATGACATATTGGAGTTAAAAGGAACAGATATCATCAAAGAAGTAACTTTTCTATCTCCGATTCAAGACCCAGAGATTGCCTCTAAAAAACAAAGTATAGTAGATGTTTTGTGTAAAAACGAAGATGGCACACAGATTATAGTAGAGATGCAGGTATCCCCGCAAGAGGGCTTTGAGAAGCGTGCTCAGTATTATGCAGCTAAAGCTTACTCCCGTCAGCTAAATAGAGGCAAAAAAGAAGGCGCAAGATATGTTGATCTAAAAGCAGTAATATTTATAGCTATTATCGATAATATTATATTTAAAGATAAGATTTTTTACAAGTCAGATCATATTATTTTAGATAGAGATAGCTATGCCCATGATTTAAAAGATTTTTCTTTTACGTTTATAGAACTGCCTAAGTTTAAAATTACGGATATAAGTTTACTTACCAATTTGCTTGAAAAATGGTGTTATTTCTTTAAGCATGCAGATGAAACCAGTGAGGCTGATTTACAAAAAATTATAGGATCTGATGCAGTAATAGAACGCGCTTATGAGGAATTAAATCAGTATAACTGGACAGAATTGGAACTGTTGACCTATGATCAAGAGATAAAACGTATCATGGATAATAGGGCTGTTGAAGATTATAAGAATAAACAATTCAAACAAGAAATGATGGAAGCTGAAGCTAGAGCGGTAGAAGCTGAAGCTAGAGCGGTAGAAGCTGAAGCTAGAGCGGTAGAAGCTGAAACTAGAGCAGTAGAAGCTAAAGCTAGGGGAGGAGCTAGGGGAGAAGCTGAGGCTATAAGAACAGTAGCCAAAAAAATGTTAAAAAAGTATAAGCCCATAGATGAAATCGTTGAATTTACTGGTTTATCTAAGAAGGAATTAGAAAGTTTATAATTTTTTAGTCCCAGCATGTGGGCATCCGTTCAGCCGATTGGACGTATCCGTTCAGTCATGTGACCTATATGTATCTGTTCTGTTTAGTCCTAGCATGTCATGCATGTAGGCGGATACATAAAAAGCTTTTACAAAACACCATTAACAATAATATTCTTGTAAGAAGCGCCCTATGCTGCTCATAGGATAGCAAAGGAAAAGCAAGCGTATCCGTTCAGCGGTGTGGCCTATACGTATCCGTAGCAAAAAAAGGTACTCTATTAACCCTAAAACGGTTGCTAAATGGAAAAAACGTTCTACCGTATGGATTTGGAAAGCTGGCAAGGCGAAGTTATCCCCAATTGATCATAGGTTAGCTTAAATCCCTCATAAACCCAGCTGTCTAGCCGTCAGTACCACAAAAGTATCTAGTCATTATAGATTCATTTAGAGGACTTATTAGATAAGTTAAAGTTAAAACTAGGTAGCAGGGCATATGCAGCTAAGGGCTATAGCGGCTTACCTAATGAAACGCTATAATATCAAAAATGGAAAAAATAACACTGGGAAAATAGAAAAAATGATACTGTCCGACCTGTTGCAAAGGTCTCATTTTATAATATTATACCTAAATCTGAAATGAAAGCATAGCAGGAATTGTATGTGTATTATTGAAGTAACAAACGTATCTAGATCTTTTACATACCCCACCAATAAGGGATGGAATTTTTTCATGCGTAATACTTTTACAGAAAAGAAAGCAGTAGATAATGTAAGCTTTAAAATTAATTGTGGTGAAATTGTGGGATATATTGGCCCAAATGGTGCTGGTAAATCTACCACAATAAAGATGCTAATAGGTGTATTGAAACCATCATTAGGTAGCGTGTATGTTGCAGGAAGAGATCCATTTGTATATAGACAGGACAATGCTATGCAAATTGGTGTGCTTTTTGGCCAAAGGACTCAATTGTGGTGGGATTTGCCATTGATTGATACATTAAATCTACATTGCCATATGTACCGTTTATCAAAAGAAACTTACCTATATCAAGTTGAATGGCTTTCTGAGGTGCTTGAACTTCAGAATATAATAAAAGTTCCTATTCGACAATTGTCCTTTGGTCAAAGAATGCGTTGTGAACTTGCTGTTACATTATTGCATAAACCTTCTATTTTATACTTGGATGAGCCGACCATTGGCATGGATGTTATAGTAAAATCAAGCATAAGAGATTATTTGCTAAAAATAAACAAACATGATAACATTACTATTTTACTGACCTCTCATGACCTAGTTGAAATAGAAAATATTTGTAATCGCATTATGGTAATCAACGATGGGAAATTGCTTTTTGACGGTACCATTAATAAATTACGTGAAGAATATATGCCGAATATACTGGTAACCCTAAAATATGAAGGTACTATTGAAAATAGTATGATGCATCGTCTAAATAACTATACTGAAGTAGCTCAACGGCACATAACGTTTAATATTAATAAACAAAAGGAAGGATTGTCGATTATATCAGATTTGTATCGTTATTGTAATATAATTGATCTTCAAATAACTGAATCACCAATAGAAGATATCATAAAAGAATTATATAAAAGGACCTAAATGATGTATTTTATTGCATTAATTAAAAATATTTTTTTTAAAAAATGGGCCTATAAATTTAATTTCTTTTTAGAAGGTATAGAAGTAATAATTAGCTTATTAGTACAATTATTGGTATGGGTAAGTTTGTTTAATTCAGTTGGTAATAAAGCAGTTACTGGGTATAATATATCTGACTTGATTACATATACTATCGTCTCTCGTATAGCAGGAATGGTTACCAACATAAAATTATCCTTACATTTTGCTGATGCTATTCAATCTGGAGATATTGCATTAAGCCTTATTAGACCATATTCACCACGTTTAATATTTATTATTAATAGTATTGGAAATACTTTTTGTAATGCAGTTACTGCTGGAATACCAACCATATTAGTATTCGTTTTTTTCTTATCTGATGTACAGCTTCCAGCGTCAAGAATCTATCTTATATTTTTTCTAATATCTTTATTATTAGGATTGGCTATATGTATATCGATAGAATTATTATCTGGCGTTTTAGCATTTTGGAAAGTGCCAGGTGACTTTATGGAATGGTATTTCTCCATTTTCTTTGTGTTATTATCTGGTTCGGTAATACCCTTATGGTTTTTCCCTCAGTGGTTACTTATAATTGCCAAGGTGCTTCCTTTTCAAGCTGTATTTTTTATCCCAGCCCAACTATATATGGGAAAATTTTCAATTATTGAATCAGCATATGCGCTACTAATCCAGTTGGGTTGGATTGCTTTACTTTTAACTTTTCATGAGATGCTATGGAGACGGGGTATCAGAAATCTAACCATATTAGGCGGTTGATTGGGTTAATTTCTTGGTATATAATGCTTTACGGTAAGGTAATATATATGAATTATAAATCAAGATTAAAGTACCATGGAAAAAAAGAATTTTTTCATACATTGGGTATGTTTTTAAGCTATGGCGCTGATATATTCGTAATTTGGATGTCAATGGGTTTATTTAAATCCCTAGGAGGTTTTAACTTTTCAGAGGTAATGTTCTTATTTAGTATAGAGCTACTTGCTTATTCTTTAACCAATAGTGTTGTTTGGTTTGTAAGTGACACCTATAACTTAATTGTACGTGGTACGTTAGATGGGTTCTTAACTAAACCTGTAAATCCATTTGTATTAATTTCAGCTAAATACTATGAAATAGGTTACTTAGGCCAATTTGCCGTATCAATAACGCTGTTATATTTGTCCTTAAAAAATCTAGCTATTACATGGGGTTCCTTTGAGTGGATTCTGTATATAGTATTATTGCTTAATTCTACTTTCATCTATATCGGTTTTACTACCATACCAGCTCTACTAGCCTTTTGGTGGGGAAATACAGAAAAGTTGACTAGTATTTTCAGGTGGTCTTTTAAACAAGTAATTCAATATCCAATCAGTATATATCCTCAACCCATTAGGGTTATACTCACTGTAATATTACCTTATGCGCTTATCAATTACTATCCATCCTTAGTCCTCTTAAAAAAAACTAAACTTTTACTATCTATTTGGATAGTATCACTGCTCCTAGCAGTAGGATTTTCTCTACTATTAATAATTAGAATTATGTGGTATAAAGGACTTAAGGCATATGAAAGCTCAGGAGGCTGATGATTTGTATCCGTTCACTTACATGGTAGCCATATTTTATAGATTATTGATGATTTTATTCATTTTTTTAAAACTACTTATTTTAAAGCTACTTTTTTTGCTTGATCAAAAAAAGTAGCCAAAAAAAATCAAGCGCTGGTGAACAAAGCCGTTGAAAATTTCAGTCTGAAAGCTGAAAATCAAAACTCGCCCTCTACGGTTACTCAATGGATTTGGGAAGCTGGCAAGGCGCGCGAGGGTGAAGCGCACGCAGCATAGTAGAAACTATGCGAGTACGCTGAATCCCGAAGCGGAACGCAGCCAGCTTTTCAAAGACGAAGAGTAAGCTTACTCAATGGATTTGGAAAGCTCGTAAGGCGCGCGAGGGTGAAGCGCACGCAGCATAGTAGAAACTATGCGAGTACGCTGAATCCCGAAGCGGAACGCAGCCAGCTTTTCAAAGACGAAGAGTAGGCTCAAACAAGTTGATTTTCTACTACCTTTCAGTCTGAAAATTTTCTAGTCACAGCTTTGTTCAAGGCGCGTTTTCTATAAACTTACATTATTGCACTATTTCTAAATACAAACGTGAACAAATACGCATAGGCCACACCACTGAACGGATACTAAAAATTAGCTTTAATCTAAAAAACATGGCTGCTACGCCAGTGAACGGATATTAAAATATAGCTGCCACGCAAGTGAGCAGATACTAAAATATAGCATAAACAAAAATGGAAAAAAAGTATTTTACCATTCGAGAGGTAGCGCGACGCTTTGCTGTAGCGCCTTCCCTAATACGTTTTTGGGAAAAAGAATTTAGTGGTATTTTACAGCCCACTAAGAATAGTACAGGCGCTAGAAGGTACAAAGAAGAAGATATCACTCAGTTGCGTTACATCTATACTTTAGTTAAAGAAAATGGATATAGTTTAGCAGGCGCCCGTAAGATGATACAGAAACGGACTGGTACTTCCATAACGCCAGCAGAGGTATTTGAACGATTATATGCATTACGAGCTTTCTTGGTTACCTTAAAGGAGTCCATTGGTTAGCTTCAAGTGTGTTATTATATGTCTATTGCAACAGCCACAATTAAGTAATTATATTACTTAATTGTGGAAAATTACTACTACTGAATAAAATAAATAATGGTTTTTATTACTTTACCCCCTAGATGTGTTTGGTGGTGCTATACTTGGAGGTGGCATAGGCATGGCCATTTACCAGGTTTTTAAAAAAAAGTAGCTGGTCGTTATGCTTAATCTTTAAAGGGAGAGGCTAACCTTTCGCATTTTTATAAGGTATAATATATAATTTTTTGTATGGCTCTGAAGCATGTTCATTATCATAAATGTAAGTAACATAATTGTTCGTATCCCTATCCTTATATAGGAATCTACGGTGATTATTTTTTACTACAAGTTGAAAGCCATGATTATGATCTGCTGCATCATCTGCTGCTGCATCATCTGCTGCTGCATTGGTCTTAGAAAAATTTAGAATTTTTTCTACTTGATTTTCTTTACGGAACATTAAATGAAATATCTGCTTCGTATCTTGTGATATGCCTATATCTACCATTCCTTCTTCTTGCCTAATTGCATGCGTCTCTTCTTGACACTCCAGTCTAGCCTTAGCGCAATAGGAACGTCGTTTTCGACGAGCATAAGGATCTGTTTTTGACTCTTGAAAAACAAAATAATTATCAGAATCAGATTCTTCTAGTATATTTTCCACACAAGATAAGTCATGACGTCTTTTTTCTGTTTTTATAACCTCTTCATTGATATTGACATGTTTATATTTTGCATCTGATGAACTATCAGGGACATTTTGAAAATATGCTAAAAGATCTTGGATATTCCTTTCCCACTTTTTCACTCTAGGATGTTTTTCGTAAACGCTCTGAGACGATATAAGTTGTAAACCCAATGGTTGAATCTTTTGTTTTGATATTGCATTTTCAATGTTTTTACTTTCTTTATTAGCTGGGATAGCTTGCGTTTGTTTACCTCTTTTCTGCTTGTTTCGAGACTTGGTTACTTTTGAAGTATCGGGGCAACTAGTTAACGGACCTATAGATGCTAGATTTTGTAGGATATCAGATAGGTCATCTTCTTGTGCTGGCACTGTTTGTTTCTTTGCTCGTTCATATTCTTTTAAAAATGTCTCTACAGTTGTGTAGGAACTTTTTCCCAAATAATCAAGATATATTTTTGCTGCAGTAGCAGCATCGACATGATCACTATGATATAGCTTGTCTAAGAATTCTACTTCGGCCCTTGTTAGAGACAAACAGCATCTTCTAGCTTCAGTACACTCAGGTCTATCACAATGCACAGTTGATTTGGCAAATGCGTCCATTAATAGATCCTTTGTAGTTTCTTTATTGCTAAACATGGACGATACCATTTGCTCAAAATATATTTTATACTTAAACATATCTTGCGTGCTGTCGAACAGATTTTGTGCGTTTTTTATTTGCAGTTTGGTTCTCTTTTCTTGCTGACAATATTTTTGTAGAAATTTCTTACAATAGGTATTTACTTTATCTGCTATATATTTTATAAATTTGATATTAAGTGTTTCATAAGTCATATCAGGGTTTTGCATTGCTTCATCCACGAATGTGTGTATTATTTCTTGGATTTTAAGGTCTATTAATTTACGCAACTCATCATCCGTAGTAGGGATGTTGTGCATCATCTCATCATAGTATCGCTTCATATTTTCTATTAAATAAGTTTTAAGGTCATTCTGAATTTCTTTTGGAACCTGCGAAAGTATAGTCGTTGGAATAACTATAAAATCATCCATATAGTATAACTGGATGAATACGCCAGTCCGCCAATCATCTTCTTTTGGTTTCGCCATATAACGAAACGGTAAGACTCCAGAATAATGACGGTATTTATATTTCTCATCTTCGTATCCCTTCATGCATTTCACACTTAATCTATTGGACTGACACCCACTTACTAAGAAGCCTATCCAGAAAACAATAATCCATTGATGGAAAATAGATAAACCATGCATGACCATAGGAAGGATGCCACCTATAGTTAACGTCCATCTAGGCAAGAGACGCAAAAAATTCATTGATGTACTTTTTAAATTATTGATCATGGTTTTATGCTATTTAAATTTTTTACCTTAAGTGAAGCCGCTACAATAGACATCAACCATTTGATAAAAACCCTTTATGTGTCCGTTCACACAATGGCAAGGATATGATTGTAAACAAGAATGCGCCTTGAAAAAACCGTACAAAGCAAAGTAAAGAAAAAATCAAAAGAAAATCAACTTGTCTGAGCTCCGTAGGAGCGAGATTTGATTTTCGGTTTTTCAGCAGTTTTTTCATTAACGCTTGATTTTTTTTGGCTACTTTTTTTGATCAAGCAAAAAAAGTAGCTTTAAAAGAAGTAGTTTTTTTAAAAATGGATAAAATAATCAATTATTAATTATTAGCTATTTGCTGTAATCTATAAAAATGGCTACCACACAAGTGAACGGATGCCAATATTAGCCATTTGTTGTAATCTATAATATCGCTACCACGCAAGTGAACGAATATTTTAAAGGTAATGGTCTTCACAAAAGACCAGAAAATGAGGCAATACCCCTACGTCATCACCAATTTTCTTATAGTCCATGGCATATTTTTTTTGATGTAAATTTGCTATAATCTTTCCTTCCGTTTGCAATGGAAAGGGTTCGATAAAAATATGCTTAGCGGGCCAAGCTTTGCTACCCACTATTTTATATAGCGCTTCTTTGGCACACCAATATATAGCCAGCTTTTCAAGACAATTATTAGCATTTTTAGATTCTTCCTCGGTTAAAATCTTTTCTTGTACAATATTTAACTTCGGTCTTACCATTTCCATATCGACTCCTATAGGGAAAGCGGTAGAAAGCGCTACTGTAGCAAAATAAGGGGTATGTGTAAAACTACAATGTAGCCTGCTATTTTCTAAAATAGGTTTGCCCGCTATATCCTTGGAAAGGGTCACAATAGGTAAATCCAGCTTTTCCAGTAAAGAACAAAGAGCCCATCGAACAGCTAACGTCTGTTGTATACGTTTTTTAGAAGAGCCACTACTTCTATTATTAAAATCAGCTAAAAAAAGTGGATGAAGCTGTGCATATAATCTGTCCAAACTTTCTTCTATCTTCCAAATAAGTAAAAAGCTAGAGGAGGATAGACTTGAAAAACTATAAACAGGCATGCATCCATAAATGCCCCGATCCCATCGAAAGCAATTGCAACGGTAGCATAGTAGTACTTTTTTTAAATGAAGCCGGTTATATGATTGATTGGCCTAAAATTAAGAGCCTAAAGCTAGGAACTTATTTGCTTGTTAGCAAAACTTTTACGCATTTCTTCTATGTCTACACATTTAATAACAGGCATAAACAGAAGGCGTTTAATAGCGGCTTTGCGTTGCCCCGCTCGTATTTTATTTTTTCTTGCTTTACGCTGTAACCTAACTGGCATAATTCCCAAAATTTTAAGTACAAAATATGATGTACGTGGGCCCTGCAGGATTCGAACCTGCGGCCTTCTGTGTGTAAGACAGATGCTCTACCAGCTGAGCTAAGAACCCAAGTCGAAATATAAATATAATCATTTTCTCTCCCAAAAAGCATTCACACGTAAAAATTACATGTATGCAACCATTTAAAAAATATCAATTATGATTATTTATGTGATTTCTTGGATGATAATCTTGTATAATTTGTTTAAGATAATTTCTATCTAAATGTGTATACATTTCAGTAGTAGTTATGGAACTGTGGCCTAACATTTCCTGTACAGCACGTAAATCTGCCCCACCTTCTACCAAATGCGTAGCAAAAGAATGTCTAAAAATATGCGGCCCAACCTCCATATTAATTTTAGCTTTCTTGGCTAGTTCCTGCACAATTAAAAAAATCATCACTCTGGTTAAGTTTTTTCCTCGTCGATTTAAAAAAAGATAATCTGAATACCCTGATGATATATCCATATGGACACGAACCTCTTCCACATAAAGTTTAATATATTTTAACGCTATAGCACCAATAGGCACCAAGCGTTCTTTATTACCTTTTCCTATGACCCGCACAAACCCTTCTTCAAAATAGACATGGCTTGCTTTCAAGTCTGTTAATTCAGAAACACGCATACCCGTACCATACAGCGTTTCCACAATAGCCCGATTACGCATACCAGTAGGTGTAGAATGGTCTATAACTTTAATCATAGACACAATCTGCGGAACAGACAACACAGATGGCAAATATCGACCCAATTGCGGACTTTCTACCAGACCAGTAGGATCTTCCGTTATATGATTATCTAGCAATAAAAATTTGTAAAAAACACGCAAGGCAGAAAGAACCCTAGACTGACTAGTAGCTTTCATTCCCCCACTATGTAACGCAACTAAAAATGCACGAATATGCACCGGCTCAACAGCAAGTAGTGATATATGCTTATGCAGTAAAAACTGAGTAAATTTTGTTATATCAGTAAGATAAGCTATTGTAGAATTTTCAGCAAGGGAGCGTTCTAAACGCAGATACATCTCAAACTGTTGCAAAAAATATTTCCATTCTTGTTCCATTATGCGTGTTAAAGCTCCCCCTGCTGGACTCGAACCAGCGACCCTTTGATTAACAGTCAAATGCTCTAACCAACTGAGCTAAGGAGGAAAGTACTATCTGCAATTTTACCATTTTTTTTGGCATAAACAATAAAAATATAATAAGAGTTATGAAAATATGCATTTGTTGAATATTTTTGATCAGTTGCTTTACGATCACTATGCGTGGTATACGCTTACATAGCTATACCATCCTTTTTTATATAAAAACCCATGCAAGAATGGTCCATGCGCATAATAATCTTCTGTATGATATCATCAGAACGATTTGTAATTACTAATATGTATGTGTAAAATACTCAAGAAAGAATGTAATTGGACGAGCAAATGGGCTATGGTCCTTATCCGGCTATTGGGGTGGAAAATTAACAATATTACCCATCCAACAGCTTTAAAAAAAGCAGTAGTGGTGCTTGCTCCGCATACGACTAACTGGGATTTTTTGTATAGCATATTATTTAAATTTAGCTATCCAACCGTGGCTTTCAAATTTGCGATAAAAAAAGAAGTAATGTTTTTTCCACTTTCATATGTAATGCGTGCCCTAGGGGCCATCCCAATAGATCGAAGTAAGACAACCCCAAACAAAGGGCACAATATGGCATCTGTAATGGCCAACACCCTTAATGCAGCAGATACACTTTTACTAGTAATCCCTCCTGAGGGAACTAGAAAATATGTAAAACGCTGGAAAACAGGATTTTATAGGATTGCTGAAGCAGGAAATGTCCCCATTATGTTAGGATATATCAATTATGCTACAAAAGAAATGGGCTTAGGTCCAATTTTTTATCCTACAGGTAATATGAATAAAGATATAGCAGATATACAGAATTTTTACATAAAAATACCTGGTAAATATCCAGAAAAAGGTGTAATTTGATAGGCCAATGGCTATGCCAATTTGTCATATTATCACCATTTGGTAAAAAAAATGCATATACTTACGCTAGGCAAAGAGGCTATGAATATTTTTACTATTTTCAATAACAAGAACATTTCGAACCTATTTTTTAATATGAAGCTACAGGACAAAAATATGCAAGGAACCAGCTGCAATAAAGAGCAAGAGATAATCAATCCTACTCCTACCGCTACAGGTTGTTGCGGATCACAAAAAACGAAAAATCGGCCATGCTGTTGCGGAGCGCAAGAAGCCCAAAACGCAACATGCTGTTGCGAATCAGCTAATGAGGAGGCATCTTATCAATCTCCAAATGGCGAATCTCCAAATGGCGAATGTAAACAGATAAATAAAGCAATAGATAAAGCTATAAATGGGGAAGACCATGCGGTAGATGCATTAGAAAAGCTCCAAGCCTTACTGGTTGCAGCAAATGAAAAGTATATTCGTCTTTATTCTGAATTTGAAAATTTTAAGAAGAGGGTAGCCAAAGAAAGGATTGAGCTTATCGATAAAGCCAACGAAAAAACATTAAAAGAATTGATGCCTATTGTAGATGATTTTGAACGAGGGATAGCTGCCCTACAACCAGAACAGGAGGGAGCGCAACACGCTATGCAAGAAGGCATAAAATTGATCTACGATAAATTATGCGCATTCTTAAAAAAATTTGGCGTAAAGGAAATGGCTTTACAAGAGGGAAGTGCATTTAATACAGAATTGCATGAAGCTATTATGCAGAAGCCGGTAGAAAACCCCGCAATGAAAGGAAAAATTATTGCAGTAGTAGAACAAGGGTACATGCTCAATGCGCATGTATTACGGTTTGCTAAAGTTGTGATTGGAGTATAATGGCACAAGATTATTACAACATGCTAGGTGTAGAACGTAGCGCCTCCGTTGACGAAATTAAAAAAGCCTATCGAAAGATAGCCATGCAGCACCACCCTGATAAAAATCCAGGAAACAAAGCTTCAGAAGATAAGTTTAAGGCTGCAACAGAAGCTTATGATGTCTTGAGCAATCCAGAAAAAAGGTCTCGATATGATCAGTTTGGTAAAGATGGATTAAAAGGCAATGGGAGAAGTGATTTTTACGAAGGTGACCTTAGTGACTTATTTCAAAATTCACCCTTTGGAAGTTTTTTTGGGGGAAGAGGTAGGGACCGCCAGCAGCCCAATTATGGAGAAGATTTACGAATAAAGTTAAAATTAAATCTTCAAGAAATTGCACAAGGTGCTGAAAAAAAAGTAAAAGTAAAGCGCTACACAAGTTGTACGTCCTGTAGAGGTAATGGGTCAGAAGGTGGCAATGCCATAGAAAAATGTGGGCTATGTAAAGGTCATGGTAGTATACGTAAAATGGCCCAAACATTGCTTGGGAACATGTTTACGGAAACTACCTGTAGTAACTGTTCTGGAACAGGCAAGCAGATCAAAACGCCTTGTAGAAGTTGCCATGGACAAGGCAGGGAGCTGATAGAAGACCTCATTACCTTTCAGATCCCTAAAGGGGTAAGAAAAGGTATGGAGTTAACCCTACGAGACAAAGGTAATGTACCACCACGTGGTGGCATATCTGGCAATCTGATTATCCAAATCGATGAAGAGGAAGATGATCTTTTAAAACGTGAAGGCAATAATATTTGTTATACCCTACATATCAGCTTTATAGATGCGACACTAGGTTGCGAAATGGAAGTGCCAACTATATATGGCAAAGTGCGGCTTAAGATTTCACCTGGAACAAGAAGTGGAAAAGTACTTAAATTAATAGGAAAAGGCATTCCAACAGTAGATGGCTACGGTACAAAGGGAGATCAGTTAGTATTTGTGCAAATTTGGACGCCACAAGAACTAACAAAAGAAGAAAAAGAGCTATTGCTTTCGCTCCGACATTCGTCTAATTTTATACCTAAACCAAATAAAAAAGAAGAGAGTTTTTTTGAGCGTATCAAATCTTTTTTTCAAGGATAACGCTTTATGAGCCATCTATGTTTAAAATGTTACTATGAGCAGCCCATGCACAAACCCATTTGTAGTTTCCGCAAGAAAATATCGTCCTACTAGCTTTAAAGAGGTAATTAGCCAACCCCATATTATCACTACTTTACAAAACGCCATAGCATGTAATCAGCTTGCGCACGCTTTTCTTTTTTGTGGACCACGTGGTGTAGGAAAAACGACTTGTGCCCGTATTTTGGCAAAAGCGATCAATTGCCTACAAATTACCCAGGAAATAGAACCTTGTAACCATTGTACAAATTGTCTCAGCTTTAACAGCAGTAGCTCTATGAATGTGTATGAGTTAGATGCTGCTTCTCATAACTCTGTAGAAGATATTCGTGATCTGGTTGATCAGGTTCGTTATGTTCCTCAAGTGGGAAAATATAAAATATACATTATAGATGAGGTACATATGTTGTCTAATGCTGCTTTTAATGCTTTTCTCAAAACACTTGAAGAACCCCCTAGTTATGCCATATTTATATTGGCTACTACGGAAAGGCACAAGGTACTCCCCACTATTTTATCTCGCTGTCAAATCTTTAATTTTCATAGAATCAAATTAGAAGATATTGTTACACAACTTCAAATCATTGCTACAAAGGAATCGATTGCTTACGAAATATCTGCTTTGCAGCTTATTGCTCAAAAAGCGGAGGGCGCCCTACGTGATGCGCTTTCTATGTTTGATCTCCTTACTACCTTTGCAGGTAAAGGGGAAACGATTGGTTATACCAGCACGAGAGACTATCTTCAATTGCTTGATTATGATTATTATTTTAAATGTACAGAAGCCTTCTTACAAGGCAATGTTTCTGCTGTACTCTTGCTTTTTGATGCCATTTTACGTGCTGGATTTAATGGACATCATTTCGTAGTAGGGCTTGGAGAACATTTTCGAAACTTACTGGTTTGCAAAGACAACGCCACTATTCCTCTTTTAGAAGTCACGGATCATATACGTCCATCCTATGCTGAATATGCTTCCAAATGTCAGATGCCTTTTATATTAAGAGCATTAACGCTCTTAAATCAATGTGATATACATTATAAGGCTAGCCAACACCAAAGATTGCATGTAGAACTGTTACTGATTGAGTTAGCAACGAGGTCTTTTCCTGTTGAAGAAACCGTAGCGCATGCAACAGAAACGGCAATATCCTCCACCCAGACGCCTTCTCGAACGCTAGATAAGCATAATGCTATAAAACCGCAGATAACAGATGTGGTACCTCCCCCTAAGCAAGAAACATTAGTTATTCCTAGTTTACAGAGCTTAAAAAATGTTTTGCTTACAAAAAAAAAAATAAATGCACCTAAAAAAATAGAAGCGCAACCTGCTTCCAAAGAGCCCATCATAGAAAAAGCAGTGCAAGCTTTTTTTGCTGATTACGGTGAACAACTTAAACAACAGGGTAATATAGCGGGTTATCATCTTATGAATCAGCCGATAAAGGTTCAAGATCAAGTTATTATTATTGCATTGATCAATTCTGTCCAAGAAAGTATGTTGCAAAACCTTAAGGAAGAGCTTTTAGTACAACTGCGTAAAAAATTCAATGATCCTAAAATAATCCTTCAAAGTATCCTGGTTCAGGAATTACAAGGTACAAAGCCTTATACTGATCAAGAAAAATTAACCTACTTGAGCAAAAAAAATCCCGCTATAGCATTGATGCGAGAACGATTTAAGTTAGAGGTAGTGTACTGATGCCAATGGACGCAACTGCATCAACTATCTAATACAAATAGAACTGATTACCTAAAATATTTTAAAAGAAGTTCGGGTAATGCCTTATATGTATAACTTCTATACAAATGTTCTATTATTTTTATAACTTGCAATGAGATAGTAAGAAATATAGAGCCAAAAGTACACTACGGATGCTGAAGTGTACTAACAATAGGTCTATTTATTAAATATATAACGAAGCCATATGCTGATAGCTAATTTTATGATAGCCAATTTTATTTTCTATTACCATATCCTTATTTTGTTGGCGATTACAGTGATTATTGCATTATTTTGTAGAAATAAAAAGTTTTTATATATAAGCATCGTTGTAACAAATATGGTAGGATTATATGAGGACATAATCAATATGGTGGGGCTAACTGCATTGTGTGGCTTTGGTATAATGGCCTATCTATATTTTCATGTTAAGAATTATAATAATGTTTTGAAAACGTTATTATTTATAGGGTTATCTACTTTCCTAGCTGGTTTTCCTTTTCACGTAATACCTGGTTTCTTTAAAAATACTCAAGTACAGTTTGTTGCATTATTGTCTTCTTTTTCTATATCTTTAAATTTTGACAAGACTATGTCTGCACTAATACTCTATTCCATAAGGCATTTCTATATTTTAGAGAAAAAAATAGATATAAAATCTTTACAGCAAACCGTTATTTCTCTTTTGATTTGTATTTCATTAGTTTTAATTCCTGCTTTTATTAGTGGATATGTGAAATTCGATCCAAAAATACCAAGTATGCTCTGGATATGGGCCATGAATAACTTCTTTTTTGTGTGCATGGCAGAGGAAATAATTTTCCGTGTATTTTTACAAAATACCTTAAAAACTTGTATAGGCTATTTATATAAAAAAGTGGCCCTTACGCCTGCAAACGCTTCAGCAGAAGTGAATGGAGGCCTATTAAAACCACTAGCAAAATTTGATACGGTAGTGAGCAAAAACCTTCATATTATTATTGCATCTTTGCTATTTGGTTTAGTTCATCTTAAAGGTGGTATTATCTATATAATATTTGCTACGATTTGTGGCTTATGTTACGGATATACTTATGACAAAACCAATAGGCTAATATGTGCAATGGTAGTACATTTTGGATTAAATTTATGCCATCTCCTTCTGTTTAGTTATCCTACTGCAGTATAGGATATTTGTAAAATACAGTATAAAACAATAAAATAAACGGAATACTATGCTACAAAAATTTTTAGCGATAATAAAAAATCTACACAAAGTACTATGGGGCATTGGCTTATTTTTGTTAGTAACAAGTTGTGAAACATTTGATGATTTGTTAATAAAAAACACCTATGTTCATTATTACCCTGAAAAACGTGCTGCAAAAAAAGTACCTATTTTTATTAAAACGTCTTATGACAAAGAGAAGGAATTATTTAATAGCTATGCTGTAATAGGTAAATCTACCTTTACAAACCGTCCGGTAACAGCTGAAGCATGTATTAAATTCGGTAAACAAGTGGGTGCAGATATGGTATTGCTATCTTTTGGAAATAAGCAAGAGGTCACTAAATATGTCCGTATAGCTGTACCTGATAAAGAAATTTCCACATCAACAGCAGAAAGTACGAATACTTTAGGTGCGCTCAGTGATACACTTTGGGACCACTTGTTGGACAGTAAAAGAAAACGTATTACCATAACACCTAAAAACAAAGAACAGCATCAAACCATTTATAAATACATAAATCAACCTTATATTGAAATTCACTATGATCAAACAGTACTTTTTCTAAAAAAAACAAACCATCTAAAAGCACCATGGGAATATAGTTTAAAAGATTTTATAAGTCAGCAAAATAGTGATGCAAGTCCCTATGTAGGCGATTGGGTAAATTACCAAACGGGTAAGCTTACCCTATTTGCTACAGAAAGTGAATATGTAGCTTTTATAAGCAGGGACAAAAAATATAGGAACAAAGAAAAAAGAGTAATAAATAAAAGGTTAAAGTGGAAAAATGGAGATATTAAATTACGGATCAATAAAAATAACAAACAGGGGTGGTATTTAAATAGTGATAAAATACCTGTATGCGTTTACATACAGCTTAACCAAACGCATCATCTTGAAATAATAGACCAACAAACAGGCAGGCTGATTATTTCTTTAAATAAAACGTAAGTATCCGTTCAGTGGAGTGGCCTAAGTCTCTATAATCTGGGAAAGATTATGGAAAGGATTTAGTTTTTGTTGCTTCCAGGATAGATAGAGAGAAATTATTCTTTCCAAAAATCTATTTCCCCGTTCAGATTGGGTAAAGTAAGGTATCCGTTCAGTGGAGTGGCCTAAGTCTCTATAATCTGGGAAAGAATATGGAAAGGATTTAGCTTTTGTTGCTTCCAGGATAGATAGAGAGAAATTATTCTTTCCAAGAATCTATTTCCCCGTTCAGATTGGGTAAAGTAAGCATTCTTGTGATAGACTACATAATGTCTAATCTGCCTTTCAGCATGGTTATTCGTTAAGGGTATAGTTAAGGGATCCTCTAAGAATTTCCATAATGCTTTTTCAATTTTTAATATATTTTTAGCTACACGTACCGCATGCGGCGCATCAGGAATAGGTAAAATACCTCTTAAATAATAACCGGTTCGTTTACGTAATTTTCTAGCACGTTTTAAAAAGAAACGCAAATCAAATTTTTTATTTAAGCAAGCTTTGGTTAACCCAAACAAGTCAGTTGCAACTTGTTTTAAACTTTCTCCTAAGTTTTTAATAGTATTATGAGCACTATGGGCAAGCCTTTCAAAATTTCTAGCTAAGTGAGACCAGCAAATTTGGCGTTTTGATGGACTAAAATAGTTATAGACTGGGTCTTTCTAAAAGATTGTGTAAAATGATTTTCGTTGTTCTATATTATATGAAAATTAACTACTATGATTATGCAATCAAAAAAGAAAGATCCTATTAACCCAAAACTCCAAGCAGCGATAGATTTATTGTTAGAAGGAGGAGCAGACTTATCGACTATCTTTAGCCAAGAAGGTCTATTAAAAGTTTTAACGAAAAATATAGTAGAACGAGCCCTTGGGGCAGAATTAGACGATCATTTAGGCTATAGTAAATATAGTAGGAATGAGTCTGATAATTCGAGAAATGGCAGTTATACCAAGCGCTTAACTACAGATCATGGCGCAATAGATCTGGATGTTCCAAGAGACAGATCAGGTACATTTGAGCCTATAATCATACCTAAACAACAGAGAAGAATAGATGGCCTTGACCAGAAAATTCTATCTTTATATGCCAAAGGGATGAGCTTATCTGATATAAAGATACAATTAGAAGAATTATATGGTGCCACTATAAGTGAAAGTTTGATAAGTAAAATCACTGATAATGTGATGGATGAGGTTGTTCTATGGCAAAACCGTCCTCTTGAATCAGTATATGCTATAGTATACTTTGATTGCCTTGTAGTAAAAGTAAGGCAAGATAAGCGCATTATCAACAAATCGGTATATGTTGCTTTAGGTATAGATTTATCTGGAATAAAAGATATTTTAGGACTATGGATCAGTGAAAACGAGGGGTCTAAGTTTTGGCTTGGTAACTTAACAGAATTAAAAAATAGGGGCCTTAAAGATATATTAATTGCTTGCAGTGATAACTTATCAGGGATGTCTGATGCTATACATGCAGTTTACCCGAAAACAGAACATCAACTCTGTATAGTTCATCAGATTAGAAACAGTTTACAATATGTGTCCTATAAAGATCGTAAAGAAGTAGTATCTGATTTACAGTCTATTTACAAGTCATCCACTGAAGAAGAGGCATATAATGCTTTAGTGGCATTTGATACTAAATGGAGTAAACGATATCCACATATTGCCAAATCCTGGTATAACCATTGGGATAATTTGATACTTTTCTTAGATTATCCTGAGGATATCCGGCGGGTTATTTATACTACTAATAGTATTGAATCTGCTAATAGTCAGTTTCGAAAGGCTACAAAAAATAAAAGAGTCTTTCCTAATGATAATGCTGTTTTTAAGATTTTGTATTTAACCGTGGCTTACATGACTAAAAAATGGACTATGCCCATTCAAAATTGGAATAGTGCTAGGGCTCACTTTATGATTAAATTTGAAGGCAGGATTTAATTGCCTTATGTCTATTTACACAATCTTGTAGAAAGACCCTATAGATACATACCTATCGCTGACTATTGTTGCATGTTTACCTGCAAATGCACTATTTTTTAAAACATGCATACCTCTAGAAGGCGTAAGCTTAAGGACGCTACCTACTTGATTAGTAAATAGCCAACACCAGCCAAGCTTACCCTTAGTATAATGGCTTGTTTCGTCTATATGTAACAAGTTGCTTTGGCTAACTTTCTGCACTATAGTTTGATACGACGCAGCACATTTCGAGGATACCTTTCCTTCACTATTAGATATAGTGCCAAGACTAATAGGAAGATTACATATATCTTTTAAGATATCGGCTACTTCCCGCTTAGAATTTTTGTAAAAGCCNAAGAAGCCATGTAGCAAATGTAAAAAAATATCCTATTCTACTTGGTTATCAATAATAGTTAAACCTTAAGTTGACGCCATTGTCCGTTCAGTGGAGTGGCCTAAGCCTCTATAATCTTGGAAAGATTATGGAAAGGATTTAGTTTTTGTTGCTTCCAGGATAGATAGAGAGAAATTATCCTTTCCAAAAATCTATTTCCCCGTTCAGATTGGGTAAAGTAAGCATTCTTGCGATAGACTACATAATGTCTAATCTGCCTTTCAGCACGGTTATTCGTTAAGGGTATAGTTAAGGGATCCTCTAAGAATTTCCATTTGGTTAACCCAAACAAGTCAGTTGCCACTTGTTTTAAACTTTCTCCTAAGTTTTTAATAGCACTATGAGCACTATGGGCAAGCCTTTCAAAATCTCTAGCTAAGTGAGACCAGCAAATTTGGCGTTTTGATGGACTAAAATAGTTATAGACTGCATACCTATCGCTGACTATTGTTGCATGTTTACCTGCAAATGCACTATTTTTTAAAACATGCATACCTCTAGAAGGCGTAAGCTTAAGGACGCTACCTACTTGATTAGTAAATAGCCAACACCAGCCAAGCTTACCCTTAGTATAATGGCTTGTTTCGTCTATATGTAACAAGTTGCTTTGGCTAACTTTCTGCACTATAGTTTGATACGACGCAGCACANAGTGCCAAGACTAATAGGAAGATTACATATATCTTTTAAGATATCGGCTACTTCTCGCTTAGAATTTTTGTAAAAGCCTGTTAAAGCTGTAATAACTGATTTTGTTCTTGGGCCAAATATGTCTGACGTAACGTTAGGGGGAAGATCAGCAGTACGGCGTTTACCGCATTTTTTACAACGCCCATTTTGGAGATGATAATCTATTACGTAAGGTTTAATCTCTGGTAAATCTACCTTTTGATGCACAGTAGGTTTTTTAGAGCATTTTATATCCCCTCCACAACTACAGGACAAATTATCCAGGGGAACTGCTACGATTGAATCAGCTACCATCTTAGAGCGCGTAGCACCTGTATGCCCTGGTTGGCCACCTGGCTTACGTCCACTCTTATGNGAAAAATCTAAACCTAACTTAATATTAATAATTATATTTTACAATAGAGCTACTAAACGATTTAAGCCACTCCACTGAACGGATACAAAGTAAGCATTCTTACGATAGACTACATAATGTCTAATTTGCCTTTCAGCATGGTTATTCGTTAAGGGTATAGTTAAGGGATCCTCTAAGAATTTCCATAATGCTTTTTCAATTTTTAATATGTTTTTGGCTACACGTACCGCATGCGGCGCATCAGGANGCAGTACGGCGTTTACCGCATTTTTTACAACGCCCATTTTGGAGATGATAATCTATTACGTAAGGTTTAATATCTGGTAAATCTACCTTTTGATGCACAGTAGGTGTTTTAGAGCATCTTATATCCCCTCCACAACTACAGGACAAATTATCCAGCGGAACTGCTACGATTGAATCAGCTACCATCTTAGAGCGCGTAGCACCTGTATGCCCTGGTTGGCCACCTGGCTTACGTCCACTCTTATGACTAGGACGTTTCTTGGATTTGTACAATTCTTTTGAACTGGATATAGAGGAATTCTTAGTATTTAAACCAAGTTTTTCTTTTAGGTTGGCATTCTCTAAACGCAACGCCTTGTTTTCAGATTCTAATAACGCAATCTTAGCGTCTAAGATCTGAACCTGACTTAGTAAATAGGGAATAATTTCTATGTTTAATTCCATCTAAGGTAAAGGTTTATGGGAAAAATCTAAACCTAACTTAATATTAATAATTATATTTTACAATAGAGCTACTAAACGATTTAAGCCACTCCACTGAACGGATACTATTTTTCTATGCTGTATATTTTTGAGCTCTATTCAAGTAATGCATGTCAATATATTAAAAAATATATCTTAAATTAGCAAAACGTAAAAAGCTTTTATATAAAGAAATATAACATAATTGGTTTAATGGATTGCAAATTTTGATGCATTATTTGTGTTAATAACGCCCATAAAAATGCATATGACTTATGTAAAACATAATTAACTCTAATTAAATAAATAAAATGAATAGTAAAAAATTTGTAATAGCCATGTTTGATCAATATATAAGAAAAATAATTAAATCTATTTTTTGGTGTTATATGGCGTATTTTATATGCAGTTGTGCCAATCAATATCAAATGATGTTTCCTGTCCTGCAGCCCAATAAAACTGTTCAGCAATTAGTAGCAGAGGCGGAGGTTGCTAGCTGTTGTTCTTCTTTATTTTCAGCAGCAAAAAAGGGCCATAAAGCATGTGCCAAGGCTTGTTTAGAACAAGATCCAACGCTTATAAATGAGAAAGATCTTTCTGGTTATACTGCTTTGGATTATGCTGCCAGTGGTGGGAAAAAAGCTTGCGTAGAACTATTATTAAATAACGGGGCAGCAGAAAGTGCTAACAATACGGACGTAATAATGCCTGAAATAAAAACAGAACCAGAATCACTAGAATCACCAGAATCATTGAATATGGTAGATCCAGAAGCCCGTATTGTGTTAGGAGATAACGTACAAAAAAAATTAGCTGTTCTAAAAAGTAAGGGACCTGCTTTTAATAAAAATCAAAATACGTTGCGTTTTCATTACCGTTCAAATAATACGTCTAAAGCTAGGTATGAAGAGCTAAAAGGTGAGAAGTACGATTGGCTGAATAAAGAGTTTGATTATTTTTATAATAAATTTTTCTTAAGTAAGGAGAAAACTTATAGAGATGATTTGGTGGAAATTCAAAAAGTAGGTCCTGAAGATTCACGTGTGCTATTACATGGTCAAGATAAGCTGATAGCAAAAGAATACATTCCAGCATATACTGTATTGGGTATTTATGTAGGAAAATATTTATCCGTAAATAACGAGAATAATTTTCCCCTTGATGAGGATCTAGCGGAGGAAATAAATTTGATACGAGATGGTGTATCATTTGGTAAGTGCTATGACCTTGTCAAGGAGCTAAATAGTTATGCATTTAATGTTTCCATGTGGGGTAAAAATATAATGGTAAGTGGCTATGGACGTGGAAATCCTTTAATAAAAATCAACGCATTTTGGGACTATAAATGTGATCCTCAAGATAGGGCTGTACACGCAGTTAAGATCAATGTAGAACGGACCCGTGTACGTTTTAATAAAATTGAGGATGGTTATCTGCCATTTATATTGTTATATACCTGTAAGAATATCCAATGTGGAGACGAATTATTACTAGATTATGGTAAAGATTATTGGACAACAAAGGAATGGGTATATTTTTCACCAAACGACTTATAATTTATAATGAAGAAACAGCTAACCTATTAAAAAATCACTCCAAACAAGAAGAGAAAAAATTTGTTCTATGAGAAAATGAGAAAATGAGAAAATACGTGTATTTGTTCAGTGGCATGGCTGTGGTTGATTATCAACTAAAAAATTGAAATAAAGATATTTATAAGCAATTGTTCAATACATATGTACTTTATGAAAGTACTGTTAATGAACTTTAAAAACAAAACGAGGCCGTTGCAATAGAAAATAAAAATTTTATAAAAAAGAGAAATCTATACGCAAGTGTTAGTTAAAAGCCTTAATGATCGGGGATTCTTACTGCCATAGCATCAAAAATGACAAAAAATGACACTGGAAAAATAGAAAAAATTATACTCTTGATCTATTGCAACGACCTCAAAACGTTAAAAATTACTTTTTGGGTAAAATATAAAATAAATAGATCATCAGGTCATTTTTATTCTGAATTTCAGCACTCTGCTACACCACTGAACGGATATATTATGTAGTCTATCGCAAGAATGCTTACTTTACCCAATCTGAACGGGGAAATAGATTTTTGGAAAGAATAATTTCTCTCTATCTATCCTGGAAGCAACAAAAACTAAATCCTTTCCATAATACTTTCCCAGATTATAGATTCCCAGATTATAGAGGCTTAAGCTATACCACTAAACGGATACCATATCCCTGCATTTAAACGGACATTATAGTAAAAAAGCAGTAATAACTTGATTTACTTGGAATTAACTAAATAAGTTCCTATAATTGTATTATTAGGTTCTTATGAAGAAACAGCTACCTGATGCCTTACTAAACCCTTATTTAATATTATAATTATAATTATAATATTAAAGTAAAGGGCCATTACATCATTACATTAATTGTAAATCGTTATAACGAAATAAATACCTAAAGCTTAATATTAAGGATATGAAAAATAAAAATATAAACAAAGGAATTGCGCCTAAAATGTTCAAAACATACTCAAAAAAACATGAGGTGCTATTTTTGCTTTTTTCATTGAAATTAGCTGGATGTAGTAATATGGGGCATAAGTTAGGTATGCAAGGGAATCAAGATGGTTCTANTTATAGCAAAGAATGTCCAATATGTAAATGTTGTGTAGGTCCAAATAGCAATGCGGACTATATACAACAGCTTAAAACATGTGAAGTTGAATTAACAAATTTGAGTGAATCTTTGAAAGGTAAATCTCTAAACAAAGAAATAAGCGATGACATTCAGAAATATGTAGAAAATATAAAAGCTGAATCACCAAATTGTAACTTTGATAATTTCCATAAATCTTATTCTAATTGGTGGATAGAGGAGTATAGCAGTATAGATACACCTGATCAGATGCTTGGTATGATATATGATCATGGATGTGAAACTGTCTCGCTCATAGAAAAGTTAAACTTATGTGAATGCTTTTTAATAATAAATGGAATGAGGAAAGCGTTGGAGTCCCTGCAGGACTACGTATCCAGATTAAAAAATAAAAGTACTGCACTAGATGTTAAAATAAGATCAAAGGAATCATTATGCTTAATGCATCTATGGAAAAAATGGCTGGCTATAGACTCAAAAAATATTCAAAGTCGATTTAAAATACAAGAGCATTTTAATAGCTTAGACCAAGAAATGAAGAAGTGCTATTTGGAAGAGAAAGCATCTGCGGAATTTTTTGTTTACTTTACAGAAACGGCTATGTCTACTTTAGTACAAAATAAGAGTATTAATCCATTGGATATTGTTCCCTTTTACAAGGAATGTCTTAAGCAGGTGTATGGGGATAGGGTCCTAGATCCTTATAATAAGGTGGTGTTAAACAGGGTCTTAGAAAACAAATTTGAAGATTACCGTAAACCATATTTGTAGTGCCTAAACTTTAAAACATGGGACGAACGGATACCGTTAAAAACAGGTGAACATATACCCCTTTCTGTCTGTAAGAAAAGGGCGCATGGTTTTTTACTTTAATCTTACCACCATAATAAAGAAAATTATAGAAAATTATGAAAAATACAAACCATTTACAAAAAATTGGGAAGCCATTGCTCTTTTATTCTGCCTTAGTATTAACTGGATGTGAGAAAAAAACTGGATCATTAGGAATGAAAGATAGTAGTGGTGCTGGATTACCCAGTAGTAGTGCGTCTCAGACGGGAGAAAAAGAAATGCGAACTTTAAATTTGCAAAGTGATGATATAAAAAAACAACATGATGCGCTTAAGGAATGGCGGATTAGAACTCAGGGGGACTGCAATATTGCAGTTGACAGATTTAAATTAAAAGTAAATAAATATACGCCGACGTACAAGCGGCGCAAAATTGATACAAACCAATTACATAAATTCTATGTACGTAACGAATATCAAGATGTTATCAATAATACAATTCAAAAAATAGAAAATAACACTGCTAAATGTAACGAGATGTCAGGGCTATTAGAAGATATAAAGCATTCTCTACGTGAATTTCAAAACTCACAAAATCAATTTAAGGGAATATTAGCTCAACAAAAAGATAAAGATGAAGATATTGCTTTTATTAAAACATGGAATGATAAGTTTTCACGATTATTGCCAATATATATAGATCAACAAATTTGGGCATTTCAGACTTTCTCCAAACACATTATAGACTCATTTGATAAAGTCATAAATGTTAGCTCCCAAGATAATATCCGAAACTTTCAATCCAATATAAAAGCATTGAAAGAAATATCAGAAGTAACATATTCTGATATAGAATCAATAAATGCAGTAAAAAGCATTATAAAACTGTCTAAGTCTGCCTCGAACGTATGTATGTTTATACTAGATAATCTTTTTGTAGAAAATATATGCGATTTATGCTATAAAATGAACAGTTCCACTGAGGAAACCGATACTAAAAATACTACAAAAAAGTTTTTCGCAGGATTATTAGAATTGCATGACAATATGTACAGCATATTCACAAGGATACCTAATACCTATAACAGGGTACTAGACCCATGGAAGGGAAAATTTGAAAAATCTGTTGATACACTAAACGGAATACTACATGATATATTGGAAACCAGTATATTAAGAAATTATTCAAGGTTAAATGAAGATAAAAATAAAGTTACTAAGCTAACGAATGATATAATCAAAGTTCTGCAAGAAATAAAGGAGCATTTGGAAACCCTACATAGTGGAGCATTGGATGCGTATCGTAATTTTTATAAAGAAGCAAATGAAATATGCGGGATAATTCAAAAAAACTACGTAGTACCAGAAGATGTAAACAATAAGCTTAAAGATTTACAAAATAAAGTATCTGATTATTATGATCAAAATCAAAATGATATTTCCTACAATTTAGACTCAAGCGCATCTGAAGAAGTGGACATAGAAGAATTAGGAAACAGTGTGAGGCCGTAACCTCTATATTTAATTCCATCTAATGATAAAGGTTTATGGAAAAAATCTATACCTAGTATCCGTTCAGTGGTATGGCCTTAAGCCTCTATAATCTGGGAAAGGTTATGGAAAGGTTATGGAAAGGATTTAGTTTTTGTTGCTTCCAGGATAGATAGAGAGAAATTATCCTTTCCAAAAATCTATGTATCCGTTCAGTGGAGTGGCCTAAGTCTCTATAATCTGGGAAAGAATATGGAAAGGATTTAGCTTTTGTTGCTTCCAGGATAGATAGAGAGAAATTATTCTTTCCAAGAATCTATTTCCCCGTTCAGATTGGGTAAAGTAAGCATTCTTACGATAGACTACATAATGAGGCCGTTGTAATAGAAAATAAAAATTTTATAAAAAAGAGAAATCTATACTCAAGTGTTAGTTAAAAGCCTTAAAAGAACATAAACCATACATTTTTAGTGCTGTAAACTTATAAAAAACTCTAAATTTGTATAATACAATCACTGCAATTTTCTATTGCAACGGCCTCAAAACACCAATTATTCAATATTAGCCATTTTCTATAATATCTATAAAATATGGCTGCCACGCAAGTGAACGGACAATGGCGTCAACTTAAGGTTTAACTATTATTGATAACCAATTAGAATAGGATATTTTTTTTACATTTGCTGCATTGCTTCTTATTTAGCGAATAAATTCTTTTTTTATTATTTCATAAAAAAGTGTATGATACATTTTTTTATGCAAGAGTTTTTAGGGGAAAATTTTATTTCGGAAATTAAAGATAAATTGTATTCAGCAATATTTCAGACTATCCATTCCAAAGGCGGCCATATGTTCACGCGCAGAAGGAAACTTACTTTTCCAATAGTATTTTCCACTATTTTAAAGCTAGTTAAGCGAAGTTTAGGCATAGAGTGTGAACTTATGGAACCGTTAACGTACAAAATTCCTCCATCCAAGCAAGCTTTTTCCAAAGCAAGGTATAAACTTTCTCATACTGGATTTAAAGAATTATTGGAAAACAGCATCCGCATAGCTTACCAAAATGATCCTACCTATGGCACATGGAAGGGGTACAGACTTATTGCAGCAGATGGTTCTTCCCTTCGTTTACCTGCTTCACCCGAAATCATATCGGAGTTTGGTCTTTTTAAACCAAATGGCACAAACGGAATTGTGCCCCCTTTAGCCAGGGTTTCACTATTTGTTGATTTATCTACATCTCTGATTTGTAATGCTCGGCTTGTACCTTGGAATATAGGAGAACGCACATTAGCAGAAGAACAACTCCCTGAAATGGTTCAGCAAATGCGTGCATTAAAATAAGATAAATTATTATGTATCTATGATCGTGGTTATACTTCAGTAAAGTTTATCAAACAACATTATGAATGTCAAGCAGATTTTATTTTTCGTGTACAAGGAAAAAATTATACTAAGCTATGGGAGCGGGTTGTATCGGGCGAATCAGATTTTGATCTAGTTCTAGAAAATAAGGATAAAACTATCAGCCAGAAAGTAAGAGTCGTAGCGTTTATGTTATCCAATGGCAAAAGAGAAGTTTTGGTTACTTCACTTTTTGACAGAGCACAATTTACCCTGGAAAGCATTAGTAAAGTTTATGCTTTGAGGTGGCATATAGAAGCGTGTTATAAACGATTAAAGATAAGTGCAGAACTAGAGAATTTTTCTGGTATATATTTAGAAGCTGTATTACAGGAATTTTGGGCTCATTTAGTAATGTGAGGCCGTTGCAACAGGCCGACAGTATAATTTTTTCTATTTTTCCAGTATTATTTTTTGTTATTTTTCCCATTTTTAAGGTTATGGCAGTAATAATCTCATTATTTATTGATTTTTAGATACTTTTAGTTCATTTTGGATAGGCCATTCCCCTAGCAACCTCTTAAAATGATATTTGGGGACCTGTATAAGTTATAAGCTATTGCTTCCATAAGATGTTGTGTAT
>NZ_RARA01000027.1:209996-235837 GCF_003788695.1 Candidatus Cardinium hertigii
CGTTATGCTAAGAACCTTAATGAACTGGTTAAAGCGGGTAAAATAGATCCTGTGATTGGCCGTGATGAGGAATCACGTAGAACATTGCAAATTATCTCACGCAGGACTAAAAACAATCCCTTGTTAATTGGGGAAGCTGGCGTAGGTAAAACTGCCATTGTAGAGGGATTGGCCCAACGTATTGTAGCAGGTGACGTACCTGAGCATATTAAATATAAAGTTATTTTTGCCTTAGATTTAGGTCTTTTGATTGCCGGTGCAAAATACAAGGGTGAATTTGAAGAGCGACTTAAAGCGGTCATCAAAGAGGTCGTAGATTCCAATGGGGCCTATATGCTCTTTATTGATGAAATACACACCCTCATTGGCGCAGGTTCCTCTGGAGAAGGCGCTATGGATGCAGCTAATCTATTGAAGCCAGCATTGGCTAGGGGAGAATTGCATGCCATTGGTGCCACTACTTTAAAGGAATATCAAAGATATATAGAAAAAGATAAAGCCTTAGAGCGTAGGTTTCAAGTAATCTTAGTGGAAGAACCTAGTGAAGAAGATGCCGTTTCTATTTTAAGAGGTATTAAGGAAAAATATGAATTGCATCATGGCGTACGCATCAGAGATAGTGCCGTGATAGCTGCTGTGCAGCTTGCTAGCCGTTATTTGCCAGAACGTTTTTTGCCTGATAAGGCCATTGATTTAATGGATGAAGCCGCCTCTAAACAACGTATTGTATTGGATACCATTCCAGTGGATTTGGATCAATTACAACGCAAAATTACGCAGTTAGAGATCGAAAAAGAAGCCATACGTAAAGAAAAAGATACATCAAAGCTAGAGGCATTGGCTAAAACCATTGCTGATTTAAATGAAAAACGAGATGTCCTTAAAGCAAAATGGGAGCATGATAAGGCCATTATCCATGGCATTAGCCTACAAAAAAAACAAATTGAGCAATTGCGTTTAGAAGCAGAACAGGCAGAAAGAGATTTTGATTATGGCAAAGTAGCAGAGATTCGGTATGGGAGGTTGGCAGAAGCAGAAAAAAAATTACAAGAACTGCAAATAGCCGTGGAAGCATTGCGCGATGCTACGCCTCTATTTAAGGAAGAAGTGGGACCAGAAGATATCGCTAAAATTGTTGCGCAATGGACCGGTATCCCTGTTGCACAAATGTTGCAAGATGAAAAAGAAAAGTTACTAGACTTAGAGCAATTTTTAAGCCAACGGGTGGCCGGTCAAGAGGAAGCCATTCAAGCCATTGCCGATGCGGTACGCAGAAGCCGTGCAGCCCTACAGGATCCACGGAGACCTATTGGTTCTTTTATTTTTTTTGGCACCACAGGTGTAGGTAAAACAGAACTAGCCAAAGCACTAGCACATTGCTTATTCAATGATGAACAAGCAATGATACGTATAGATATGTCTGAGTATCAGGAAAAACATACAGTTAGTCGATTGATTGGTGCACCACCTGGCTATGTAGGGTATGAAGAAGGCGGACAGCTTACAGAAGCGGTACGGAGGAGACCTTATTCCGTTATATTATTGGACGAGATAGAAAAAGCGCATAGCGATGTTTTTAACATTTTATTGCAGGTATTGGATGATGGTAGGCTCACCGATAACAAAGGTCGAACAGCTAGTTTTAAGCATACCATTATCATCATGACCAGCAATATGGGGGCGCATCTTATTCAAAATAGATTTGCGGATATAACAGACTTTCCCGAACCAGCGTTGTTAACGCAAACCAAAGAAGAGGTTATGCAGTTGCTGCAGCAGCTATTGCGTCCAGAATTTCTCAATAGAGTGGATGAAATTATTCTATTTCATCCACTTTCCAAAAGTGTTATTAAGGATATTGTACGTATTCAGGTAGAAAAACTTAAAGCAGATCTGCAAAAAAATGGTATTACCATAACACTAGATGAGGCACTCCTAGCGTATTTAGCGCAGGAAGGCTATAGTATACAATTTGGTGCAAGGCCATTGAAGCGCTTGATGCAACGGTTTATATTGAATGCGTTATCTAAAGCATTGCTTGCGGGCAGTATTGTAAAGGATCAACCTATTTTTATTGGTTATCAAGAAGGAGAGGTAGTGTTTCACAATATAGATATAGCTGCTGTAAAGGCATAAATGTTTAATGGTGCTTTTATTAAAGTATAATTTCGGTAACTTTGAGTAAGTTTATCATTTGTATGCATACCTGTATATACGAAGATCATCAGCACCTGATATGTTTAAAATAGTCACCTTATACAAATTTGTACCACTACAGGACCTAGCAATACTACAGCAGACCCTGAAATCCATATGTAAAGAACTAACGGGAACGCTGCTTATAGCTTCAGAAGGCATTAATGGCACCATTGCCGGTTTACCTGCTGTATTAGACCATGCAATGACTCAAATTCTAGATATTCCAGCATTTAATGAGCTTTGGTATCAATACGCTAAAGCAAATTGTAAACCATTTCGTCGCCTAAAGATTAGGGTTAAAAATGAAATGGTAACGATGGCTAAAGCGGAAGCACAGCCCCTGCAATTAGCTGGGCACCATGTCTTGGCTAAAAATTGGCATACTATTTTAGATCAGGCAGCTGTTGTAATTGATGTTCGCAATCATTACGAATGCCGAGTAGGCAGCTTCGAAAACGCTTTACACCCGAACACTACTTACTTTAGTGAATTTCCTACCTTTGTTGACAACAACTTAGTTGCCTACAAGGATAAACCCATTGCTATGTTTTGTACCGGTGGCATCAGATGTGAAAAAGCTTCTGCTTACATGCTTGCACATGGCTTTCAAGAAATTTACCAGCTCAAGGGTGGGATTTTACAATATTTAGCTAACGTCCGAGAAGATGAAACGAGATGGAAAGGAGAATGTTTTGTTTTTGACGATAGAATATCCCTAAGCCATGGATTAAAAAAAGGCAGCTGCTTACTTTGTTATGGCTGCCGTATGCCTTTAACCGATACGGATCTAGATGACCATTACCAACCTGGTATACGATGTAGGTATTGTCTAAAAGATAAATAAAATATAACTAAAATCGTGGCACTACTTTTCTATTCCTTTCCTTAATTGCTGTAGCTGCCTGTAGCAAACATTATTTTTAATAACATTTTAAAAATATGCTGTAGCTTACTCCTCTTTTTTATCGGAATTTTCCGTATCCTCATTTGTTGTATCCTCTTCATCCATATCTGATATACTCCTCTTCATCTTCATCGGAATTTTCCGTATCCTCATCTGTTGTATACGCTTCTTCCTCCTCTTCGCCGGGATTTTCTATATCTTCATCTGTTGTATATACTTCATCCAATGGTGGCATGGATATTATATCTAAACCAGGCTTATCAGATTCATATTCTTTGATTGTTTTTTTTAATTGTCTATTAGATCTTGCTGCATTTAGATCTGAATTGTTTGGCATAATGGTACGTATACATGCTCTTTGTAACCCATGTTCATGGTACACGGTATCGTGCGGATAAGCAATGTTAGAATTAAACGACTCAACTAAGTTTCTTGAACCCTCAGGACCTAAGCAAAAAACGTTACGTATTTGTGTATCCCTTAACGCAGCAAGCAATTGTTTCATACTGCTTAAATCCCAAGAGATAAAACTACCTGTATCAAAGGACAAGCTGTCAATAGCTGTATGCTGAAGCGAAGAAAATGCTTTATCTAGGGTGGGCAATTCTACTGAGCCTAAATCATTCGAATCTAAATCTAAGCAACACAGGGTTGTGTTGCCCACAAGTGCAGGAAGCAAGACAGCTACATTATTTTCCAACTTGTTACACCCCAGTTTCAAATTTTCAATCTCTGTATGTTCGAGTGCAGAAAATGCTGTGCCCAATGTTTCCGCTTCCACTAGTCCTAAATCATTATCACATAAGTCTAACGTACGCACAGATGTACCCACAAACGCAGGCAATAGGGTAGCTACACTATTTGCCAACTTGTTACCACCCAGTTTCAAATCTTCAACCTTTGTATGTTTAAGTGTAGAAAATGCTGTACCCAACGGCTCTGTTTTCACGAGGCCTAAATCATTATTACATAAATTTAACGTGTGCACAGCTGTGCCTATAAGTGCAGGAAGTAAAGCAGCTACATTATTTGCCAACTTGTTATTCGCCAGTTGCAAATTTTTAATTTTTGTATATTTGAGGATAGAAAATGCTGTACCCAATAGATCTGCTTGCACCAGGCCTAAATTATTATTACATAAGTTTAACGTGTGCACAGCTGTGCACACAAGTGTAGGAAGTAGGGCAGCTACATTATTTTCCAACTTGTTATTCGCCAGTTGCAAATCTTCAATCTTTGTATATTTGAGTTTAGAAAATACTGTGCCCAATGCTTCTACTGCACCTAAATTAGCCCTTTTTAAACATAGACTACGAACAGTTGTGCCTTTAAGAGCAGCAAGTATTGCATACAGGTATTTACCTGATGAATGTACATAACGGCAATCTATTGTAAGCGTATAGCACGGCTCTTTACAGAGGTAAGCTACCAGCCTGCCTAGTAGATTTTGCAACTGAAAAGTGTACATGTATTTATTATGTAGCTCATGCAAATGTATATGTATATCGATATTTGGCTCAACCGTCCAGTATCTATTATTTTTAAGTTTATTTTCATTGACCAATTGCATGAGTTCCGGATCGTCAATTTTTTCTTGATATTTACATAAATATGTAGTTGAGCTACTTGCCAATGCCATGGCGTCTGAAGCACCTATACCTAGCCGTACCTTAGTACATCCACTGAAGACTAGGAATAAAATTAGTAAAAAATACATGATTGTTGTTTTAAATTAAATATATTATACTCTCTAGCATAGAAACGGCTGCTGCTTGATTTTTGGGGTTTCTTTTTGATTAAGCAAACAAATCTCTGAAAAATTAGAGCTAGGAAAAGCACAAGATAATTGTTTTTGACAAGAAAATTTACTTACAAATCCGCTTTGGTTAAATGAATAGTGCTGGTTAAGCCGGCTATTCCAACAGTTAAGCAGTTATCTTGATAATCTCCATTGAAAACATGTGAAAAGCAATCTAACTATAGATACATAGCTGGAAAAATCGTTCTGATTTACCGAAATACAAGTTTACAAAATATATTGTTAATAAACAAAATGAAACAGTATCCGTTCAAAAATCAGAACTCGCTCTACGGTTACTCAATGGATTTGGGAAGCTGGTAAGGCGCGCGAGGGTGAAGCGTACGCAGTATAGTACGCACTATGTGAGTTCGCCCCATGATGTATATGCATACATCATGGGAACCCCAAGTACGCTGAATCCCGAAGCGGAACAGGGGTCCCCACCAGATGATATATCTGGTGGGGTAAAGCGTAGCCAGCTTTTCAAAGACGAAGAGTAAGCTCAAACAGGGTGATTTTCTACTACCTTTCAGACTAAAATTTTCTAATCACAGCTTTGTTCAAGGTGCGTTTTTTATAATCTTGTATTATTATGCTATTTCTAATGGGTACGAACACGGATATGTATAAGCCACATGACTGAACGGATACGCTCTTCTAAAGGATCCAATATTTTGATTCAATAAAAAAAATACGTACAATTGTATTTCATCCTGGTAAAGAAACGTAATTATAAAAGGCGCAAAGGCAGCTTATAAGGTTTTAATGCTGTGGATGTATAATGTATATATAATTTTTTAAATTTAAATTGAATAAAATAATGAATAAAGTAATTTTCCATCTATTCTTGCTTGCCACGCTGGTTTTAACGGGATGCAATAGAACAGCTGGTCATCTGGGTATGATGCCAGCAAGTTCTTCTAACAGAGTAATGAATAACACCGGGGAAGAAGCCTTTCAGGACAATACCAAGTGCCAAGTATGCAGTGGCAGAGCTAAAAAAAGTAAGTGTTACAGAGCATATGTATGCGAGGCATGTAACCAGTTTTTTAAACGGTATGTAGAAATTGTAAAAAAAGGTAAAAAAGGTAAAAAAGGTAAAAAAGGTAGTGAATATATCTGCAAGCCCGGTAACAACGAATGTACAATCAATCAATATAACCTCCGCGGCTCCTGCCAGGGCTGTAGATTACGGAAGTGCTTGCGTGTAGGGATGAAGATACCAGACCCCAAGATAATAGAAAAAACCGGCGAGATTTGCCAAGTATGCGGCGATGACAACGCTAATGGTATTCACTATGGAGTAGAGACATGCGAGGGATGTAAACTTTTTTTTGGACGGTGGCATCTAAAAGGTAAACAACTTACCTGCAAGTCCGGTAAAAACACATGTACAGTCAATCAAGATGACGACTTCTGCAAGAGATGTAGACTACAGAAGTGCTTGGATGTAGGGATGGATAAAGATAAATCACAGCTTGGGAGACGTCCGAAGGATAAATCGACAAAAGTAGATATGCCTGTAGCAAAACGTCCTGGGGAACCTTTGAATAATAGCAGTAACAAATCGACAAAAGTAAGTAAGTCTGTAGCAAATCCGTCATCGTTATATGAACCTTTATCATCAGATTCAGAAAAAGAAAATGATTGCAATGTAGCTACTCCTGCTGCCTTTGATTACCATAATTACAATGCACCTACTATTGCTGCCTTTGATTATAATGATTGCAATGTAGCTACTCCTGCTGCCTTTGATTACAATAATTACAATGCACCTACTACTGCTGCCTTTAGACAGTCATCTAATGATTCTAATTAAACCCAGCATATACTACCAACAAGTAATATGATGTGCTTAAACACAAACGACGTAATTTCAGCTGGTAAAGGTTTATACTTGCAAAAGAAGTCTATTTTAAGTGTTAATCCAGATATTTTGCGTAGGAATGGTACATTTTATGCAGCTCAGTGGTGTGGCCTATGCGTATTTTTTCACGTTCGTACCAATTAGAAATAGCGCAATAATGTAAGTTTATAAAAACGCGCCTTGAACAAAGTTGTGACTAGAAAATTCCAAGCTACAAGGTAGTAGAAAATCAGCCTGTTTGAGCCCAAGGCCGCAGGCCTGGGCGAGTTCTGATTTTCAGCTTGTAGCCTGGAATTTTCAACAGCTTTGTTCACCAGCGCTTGATTTTTTTTGGCTACTTTTTTTGATCAAGCAAAAAAAGTAGCTTTAATTGCTGTAATCTATAAAATATGGCTACCACACAAGTGAACGGATACTGCTTTGCTGCCACGCAAGTGAACGGATACTTTAAGATACAGGCTTAAACAGGTAAACATGTACATTCCTTAATAAAGCTTATTAAATCAGTTAAAACCTGATGCGCATGAATAACCCTTTCTCCATATGCTACAAATAAGAAAGGATTGATCGCGATTAGATTATGAGCATGAATAAGATCTTGATAAATTTTGCTTTTTATATTGGTGCAATTGATAGTATAGGGCGCCATAGCAGTATTATTAGGCCCGTCGCTTGAATCATGTATAGCATATTCAGTAACATAGTTTCTGCACAATTGACTGGATAAGGATAGTAAGGTATCGTGTTTTTGAAAATGATTACCAGTTATATATCTAGAATATATCTGATTTAATTGAATCATTGTTTCTGTATATTGTTCTATAGGTTGTCTGATGTCAAATAATTTTCTAAAATCATCCTGATAGCTAGCTATTATTAAAATAGGTATACCATAAGCGCCATTATGTAAGAAATTGCCTACTGTTTCTATGCAACTGCTTTCTGGATGAAGATCTTTTAGGCCACAAAATGGAAATGTAAAACGAAAAGAAGGTTGCAGGTAAGGTAGCAGTAAAGATACCATACCATTGACTACTACAGTTTTATACAGCCAGCTTGATTGATAGCCAATGCATTGAAAACTTGCTTTGGCTTCAGACATAAATTCTTTGATTTCCTTAGGGTTGCGTTTTAACAATGCCACACCTTTTAATGGTGCATTTATAGCTATTATACCATTGATATTCAAATTATCGCTATAACGTTCTCCCAATAGCATAGCCACTACACCACCATGGCTATAGCCAATGAGGACAACGGGCAAAGTTTTGCTTGTTTGGTATTGTATGAACTTATCTTGGATATAAGCTAGCACTTTTTCAGCTTGTTTTTGGGTAGTTAGGTAAACGGAGCGCTGCCTTACTCTGCAAGACGGTTGTATGATAAGTACTGCATTTCCGAAAGTAGCCCGAAGCTTGTTTGCAATAACAGCTAATTCATTTTGGGGGGCGCCTAATCCATGTAAAAGCACTACTGCAAAAAAGGGTTTTGTAATGCTGTGCATGATAGCCTTTAAGTGAAATATTGTATCTGTTCCTCTGTGTGGTAGAAAGACCCGTAATTAGGTAAGCATACCACCATCTACTTGAATGACTTGTCCAGTAATATAGTTTGATGCATCAGAAGCCAAAAAAAGGGCACAATCAGCTACATCCTTTGGAAGTCCAATGCGATTAAGCGGAATGTTTTTTTTCCATACTTCTTGCAAGGGTCCGCTCAGCTTATCTGTCATAGCAGAAGCTATAAAACCGGGTGCAATAACATTGGCACGTATATTTCTACTTCCTAATTCTAGCGCAATTGATTTTGTAAAGCCAATTATACCAGCTTTAGAAGCAGCATAATTAGCCTGACCAGCATTTCCTCTAATGCCTACCACAGAAGCTATATTGATAATAGAACCATTGCGCTGTTTAAGAAAAGTTTGCATGGATGCTTTTACCATATTAAACACAGATTTTAGATTCACATTTAATACAACATCCCAATCCGCTTCAGACATACGCAACAGCAAATTATCTCTTGTTATGCCAGCATTATTAATTAATACATCTAAGCTACCAAATGTTTGTAATATATCTTGCACTACTTTAGCTGTAGAGGTAAAATCAGATACATCTAAATGAAATCCCCTTGTTTTAACACCCAGGTTTCGTAATGTCTCTTCCAGATTCATAATATCTGACTGATTAGCACTTAAATAGGTAAAAGCAATATGGCCTCCTGCCTCTGCTAATTTAACTGCAATGGCTTTTCCAATACCCTGAGAAGCGCCTGTAATAAGTATGGTTTTTCCGTATAGATTCATAATAAAAAAATTATAGAAAATTGACCTTTCACTTCTTTCCAATCGTTATATTAAAGCAATATTTAACACTTTAGAAGCATATATATGCAACGTATGGGCTACCTTAGTGAGATGCATTGCCTGTGCCAATGGCACATAAAATTCTTGAATCAGTGTTGCCTTTTCTATCTGTTTTTCAATACTATGCCCATGAATGGTTTTTGCGTTATGTAAAACATCTGCCAGCTTCACAAGAATAGCATTATGATATTTATCATTAATGATACTTTTGATATAGGCAGGGTAATCATTTTTTCTTAGCGGCAGATGTTTTTCTATAAGCTCTACCGTAAACAACATCTGGGTAATATTTTCTCCTAGTATAGTAGTTAATCCAGCCTCTGTCAGGGGTGTGTTTTGTACTACATCATGTGCTAAACCAGCAATAATGACATGGGTATCCTCCGTTAGATCTAGTAAAATAGTAGCCACGGCCATCGGATGTAGGTAAAACAGTTCTCCTGTTTTTCTTTTTTGTGTAGCATAATAGGTTTTAATTAATTGCAGGACATCCATGATATTCTGAACAGCAAGCCCTGTGCCCTTCACTTTTTCAAAAAAAATGGCCTCTTGTTGCATGCTTATGGAATCTGGCTTTACGCTCTGGGTATAGACCACAGGTGAAAAAGCAGCAAATGCTTTAGTGATTTCTTGTAAGTTTACAGGTATTACGTATAAATGCGTGATACCTAAATCAGAATGGGTAATATCACAGTAACCATAATGAGCATTTACAATATGGTGACTTTCAGCATTTAATTGATCTTGCTCTTTTTCTTTGTTTAATATTTGAACATCTGCCATTTCTACTACCTTGTATAGCGGAAGAATAGCTGGGCGTTCCGTTGTAGTGGTAATCATAAAGCTGACCGCATGTACTTTTTGTATTTTACCGTGCAAAAGTGTTAACCTATAACCTAATTGCGTATCATTTATATAAATAGAGATATCCCTTCTTTTGTTGCTATTCATCGACTCATATAACTTACAGGAATATAAACCATTTATAATTAGGCTTTTTATACGTTCTATGTCACATTGTATGTAAAGATGTTCTGTATGTATGGTTACATATGGAGAATGATAAATATCATTAATTTTTATAGCGTTGAAACATTCAGCTAATAATTGATCAATACTAATCCAATTCGTTTCTAAATAGAGATTATGCTTTAAATAAGAAAAAATACTGTCAAAATATTTTTTTAAACGTATAGATTGTTTTTCTATAGCATAAGCAAGATTATGCTTATGCTCCTTGGATGTAAGCAACCGAAGGAGTGTATTATGTAATTGCTTTATCACACAATCACTTTCATAAGCAAGCGCTGCCACTTGTTGTTTACTAAAAAATTGTCTTGCATTTTGCTCCTCCTGGCTACTTCTTAACTCTTGTATGGTTACAAGAAGTTTTCGTAGCCGTTGCTCATGGCTCAACAAGCTTCCTAGCAAAATGAATATCATTAATATAATATATACAACACTAATGTTTAGGTTAAAGAAAGCATCTATTAATTTTACGTTATTGCCAAAATAAAAAATCCATATCCATATTGCTATAATACTAATTAAGAATCTAAAAAATATAATTATCAAGGGACTGGTAAAAGTAGATAAGCAGATGTTTAGCATAAAAATAATGACTTGCAAATGCGCAAACTTACTAAGCACTACCATGCCACTACTCACTAAAAAAAGAAAATAAAAATTACTTAATGGCCATATTACCAACGCAATTTTGGTCAAATAGGACTTGGATGGGATAGACGCATAAGCTAAGAAAAAAGTAGAAACGAAAAGACTAGGGAAAAGAATAAACGCTTCTAATTTAGCGCTCCATATAGCATTACTCGAGAAGGTATATAAAGAACAATACGCCGTAACAGTAATATAAAAACTAAAAAGAACGTAATACAAATTATGTTTTGGTAATTGATTCTGAAGATAATCCATAAGATCAAATTTTGTAATCTTACGCAAGATATGGGCAGAAAACCTAGTCCATAATGAAACGAGTGCAAGCGCTTCTTCTTTAAAGAAAACAATAGCTAAGATATTACCATCAGATTTTTGTTTATATTTTTTTAAGAAAATGTGAGCAGTTTGTACAATTATAAGTGTACATAAATGCATTAAGATGTAGAAGAGTATCTGATGTATACCTAGGTTAGGCCTAAAATACTCTAAGAGTATAATGGTTATAGTAGTTATCAGCATGCCCATTAATACTGTATATCGATGCAGCTGAACGCCAAGTAAATGTATTAATAATGGAATACCTACAATAGGTTTAAATGTAACAATAGCCATATTCCATAACTGTAAGGGATCTTTAACATAAAGGGCAACCAGTGCTGCAAGCAAACCTATAGCAGCTGTATAGCCGCTAAAGTTCATTGCGGAAGTTTTATCCCTTTTAAACACATTTTGTATATCATTTACGACTAACACAGTAGCCCCATGCAGATATATATTTGCGGAGGACAAAGTTAAAGTTGCAACCGCTAGCATAAACAACCCTTTGACTCCCCAATAAGCATTAAAATAATGTAAGTACGTATTGGATAGATCCAGCTTATTGCTGTTTACTAATAGGGCAATCCATAGTAAAAACAAGTTTATGCTTAATGTAAAGAGCCCGGCATAATTAAAAGAACGTTTTATTTGGGTAGTATTTTCTGAAATTAAAACATGTTGAAATAGAGCAGGATTTAAGCAGGGTATAGCATAAGCGATAAAGAAAGTAATATAATGTCCAGTGGAACGAATATTGATTAAAGTATTCCATGAATTCTTAATGGTAAAAGCAAGGGAAAATTGGTCAGCATGACATTGGGTTATGAGATTTTTCCATAAAACCCAAGCAATAGTTGGAAATAATATACCAAAGGTAGCACAACGTACTGCACTGAGCAACGTTAATGATCTTATGCCATGTGATCCAATACTAAAGCTTATAAAAATAGCTGCCAAACATAAGGTATAATGTTCTTGTATATCCCAAGCACAGGATATAACTATGGATAGTATTTTTATCTGAAGCGCAATTACAGCAACATTATGGAGTAGCGCACATACGGCCACAACTTTTCGAACAGTTGTCCCATACAGTTTCCCCATAGTCTCTGCTATCGACTGGTTATTTAAAAAAAAGTATAAGCGGTGTGATAGTAGGGTGCCTATTATAAAGTAGCTTATGGTCCTCCCTGTAAAGAATAATAAGGAATATATATCAAAAGGAGTATAGAAAATACCTCCTCCATAAGACATCGTTAGAATGCTAGTTACAATAGCTGCTGTAGTAAATTCTTTTGAACCTACAGCATAATGCTGAAATGTGCTAACGCGGTAAATAGAAGCTATACCAATGCATACATTTGTCAATACAAAAAGAAGAAATACAACAATATCTAAATGCATACCTATCCTAATAATATATTACTGCAAAATGCTTTTATAGCAACTTTTTGCTTCCATACGTGGGGCCATAACACCCCCTTACGCTCGCTTTTCACAAACGAACGGCCACAACCCAACCATTTACTATATTATGATTACTATATTATGATGGTTTATATATGACTGCCTGCAAGATGGTTAGAACAGCAACAGCCTAAGGTTAAGTAAAGAACCCCAAATACAAAAAAAATAATAACTATCTTTCACTATTCAATGCTAATTCCTAAAGATTAGGTGATACCAAGCAAAACGCTCAAATGTTGCAAAGATGCCATAACCGCTCTATGCACAATAGGATATTGTACTCCCTCCTTTTCTCCAGTATACACATATCCTATTAAAAAGGCAAATTGCCGCTTTGAGGAGCATCCAGCCGTATCTAAAGGAAGATCAAGTATATGCTTATGTATGCGGTAAGCTTCCCTAAGTAACCGCTTTATTCTATTGCGTTCTACAGCAGAATGAACGATCCGCTTGGGAATAGAAAAAAGCACTTTGTGACACGCATTTTTATCATATGCATGCGTTAATAATGCTGCTCTTTTTTTTTTACATAAAAAACTTTAAAAGGATCGATCTGGAAGTAGCTGCCTGTCTGAAAAAGTATGTTTATATGCTTGCGATTGACCAACCGATCCCGTTTGCGCAATCTATTGGTTGCCATAAACTGGGTAGTAATAAAGTATCACAGAAGACCAAGCTCATACTAACGTTTATGTCTCATTTCATCAGAGACAGTTAATTTAGATCTTTCCTTAGCCCTTCTTCTAGCTAGCACTGCACGGCCATTAGCCGTTGACATACGTTCCCTAAACCCATGTTTATTTCTTCTTTTTCTAAGCGATGGTTGAAATGTTCTCTTCATGATTTATAATCCTTTATAACTGTTTTAATCCATAAAACGTTGACAATTTTTATATACAATTGCTAGATGGTACAGGAAATATAGCTTATGTTAATTTCCTATTATACTAAAATAAGTTAATAACTGCTGCAAATCAAATTTCTACTATTTGGGGTTGCGATTTCTAGTCTAATCAGGAAATGATGTTCAGGTAAAATAGGCTCAATTTTTGAGGGCCATTCTATAAAACAATAATAGCCAGAACTAAAATAGCTTTCAAAATCTAACGCAATCGCATCGCTTATACCATGCATGCGATAGCAATCAAAATGATACATACATCCATTATCGATCGTTTTATATTCGTTAATAAGTGCAAAAGTTGGACTGTGTACTACATCCATTACGCCTAAAGCGTTACATAGCCCCTTAATAAGGGTTGTCTTGCCAGCCCCTATGGGGCCTTCTAATAGAAATATCCTATGGCTGCCCGCCTTATGCAGCAATTGATGAATGGTATCTGCTAGCGTCTCCTCTATACTGGTTAAAATCATAGAGATATCCACTTTAAGCTGTTTACNTTCTTAAAGAACTTTACGAAAGCCCTTATGGAATTTTTCTGGATGTTTAGTAATATATTCCGCTTCTTTTAACAATTTTTGATCATACCCTGCCCGTTCAAGTAACTTTAAAGCGACTGTTTGGGTTCCCGCTCCTGGTACCACTTTATAAGTATAATGTAACTTTTTATCAATACCTTCCTGGACAAACACTTTAAAATTTCTAATGCCCCGTCCTGGAGCCTTATCCTCTAGGCCCAATAAAATTGGATAATGAGAAGCTACAATATGCAGTGCATTGGGGTATTGAGCCATAGCAGCAACGAAACTGTAAGCAATAGCGCCAGCTTCAGCTGGATTGGTACCCGCAAAAGGTTCATCAGCAACGGCAAAAATAAATTGATCTGGCTTAGCTTTTTCTAGCATGTTGACATACCTTTGCATCCGCTCTATTTCTACCATAAAGAGAGAGGCCCCTCTTGCAATATCATCCTCCACCTCTATATAGGTGTTAATCTTATTAAAAGGGGTAATAATTGCGTGTTTAGCAGGAGCGATCCCAAAAGTTTGACTAAGCAGTAGGCTCATCGCTACAGCAGAAAGAAAGGAGGATTTACCACCTGCATTGGGTCCACAAAGCACTATATTACGCGTCTTATGTGCATCCATTTCTACTTCATTATCTATAGCTACTGTAGGATCTAGTAGTGGGTTCCACATGCCATTGAACTGTATAGAGGGGGTGGTTTGTGTGGAACGATCTAAGAATTTAGTAAAAGTATAACAGTGTTTTGGACATGTTTCGCTGGCTTCTTCCATTAAAGTGGCAATACCCATAAAACTATCCAATCGGCCTAATGCATACATAGCTGGTTTTAAACAATTTTTATGTTCCTCAAACAAATTATAGGTAGCCAATAGCTTACCACCATTCCCACGTATATAGGACCAATTATCAAACTTCATATTTAAAAAGTTACGTACCATAATGCCTATTTCAGTTTGCTCTTTACTATGGGCCAATAGGGCCCTGATCTCCTGTAAAGAGGGACCATAAAGCGCTTCTAATTCGTGATGGCTTGCCACTATGTTACTTACCTGTTGAATCGTTTTCATAAAAAGTTGCACATCTTGCATACGGTTGGCTAGGTTCCGAAAAACAGTACTATATTCTTGATACTGTTTGACACCGCAATACCCTCGCCACACAGCTAACCCATGCGTAATAGCTACACCTGCAAAAGGTAAAAGGCTGGGGTTCTTGGCATCTCGATAATGAGATATAGCCTTTTTAATAGACCACCCTGGTATAAAGAAAGGAGCCATCTCATAGCTACTGTCTCTACTGGTAGAGGATCTAAAAAAACCTCCTTTAGCAAAGGCAGTCATCAAATAATGGAGTTCACAAGATAAAATTACAAATATGGGCAATGCAATAAATTCTCCATATATATCCCGGAAATTTCTAACAAAAATCCGAGTATTAAGCTTACGCTCTATTTTATTTACAGCAGGATTGTCCGAAAGAAACCGCCTATTCATATATGCCTGGTATTCTTTGGTAGCAAGCGGATCGGTATGGGTCCAAAAGGAAAGCAATCTTTGTTCTACGTTGTGGTAGGCTTCCAAAGATTGCTTTAAATCAGTTAAACATGCGGGATGCGCTAACAACCATTGCACGGTTTGTTGACGGTTAGCCAGTGTGGCTATATCACTTGTCGGGGTTACTAAAAGCGTAGCCAAGGCACATTCACCCACTACCGTAGCGGTCCGGTTTATACGGGACAATAAGTGATGAGCGGGATGGCTATCGGCACCACAAAAAAGAATCAAATCTGTCCACGCATTGTTATTTAATAGCTCCACGTCTGTTTCTAAAACATATGGTGTAATATCAGAAAATATCGTACGCAATAGAATCTTACGTTGGGTACTCTCAGCTAAATTTACCTCAACTGAAGGTAATACCATTTGCTGCTTTTGCTTAGTACTAGTAGGAGATAAAGGAACAGCCATTACAGGTGTATGGGTAATAGGAAAAGATTTTAGGTAATTACGTGAAATCTTTATAGCAATATTGTCATCATATGTCAAACGACGTGCAAATACCAAATTATTACCCATACAATTCAATAATAGGATAAAATAAAATATGCGCACTATTGTGCTATGGTTGTTACGCTTCATAATGGTAAAAATAAAATAGATGCTGGGAATTTTTGTAAGAATACCTTTTACAACTATTCTTTATTAGGGTAATATAATTATTTCATCTATTAAAAAAAATGAATGGACTGAACGTATAGAATCAATACTACCCATAAAAAGATCTTATGCTATGCCTTTTTGCCTTTTGGGAGCGTTGTATCTTTTTCTAAAAGCGTTAAACACTCTGCTAGAGTTAGTAACGTAGGATCGGTAATATCTTTGGGAATACGGATATTCTTCTTTCCACTTTTGACATAAGCCCCCCATCTTCCATTTAAAATCTGTATAGTGGGCGCTTCAGGAAAAGTTTTGATCAATTTTTCAGCATCTGACTTTCGTTTGTTCTCAATAACTTCTATTGCTCTTTGTGTACTGACCGTAAAGGGATCATCCTCTTTTGGTAGGGAATAAAAAAGTGCACCATGCTTAATATAAGGACCAAATTTGCCTATATGTATTACGAGCGGAAGTTCCTCAAAGACACCCGCTGTTCGTGGTAATTTAAAAAGATCTAAGGCTTCTTCTAATGTAATGGTTTCCATACGCTGCGTTTCCCGCAGCTTTGCAAAACGAGGCGCTTCTTCACGTTTGTCCGCTTCGATACCCAATTGCACCAATGGACCATACTTACCCAACCGAACGATTAACGAAGCATTGGTTTGTGGATCTTTGCCCAAACATCTGGTATAATTTACCATAGATCTGTCTACATCAGCAGTAGCCTGAACTTTAGGATAAAAACCACTATAAAACTCGGCCAACATCTGATTCCAGATCTTAGTCCCTTGTGCGATCTTATCTAGCTCTTTTTCCACATATGCCGTAAAATTATAATCGGTTACATCCGAAAAGTGTTTAATCAAAAAGTCATTTACTACTGCAGCGATATCGGTTGGAAAAAGTTTTTGCTTTTCTGTACGAACCGTTTCAGTTAATTCTTGGCTTTGAATCAAATTATTTTGTAAAGTTAATAGCTTATAGGCCCGGGGAAAGCCTTCTCGCGATGCTAAGGTAATATAGCCTCTTTTTTGAATGGTAGAAATAATAGGTGCATAAGTAGAGGGACGTCCAATTTCTTTTTCTTCTAAATCTCTGACCAAAGTAGCCTCTGTATAGCGGGCAGGTGGATTAGTGAATCTTTCTCGGACCAACATTTTTTCTAGGGGTAATGCTTGGTCTACATGCAATGGGGGCAACAGTCCCCCTTCTTCTTCTTCCTCCTCTTCCTCATCCTTAACGCGCGCATAAGCCTTAAGAAATCCTTCGAATTTTAATACTTCTCCTGTTGCGATAAGCGTCTGGTTGGTTGTAGAAATTTGAATCGTTGCCACAGTTTTTTCTATTTGCGCATCAGCCATTTGGGAGGCCATAGCTCTACGCCAAATCAGTTCATAGAGGCGCTGCTCATCTTTACTGCTACTAGCTACTTTTACCGAAAAATCGGTAGGCCGTATGGCCTCATGGGCCTCTTGTGCAGTGGATGATTTGGTTTTATAGTTTCTAGCATAGAAATAGGCTGTTCCATAGGTTGTGGTTACCTCTTTGGCTATATTTTGTAAGGCATCTTCAGAAAGATGTAGGGAATCAGTCCTCATATACGAAATTTTACCTGTTTCATAGAGTTTCTGAGCCAGTATCATGGTACGACTTACTGAATATCCGAGCTTTCTGCTAGCCTCTTGCTGTAATGTGGAGGTAATAAAAGGAGGGGCAGGAGATCGCTTTAATGCTTTCTTTTCCAATGTTTTAATGGAAAAAAGGGCATCTTTGCATTTTTCTAAAAAGGCTAATGCAGCTTCCTCTGTTTTGCATTTATCTGACCCCTCTGCTTTGAGCAATTGCCCGGTTGGTAAGATAAAAAACGCTGATATAGCAAAGCTAGCAACTGAAACGAAACGGTTGATAGCTCTTTCGCGTTCTACTACCATCCGCACAGCAACAGATTGCACACGGCCCGCAGAAAGGCCAGGTTTAATCTTCTTCCACAATAATGGAGATAGATCATACCCCACCAATCGATCTAAAATACGCCTTGCTTGTTGCGAATCAACCAAAGACAAGTCGATGGTACGGGGTTGATGCAAGGCGTTTAAAACTGCTATTTTAGTAACCTCTCTAAAGACAATGCGTTGCACTTTGTCATCTGTTAACTCAAGTGCTTCTTTTAAATGCCACGAAATAGATTCTCCCTCCCGGTCATCATCACTAGCTAAATAAACACAATCCGAAGATTGAGACAATTTTTTAAGATGTTGTACAATGCGTTCCTTTCCGGGCGTAATTTCATAACTAGGCAAAAAACCTGCTTCAATATTAATGGCATTATTTCCTTTAATAAGATCTCTAATATGACCATTAGAGGAAGCTACCTGATAGCCACTTCCTAAATAACGCTCAATGGTTTTTGCTTTTGCAGGTGACTCCACAATAACTAAATTTTTTGCCATGATATGGTTCGCTTGAAATTAAAAATTATAAACTAACAATATGTATGCATACGTAGATACCTTTTATGTAAATCCTATACATATCTTAATAAGATATTTCTTAGCAGCTAATATTACACAACCACTACGCGCATTTGTAAAAGTTTTGGGAATATTTAATTCCCTTTCTATTTTACAGGAAGATTTTTGACTTTTTTTAATTTGGACATCACCTCTGCTCTTTTTTTCTTAGCCAATTCGATATTTTTTTTATTTTTTGATTGGCTGATAATAGAATCCAAGGTAGCTTGGGCCTGAGTAAAATTACCTAAAATAATGTAATTATCTGCCATCAGTAAAAAAGCAGGATCTATATAGTTTTTATTATGCGGAAACTTTTCTATAAGCTCAAATAAAACATTTAACGAAGCCTTATAGGCTTTTAGTTTAAATTCTGCATGAGCCAACAGATATTGTGCTTCTGCTGCGATAGCGGTATATGGGGGTGTACTGGCTTTCAAAAAATGGCCCTTCGCATTTTTATATTCAGATCGCTGCATGGCAACTTTACCCAAATAAAGACGGGCTTGTTGTATAATTTCGGCAGGTATTTCCTTAGGATTATGCACCAATTGTAAACAAACGGGTATAGTAGTCTGATACTGTTTTATGGCAAAACTGGCTTTAATTAACCCTATTGAAGTACGATAATATTCTTTATTACTTAATTGCATTTGCATTTTATGTAATTTTTGGTAATAGATGAGCGCTTCCTGAAATTTATTGTTTTGGTAAGCAAGATCAGCTATTCTTAACCATACTTTTTTATGAAGCCCTGTTTGGCCGCTGGCTTCTACTTTTTTATAAAAATTTATAGCTTGATTGGTGTTATGAAGCCTATAATAACTTTCTGCCATTAACAAATAAACCTCTGGAAGGTATGTACTTTTAGGATACCGCTTATCAAAAGAGGTAAGTTGTTGCAATACTTTAGCATATTGCTCGCTGTAAAAGAGTTTTTTAGCCCTTTCCAAGGTATGGGTATCGGAGTGGTTAGCTAGCTGCTGGGCTACTTGGGTATGCTTTTGCAGATACTTATCCATTTTTTCTGGAGTTCCTTGCGCAGAAAATATATTAGATAGGGCCATGCATGCGCTCTCCACATTTTCATGGCTAGGATAGTGCTCTAAAATGGCTATATAATCCGCAGCAGCCTCTTCCATTTTATGTAAGTTTTCATAAGCAAGCGCTCGTTTCATTAGCCATTCTGGCTGTAGATCACTAGTGGAACACTTTTCTATCAGGTAAGTAAACTTTTGAATAGCTGCTTGGTAATTACCGGTAGTGAACAGCATACAGGCTTCCTGGAAAAGCGCTTTTTCATAATATTTGGTTTGTACATGGGTAGTAATAACTTCTTGTAAACATTGGGTTGCAAGAAGACTATTGCCCAATAACTGGTAAATTAATGCTTCTTGATAACGCACATGAGCAGGATGGTAGGTATAAACACTTTCATATCTATTAAGCGCTTGTTCATAATTTTTCTTTACATAATAACAGTCTCCTAACCGGAGGATCGCATCGTAATGGGCAGTAGAGGGTTGTTTCTCGGTAATGTTCACATATTGCTCAAAATTTTTGGCTGCATTAGTATAATCTCCGGTATTAAAATAGGCATATGCTAGCCCATATAAGGCCTTTTCGTGGTATAATGTGTTGCAGCTACCCTTTTCCATTACGGTTGTATAACATTCCAACGCTTTTTGATAGGCGCCCAGAGCTGAATAGGCTTCTCCCAGCCAAAATTGCGCTTGTAATGCTAAAGATGGTTTAAAAAGAAAAAGCAAGGATTGCCTCAAGCACTTTATAGCATCCTCTTGCTTGCCTTTATTATATGCTTCTAGCCCTTGGTAAAACAGTACTTTTTGGTATAGTTTTAATAGCATTTCATTTTTATAGGGAAGTGCAGCTATATAGTCTATCGCTGTTTGATAAGCTTTTGTTTTATAATAGCACTGAACCAGTAAGGCCTGCGCCATTGAAAGACTTTTACTGTCCTGATTTTCTTGAATAAAGGTATGTATAGATTGTATAGCTTCTGTAAAGGATCCTTGTTGGTAATATAAAGCAGCAAGTTTAATAGAGGCTAAATCACTTACTTCCAGATCAAATTTTTGCCTTGCAGCTAGGGAAAAAACATCTATTGCTTCTGGAATAGCGCCCTTTTTTTCATAAATCAGTCCGCTGTAATAAGCAGCAGCTTGACTTGCTTGGTCATCTTGATGCAGCAGTTGTTTAAAGCAAGCAAGTGCTTGAGGGTATTGTTGCGTTTCATATAACGCATGACCCAGTTTGGAAAGCGTTATCCTATCTGTAGCCGTTTCCTTATCTAAGTAAGCTTGGTAGTGGGTAGCAGCTTCTGTATATTGTTTAAGAAAAAAGTAGGCATCGCCAATAAGCAGTTGTTCTTGCTTGTTCAAGGATAGTGCTGGACAATGCTTTACATAAGCCAGTAGTGCGTCAAATGCACCAGCTCTATGGTGTACTTTGAGGGTTAAACTTCTAGCTTCTGGCAGATAATTTTTATTTTTACTTACTTTTTGAAGTGCAGCAAGTGCCTCATGATAATCTCCTTGTTCAAAAGCTATATAAGCCATACGTAACTGAGCAGGGTAATAATAAGGGCTATTTGTATTGGTAATGCTAGCAAATCCTTCTTTTGCCTTTAACCAATCCTTTAGCTGCAGATAGGTATTAGCCTGTTCATATGGGAATTCATCTTTATAATTGGAATTGAGGTACTCTGTTCTAATCTTTTGGTATAGCGATAGGCTTTTATGGAATGCGCCCTGTTCAGACAAAAACTTTGCTAAACGATAACGTATGGTCTCTATGTGAGGGCTGTTTGGATAATGTATCATAAAATGTTGCACAAGCATTTCTATATGAGGATCCTTATTTTCCAAAGCGGATAAAATAACATAATAAGCAGCGTGTTCTTGCTTATACTTTTTCCACGGGCTGGACAAATAGCCTTCCAAGCACTTTTGAGCTGCTCCATATTGATGTTGTTCAAAAAGCAAAATGCCTTCATCCAAAATAGATTGGGCAGGTTGCAGGGCGTAATGGCTGGTTATGGCCAACGTTTGGTATGGTATAGTGCTTAGGAACACTAAAATAACAGAAAGTATGCGTTGCATCATTATTGCATTAGGTTTAGTAATTATTTTTTTTTATACCATGCTGTGATTCTTATATGATTCCTTATAATAATATAATACATCTCTTTATATCCCATTTAATTTTATCCCATTTAATTTAGTAGTTATTTCCTTTAGTTATTTCCTTTAGTTATAGTTTTAGTTATAGTATAGTTTATTTATATAACTTGTTTATTCAGCTTGTTCATAAATGGGACTACGTATGCATGTAAGATTTAGTGTACATATCATAAACTGCCTACTCTACGCAAAATAAGAATTTATATGTTGTTTGTAAGCTTTCTTAGTTATTATTTAACAGATTTGTTATGATTTTATTGCGATAATTTTTTATTGCTAGCGGTATCCTATGCATAAACTAGCTACCCTATGCACAAAAGAGAAAGATACTATAATTTTTTTTGTACAGTTTATATAAAATCAGGCATTTCGGTAAGTAAAAATAATAAAGTATGTAAAAAATTACACAAAATTATGGGAAATGCATTGAAATTATTTTTATATTTTAAATTAAGAAAATATATACGCTATATTAATTAGGACAGAACATGACTATTCTTTTCTAAGTCTTACAGGTATCCGTTCAGTGGTGTGGCCTATGTGTATTTTTTCACGTTCGTATTTAGAAATAGTGCAATAATGTAAGTTTATAAAAAACGCGCCTTGAACAAAGCTGTGATTAGAAAAATTCAGTCTGAAAGGTAGTAGAAAATCAGCCTGTTTGAGCCCAAGGCTGTAGGCCTGGGCGAGTTCTGATTTTCAGCTTGCAGACTGAATTTTTAACAGCTTTGTTCACCAGCGCTTGATTTTTTTTGGCTACTTTTTTTGATCAAGCAAAAAAAGTAGCTTTAAAAGATGTAGTTTTTAAAAAAAAATGGATAAAATCATCAATAATCTATAAAATATGGCTGCCACACCACTGAACGGACAATGGCGTCAACTTAAGGTTTAGCTGTTATTGATAACCAAGTAGAATAGGAGGGTAGGCTAATCATGAATTGCCTTAAGTTGACGCCATTGACTGAACGGATACAATAATGTTTTTAACATAGTGCTAATCCAGCATGCATGTTATTTACGAATAATTATTATTATAGATTCCATTATCTATCTCTTCTATTATTTTTATTTAATTATTAATTTTATTTAATTTATTTAAGAGAGGACCTTTAAAAACTGTGAAAATGATATTTTTAAGTTACGGCGTGATGTGGATTTTTTTTGGTGTATTGGTATATACCAATTTACCTACTCGCTATACCATTGGCTATATGGTACCTACCATTCCCTATTTAGCTACCGCTAAATTAAAGAAAATTGTTACCACTACTCATCAGCCTATTGTATTAGAAAAAGAGATCCAAGCTATTGAACTGTTTGACCAGTCTCCTGTACTGATTATGGCTGTACGCCGTCCGGGATGTGCCTTTTGTCGCAAACAAGCCAGTCTATTAAATAATCTGAGTGATACGTTACAATCCCGAGGCGTACGTTTAATAGCTGTATTTCACGAAACATTAGGCGTAGACAGCTTTTGGCCAAATCTCCAATGGGATCTATACTTTGATATGGAAAGGCGTTTTTACGGTCCCAAAGAACGTTGGCTCCCTCTATGGCATGGGGCATTGCGCCTTTCGACATATTGGCATACCTATAAGACAACTACATCTGGTTTCAAAGGAGATCTAAATGGAGAAGGGCGGTTATTAGGTGGAATGTATCTGATTCACAAAAATCAGCTTCTTTTTGCACATTTAGAGGAGGCATGGGGAGATGAAGTGAACGTAGATGCCTTAAAGCTGGCACTTAGTAAACTAAAATTAACCAAAATGAATAATGTTATGCATAATATTACTATTTATACTACTAAAACTTGTCCCTATTGCATACGGGCCAAAGCACTACTGCAGCAAAAAAATCTAATATATACAGAAATTAATGTAGAAGATGAATCAGAAAGAGCTAAAATGATAGAAAAAACAGGAGGAAAGCGTTCTGTTCCGCAAATTTTTATTGGAGATCAATATATAGGTGGTTGTGATAATTTGTATGCACTGGAGAAAAAAGGAAAGTTAGACGAGCTTGTGTCGTGAATGGTTTCTGCTAAAATTTAAACAAGTTTACTTGTCTCGTATTCGTATATTAAGCCGCTATAACTAGGGCGTGTGAACAAATAAAGGAAATAAATCTAGCCCTAAGATAGAATAGATATACTAATATTTTTATATTAGTATCAGTTACATTTATACAAACTAAAATTATATTATGATGCGACGCTATGGACTAAGTGATTCAGAATGGGATCAAATTAAAAATCTTTTACCTGGACGATCAGAAACGGTAGGGGTAACAGCTAAAGATAATCGTTTATTTGTTGAAGCAATTTTATATCGTTATAGAACTGGCATACCCTGGAGAGATTTACCAGCCCGTTTCGGGAATTATCGTTCAGTACATATGCGCCATAGTCGTTGGAGCCGTAAAGGAGTTTGGGAAAAAATATTTCAAGTTTTATCTACACATAGTGATAATACTTATACAATGATAGATTCTACGATAGTTAAAGCGCATCAGCATAGTGCTGGTGCTAAAAAAAAAAGGAAGAGAATCAGTCTATTGGACGTAGTTCTGGAGGATGGAGCAGTAAAATACACGTAATTTGTGATGGGCAAGGTAAACCTACCGCATTGCACTTAACAGCAGGGAATTCGCATGATCTAGTAGGATCTGATGCATTGCTGATGCAAATACAATCTACTACCCTGATTGCTGATAAAGCTTATTATGCACGTGATCGGTTTATTGAAAAGCTAAAAGCAAGAAAATGTAAAGTAGTCATACCACCAAAAGTAAACTCTAAAACAGAAAAAAAATATGACAAAATAATTTATAAACGAAGGCATTTAATAGAAAATTTTTTCGCTAAACTCAAACAATTTAGAGCAATTGCTACCCGTTATGATAAAACAGCTAAAATTTTCTTAGGCGCTATCCATCTAGTAGCTTCATTAAGTTGGACTATTTGATGACAGGCCCGCTATAACTAGTAAGCTAAAACATGAGTATCCGTTCATCCAATGGCGTCAACTTAAGGGAATTCATGATTAGCACACCCTCCTAAAGACATGATGGCGTTTAGGCTTATCCACCTTGTCACGACTATATAATCGCCCGGGTCGGATTTTCACTTTAGCTCGTATGCACACTCTATCAAAGAGTTTCTGAAAGCTTTTAGTTGAGCACTTCCCAATCAGCACTTGATGCATTTTTTGACGCATCACACCAAACAAAACTGAAAAATTCAAACGATACTCATTTATTTGCTCTGGTTTCCAGGGACCTTGAGCATCACACATATGCAGTGCCAATAAATTACACATTACTAAATGAGCCCAAAATTCCTGTAATACAGCTTCTAAATATATACCAGAAAAATTCTCTAGTTCTGCACTTATCTTTAATCGTTTATAACACTCTTCTATATGCCACCTCAAAGCATAAACTTTACTAATGCTTTCCAGGGTAAATTGTGCTCTGTCAAAAAGTGAAGTAACCAAAACTTCTCTTTTGCCATTGGATAACATAAACGCTACGACTCTTACTTTCTGGCTGATAGTTTTATCCTTATTTTCTAGAACTAGATCAAAATCTGATTCGCCCGATGCAACCCGCTCCCATAGCTTAGTATAATTTTTTTCTTGTACACGAAAAATAAAATCTGTTTGACATGCATAATGTTGTTTGATAAACTTTACTGAAGTATAACCACGATCATAGATACATAATAATTTATCTTGTTTTAATGCACGCATTTGCTGAACAATTTCAGGGAGTTGTTCTTCTGCTAATGTGCGTTCTCCTATATTCCAAGGTACAAGCCGAGCATTACAAATCAGAGATGTAGATAAATCAACAAATAGTGAAACCCTGGCTAAAGGGGGCACAATTCCGTTTGTGCCATTTGGTTTAAAAAGACCAAACTCCGATATGATTTCGGGTGAA
>NZ_RARA01000027.1:235843-241819 GCF_003788695.1 Candidatus Cardinium hertigii
TGCTTTGGAAAAAGCTTGCTTGGATGGAGGAATTTTGTACGTTAACGGTTCCATAAGTTCACACTCTATGCCTAAACTTCGCTTAACTAGCTTTAAAATAGTGGAAAATACTATTGGAAAAGTAAGTTTCCTTCTGGGCGTGAACATATGGCCGCCTTTGGAATGGATAGTCTGAAATATTGCTGAATACAATTTATCTTTAATTTCCGAAATAAAATTTTCCCCTAAAAACTCTTGCATAAAAAAATGTATCATACACTTTTTTATGAAATAATAAAAAAAGAATTTATTCGCTAAATAAGAAGCAATGTAGCAAATGTAAAAAAAATATCCTATTCTACTTGGTTATCAATAATAGTTAAACCTTAAGTTGACGCCATTGAGTGAACGGATACGAATGAGTAGCTATAAAGGCTGTTTAAGCGTACGAATAAAAGAGATATCAAGTCCAGTAATGTGCGCAATAAGGGTAGCATCCATATTATTAGCTAACATCTTTTTTGCTATTTCAAAATTTCTTTTAGTTTTACCCTTTTCCATACCTTCCTCCATACCTTTCTCTATACCTTTCTCCATACCTTGTTCCATACCTTTCTCCATACCTTGTTCCATACCTTTCTTCATACCTTTCTCTATACCTTTCTCCATACCTTGTTCCATACCTTGTATGATCCCTTGTTGCATCCCTTCATCAATATATTTTTGCGCAATGGTTCGCATAATCGTAACGGTTTCTTCTTTAGATAAATGACTGGCGATAATTCGTTCTAATTCTTGTTGTTGCGCTTCTGGTAACTTCGCATCAGTATACCATAACAACGTCTTTATACAAAGATAATTTTTTTCTTTATCTACTAAAACGGCATATGGGCATTTTGACAAAAGTTCTGCCCATACTTTTAATAAATCCCGTTTATGAATGTATTTGAGCATATATTCAAACATACCCAACTGTTTTTTCTTTAGGATCTCATCCTCTGGCATGCTTTGTAAATCAATCAGCTCATAATCTTCTGTCATGAGTTTTTTAGCGTGTTCAGGATGACTAAACAATTGCCATAAATTTCTGGGTGCATTATATGTTTTAGCGCCATGATAGATTAAAAGAGGACAAATTAAGGGTAAACCATCTTTGCTTTGCTTATGTCGTTCGCATAATAAAAGTATGTACTTCCATAATCGCAAGGCTATCCAATGGTCTGGTGTAGCTTGCGCCTCAATCAATACATAAACAAAAGCCGTATCGTGGTTTTTGGTTTGTACAGAAAATACAAGATCACTCAATTTTCTCCTTAAATCCTCTTCTACAAAAGATTCTTTTTCTATAGTAATTTTTGTTAAATCTACTATAGCTTTAAAATCAGCTGGCAAATAGTATTCTAAAAACTCCTGCGCAGCTACTGGGTTGGTTAAAATTTTTTTGATTAACGCATCATGTTTTAGTCTACTGGTCATAGCGGCTTACTATATTGAAGCATAATAGTGTAGGAATATATAAATTTGGTTGCTAATAAAAAATAAAAGATAAAAAGTAGTTGCTGATGTTTTTCTAGTGTGTATCTGTTCACATTTGTTACAACATAACACTGTTAACAAAGAGTAAAAATTATGACTTACCTAAACAGACAAGTTAACAAAATTGCAGCCAAATAACCATGGATAATTCTATCACCATATTCTACTACAAATAGCTGTTCGCCTAAAATAATTAATAACACTTTAATAAAATTCCTATAATCAGATCTATTATATCATTTCTATTTAAAACAGTTATACCATGGTGCAATGCCAAGCTACTATGTGGCCGAACTTGTGCTTTATAACCTGAGACCGTTGCAATTTTTATATTGTAACGGCCTCTATTTGGATAAAAATTAGGATTTTTAGGGTTTATGTTTTAAACTTGTTGTGCCCTAAAGCAGGGCAATGCTTACATAAAGACATGTAGGCAAATGTATAGCTTACTTATCCAACAATTTTACACGTAAAAAACATATGTTCCGGTTAATATTTATATTTAGTCTAATATTTATGATTAGTTGTCAAAAACATAATCACCATATGGATTCGTTAAAGGATACGCCTACTAGTACTAGTGCCCTATCCAATCCAGATACTGAACCAGATAATAAACCAAATAATAAAAATGAAATAGAGGAAATCATAAAAGATTTTAAACAGCTTAGCTTAACAGATTGTAAAAATTTATTTAACCAAATAGGAAGTTTTACTTTAGAAGATCGTAATAATTTAGAAGAAATGTATAAGGAGATACAACTATCCGGTTATCTGCTGCAGCATCTTAACGATGGAGGTTTGTTAAATCCAGGAAACTTTAGGAAAGTAGTAAATTTAATGGAGGGTTTTCCTAATGAGCGTTATGATCGTTATACTTTTAGCTTAATATTTGCAAGAATTTGTCAAGCTGGTCTTCTTACACAACAAAATTTGGATCAATTAGTGGATACTATAAGTTATGTATCTCAACAAAATAATTTAGAAGGTTTATTGGCAGCTGCACTGGCTTTTAAGAAGCTTTATGCAAAAAAACTTTTAACCCACGACAATTTTAATAAAGCTATCAGTTATAAGACAGTTTTCTCTGATTTAATGAATCTATTAAATCAACTTGATGCTATTAACTATCTAAATCAGGAATTGTTAACATCGTTATTAGCAGATGAAAAGAGCTGGGATTTTCTATGCATTACGGAGCAAAGATACTACTATAAATTGGCTAGGGTTGTTGAGAATTTTCATGTTAAAAATCCAGATCTATTGGCAACACCTCAGGTTAATGGAAGGGAGGGATTGTTTTTTTGTAAGGACTTAGTGGTAGGTCTATTTCCTATACTAGGAAAATCAGCAATAGTAAATGTACTTACGTTGGATAGTTTAGAGCTGTTAATAAAGCATGCGCGTTGGTTGGATAACGGTGGTCGTGCATATGACATATACAAACAGTGGGCTGATTCAGCATTAAAAGAACTGGAAGTAGCACTGAATTTGGATCTGCTTACAGCATATACGTTCCCATTACTAATGAAATTTACCATGCGAAGTTTTACAAGCGGTAGTCTATCTTCAAGAAGTAACTTTTTGAAGCAGCTAAAAGATCAAAACCTTCTTACACAGGATAATTTTCAGTTGTTACTAACTCCTAAAAGGACATCCTTTTTTGCAACTAAATATCGTTTAGAGAGCATGGAACTACTGTTCGAAGCAGGTTTGCTTACACAAAATAACTTGCAGGTATTACTATCCCATAAAGAAGCAGAGGAGGTGAAGATCACTTTACAAGTACTTACTGAGCTAGATTTACTGACGCAGGGTATGTTTCAAGTAATAATGGAATCAAAACTAGGAGAGGTAATTCAAAACCCTCAAGTCGAAATGTTGCAGTTAAATTTAAATGTATTAGATTTAAATGATGCAATGGAGCAATCTTCAAAAGTCCTTTTTAAGGATATTATTACCCAGCTAAATACCGCCAACTTATTTACAGCTGCCAACTTTAAGCTTCTTTTCGCTTCTAAGCTTAGTATGAGGGCAATAATAAATGGTATACAAGAATTAAAAAGTGCGAACATGTTTACGGAAAATCATCTGCAATCGCTACTAAAATAATCTGTTTATTCTTGTTTTACAGATATATTACGTGTACTATACAGATCCAATCTATTGACATAGGCTAACTTTAAGAGGTTATTGACTTGCAGTAAGGGGAGGGATAGAGAATGGAAACGCCTAGAGTATCCGTTCAGTGGTGTGGCCTATGCGTATTTTTTCACGTTCGTATTTAGAAATAGCGCAATAATGCAAGTTTATAAAAAATGCGCCTTGAACAAAGCTGTGACTAGAAAAGTTCAGTCTGAAAGGTAGTAGAAAATCAGCCTGTTTGAGCCTGCTCTTCGTCTTTGAAAAGCTAGCTGCGTTCCGTTTCGGAATTCAGCGTACTTGGGGTCCCCATGATGTATGTACATACATCATGGGGCGAACTCACATAGTGCGTACTATGCTGCGTGCGCTTCACCCTCACGCGCCTTGCCAGCTTCCCAAATCCATTGAGTAACCGTAGAGGGTGAGTTCTGATTTTTAGCTTTTAGGCTGGAATTTTCAACAGTTTTGTTCACCAGCGCTTGATTTTTTTTGGCTACTCGTATCTTTTTTGATCAAGCAAAAAAAGTAGTTTTGAAAGAAGTAGTTTTTAACAAAATGGATAAAATCATCAATTATTAAATAAATATTAGCCATTTGCTGTAATCTATAATATCGCTGCCACGCAGGTGAACGGACAATGGCGTCAACTTAAGGTTTAGATGTTATTGATAACCAAGTATAATAGGAGGGTAGGCTAATCATGAATTGCCTTAAGTTGACGCCATTGGGTGAACGGATACAATTTTTTTTGCTATTGCAACGGTCTCACTGCTTAAGTGTACGAATAAAAGAGATATCAAGCCCAGTAATATGCGCAATAAGGGTAGCATCCATATTATTAGCTAACATCTTTTTTGCTATTTCAAGATTTCTTTTAGTTTTACCCTTTTCCATACCTTCCTCTATACCTTTCTCTATACCTTTCTCTATACCTTTCTCCATACCTTGTATGATTCCTTGTTGCATCCCTTCATCAATATATTTTTGTGCAATGGTTCGCATAATCGTAACGGTTTCTTCTTTAGATAAATGACTAGCAATGATCCGTTCTAATTCTTGTTGTTGCCCTTCTGGTAACTTCGTATCAGTATACCATAACAACGTCTTTATACAAAGATAATTTTTTTCTTTATCTACTAAAACGGCATATGGGCATTTTGACAAAAGTTCTGCCCATACTTTTAATAAATCCCGTTTATGAATGTATTTGAGCATATATTCAAACATACCCAACTGTTTTTTCTTTAGGATCTCATCCTCTGGCATGCTTTGTAAATCAATCAGCTGATAATCTTCTGTCATGAGTTTTTTAGCGTGTTCAGGATGGCTAAACAATTGCCATAAATTTCTGGGTGCATTATATGTTTTAGTGCCATGATAGATTAAAAGAGGACAGATTAAGGGTAAACCATCTTTTTTTTGCTTATGCCGTTCGCATAATAAAAGTATGTACTTCCATAATCGCAAAGCTATCCAATGGTCTGGTGTAGCTTGCGCCTCAATTAATACATAAACAAATGCAGTATCCTGATTTTTGGTTTGCACAGAAAATACAAGATCACTTAATTTTCTCCTTAGATCCTCTTCTACAAAAGATTCTTTTTCTATAGTAATTTTTGTTAAATCTACTATAGCTTTAAAATCAGCTGGTAAATAGTATTCTAAAAACTCCTGTGCAGCTACTGGGTTGGTTAAAATTTTTTTGATTAACGCATCATGTTTTAGGTTACTGGTCATAGCGGCTTACTATATTGAAGCATGATAGTGTCGGAATATATAAATTTGGTTGCTGCTACTAAAATATAAAAAGTAATTGCTGATGTTTTTCNNAGCGTGTTCAGGATGACTAAACAATTGCCATAAATTTCTGGGTGCATTATATGTTTTAGCGCCATGATAGATTAAAAGAGGACAAATTAAGGGTAAACCATCTTTGCTTTGCTTATGTCGTTCGCATAATAAAAGTATGTACTTCCATAATCGCAAGGCTATCCAATGGTCTGGTGTAGCTTGCGCCTCAATCAATACATAAACAAAAGCCGTATCGTGGTTTTTGGTTTGTACAGAAAATACAAGATCACTCAATTTTCTCCTTAAATCCTCTTCTACAAAAGATTCTTTTTCTATAGTAATTTTTGTTAAATCTACTATAGCTTTAAAATCAGCTGGCAAATAGTATTCTAAAAACTCCTGCGCAGCTACTGGGTTGGTTAAAATTTTTTTGATTAACGCATCATGTTTTAGTCTACTGGTCATAGCGGCTTACTATATTGAAGCATAATAGTGTAGGAATATATAAATTTGGTTGCTAATAAA
>NZ_RARA01000015.1:0-931 GCF_003788695.1 Candidatus Cardinium hertigii
AACGGTCTCACTGCTTAAGTGTACGAATAAAAGAGATATCAAGCCCAGTAATATGCGCAATAAGGGTAGCATCCATATTATTAGCTAACATCTTTTTTGCTATTTCAAGATTTCTTTTAGTTTTACCCTTTTCCATACCTTCCTCTATACCTTTCTCTATACCTTTCTCTATACCTTTCTCCATACCTTGTATGATTCCTTGTTGCATCCCTTCATCAATATATTTTTGTGCAATGGTTCGCATAATCGTAACGGTTTCTTCTTTAGATAAATGACTAGTAATGATCCGTTCTAATTCTTGTTGTTGCACTTCTGGTAACTTTGTATCAGTATACCATAACAACGTCTTTATACAAAGATAATTTTTTTCTTTATCTATTAGAACGGCATATGGGCATTTTGATAAAAGTTCTGCCCATACTTTTAACAAATCCCGTTTATGAATGTATTTGAGCATATATTCAAACATACCCAACTGTTTTTTCTTTAGGATCTCATCCTCTGGCATGCTTTGTAAATCAATCAGCTGATAATCTTCTGTCATGAGTTTTTTAGCGTGTTCAGGATGACTAAACAATTGCCATAAATTTCTGGGTGCATTATATGTTTTAGCGCCATGATAGATTAAAAGAGGACAGATTAAGGGTAACCCATCTTTTTTTTGCTTATGCCGTTCGCATAATAAAAGTATGTACTTCCATAATCGCAAAGCTATCCAATGGTCTGGTGTAGCTTGCGCCTCAATCAATACATAAACAAAAGCCGTATCGTGGTTTTTGGTTTGTACAGAAAATACAAGATCACTTAATTTTCTCCTTAGATCCTCTTCTACAAAAGATTCTTTTTCTATAGTAATTTTTGTTAAATCTACTATAGCCTTAAAATCAGCTGGTAAATAGTATTCTAAAAACTCCTGTGCAGCTACTGGGTT
>NZ_RARA01000015.1:948-27615 GCF_003788695.1 Candidatus Cardinium hertigii
ACTTCGCATCAGTATACCATAACAACGTCTTTATACAAAGATAATTTTTTTCTTTATCTATTAGAACGGCATATGGGCATTTTGACAAAAGTTCTGCCCATACTTTTAATAAATCCCGTTTATGAATATATTTGAGCATATATTCAAACATACCCAGCTGTTTTTTCTTTAGGATCTCATCCTCTGGCATGCTTTGTAAATCAATCAGCTGATAATCTTCTGTCATGAGTTTTTTAGCGTGTTCAGGATGGCTAAACAATTGCCATAAATTTCTGGGTGCATTATATGTTTTAGCGCCATGATAGATTAAAAGAGGACAGATTAAGGGTAACCCATCTTTTTTTTGCTTATGTCGTTCGCATAATAAAAGTATGTACTTCCATAATCGCAAAGCTATCCAATGGTCTGGTGTAGCTTGCGCCTCAATCAATACATAAACAAAAGCCGTATCGTGGTTTTTGGTTTGTACAGAAAATACAAGATCACTTAATTTTCTCCTTAGATCCTCTTCTACAAAAGATTCTTTTTCTATAGTAATTTTTGTTAAATCTACTATAGCCTTAAAATCAGCTGGTAAATAGTATTCTAAAAACTCCTGTGCAGCTACTGGGTTGGTTAAAATTTTTTTGATTAACGCATCATGTTTTAGTCTACTGGTCATAGCGGCTTAATATATTGAAACATAGTGTAGGAATATATAAATTTGGTTGCTACTACTAAAAGATAAAAAGTAATTGCTGAGATAAAAAGTAGTTGCTGATGTTTTTCTAGTGTGTATCTGTTCACATGTGTATCTGTTCACATTTGTTACAATATAACACTGAGGCCGTTGCAATAGAAAAATGGCAACGTATTTTTTATAGAAATCTAGATGTAACTTGTACATTTTTGTACGTTTACAGCACTAAAATATTATTTTTTATGTACTTTTAAAGACTTTTTAGTAATAGTTAAGTAGACGCTTATTTCTTTTATTAAATTTTTGTTTCCTATTGCAACGGTTTCTATATGATTTCACCTAAACCCAAATACCTAGTCGTTATAGCTGGTCCTACAGCTGTCGGCAAAACAACATGCTCCATTCAACTAGCCGAACAGTTCCAAACCGAGATCATATCGGCTGATGCCAGACAGTTTTATCGTGAAATACCCATTGGTACCGCACAACCTACCAAAGATGAAATGCACGGTATACCGCATCATTTTTTGTCTTTTTTGTCTGTTCAAGATAGCTACTCAGCAGGTATATTTGAAAAAGAAGCGCTGCAAAGGTTGCAAAAAATTTTTGCATACCACGATGTGGTTATAGCGGTTAGTGGATCAGGACTTTATATACAAGCACTCTGTGAAGGGCTCATGGAAGTGCCTACCATAGCACCCGGATTACGTATTATGCTCACTACACTTTTAAAAGAAAGGGGACTTCCCTACCTTACGGCATGGTTGGCACAAAAAGACCCGGATTACTATAACCTAGTAGATCTACAAAATCCTAAAAGAGTAATCAGGGCATTAGAAATCTGCTTGAGTACAAATATTGCTTACTCAACCTTCCGCAAACACCCCCCACGGGGAGACAGAAATTTCCATATCATTAAAATAGGCCTGATCCAGGAAAAAACCATCCTCCATACACGCATTGATCTCCGGGTCGATACAATGATGGCAGAAGGCTTATTGCAAGAAGCTGAAAAGGTGTACCATTACAAAACAGCCAATGCCTTGCAAACCATAGGCTATAAAGAGTTATTCGACTATATAGATGGGAAACATAGCTTAGCAAAAGCTATAAGCCATATAAAAGCACATACTAAACAATATGCCAAAAGACAACTAACTTGGTTTAAAAAAGACAAAAATATCAGTTGGTTTACCCCATATGACTTACCTAGGATAAGCGCTTATATTAGACAAATCATGTTAAATCTGTTAGAGAAATAACCTATTTTATTCACTTGAGTGCCAAAGGGTCATTATTAAAATCAAAATAGATATTCTTTTTTTATATTATTTTGTCCTATCTTTCTGATAACTCCTAGAAGGGCAAAGGGTAGCTAGTGGGTATAGGTAGTAGGTAGAAGAAGGTAAAAAGAAGGTAAAAAGAATAGGTAATAGCACTTTTAAATTTATGTATTTTTTATAAACTATGTCAGATCAAAAAGAATTTAAGCAGTTTGCAGCTAAAAATCGCTATGCTACTAGCTTACAAATAAATGACTATATATCAGATGTTGAAAACATGACCAGATCTGTAATTGAAGAACGACCAAAACATTTTAGAGAGGTAGACGTTTTTTCAAGGCTGATCATGGATAGGATCATTTTCCTGGGAACGCAAATAGATGACAATATTGCCAATATTATTATCGCACAGCTGCTCTTTCTCGAATCTGTAGATGCCAAAAAGGATATCTTACTTTATATTAATAGCCCAGGGGGATCTGTATATGCAGCCTTAGGTATTTATGATACTATGCAATACATTGCGCCTGATGTAGCTACGATTTGTACAGGTCTAGCTGCTTCTATGGGCGCTATATTATTAACTGGAGGAACCAAACACAAACGTTCTGCCCTTCCGCATGCCAGAATTATGATTCACCAGCCATCGGGAGGTGCTAAGGGGCAAGCTTCTGATATGGAAATTACGCTACAGCAACTTATTGAAACTAAAAAAGACCTAAATAATATACTATCTAAACACACAGGCCAAGACTATGCCTCTGTAGAGCGCCATGCAGATAGAGACTACTGGATGCGGGCTACGCAAGCGAAGGCGTATGGTATAATCGATTCCGTTTTGGAAAAAAAAACTTAACCATGTTATAATTATGAAAACCTATTGTTCTTTTTGTAAAAAAAGTAGTGAATTGGTCAGCATGATGGTTACGGGCCCTGAGGGCCGCATTTGTGATCAATGTGTGGCACAAGCAGTACAGATCATTCACCTCCAAAAAGAGGATAATCTATTAAATAAAATAAAGCCGATTAATCTTTTGACCCCACAAGAAATAAAGGCGCATTTAGATACTTATGTAATTGGACAAGAAGAGGCAAAAAAAGCATTGTCTATTGCTGTTTACAACCACTATAAACGTCTTATTCACTCAGCTGAGGTAGAGAATGATGTAGTTATTGAAAAATCTAATATTCTCCTAGTTGGCGAAACTGGTACAGGTAAAACCTATTTAGCGCGTACCTTAGCAAACTTACTAGAGGTCCCTTTTTGTATTATAGATGCAACGGTTTTAACAGAAGCAGGCTATGTAGGAGAAGATGTAGAGAGCATTATTACCCGTTTGCTGCAAGCTGCCAACTATGATATTGCTGCAGCTGAGCGAGGCATTGTCTATGTAGACGAAATTGACAAAATTGCCCGTAAGGGAGATAATCCATCCATTACCAGAGATGTAAGTGGTGAAGGCGTACAGCAATCACTTTTAAAATTATTAGAAGGTTCCGTTGTAAATGCACCACCCCAAGGAGGAAGAAAACATCCAGATCAACGCATGGCTGCTGTAAATACAGAAAAAATCCTCTTTATTTGTGGAGGCGCTTTTGATGGTATTTCCAGAACCATTAGTAATCGAATTAATTTTAAATCTATAGGATTTAACGCTTCTACAAAAGATACAGTTTCCGTAGAAATAGAAGAAAGGGATTTACTTACATATGTTTCTTCAGCAGATATAAAAGGTTATGGTCTCATTCCTGAATTAGTAGGCCGACTTCCCGTTATAAGAGGACTGCAGCCGCTTACACAATCCGATATGCGACGTATTCTTACAGAACCTAAAAATGCATTGGTTAAACAGTATGCTAAATTGTTCGAGCTAGATGGCATTACCCTAACTTTTACTGAAGAAACGCTTGACTTTATTGCTGCACAAGCCATCTCCCTAAAATTAGGAGCTAGGGGCCTGCGTTCTATTTGCGAAAGCATTATGAGCGAAGAAATGTACATGGCTCCCTCTACAAAAGATAAAAAAACATTGGTTATTGATAAGGCCTATGCAGCAGAACAGCTCAGTAAAACATGGGTAGGCTTGCTTAAGCCACAAGAAACAGCTGAGCAAGATGGTACACTAAAAATCGCTTGTGCATAATTGTGCTCCCATTAGAGTCGGTCTATTTTTTGGAGGATCATCCAGAGAACGTGAAATTTCTTTTGCAGCAGGTCGCACTATTTACGATCAGCTGGATCGAAAATTTTTTGAGCCGCTACCTATTTTTGTAGATAGTATTGGAAACTTTATTCTGCTCCATTGGAAGTACCTCTACCAGAGTAGTATTCGAGAAATTTACCCACCAGCTGCTTCAACTACTCGTTTCTTAGGCATTCCCCTCTACATAGAATCGCTCACTACTCCAAATAGTGATGACAACGCAAATTTTATTGCGCCCATAGGGAAAAAAATAGAGCCTGCTGATTTTACAAAACATTTTGATATAGCTTTTCTCTGTTTGCATGGACCTTATGGAGAAGATGGAACCATTCAAGGCCTTTTAGAATGGTATCAAATACCCTACTCAGGATCTGCAATATTACCAGCTGCATTAGGCCTTAATAAGGTATTTCAGCGAAAAATTTTACAAAATGCAGGTTTCTTACTACCTCGTTCTCTTATTTTATCTCAAAAAAAGTGGCTCGATACTACCCATAAAAGTGAGCTGTTCCATGAGATCATCACTACGCTTGGCCTCCCTTTTGTAGTTAAAAGTAGCACACAAGGCTCTTCCATAGGCGTTAGCATTGTTAAAGATCATGGGCTAAGTAGTTTTATTACTGCTATGCATAGGGCATTTTTTATAGAAGAGGTAAGCTACGCTATCTGGAAAGAATATACGCTAGAAGAGCAAAAAAATTGGTTCAATAGACTTATAGATGTACGAGAAGGTATAGGCTTTCCCTTACTGGTAGAAGGCCAAATCTTGTATACACCTGATGCATTACTAGCATATATAGAGCTACATTTTCAAAAGAAACAAGATGCAATTTTATTAATTAGTGCACAAGCAGAGGAAGAAATAATTATTGAAAGTTTTATACAAGGACGAGAATTTTCTTGTGTGGTACTAGAAGCAGAAAAAGGTAAGACCATTACATTGCCGCCAACTGAAATCTTAAAAGGAAATATGCATTTTGATTATAAAGCAAAATATTTACCTGGTATGGTACGCAAACAAACACCTATGGTATTGCCTTCCTTACTATTAGATGCCATCCGTAAAGAAGCTGCCGCCTTGTTCCAATTATTAGGTTTTCAAGTATACGCCCGTATAGATGGCTTTCTAACAAATGATAACCAGATCTATTTAAATGACCCAAACACTACAGCTGGTATGCATCCTTCTTCTTTTTTATTTCATCAAGCAGCCGAAATTGGATTAAATCCTACTCAGTTGATTACATTTATAATCAAACGCTCACTCGAAGTAAGAAAAGAGAAAGGCTCCCTGTTTGCCTACGCACTGTTGCAAAGGCTTATTACTATGTTAGTAAACACATAGCCCTTACGTAAAGTACGTTAAGCAACGGAAGATACTTCCAACAACTGCTCCTATAAGAGAGGCAGTTGTTGGAAAGCTACCAATTTATGCCTTATATTGGAAGAAGAAGACTGATTTTATTATACCCTATTTTTGCGCAATTGGTATGGCAAGTGTTAACAAAGTTATTATTTTGGGTAACTTGGGGAAAGATCCAGAAGTTTACCACTTAGAAAATGGCCGCATGCGGGTTCAGCTTATTGTGGCCACACATGATAGCTATAAAACGAAAGAAGGTGAAAAAATCAACCGTACAGATTGGCATGAGATCGTACTGTGGACCCCACACGCAGAAATTGCTGCACAATATTTAAATAAGGGTAGGCAAGTATATATAGAAGGAAAGTTGAGCCACAGGTCTTATACAGATAAGGATGGCCAACAGCGATATATTACCCAAATCGTTGGACAGCAACTGGTATTATTAAATAGCGGAAAAGCTAAAAATGCAGGAGAAGGGGTTCAAGTGATCAATCATATGCCATGCAATAGACCGCAACAAGAGGATGATATGGGTGAATTGCCTGTATAATATATATGTATCCGTTCAGTCATATAGCTTATACATATCCGTGTTCGTAATATATTAAATACTAGCCATTTGCTGTAATCTATAAAATACGACTGACACGCATGTGATGTGAACGGATACATAAAAAGATTTAACTATATCGAGTTGCGTTATATTCTTTTGAATTTATTACTTATATTGTAACCATGTTGGCTTTATAGGGTCGTTTGCTCAATGTGAGATATAATTGAGATATAATATAAGGTAAATAAATAAATAACTGAAGTTACACATCTAGTCAATTATCCCGATTAGATTGCGTTTGATGGTTGGAAAAGCAGGGAAGTACGATCGAAATATATTTTAAACTTTATAATCAACTGTATTATATGCAAAAACCTACTATTGAATTTCAATTTTTAAGCAATCAAGCACTTAAAGAAAGTACCACCTGTTATGCGCTTGGGATTTTTGAAAACGATACCAAATTACCTGTCGATAACTTGCTCAATGCGTCTTTCTGCCATAATGTTATGATGCCATTGATAAAAGAGGCTCAATTTACTGGAAAAAAATGCGAAACGCTTACTGCAAACTGTTTGCAGCAAGTAGGTAAGTTGATTTTGGTTGGATTAGGAAAAGAAGAAGAAGTTGATCAAGAATGTATTCGGCAAACAGCCAATATGGTATATAGAGCATGCGTCCAGTTACACAGCCAATCTGTAGTGGTCAATTTTGGTAAACTTTTAGATAATCCAGTGCAGTTAAAAGCTTTTACTGAAGGGGTTTTACTGGCTGCCCATGTTGATGAACGATTTAAATCTCAAAAAGACACCACTACTACACCGCTCCAAAAAGTATATCTGTTGACGGCTACAAAACATGAGGAAGCTATTCAACTGGGCCAAAAAATTACGACAGGCATTAATCTTGCAAGAGAATTGGTCAATGCGCCAGCCAATTATGTAAACCCGAATAGGCTGGCCCAAACAGCTGTTGAACTAGCCGCAAAACACCATTTAGAGCTAAATATACTAGAAAAAGAAGATTGTGAAAGGTTGAAAATGGGAGCTTTCCTTTCCGTTGCGCAGGGATCTGATGCATTGCCTAAATTCATTCATCTTTGTTACAAGCCTAAGTCACTCCATACGCAATCTCCTTTTAAAAAGATTGCCTTAATAGGTAAAGGCGTAACCTTTGATGCGGGTGGCCTCAATCTAAAGATAGGTAATGCTCAGATTGAATTGATGAAATGTGATATGGCTGGAGCAGCCGCTTTGTTTGGAGTAGCAGAGGCCATTGGCGCCATTAAACCCAATAAAGAAATCCATTTTATTGTGGCGGCTACAGAAAATATGATCAATGGAAGTGCTACTAAACCAGGCGATATAGTTACTGCCTCTAATGGAAAAACCATTGAAATAGACAATACAGATGCAGAAGGAAGACTTACATTAGCAGATGCTTTGGTCTATGCTGAGCAGTTGGGTGTAGATGTTATTGTCGATTTGGCTACTTTAACTGGTGCCATAGTCACTGCACTGGGCACACGTATGGCTGGTCTATTTGGTAACAATCAGCAATTGATAAATAGCCTTATGGCTGCCTCATCCCAAAGTGGTGAACAAATTTGGCCAATGCCATTGGAGGAAAGTTATCTGGAAGATATGCGTTCTATTCTCGCGGATATACGGAATACAGGTAGTAAGGAGGGCGGAGGGTCGATTACGGCTGCCTTGTTTTTAAAACAGTTCGTTAAACAAACGCCTTGGGCACATATAGATATAGCCGGTACAGTATGGACTAAAAAACCTTGGTCTTACCATAATGCCGGTGCCACAGGTTTTGGCGTACGTTTGTTGATAGAATGGATACTGCATAGTTAATATTTTTATGTTGACTACTATTGTCTGGGATCAATCTCCTGAACTATTACAAACAGGTCCTTTTTCGCTTAACTGGTATGGCATTTGTTTTGCTATGGCTTTTATTACGGCGCTTCCTATTTGGTATCATATGTTTGCCAAAGCAGGCAAAGAAAGTATAGAAGCGGAACGGCTCCAGCGATATATTACCCTTGGGGTTATATTGGGGGCTCGTTTAGGGCATGTTTTTTTTTATGACTGGGATTATTTTAAGCATCACCTCATTCAAATATTTTTGCCCGTTGTTTTCTTCCCCAAATTTAAAATAGTTGGGTTTACTGGGCTTGCAAGCCATGGAGCGACTATTGGCATTATCCTGGCTGTTTTTCTTTATGTAAAACGTATACAAATATCTATTTCTCCATTTAGGATCCATTTAAAAAACCGTCGACCTGCCGGAGAACTTTTATGGATTTTTGATCATTTGGTTATTCTCGTTGCCTTAGGTGGCGTATTTATTCGTATAGGGAATTTTATGAATTCTGAGATTATTGGTAAACCTACGCAGGGTAAATATGGCGTAGTATTCCTTAGGGATATACGAGAAGATTTGTATGCAAACCATGCTTCGATGATAGAAAAGGTTATGGGTAAGGTAGCTAACAGTAGACCTATGCCTATGCCGATCAAGCGTAACCATCAGCCCATTCAACTATCCATTTCTTTTAAGGATACTATACAAGATGAAGAGATGGTCAAAAATTTCCTGCAAGGGTCTTTGAAAAATAGTTTAGTGCGCATGTCGCATAGCCCTGAAGCTATGATATATGAACAATATGGAACGCCTCTATCTTATACACTTACCAAACACAATGGAGGCTACCAAGCCATTGTCTATACCTTTGGTATTCCTAGACATCCATCACAGCTCTATGAATCATTTTCCTGTTTTTTACTTTTTATTTCCTTATTTCTTTGGTGGCGTAAAAAAGGTCCAGTATTAGCCCCTGGTCGTATGGCTGGAATGTTTATGGTAATGCTTTTTACACTGCGTTTTTTTTACGAATTCTATAAAGAAAATCAAGTAGCATTTGAAAACTCCATGTGGCTTAATATGGGTCAATTACTAAGTTTGCCTTGTATCGTAGGAGGGTTATGGTTACTATTGCGCACCGTTCCTAGGTCAAAAGAAAAAGCGTCCGTTCATGCCTCTGGCAAGGGTATCATTACCAATAAGAACGTACATTGAAAAAACGTATCCGTTTACTTGCGTGGTAGCCATATTTTATAGATTGTAGCAAATTGCTAATTAATAATTAATAATTTTATCCATTTTAAAAAAAAACTACTTCTTTTACAGCTATTTTTTTTGCTTGATCAAGAAAAGTAACAAGTAATGTAGTAATTACATTAAAAACATTGCTATTATGCAAATGAATGGATACGTTTAGATATTCGTATTTTAGTTCAGTAGCCAGAAAAAAAGCCTGTTAGCGTCAGCATAATCGATTAAAGCAAACCATACCCATATTATTAGACATTAGACATTTGAAAAATTTGATAAAAGAAACACACAACGTAAATGAACGTATTACAGCGCAAAAGGTACGTTTGGTTGGCGAAAATGTAACTACTGGCATTTACAGTACCCGTGAAGCTTTAGCGATTGCAAGGGCCCAAGAACTTGATTTAGTAGAAGTTTCCACAGCAAGTGACTTCCCTGTTTGCAAAGTGATGGATTATGCTAAGTTTAAATATTTACAGAAAAGAAAGCATAAAGAGATAAAAAGCAATGCTCAAAAGGTTGTTATAAAAGAAATTCGTTTTGGTCCCAACACAAGCGACCATGACTTTGATTTTAAATTAAAGCATGCTATTAACTTTTTGGAATCTGGTGCTAAAGTTAAGGTTTGTGTTAAATTTGTAGGTAGGCAGATTATGTTCAAAGAAAGGGGAGAATTAATTTTGCTTAGATTTTCTCAAGGCTTAGAAGCCTATGGAAAAGTGGAGCAGCTACCTAAATTAGAAGGTAAGAAAATGAGTATAACCGTAACGCCATTGCCCTCTAAAAAGTAGTTTTGTGAATGGATAGGCTAACATTGCTGTTTTTTGAAAATTTTTTGTTATATTTTTACGTTCGGGGCCTACTTTAAAAGAAAAGACAAGGGTAGTTAGTTTATTTTATCCGAGGGTATACCTTTGCTAAATAAATGCTAATAAAAAATTAAACGATTGGCTTATAACTAAACTTATTTAAATTTAAATATAAAAAGATGCCAAAAATTAAAACACATGCTGGTTCAAAAAAAAGGTTTCAGGTAACAGGTACAGGTAAAATTAAGCGAAAACATGCTTTTAAAAGACATTGTCTGTCTAAAAATTTAAAATCCACAAAGCAAAAAAGACATCTTACGCATAGTACGTTGGTGCATAAAGCCGATGTGCCAGCTATTCGTAAGCTGCTAGCCATCTAATGGTTATAGTACTTTAAATGGTTATAGTATCTTAAGCTGCTTTGTGTTGAAAACAATTTTGCCTAGAAAAGTTGGCTGTGCTTTACCCCACCAGATGTATCTGGCGGGGGGGCTGTTCCGCTTCGGAATTCAGCGTACTGGGGATATTCGTTCAGTCGTGTAGCCTATGCGTATCCGTATTCGTACCCATTAGAAATAGTGCAAATAATGCAAGTCATAAAAAACGCGCTTTGAAAAAACTGTGGAAAGAAAAGAAAGGTATATAAAACAATATTAAACTATAAAATAGAAAATAGCAATGCCAAGATCAATTAATGCAGTAGCATCAAAAGCAAAGAAAAAACGTCTATTAAAATTAGCAAAAGGTTACTGGGGTAAAAGAAAAAATGTTTGGACCGTAGCTAAAAATGCTGTTGAAAAAGGGCTTTTATATGCCTATAGAGATCGTAAAACAAAAAAAAGAGAGATAAGGGCATTGTGGATTCAGCGCATCAATGCAGCTGCACGCATGCATGGTATTTCTTATGCTCAGTTTATGGGCAAGCTTAAACAAACCGATATTGGTATGGATAGAAAAACGCTTGCTGATTTAGCCATGAACCATCCCAGTGCATTTAAAGCTATTGTACAAAAAGTAACTTAAAATTTTGCCCATTAAGATTTGTAGCGTTTTTCTTTGATTTTCGTGCGCATGGATAATACGGAATAGGCGTATAAGTATTTCGTTAAATGTATAATTATGAAAAGCATTACGCATCAGATCAAACTAGTTTGTATCCGGTATCCGTTCAGTGGTGTGGCCTATGCGATCCGTATTCGTAATACAATTTAGAAATAGGTACAAGTTCTATCGTGGTATCCGTTTAGTCGTGTGGCCTATACGTATCTGTGTTCACACCCATTAAAAATAGCACAATAATGCAAGATCATAAAAACGCGTATCCGTTCAGTCAAGTGGCCTATACGTATCTATTTCACACCAATTAGCAATAGCGCAATACTAGTAGATTGTAAAAAATGCGCCTTGAACAAAGCTGTGACTAGAAAATTTCAGTCTGAAAGGTAGTAGAAAATCAGCCTGTTTGAGCCTACTCTTCGTCTTTGAAAAGCTGGCTGCGTTCCGCTTCGGGATTCAGTGTACTCGCATAGTGGGTACTATGCTGCGTGCACTTCACCCTCGCGCGCCTTGCGAGCTTTCCAAATCCATTGAGTAACCGTAGAGGGCGAGTTCTGATTTTCAGCTTGCAGACTGAATTTTTAACAGCTTTGTTCACCAGCGCTTGATTTTTTTTGGCTACTTTTTTTGATCAAGCAAAAAAAGTAGCTGTAATTGCTATAATCTATAAAATATGGCCATCACACAAGTGAACGGATACTAAAATTCACAATTTTAGCTTTTAAGATACGTTAAAAATGGCTTTCCGCTGTAGCGCGTATAAAATATATGTAGGCCCTACCGCAAACTAGTATAAAGCATATGATAGAGCAATTAAAATCCGTTAAAAAGCGCTTTCATGAAGTAGAAGCAGCTCTTTCCCAACCAGATGTTATCAATGATATAAAAGCTTACACTGCACTCAATAAAGAATACAGCAAGTTATCTAAAATTGTAGATGTGTATAATAGTTATAAGCTTATTGTAGAAAACATAAAAGAGGCAAAAGAAATATTAAATATTGAAAAAGAAGAAGCCTTTCGTGAGTTTGCAAAACAAGAACTTACTATTATGCTAGATAAGAAAGCTATTTTAGAAGCACAATTACGAGATACACTTATTCCCAATGATCCCAATGATAGTAGTAACATTGTTTTAGAAATTAGAGCAGGTATTGGCGGCGATGAAGCAGCTATTTTTACAGGAGATCTTTTTCGGATGTACAAACGTTTTGCAGAAAAAATGAAGTGGGATTTTTCTACTGTATATACCATAGAAGGTACCTCTGGGGGATGGAAAGAGATCGTCTGTACCATTATGGGGCAGGATGTCTATGGTCTAATGAAATATGAATCTGGTGTACATCGGGTACAGCGAGTACCTACTACTGAAACGCAAGGTCGTATACACACTTCAGCAGCCAGTGTAGTGGTGCTACCAGAAGCGGACGATGTGGAAATCAATTTAGATTTAAATGATGTACGCAAAGATACCTTTTGTTCTTCTGGACCAGGTGGTCAGTCTGTAAACACTACCTATTCAGCAGTGCGCCTCACCCATTTGCCTACTGGTCTAATTGTCTCCTGCCAAGATGGTAAATCGCAAATCAAAAATTATGAAAAAGCTTTAAAAGTATTGCGTTCTAGGCTTTATGATATGGAAGTTAAAAAACAACAAGAAGCTATTGGCATAGAACGAAAATCTATGGTTAAAAGTGGAGATAGGGGAGATAAAATCAGAACCTATAATTTCCCTCAGGGTCGTGCAACAGATCACCGGATTGGTTACACCGAACATAATTTAGCTGCCATATTGGATGGAGCCATATTGCATATGATTGAAGCTTTACGTATTGCAGATAACGCCCAAAAATTACAAACCGGGGAAACAGCAGATGTTAAGGTTTAAATTATAAAAATATACAAATAGCTATAAAATTACTTTTGCTTTTGATAAGAAATAGCTACATTTGTATTCAAGTTCATATGGTGCCAAGGCGTTGATCTCGTAGCTCAGCTGGTAGAGCATCTCCCTTTTAAGGAGAGGGTCCTGGGTTCGAGCCCCAGCGGGATCACGTTTATAGTCAATTTGATTACAAGGTATTATTCTTATGATATAAGATATGTTATTACGGCCATTATATGTAACGTACATTTTACCAGTTTTTTTTGTAAAAAACAGAGATATTTTAAGGTAATTTTTAATTAATATATTTTTTACAATTTGCACTAATTACATTAAACTAAATAACCATGATGTATAAGAATTTTATTTTAAAAGGGTTTTGCATCCTATTGTTAACTGCTGCAGGAAGATGTGATGNGGCGGTGGAGGTAACGGAGGCGGTGGAGGTAACGGAGGCGGTGGAGGTAACGGAGGCGGTGGAGGTAACGGAGGCGGTGGAGGTAACGGAGGCGGTGGAGGTAACGGAGGCGGTGGAGGTAACGGAGGCGGTGGAGGTAACGGAGGCGGTGGAGGTAACGGAGGCGGTGGAGGTAACGGAGGCGGTGGAGGTAACGGAGGCGGTGGAGGTAACGGAGGCGGTGGAGGTAACGGAGGCGGTGGAGGTAACGGAGGCGGTGGAGATGGTGGAGATAAAATGCATCAGCCGCATTCTGAAAAAGATGACCTTATGGTTGCCTTGCTGAAAGCTAATGGAGGGGCAGGGGAAATGACTTTTGAAAATATAAAAAAGAGTTTCGAATTTCTTAAGAAGAATAAGAAATTTATGCCGGAAAATTTTAAACTAGATACGCAAAATTTGAAGAGAGATAATCGTGACGGTATATCGTACAATTTTGAAATGTGGAATAAAATATTTAAGGGGCAAGTCTGGGAGACTCCTGATGGACCAGCCATATGTGAGTTACGACATGAGCTAAATAAACCAAATAGCACAGGAACTTACACAATGTCATGGCCAGCTTCTTGCGATCCGAAAAAAGTATTTTCACCGGGTAGTAATTCTTCTGCTATTGATAGAAGTAGCTATAGCAGAGAAATAGAATACGCTTCGTCTTCGCCCAATGCAATAGCACCACCAGCTGAACCGGAGTTGGCCATCCAGCCATCGCCGTTGGCAATTAAAAATTAAAGAGAAGTAAGCATCGAAAAAGTAACAAATGTACTAAGCATCTATTTGTATAGAAGAATGAAAAATAACTTTGATTTGTATAAACTTTTGGGATTTTGTATCCTATTGCTAACGGGTGCAGTAAAATGTGGTAACGCTAAAGTGATAAGTCCTAACACACAACCAAGCAAGCAACCCGAGGAAGTGGCAAAAAAGTTTGCGAATTTGAATATAACAAATGGAAGTAATGGAGGCAGTGGAGGCAGTGGAGGCAGTGGGGAAACTGGAGGCAATGGGGACACTGGAGGCAATGGAGGAATAAAAATAGGTGAAAATATAGAAAATGAATTTAAAAACGCTTTCGAGAACGAATTTTTCAAGAACGACCCTTTCGAGAACGAATTTTTTAAGAATAAAGGTTTTTTTGATTCAGACTGGGAAAATTTCTTAAACAACCCTGCAAAAAATAGGCAATGGGAGGATAGCCATTCTGGTTATGGTTATTCGAATGGGTATAGAGGAAATAATAGAAATGCTCCAAATCCAGGTCCAAATCCAGGTCCAAATCCAGATTATCTATATCAAGATCAAGATCAAGAACAAAAACGAGAAAGAGAGATACAACGGAAGAATGCTTGTAAAGCGTTGGGGTTAGAGGAGAGCGCTACTGATAGAGATATTAACGATGCTGCTTGTAAAGCGTTGGAGTTAGATATTAGCAAGCCTACTGGTAATGATATTAAAAAAGCCTATAAAAAACTTGTATTAAAATTTCACCCAGATAAACAGGAAGGCACTCGAGAAGAATTCGAAAAAATTAATAAAGTTTATGAACTCCTGAAAAATACTCAACCTGCAGGCTAATAGAAAATCAGCCTGTTTGAGCTTACTCTTCGTCTTTGAAAAGCTGGCCTGTTGTTCCGCTTCGGGATTCAGCGTACTTGGGGTTCTCATGATGTATATATACATCATGGGGTGAACGCACATAGTTCGTACTATGCTGCGTGCGCTTCACCCTCGCGCGCCTTGCCAGCTTCCCAAATCCATTGAGTAACCATAGAGGGCGAGTTCTGATTTTCAGCTTTCAGCCTGAAATTTTCAACAGCTTTGTTCACCAGCGCTTGATTTTTTTTGACTACTTTTTTTGATCAAGCAAAAAAAGTAGCTTTAAAAGAAGTGGTTTTATCCAAGCGTAACGTATGGTTGTTATCCCTTCAATTCTATTAAACGGTATGCCCCTTGCCTACTTTAATAATTTAGTAGCCATTACCAATGGCCAAGTGGTTATTCAAGCTGCTAATTCCCCCATAACAGAATTAACTATAGACAGCAGAAATAAAACCATTACCCAATTTCCACTTTTTTTTGCCATTGTAGGCATTAACCATAATGGACACGATTATATAGAGGAAGCTTATGAAAAAGGCATTCGTCAGTTTGTCGTGGAAAGCAGCTATAATCTCTCTATTTTGGAAAAATTTAGAGATTTAAATATCCTACAAGTAATCCATACAGTAGAAGCTTTGCAACAGTTTATGGTCTTCTACCGGTCAAAATATCGATTGCCTGTATTGGGTATCACGGGTAGCAATGGCAAAACCATTGTCAAGGAATGGATGCATGCATTTTTATCGAGTAAGTATAAAACCGTTAGCAACCCTTCTAGTTACAACTCTCAAGTGGGCGTTCCCCTTGCCGTAAGTTTATTGCAACCTTCCCATCAATATGCCGTTTTTGAAGCGGGTATTACTACCGCAGATACCATGGCAAAATTGGCGCTACTTATTCAACCAACCCATGGATTATTTACCAATATTGGCCCTGCGCATAGCCAAGGCTTCCGAGACATCACACAAAAAATTGAAGAAAAAGCGCAACTATTTGCCCACTGTAGCACTATTTACTATTGTAAAGATCACCAGTTGATCGATGAAACCCTGTTGCGCCTTTATGGTACCCAAACAACTTTTGTAAATTGGTCTTTTTACAACCCAAAAGCAGATTATTTGGTAGTACGCGAAATATTAGCAACTAAAACCAAGTTACAGATTATTGCCTCTGATACAGACAACACTTTCTTAACTTCTTTTCAGGATAATGCTTCTATAGAGAATATTACGCATTGTTTGGTATACCTATTACATAATGGATTTGATCCCGGACAGCTTCAACGTTCGCTCCTACAGCTCAAATCTATACCCATGCGTATCACCCTTAAAGCTGGTATGCATCGCTGCCAAATTATAGATGATACCTATACCCATGAGTTAGCCAGCCTTAGGATTGCATTAGATTTTATGCAGCAACAGCACTATAGCTACAGTAAACAAACCGTTATTTTATCTGATATTGTACAATCTTCCACACCCGACCAGGAGCTTTATAAGGAATTAGCCCTATTATTAGCAAAATATGCCATCCATCGATTTATTGGCATTGGACCTATTATTAGCCAATATGCAACGCTTTTTTCGATGCCTCAAAGCATTTTTTTTGGGACAGTAGAAGATTTTATGCAAAATAAACCCTTCTTTCAAGATGAAGTCATATTGGTTAAAGGGGCGCGTACCTTTCGGTTAGAACGTATAGTGCGTGCTATAGAAAAAAAGTGCCATGGAACGGTTTTGGAAATAAGCATGCGTTCCATTAGAAATAACCTCTCCTATTTTAGGGCACAACTAGCGCATCGTACCAAAATCATGGCTATAGTCAAAGCATCCGCCTATGGAAATGATAGTGAAATACCTGCAGCCCTACAGCGCCATGGGGTAGACTATTTTGGCGTTGCCTATGTGGACGAGGGTATTTATTTGCGTAACAAGGGCATCACCTTGCCGATTATGGTAATGAATCCAACGTATGATAGTTTTGATGCTATGGTAGATTACCAATTAGAACCAGAAATATACAGCTTAGAGCTATTGGATGAGCTATCTGCTTTTATAGCAGAAAGAGCAGTACAAAAGATAAATATTCACCTCAAAATAGAAACGGGCATGTACCGTTTAGGTATAGAAGAAGGAGCCATTGATCAGCTGTTATGGCAGTTAAAAGAACTGCCTAATATCCATGTAGCAAGCATTTTTAGCCATTTAGTCGGTGCAGAATCTAAGGAGCACGATGATTACTCTTTGTTACAGGCAAAAAAGTTTATAAAGATAGCGCAATATATAGAGAGACATTTGGCCATAAAGCCTTTAAAACATCTTGTGAATACCAATGGACTTTTGCGTTTCCCGCAGTTTCAATTTGATATGGTAAGGTTGGGCATTGGGTTATATGGGGTAGGGGTAGATAAAACCATACAATCTCACCTATTTCCAGCAAGCACGCTAAAAACGATTATATCTCAGGTTAAGCAGGTCCAAAAAGGAGAAACCATAGGGTATAATCGAAAAGGCATAACTACACAAGATACGACCATTGCAACCATACCCATAGGGTATGCGGATGGGTTCAGTAGGTTATTTGGTTGTGGAAAAGGAAGCGTAGTGATTCACGATCGTTATTGTCCTACTATAGGTACTATATGCATGGATATGGCTATGATAGATGTAACTGGCATAAAGGTAAAACGGGGAGATGAAGTTATTATTTTTAGTGCAGAACATTCAATAGATGAACTAGCTGAGCGCATAGGTACCATTTCTTATGAGTTACTTACCCAAATTAGCCAAAGGGTTAAACGAATGTATTATACGTAACGGGTCTACGTGCTTATTTTTGTTAAAAATGACTTATTTTAAAGCTACTTTTTTTGCTTGATCCGACATTCCGCACAAAAAAGCAATAAAAACTATTATTTATTTTGTTTAGTAGTAGTATTTTTCCACAAAAAAAGTAATTATATTACATATTGCGTTTAAACTGTTCATCTGTAGTTATATATATGCAAATACATACATCGAATATATTAGGCAGTAAAGTATTAGACCATCTAGGTCTAGTAGCAGCTACGATAGATCAACTAGGAATAGCTCATGCCATAGATAAGCGTCTTCCCCTTACAAAAGGCTCCAAGACTACGCATAGCCAACGAGTTATTGCTATGATACTCAATGGTTTGGGTTTTATAGATCATCGTTTATACTTATTTCCTAAATTTATTGAGAATAAGCNATGGACTGAGTGACTATCAAGTAGAAGAAGAAGTAAACGACCGTATAACTTTTAGTCTATTTTGTGGTATTTCAATGGACAGTTCGGTTCCGGACCATAGTGTATTAAGCAGATTTAGGACTATGCTTACAAAGAAGAAGGCACTAGAGAGGTTATTAAATATAATTAATGACCAGCTATCTGCCCATGGGGTACTGGTTAAAAATGGCTCAGCTGCTATTGATGCTTCAATAACTCCTACTCCCAGATGTCCTAAAGGGAAAAAAAGTTATGATCTTCATGCAGATGGCAGTATAACCGTATCTGAAAGTTATCAAAAAGGAGTAGATCCAGAAGCAAGTTGGACTAAAAAAGGNACGATCGTTATTGTCCTACTATAGGTACTATATGCATGGATATGGCTATGATAGATGTAACTGGCATAAAGGTAAAACGGGGAGATGAAGTTATTATTTTTAGTGCAGAACATTCAATAGATGAACTAGCTGAGCGCATAGGTACCATTTCTTATGAGTTACTTACCCAAATTAGCCAAAGGGTTAAACGAATGTATTATACGTAACGGGTCTACGTGCTTATTTTTGTTAAAAATGACTTATTTTAAAGCTACTTTTTTTGCTTGATCCGACATTCCGCACAAAAAAGCAATAAAAACTATTATTTATTTTGTTTAGTAGTAGTATTTTTCCACAAAAAAAGTAATTATATTACATATTGCGTTTAAACTGTTCATCTGTAGTTATATATATGCAAATACATACATCGAATATATTAGGCAGTAAAGTATTAGACCATCTAGGTCTAGTAGCAGCTACGATAGATCAACTAGGAATAGCTCATGCCATAGATAAGCGTCTTCCCCTTACAAAAGGCTCCAAGACTACGCATAGCCAACGAGTTATTGCTATGATACTCAATGGTTTGGGTTTTATAGATCATCGTTTATACTTATTTCCTAAATTTATTGAGAATAAGCCTATTAGTAAACTATTTGGAAATCAAGTTAAAGCAGATGATTTTAATGATGATGCTTTAGGACGCTGTTTAGATGCTATACATGACTATGGAGAAACCAAATTTTTTTCAGAAATAGCTTTAACTATTGCTTTACAACTGTTCATCTGTAGTTATATATATGCAAATACATCCATCGAATATATTAGGCAGTAAAATATTAGACCATCTAGGTCTAGTAGCAGCTACGATAGANATCCTTTATCAGCTACCGCTAAGCGGTTTAATAAATTAGTAGCCAAGACTCGTTATAAGGTAGAACGTGTATTTGGTAGTATAAAAAGTTGGTTCCGCAGTTCGGGAGCCCGCTATATAGGTATTGATAAAATGCATACACAACATCTTATGGAAGCAATAGCTTATAACTTATACAGGTCCCCAAATATCATTTTAAGAGGTTGCTAGGGGAATGGTCTATCCAAAATGAANTACGCATAGCCAACGAGTTATTGCTATGATACTCAATGGTTTGGGTTTTATAGATCATCGTTTATACTTATTTCCTAAATTTATTGAGAATAAGCCTATTAGTAAACTATTTGGAAATCAAGTTAAAGCAGATGATTTTAATGATGATGCTTTAGGACGCTGTTTAGATGCTATACATGACTATGGAGAAACCAAATTTTTTTCAGAAATAGCTTTAACTATTGCTTTACAACATAATCTTTTAGGTAAATCTGCTCATTTGGATACAACTACGTTAACACTCTACGGTGATTACGACGCATGTGCTGAAACAGATGAGGTAGATGAATTAAAAAATAGTACTGCTGTAGCAGAAACTAACCGATTAACGTTACCTAAGATAGCCCGTCCAGCTCATGGCTATGCTAAAAATAAGCGCTTTGATTTAAAGCAAATGACTTTATTATTAGCTACTTCTGGAGCTGCTCACTTTCCTATATGGATGGAAGCACATGCAGGTAACGCTTCAGATAAGACAACTTTAGAAGCTGCTGCTACCCGTATGCAAAATTTTTGCAAAGCTTTAGAAAGCACCCCTTCCTTTTTATATGTAGGCGATTCTGCCATGTATGCCAATTGTGTAAAATATGGACAAAATTTGCTCTGGTTATCTAGAGTACCAGATAATATAAAAGCAGCTAAAACTTTATTAACCAAGCAAACTATTGATTGGACAGAGCTAGACAAGGGATATAAATATGTAGTTGTTAATCAGATATATAAAGGAATTTCGCAAAGATGGGCATTGATTTATTCCAAAGAAGCTTATGATAAGGAAGTAGTTACTTTAGAAAAAAAGATAGAAAAGGAAGCTAGTGAAATCAATAAACTATTATGGCATTTGGGTAATCAGTTATTTGGCTGTCTGCAAGATCTTGATAAGGAAATCTTGCAAATAAATAAAAAATTACACTATCATAAGATTAGCTATACTGCTGCCACTATACCAACTTATCTAAGAAAAGGACGTCCTAAAAAAGATGATAAACCAGACAAAATTGAATACAAAGCCCATACAGTTTTACTACGAGATGAAGAAAAGATTGAACATGCTACATTAAGTAAAGGGCGTTTTGTTCTAGCAACCAATCAATTAGATGAAATTGCTCTTAAAGATAGCGAAATATTATCTTCTTATAAAGAACAATCTGGTACTGAATCAGGATTTAAGTTTATTAAAGATAACAGTTTTGAAGTAGATTCTATTTTTCTTAAAAAGCCTGAACGGATTAGTGCTTTAATGGTAGTGATGACGCTTTGTTTAATGGTCTATAGCTTTGCGCAATATGATTTACGTAAGCAATTGGAAGCAACCAATACTACTATCTTATCTCAAAGTGGCTATGCTACTAAGAAACCTACCATGAAGTGGATCTATAAACTCTTTCATGGCGTACATCTACTTAAAATAAAGATAGGTGAACAGTATCATGAAATAGTTCTCAATATGAATGATATACTAAAAAAGATTGTGCAGTATTTTGGACCTATGGCTTGTAGAATATATGATATTGAATATGAAAATATCTAACAGGGCCCAAGGTCTATCTAATGAGGTTATATTTTGATTATATGGAGTAAAAAGCTTAACAAGAAAAGGAAAATTGTCGCTTTATAGCCCGTTTTTACGAAAATAATAAGGCTAACTAATACGAATTTGTCGCTAAAAAAACTAAAAATGGGAAAATATATATTTTAAAAATTTTATGCGGAATGTCGGTTGATCAAAAAAAGCAGCCAAAAAAAATCAAGCGCTGGTGAAAAAACTGCTGAAAAGAAAGGAAAAAAACCGAAAATCAAATCTCGCTCCTACGGAGCTCAGACAAAATGATTTTCTTTTGATTTTCTTTTGATTTTCTTCCTTTCTTTTCTTTCCACAGTTTTTCCAAGGCGCATTTTTTATAAACTTACATTATTGCGCTATTTCTAAATACGAACGTGAAAAAATAGGCATAGGCCATTCCACTGAACGGATACCTATTTTTGATCAAGCAAAAAAAGTAGCTTTAAAATAAGTCGTTTTCTCACTGCTTAAGATTCATACATAAATTCTAATAAAGGTATATCTATATCTTTTCCANGGAACCGTTAACGTACAAAATTCCTCCATCCAAGCAAGCTTTTTCCAAAGCAAGGTATAAACTTTCTCATACTGGATTTAAAGAANAAATATCTAACAGGGCCCAAGGTCTATCTAATGAGGTTATATTTTGATTATATGGAGTAAAAAGCTTAACAAGAAAAGGAAAATTGTCGCTTTATAGCCCGTTTTTACGAAAATAATAAGGCTAACTAATACGAATTTGTCGCTAAAAAAACTAAAAATGGGAAAATATATATTTTAAAAATTTTATGCGGAATGTCGGCTTTAGCCAGGGTTTCACTATTTGTTGATTTATCTACATCTCTGATTTGTAATGCTCGGCTTGTACCTTGGAATATAGGAGAACGCACATTAGCAGAAGAACAACTCCCTGAAATGGTTCAGCAAATGCGTGCATTAAAATAAGATAAATTATTATGTATCTATGATCGTGGTTATACTTCAGTAAAGTTTATCAAACAACATTATGAATGTCAAGCAGATTTTATTTTTCGTGTACAAGGAAAAAATTATACTAAGCTATGGGAGCGGGTTGTATCGGGCGAATCAGATTTTGATCTAGTTCTAGAAAATAAGGATAAAACTATCAGCCAGAAAGTAAGAGTCGTAGCGTTTATGTTATCCAATGGCAAAAGAGAAGTTTTGGTTACTTCACTTTTTGACAGAGCACAATTTACCCTGGAAAGCATTAGTAAAGTTTATGCTTTGAGGTGGCATATNAATAATAAGGCTAACTAATACGAATTTGTCGCTAAAAAAACTAAAAATGGGAAAATATATATTTTAAAAATTTTATGCGGAATGTCGGTTGATCAAAAAAAGCAGCCAAAAAAAATCAAGCGCTGGTGAAAAAACTGCTGAAAAGAAAGGAAAAAAACCGAAAATCAAATCTCGCTCCTACGGAGCTCAGACAAAATGATTTTCTTTTGATTTTCTTTTGATTTTCTTCCTTTCTTTTCTTTCCACAGTTTTTCCAAGGCGCATTTTTTATAAACTTACATTATTGCGCTATTTCTAAATACGAACGTGAAAAAATAGGCATAGGCCATTCCACTGAACGGATACCTATTTTTGATCAAGCAAAAAAAGTAGCTTTAAAATAAGTCGTTTTCTCACTGCTTAAGATTCATACATAAATTCTAATAAAGGTATATCTATATCTTTTCCATCTCTTATTATTGGCATCAAGCAATTTATATCAGCTCCTCTTTCAATCAATAGGTTAGCTATATCCCACTGCTTACGACAAGTAACCACTCCTAATAAAGGTATAGTTCTATCTCTTCCACCTATTTCCACTGTTATCGAGAAATTTATATCAGCTCCTTTTTCAATCAATAGTTTAGCTAGATCCCACTGCTGATTATAAGCAGACAATTCTAATAAAGATATAATGCTATCTCTGCCATCTATTGGTATTACGAAATTTATATCAGCTCCTCTTTCAATCAATAGTTTAGCTATATCCCATTGCCCACGAGTAGCAGCCCATCCTAATAAAGGCATATCTGTATATCTCTCATCTATTTTTGTTGGCATCAAGCAATTTATATTAGCCCCTCTTTCAATCAATAGTTTAACTATATCCCACTGCCGATTATAAGCAGCCCATCCTAATAAAGATATAATGCTATCTCTTCCCTTTATTGTTATTGGCATCATGCAATTTATATCAGTAGCTCCTTTTTCAATCAATAGTTTAGCTATATCCCATTGCTCACGAGTAACAGCCATTCCTAATAAAGATATAGTGCTATCTCTTCCCTCTATTGTTATTGGTATCATGCAATTTATATCAGTAGCCCCTCTTTCAATCAATAGTTTAACTAGATCCCACTGCTGATTATAAGCAGCCCATCCTAATAAAGATATAATGCTATCTCTTCCATTTATTGTTACTGGCATCATGCAATTTATATCAGTAGCTCCTTTTTCAATCACTTCAATCAATAGTTTAGCTATATCCCATTGCCTACGAGTAGCAGCCCATCCTAATAAAGATATAGTGCTATCTCTTCCCTCTATTCTTATTGGTATCACGCAATGTATATCAGCTCCTCTGTCAATCAATAGTTTAACTATATCAAGATGACCATAATAAACAGCATAGCATAAGGCTGTCATACCATTGTGGTATTGAGCATTAGCGTCTGTAATGTCTACCTGAATGTTCTTGCTAAGGAGCAATATTTGTACGATTTTCTGACGTCCATTCTCAGTAGCTAGGTGTAAAGGCGTTTTATTATTATTCGTTAATGCATTTACATCAGCACCCCAATCTAATAATTCCGCTACGATTTCTAAATGATCCTTAGCAACCGCATGGTGCAGAGCATTCCAGCCATCTGTATCTGATTCATACACGCTAGCACCACTATTTAATGATCGTTTGATATCAACTAAACCACCACCATTAAAAACTATACCATATAGGGTATTTCGTTCGGTATTTCGTTCATTTATTACTGTATTGGTCATGCTAATCTTCTTGGCATGCACTTTATTTTCGTTAGGCTGAGCTGCATGATGCATAACTTTGTTACAACCGGTTAAGGTTAATAACCCGTACGGTATAAACCATATTATTTTTTTCTGTAACATTTCTTTTTTCTGTAGCATTTCTCTTAATTTTAATACGCTTTTCCTTGCGCTATGATGTGCAACTTGTTCAACTGCTGTAAAACTCCCATTTCAAGTAGTGATACCCCTATGGATACTGTGTTGTAAAGATTATCTTTCTTGTCTTTTCAGGTATGTATAATCATTTGCGTTGCAAGTTAAGGAAATTCCTAGAATTATCATAGTAATGTAGCTAAGGGCAGTAATAGGGGGGCAGTTTATGGATAAAATGGCTGCAAAAGTTGACTGNTATTATATTACATGCACTCTTGGTAAGATCCATGTTGGAAATCAATATATATATTATTATATAGCGGTACAAAATTTCTTTGTAAGAAATATGGCAACGGTCTCATCCTTTATGCCGTTCTAATAGATAAAGAAAAAAATTATCTTTGTATAAATAGTCGAAGATGGCACACAAATTTTTAGCCCAAAATGGTTTGTATCAAGCTTTTGGATGGTAACAGCTACATTCAGCTGATGAAGCATAAGCAAAGGCTATGCAATTAGCCATATTAGGTGGTGGAGAGAGTGGTACAGGTGCCGCACTGCTAGCCAAGCAACAAGGATACGATGTTTTCGTATCAGACAGCAGCCGTATAGCTACGGCTTATAAACAATTACTCATCGCGCATGGTATTCCCTACGAAGAAAATGGCCACACCCTAGCAAAAATAATAGAGGCAGATGAAATAGTGAAAAGTCCAGGTATACCCAATAAAGCAGCTATCATCCAACAATTACAGCCATATACGTTACCTATCCTAGATGAAATAGAATTTGCTGCACGCTATGCAAAGGGTAGCATAATAGCTGTTACAGGCTCAAATGGAAAAAGTACTACCACTCAGCTGATTCATCATTTTTTCACAAAAGCTGGTTGCCGAGCTGCTTTAGTAGGTAATATAGGCCACAGTTTTGCCAAATGCCTTACGGAAGCTTCTTACGATTATTATGTACTAGAGTTATCTAGTTTTCAATTAGAAAATATTCAGTACTTTAAGCCAGCTATTGCTTGTGTATTAAACATTACCGCTGATCATTTGGATCGCTATGATTACGCTATGGCTGCTTATGCAAAAGCCAAATTAAATATATTGCGTAATATGACGGCAACGGATCATTTTATTTACCCTAAAGAGGATCCTTCTATCCAGGCTTATCTTACTACGCGAACCATACTCCCCCAATGCTACCCTATTGCGTCTATACCATGCCCACCACTTTCCAATAGCCCTGATGTATGGCATTTTAACATCCAAAATCAGGTTGTTTCTATTAAGCGCAATCTATTATCTTTACTTGGACCTCATAATCAGTATAATGCGACGATTGCCATTACAGCGGCGCTATTGGCAGGGATTAGACCAGAAACCATCATTAAGGCCTTGCCTACTTTTCATGGACTACCTCATCGTTTGGAGTGGTGTGGCGCACCACAAGGTATAGACTGTTATAACGATTCAAAATCTACTAATGTAGCATCTACAGCCGCCGCATTGCGTAGCTTTAAACGGCCCATTATTTGGATAGCAGGTGGTAAGGATAAAGGCAATGACTATACTGCCTTGTTACCCCTTGTACAAGAAAAAGTAAAAGCCATTATCTGCTTAGGCAAAGACAATCGCTCACTAATAGAAACATTTGGTTGTTTAGCATTACCTATACGTGAAACAACGCAGATCATAGAAGCCCTACGGTTTGCACTTGGATTAGCACTGCCTGGGGAAGCAGTACTTTTATCCCCTGCTTGTGCCAGTTTCGACTTATTTAAAAATTTTGAAGATCGAGGCAATCAATTCAAAACAAGCGTAAACATAATAGAAGCCCTTAACCTTAATAGGTGACCATACCTATTTTATTTATACTAACCCAAAAGGTGTCGTATCCGTTCAGTGGAGTGACCTATGTTTCTTGGTAACGTCATATTCGTTGTGTTTTCTTGGTATCTGTTGTTTATAACGCATACAAAAGCATATATGAAACATATTAACTATTNAATAGCTTATAACTTATACAGGTCCCCAAATATCATTTTAAGAGGTTGCTAGGGGAATGGTCTATCCAAAATGAACTAAAAGCATCTAAAAATCAATAAATAATGATATTCTTACTGCCATAACCCCAAAAATGGCAAAAAATAACAAAAAATAATACTGGAAAAATAGAAAAAATTATACTGTCGGCCTGTTGCAACGGCCTCGTAGTTTTT
>NZ_RARA01000010.1 GCF_003788695.1 Candidatus Cardinium hertigii
AGTAGATTCACCTATTGAGCTTCCACTTGAACTTTGAAAATCTTGACGCGCCTTGCGGCTTGCTAACTTTTCACTCAGTTCATCCATTACGTCATTTTTCTTCAGTTTATATATGTCGTTAGATGTGCCAGAGGATTGTGGAAGACTTCTGGACCTTGGCTTGCTCGCATGCAACTGAGCCTGTTGCGCCTGCAACTGAGCTAGCAATCCTTGCCCCTTAGGGGCACCCTTTGTACCTTTTGAAAATAGTAATAGGGGCGGCGGAGGAGGCGGAGGCGGCGGAGAGGTATGGGGAGATACTGACCCAGATATACCATGTACATTTAAAGAATGTAGTTGTGTTACATTTGGAGAGACTGGCGCATACCCACTATCTCCACTTGTAGAATGGCTTCCAGCATCAGACATGGGCGATAATGGCATAGGCCCAGTAGATCCACTTGCACTTTCATAAGCTTTACAGCAACATATAATTGGATCGGTTTGAGTGCCAATAGATCTCGTATCCTTTTTTGGTTTTGGGAACAGGGGTGGTTTTCCAAAGTTCCTGCTAAAAAAAGATGTCCCAGGCCGATCACTGGATATCATACGACTGGATAACGAATGGCAACCCATTTGCGTACCCAATACAAATGCACCAGCTGCTGAAAATATTATTTTTGGATGAATCAATCCTTTTCGGATCGACTTCGCTTTATCTATTATATTAGGATGCATATATTATTTTTGTTTTTAATTTTAATGTATTATTTGTTTGTTTTTAGTGTATGGTTTGTTTGTTTTTAATGTATGGTTTGATTGTTTTTAATGTATGGTTTGATGTTTATTGTTTAATTGTTTAATGGTATTATAATAATTATAGTTTACTACTCTTTTTATCAATAAAAAAAGCTTTAAACCAAGCTTTAAACCAAGCTTTAAACCAAGCTTTAAACCCTTTCCCTTTTTTCCTTTTCTTTGACGGGTAAGGATCTTTGGCTTTTTATAATTTATTTTAGGACAAATAAAATGAATTATTACATCAATTAAAAATTAAGGTTGCTAAAAAATTTTTAGAGCTGATCTATTGAACTGATTACGTCATACACAAAAATAAATAATTATATAACTGATAACTAAATATATAACTGCAAGTTATATTTAAATGAGTATAAAGCACCAAATAGATAACGATATCTTCTTTATGAAAGAAGCGCTAAAAGAGGCAGAGAAGGCAGCTACCATAGGCGAAGTGCCAATTGGAGCCGTAATAGTAAGCAATGACAAGATTATTGCCCGCTCCTATAATCAAGTGGAACTATTACGGGATCCAACAGCTCATGCAGAGATATTGGTCATAACCGCTGCGGCTAATCATTTCAACAGCAAATATCTCACTAGCTGCACCTTATATGTTACCTTAGAGCCCTGTATAATGTGCCATGGTGCACTCTATTGGTCGCAGATCAAGCGTATGGTTTTTGGGGCAAGTGATCCTAAACGAAGCGCCCACTCCATTTCGGCGCCTATCCTGCACCCAAGAACAGAAGTACAACAAAATATTTTAGCCAAAGAAAGCAATGCACTACTGGTTTATTTTTTTAAAAAGCTAAGAAATCCTTATCCTGTTCCTGTAGAGGGGTAAACTACTTTTTCATATTAATCATTTTTCAGTATATTCAGTATATACAGTATAATAAAAATTTTTACCTATTTAACTAATGTTACGCAACAATAGATGCTTATGATTTTTACAATTCCTTCCTTGCCTTATGCCTATAACGCACTAGAGCCATACATAGATGCCAGAACAATGGAACTCCATCATACCAAGCATCATCAAACGTATGTCGATACCCTAAATCAGGCTATTACTGGAACAGCCATAGCAGCAGCAGAAGGAGCTGAAACATTGATATTAGAGCGTCTTTTAAGATCTATAAGCTCCTATAGCGCTGTTGTGCAAAATAATGCAGGCGGCCATTTTAACCATTTATTTTTTTGGGATAGTCTTACGCCTCATACCGCTCAACGGCCTGGGGAAGTTTTACTTCAAGCCATAGAAAAAGGATTCGGAAGTTTGGAAGCATTTAAAAGAATTTTTTCAACAACTGCTGTTATGCGTTTTGGTTCCGGATGGGCTTGGTTATCTGTAGCCAAGCAAGATGGTAGCTTAATTATTTCTAGTACTGCCAATCAAGACAATCCACTTATGGATCACATACCTCTTGCAGAGCAGGGTATACCTATTCTAGGATTAGATGTTTGGGAACATGCCTATTATCTACTTTACCAAAATAGACGCATAGCGTATATAGAGGCTTTTTGGAAACTTATTCACTGGGAAATAGTGGAAAACAGACTAATCGAAGCAACAAAGTATCGGTAAAACCTACATGGGGTTATAGGGCAAGGTATGCTTTTATGCACCATCTTGGGGCCAGCACATCCCATCCCTGCACAACTTAGTTGGGTGTTTTTCTTGAATTTTTATAGCCATTTTTAATAGATTTTTTTGTAAATTTCGGTTCTCCTAAACAAGTAAGCACAATAGCTGATCATTATTAATTTAGGTTATGAAACAAAAAGAAAAAAAGTTTTCGCAATATAATGCGGCTCAGTCTATTTTTGTATTGGCTATATTGGCCATACTAGGACTATTTTTCTATTACAGCAGGGATCAAAATGTTATTCCTATTTCTGAAAAGCGCTTTGAAAAAATGATGCTGGACCAGGATGTAAAGTCTGTTACGTTAATTACCAACCAACACTTAGTAGAAGTGGCGCTTCGAGAAGGCGCATTGGCAAAAGAGCACTATCAAAAGGAACTAAAGGCAAGAGCTGCGTGGAAAAGCAACAGTCGTTTGGTCTATACTTTTCGCATACCTTCTGTTAAGATTTTTGATAAAAACTTTAAAGAAATCGAATCAAAAATGGATCCACAAGCTAGGATAGGCTACATGTCGGAAGAACGTTCAGAACCTGCTAGCTTTATAAATTGGTCTTTGTTATTGACTTTATTCTTAATTTACTGGTTCTTTATCCGTAAGGCAGGTAATGGAATGGCAGGCCCTGGCGCACAGCTTTTCAATATGAATACGTTAAAGGCAACTATTTTTGATAAAGACAACCAGATAAAAGTTACCTTCCAAGATGTGGCTGGTATGAAAGAGGCTAAAGAAGAAGTCAAAGAGATAGTAGATTTTTTAAAAACACCAGAAAAATTTACCCTTCTGGGAGGTAAAATCCCTAAAGGCATACTGCTAGTAGGCCCTCCAGGAACCGGTAAAACATTACTGGCCAAAGCGGTAGCCGGAGAAGCCAATGTCCCTTTTATTTCCCTATCTGGATCGGACTTTGTGGAGATGTTTGTGGGCATAGGCGCAGCTCGCGTTCGAGATCTCTTTAAAAAAGCAAAGGAAAAAGCGCCTTGTATTATTTTTATTGATGAAATTGATGCAGTAGGCAGGGCCCGTGGCAAAGCCAATATGCCTGGTGTAAATGATGAACGGGAAAATACCCTAAACTCTCTCTTGGTAGAAATGGATGGTTTTTCGACCAATTCTGGCGTAATTATTATAGCTGCAACCAATAGGCCGGAAGTATTGGATATTGCTCTACTACGCCCAGGAAGGTTTGATAGACAAGTAAGCATAGATAATCCAGATATAGTGGATAGAGAAGCCATTATAAAATGTCATAGCAAAGGGCTCAAACTAGAAAGACATATCCGTATACGGCAATTAGCGGAACAAACGCCCGGCTTTTCTGGAGCAGATTTGGCTAATATGTGTAATGAAGCAGCTTTAATAGCCGCTAGAAAAAATAGAAGGTTTGTAACTATGACCGATTTTCATTCAGCTGTAGATCGGATTGTCGGTGGATTAGAGAAAAAAAACAAACTTATTTCGCCAGAAGAAAAGAAACTAGTAGCTTACCACGAAGCAGGCCATGCCATTGCTGGATGGTTTTTAGAGCATGCCCATCCACTGGTTAAAGTAAGTATAGTACCACGTGGCATAGCAGCGCTTGGTTATGCACAGTATCTGCCGAAAGAACAGTTTATTTATCAGGAAGATCAGCTCTTAGATGAAATAACTATGGCATTGGGAGGAAGGGCTGCAGAGGAAATTATATTTGGTAAGATCTCTACTGGTGCCCTAAATGATCTGGAACGTATTACCAAATTGGCTTATAGTATAGTTACCGTTTATGGAATGAATCCTAGAGTAGGCCACCTTTCTTTTCATAACTCAAAACAAACCGACTATACCTTTACCAAGCCCTACTCAGAAAAAACATCTTATACTATAGATGAGGAGGTAAAAGCTATAATAGATCTTGCATATGGACGGGCTAAGGCATTACTCAAGGAAAAGATACATGAATTAACACTTTTGGCTAAAGCTTTATTGGTAAGGGAAACTATATTTAAGTCAGATGTAGAACGCTTAATAGGAAAGAGATTAATACCAGAGCCTAATAAAGATACTCCTCCCATTGAGGATATTCCACTAACTACTGAACAAGAAGAAATAGCATATAAGGAACCAACAGAGGAAATCTAATGTTAGCTACCAACTTCTGTTTTGTATCTATGGATGGTGCATAAAGTATTTGTAATAATCTCATCACGCTCTAAGGGTTAAAAATTTTGCGTACTAATAGTATCCGTTCAGGCATGTGGCCTATACGTACCTGTGTTCGCACCAAAAAGAGATAACTGCATGAAAAAAAGAATAGGTGTGATAATGGGGGGATTCACACCAGAAAGACATATATCGCTAGAAAGTGGACGGAACGTTTATAGTAAATTAATTGCTTCTGTAAAATATGACCCTCTCCCTCTTTTTCTATCTGGCTCCATGCAAGCGCACCGTATTTTCACCTTACCTACCTTCCTTTTACTCAAGGATAATGCAGATGATATCCATGATTTTCTTTTACATCCAGCTAAATTTAGGGAATTGGAGGCATTATTAACGCCTATTAGGGCAGAAGCCCTTGGTATTACTAAGGTCTATGCAAAAGGAGCTATTTTCAAACCAGAAGAGCTTACTTATCAAGCCTTAAAAGAAAGAATAGATTTTATTTTTATAGCTTTACATGGTAGACCTGGAGAAGATGGAACCTTACAAATGATCCTAGAACAGTATGATATCCCTTATAACGGATCTGGCATAGAAACTACTGCTTTAACAATTGATAAATACGCTACCAACCAATTCCTAATACAAAAGGGATTTTATGCTGCCAAACAGCTTATAATTACACAAAAAAAATGGAACCATAACCAGATTGCATGCATTGATGCCATCGAAAAGAATTTTTCTTATCCAATGATTGCTAAACCAGTAGATGATGGTTGTAGTACAGGCGTAACCAAGATCAACAATAGATCTATGTTGATAGCTTATGCATCTGCTAGTTTTCAAATACAGCAAAAAAATCCTTGTGATGTAGTACAAACGATAGGGCTACAAGAGAAAAGTAGTATGGTACCACAAGAACGATTTCTACTAGAAGATTTTATAAAAAAAGATACAGCAGTACTGCACTTTTTAGAAACTACCACAGGATTATTGACACATATTGGAGATAATGGAGAAACGATATATGAAGTTTTTGAACCTTCAGAAGTACTAGCAGCAGATAGCATACTTTCCCTAGCAGAAAAATTTTTAGCAGGAGCAGGCCATAACATTACGCCTGCAAGGTTTCATGCCGATGCCAAAACTTCTGTAACCATCAGCCAAATGGTTAGGGCACAATTGGCAAAGGTAGCACAAGTTTTGAACGTACAAGGATACGCTAGAATAGATGCTTTTGTAAAAATTTATCCCCATCAAAAAGTAGAAATATGGGTTATTGAAATCAATGCTTTACCTGCTATGACGCCAGCTACTTGTATTTTTCATCAATGCGCCCTCAATGGCTATACGCCATTTGACTTTATAGATGCCATTATCCAATATGGGTTCAAAAAAACACATTTTACGACTTCTTCGCCATCTGGAATCTTAGATAAATGCATAAAAAAAAATTACTAAACATATTAAAACATCTTTTTTATATGTTTTGCTTAAGTATAGCTATATTATACACTATGTTTTACATAGCATTGCCATATATTACCAATCAAGGAAAAGTCGTTCAAGTACCAGATTTAACAGGCGTACATCGGGATAACTTAGATGCATATCTAAGTAAACATCATTTACGATACTTTATAACAGACAATAGCGGCTATTCAGACCAATTGCCTCCTTTTACAGTTTTACAACAATTTCCTGCAGCAGGCAACTATGTTAAGAAAAACAGAAAAATTTATTTAACCTTAAATGCAGAAAGGCCTCCACTAGTAGATATGCCAAACCTGATTGACGGTTCTATTAGACAAGCACACTTACTTTTAAAGAATAAAGGACTAAAATTGGGCAATATCAAATATGTCCCTGACATTACCGCTTCGGTTGTATTAGAGCAATGGTATAATGGGAATCCTATAACTGCTGGAAAACTTATTAATAAAGGGTCAAGCATTGATTTAGTAGTGGGAGCTGGACTGAGCTCTCAAATTATTGAAGTGCCAAATGTGCTAGAAATGCCTTTAGAAGAAGCTCACTTGGTATTGGTAGAACATGGCATACGTATGGGTATAGTACATCTTGTGGAAAACAGGACAGCAGCTGTTGGCAGTGTGGTAAAACAAAATCCGGAACCAGGGACTAAGGTATCGTTGGGAACCACTATTAATCTATGGGTAGTTAAGTTATAGATCAATCCTGGCTGCTATATCATATCCTATATATAAAAATAATGTATTATATACCCTTATATTAAGGCATGTATCATTTGCATATAATGCCATATATATTTAATTTAGGGTATGTTAAAATTACCTGCATCAACAGGTAGTATTTAATCGTAGCTTCTTACTTACAAGAAGAGACCAAGGCCCATCATTTCATTTTACAATTTTAAACAGCAATTACTTAATATGTTAGTACACAAGAATAAAAATATTTGTAGGGGGGCGCTATTGTCATTTTTAACTATATTAGGCTTGACCTTCAGTGCAGGTAATTGTACTCCCCCTAAATCTCAGTTAGAAGAAAAAACCAAACACATACAACAAGCAGCCGAAGAAAGCCGTAAATGCGTAACAATATTACGGCAAAAAATGTTGCCTAAAATTAAGAAAAACCTTAACACAGAAACGATAAAGGAGATAGAGAAAAAGATTAATGAATTGGATCAAGCGATAGAAAAATTCATAGAAATTACAAAAAACTTAACAGAAGAAGAAATAGAGTCAGGAGCAGGGACAGGGATAGCGGCATGCAGAGACCAAGAGAAACTTATAAAGGAGAAAGGGGATGAACTAAAACTAATAGGGGTTCAGATTCTCCAAACAGAACCTTCAAAAGAAGTCAAAGATGCTATTTCAGATGCAAAAAAGGATATAGACGATATAATAAACAATTCCCCTAAATCTCAGTCAGCATCTAAATCTCAGTCAGAAGTAAAAACCAAAGCCATAGAACTATACGAAGAACTCCGTAAAATGATACCAATATTACGGCAAAAAATGTTGCCTAAAATTAAGAAAAACCTTAACACAGAAAATGTAAACGAGCTAGAGAAAAAGATTAATGAATTAGATCAAGCAATAGAAAAACTCATAGAAATTACAAAAAATTTAACAGAAGCAGAAATAGAGTCAGGAGCAGGGGCAAGAATAGAGGCATACATGGGCCAATGTAAACTTATAAAGGATAAGAAAATTGAACTAGGCCTAGCAATAGATCTGATTCGCCGAACAGAATCTTCAAAAGAAGTCCAAGATGCTATTTCAGATGCAAGAAAGGATATAAGCGATATAGAAAAAAAGACGCAAATGCAATTGATGCAATTGATGCAATTGATGCAATTATAGCAATGGCAAAAGACTTACCAGAAGAAATACAGCCCGAGACACGGGAAGCAAGGGCATACATAGACCAAGGGAAACTTATAAAGGATAAGGAGATTGAACTAGGTTAGCAATAGACTTGATTCTCCAAACAGAATCTTCAAAAGAAGTCCAAGCTGCTATTTTAGATGCAAGAAAGGATATAAACGATATAGTAAAAAAGATGCAATTAGATTTAAATGTAATTCTAAGGATATAAGCAAAAAAGTATATAGCGAGTCAACCAATATCCGTTCACCTGCGTAGTAGCCATATTTTATAGATTATAGCAAATGGCTAATATTTAATAATTGATGATTTTATTCATTTTTTAAAAACTACTTCTTTTAAAGCTACTTTTTTTGCTTAATCAAAAAAGCAGCCAAAAAAAATCAAGCGCTGGTGAACAAAGCTGTTGAAAAGTTCAGGATTGCAAGCTGAAAATCAGAACTCGCCCTATAGTTACTCAATGGATTTGGAAAGCTGGTAAGGCGCACGAGGGTGAAGCGCACACGCAGCATAGTACGCACTATGCGAGTTCACCCCATGATGTATATGCATACATCATGGGGCTCCCCAGTACGCTGAATCCCGAAGCGAAACAGGGTCCCCCGCCAGATGATATATCTGGCGGGGGAAAGCCGTAGCCAGCTTTTCAAAGACGAAGAGACGATTACTCAATGGATTTGGAAAGCTGGCAAGGCGCGCAAGGGTGAAGCGCACGCAGCATAGTAGAACTATGTGAGTTCGCCCCATGATGTATATGCATACATCTGGGGACCCCAAGTACGCTGAATCCCGAAGCGGAACAGGGGTCCCCGCCAGATGATATATCTGGTGGGGTAAAGCATAGCCAGCTTTTCAAAGACGAAGGGACGATTACTCAATGGATTTGGAAAGCTGGCAAGGCGCGCGAGGGTGAAGCGCACGCAGCATAGTAGAACTATGTGAGTACGCTGAATCCCGAAGCGGAACATAGCCAGCTTTTCAAAGACGAAGAGTAGGCTCAAACAAGCTGATTTTCTACTAACTATCAGCCTGAACTCTTCTAATCACAGCTTTGTTCAAGGCGCGTTTTTATGATCTTGCATTATTGCGCTATTTCTAAATACGAACGTGAAAAAATACGTATAAACCACACCACTGAACGGATATCTAATTTCAATAAACTTTGATAGTTTACTATTTTTATTTTTAATAAGTATGTATTATTTTGCGCCTAAAAAGGAAAGGTAAGATATCTGAGGATATAGACAATAATTAAATATAATCCATATGGAAATAAAATACAATATAATTAGAAAATTAGGTATACCTTTTATTACAGTTGCCATTACTTCTTGTCAAGCTAGCAAACAACAGGCTGATCAGCCTGATCTGCCAGTAGAGGAGATCATAGATGTAGTTGGAGAGCAGTATAATAATGCCCATAACCCTTATGAAATAAATGGAAGGAGTGAAGCGTTTTTTAGGGAAGGACTTTCTTATGTGAAAACATTTAGGGTACAACATGTTTATTACTGTGGCCCTGCGAATAAAGATCACATGCGTTTCTTAATAAAGTTGGTAGGGCAGATGAGAGACCAAGATTCACCATTAATATCACTTCAATTGATACGTATAGATGCAGATGGAGATGTAAGATACGTGAATGGTTTTCATTTATCTAAACTAGGATTAAATAATCCTGATGATTTAAATTCATTTTTATTGGCGCTTTCTGCGCACACCCGAAATAACTTACAAGTGCTTGATCTATTCTGTAACCAACTTACATCTATTAATCTAGCTAACCTAAATCTAAATCAGTTAACAAATCTTCGTTTATCCCATAACAAACTTACAGATATTGATATAGATAGCCTACATCAGTTAGGAGATCTTAATTTATCCCGTAACAACCTTATAACTGTTAATGTAGGTAACCAAACTCAGTTAAGTCGGTGTAATTTATCCCATAACCAGCTTACAACTGTTAATGGATTAGGTAACCTAAATGCATTAAAGTATCTTAATTTATCCCATAACAACCTTACATCTTTTGATGTAGCTATCCTAGATCGGTTAGGCAGCAGATTACCCTACTCTAATCTGAGCCTTAATTTATCCTATAACCCTATCAAAAATAAAGATGAAATAAAGGCGTTCTGCATTAGTAGAAATATTAATCTAAAAATTTAGGACGTGTTAACATATGAAAAAATAAGTATGTTTTTGCGATACCACAAAAGTATCCGTTCACGCAATGGCGTCAACTTAAGGTTTAGCTGTTATTGATAACCAAGTAGAATAGGAGGGTAGGCTAATCATGAATTGCCTTAAGTTGACGCCATTGTCCGTTCACGTACGTGGCAGCCATATTTTAAAATTGCTAATATTTAATAAGGTTAATTCCTTATATAATTGCTTATACCCAGTATTTCATATAAAGTTTATTGATTATGACTCTTAATATAAAAATAATGTATTACATACCCTTATGTTAAGGCATGTATCATTTGCATATAATGCCATATATATTTAATTTAGGGCATGTTAAAATTACCTGCATCAACAGGTAGTATTTAATCGTAGCTTCTTACTTACAAGAAGAGACCAAGACCCATTATTTCATTTTACAATTTTAAACAGCAATTACTTAATATGTTAGTATACAAGAATAAAAATATTTGTAGAGGGGCGCTATTGTCATTTTTAACTATATTAGGCTTGACCTTCAGTGCAGGTGATTGTACTCCCCCTAAATCTCAGTCAGAAGTAAAAACCAAACTCATACAACAAGTAACCGAAGGAAACCGTAAATGCGTAACAATATTACGGCAAAAAATGTTACCTAAAATTAAGAAAAACCTTAACACAGAAACGATAAAGGAGATAGAGAAAAAGATTAATGAATTGGATCAAGCGATAGAAAAACTCATAGCAATGACAAAAGACTTAACAGAAGAAGAAATAGAGTCAGGAACAGGGACAGGGATAGCGGCATGCATAGACCAAGAGAAACTTATAAAGGAGAAGGGGGATGAACTAGAACTAATAGAGGTTCAGATTCTCCAAACAGAACCTTCAAAAGAAGTCAAAGATGCTATTTCAGATGCAAAAAAGGATATAGACGATATAATAAACAATTCCCCTAAATCTTAGTCAGCATCTAAATCTCAGTCAGAAGTAAAAACCAAAATCATAAAAATAGTCGAAAAAAGCCGTAAAATGATAATAATATTACGGCAAAAAATGTTGCCTAAAATTAAGAAAAACCTTAACACAGAAAAGGTAAAGGAGCTAGAGAAAAAGATTAATGAATTTAATCAAGCGTCAGAAAAATACATAGCAATGGCAAAAAACTTAACAGAAGAAGAAATAGAATCAGGGTCAGGGGCAGGAATAGGGGCATACATGGACCAAATGAGGCTTACAGAAAATAAGTCGCTTGCAGTAAGCCTAGTAATTAATCAAATTCGCCTAACAGCATCTTCAAAAGAAGTCCAAGATGCTATTTTAGATGTAAGTAAGGATATGAGCGATATAGTAAAAGAAGTAAATAAAATGAAATAAATAAATAAATAAATAAATAAAAGTATGTGTTCAAAGCCTTAAAATAAATATGATACGGGTTCCCGCTACCAATATCCGTTCAGTCGTACGAATACGCATAGGGCACATAACTGAACGGATACAAACATGAGGGATAGAGCATTTTAATTTTTAGTCTGTTTTTATATCTCGCAGGTAAAACGAAATAGAATATTAATGATAATGATCATAATATGAACAATGGACTAATTATTTTTGGCATATGTGCACTTACAAAAGGAGCTTTGGATATTTTCCTAAAGAATAACGTAATGGTTTATGGTATTCTGGAAGATGACCCAAAATGGCACCACACAGATCTTTGTGGTATTCCCATTTTAGGTGCTACTGACAATCAAAAATTCCTAAATTTACTACAGGGAGCATGCGTCTCATTTCTTGCATATGGAAATATTACCAAAAGAAAAAAAATCCTAGACTTGTTAACAGCGCAAGTAAAACAAACACTTATCTCTGCTATACATCCATCCGCTATTATAGCTGATCCTATTAAGCTAGGCCAAAGCAATTACATAGGCGCACAAGTTTGTTTAGCTCCAGAGGTGGCGATAGGTAATCACTGCGTGGTACATAATGGCGTAATTATTGAAGAGCAAGCTAGTATTGATGATTGGGTACAAATAGGTGCCGGCAGCGTTATCGGTGCATATGTAACCTTAGGGGAAGGCGTAAGTATTGGCATTGGAGCCAGGATTGTTGCTGGCGTTAGCATTCAAAAAGGCGTACATATTCATGCAGGTGCTGTTGTTTTAGAAAATGTAAAAAACGATGATAGCTTATAATGTACTTATCCCCATTGGCTTTACTCAGGCCCTATCCCAACTATTTACCTTACAGTTACGCAATTTTATAATATAATCCAAATACGACGCTTATTTTGGATGCTACCGACTATCATAACAACGATATAAAGGCAGAAAAGACAAGTTATGTATGCCACCTTAAGTAAAAAAAAAGCAACGTATATTCGCCAATTGGCGCTTAAAAAATATAGATTAGAAAGAGCTTCTTTTGTATTAGAGGGAAAAAAAAGTATTCAAGCGCTCCTAGCCTCTCACTATACCATTCAATGTATGGTAGGAACTTCTTCTTTTTTTATAGAAAATCAGAATATTTTTACTGGGCTTAGTAAAAATATAGAGATCTTTGAAGTGCCAAAAGAAATACTTACCCAATTGGGATCTTTGTCTACCAATCATGAGGTACTAGCAGTAGCTACTATACCGCTACCAACTGAACCATGTTTATCTCCCTTAAACATTACGCTCGCATTGGATAATATTCGAGATCCTGGAAACCTAGGAACCATTATCCGTATAGCAGATTGGTATGGGATAGAAACAATTCTCTGTTCTAGGTCAACGGTAGAGCTATATAACCCCAAGGTACTACAAGCCAGTATGGGTTCTTTTGTAAAAATCAAACTGCATTATGTAGACTTACCACGCTACTTACAAAATGTAAAATTACCGATTATAGGTGCCATGATAGAGGGAGATCATCTACACGATTTTTCGTTTCCAACACAAGGGGTATTAGTTATAGGAAATGAATCTCAAGGTATCCACGCTACCATAAAACAAATGTTCACGCATGCTATTGCCATTCCTAGATATGGAAACGCTCAATCTCTAAATGCAGCTATTGCTACAGCTGTTGTATGTGACAACTGGAAAAGGACATTGCAAAAATCCTAATTGGTAACAAATTACAAGGAGATATGATGTTTATACAAATAAATTTTGTAAATTTAGTGGTAATTTACATTTATAATGTGCAGGTGTAACGCATAAAAAATGCATAGGACATTTTTGAAAATTGACACATTATAAGTATTATTTTAGAATGATATCATAAACACATATGATCAAATGCATACATTACGTTAATATATTAACTTTTATCACTCTATACTAAATCTATATTTATGTTATCTCTTCCTTTGAAACCCATTAGACATAAGCTAAAAAAAGGTGTTTTTTCTTGGTTACTACCTACGATGTTACTATTTGAGATTTTGCCCGCCTTCGCTGCCCCCTCTCTCCCAAAAAAAGAGATCCCCTATTCATTTTGGTCCGGACATAGTGTACGCATGGATTATGGAATGGTTATCCATCATAACTGGAAGAAAGTATCGAATCAAATACTCGAACTTGGTTACGAATATGGCTGGGTAGTTAAACAGAATACATATATTGGGATCGACCTTACATGGAATTTGTTTTTCCCTAGAACTATTAATACATTTAGATATGTGAATGAGTATGCAATTGAAAAAGCAAAAAAACTAATAAAAAAAGAAAAGGATCCTAAACAGCTCCCTACACAATTTGATTACTTGATCGATTTTCTTTGGAGGCCGCTCGGCCACACTCCCGTAGGCGAAGTATTGACGCCGATACCCCATCTACATTTTGGGTATATTACGCCTAATAAAACACTAATTACATTGGGAACCGCCTATCTTTGGGCCTTAATGGGAACGATTCGAAGCCCCTTTTCAGATCATTTTTTCTTTGAAACAAAAGTAGTTTGGTGGCTGGATGCCATCATAGCTAAGAGGGGGTTTGATGGCTTCTATTTGACTGCAGGCATAGGATATCATTTTTAAATAAACCATTCACAATACCTTAGATATCTTATAAAAAGGCCCCTTGCTATATCCTTTTTATATTTATTTCCTCTATAGGCCAGGATTTTATATTTTGTTTTTATTAAAAGAATAATTACCTTTATGTAAACAGAAGCAGTGCTTCGAGTACTGCTACCACAAGAATTGTTATTCAGGTGGTTATTAGCGTTATAATTGTAAAGATCGCAACCGTAACTGGACGTGGAGTTTTATAAAGAAACAAACATATAAACTGTCAAGCGTCTATGATATGTTAGCGATTCCAACAAACCATACTTAAATAAAATAAAATAAAATAAAATTAATAATATTAAACAACCATTAACTATGATAAAGAAACATTGGGTATTAGTAGGGCTAGGACCATTTGTATTATGCAATAAGTGTCCATTGGATAAAAAAACTTTAGAATCATATGACTACAGCTATAATAGAAAAATTATAGAGCCATATGACTACAATTATAAACACCATAACTACAATTATAATTTTAATCATAATTATAATGTTAAATGGGACTTACCTAAATGGCATTTAGATCCTGTGGAAAAAGTAACCTGCCAAAGCTCTGATAAAGAAGGTCATATCCGTTACCTAAAAGAATCGAAGGAAAGTTGGGAAAAACACTGGGAAAATATACAAGTAAATAGAGAAAAAGACTGCAAAGAGTATGCAGTAACAGGGAGGGAATATCCGCAAGCCTGGGAAAAATATCGCTCAATGGAACAACAAGCTTGGGAAACGTATCATAAGCAATATACAGAAGCTAGTCAGCTATATCAACAAGAAATGCTTAAAAAAGTAGGATTAAAAACTTTTTTTGAAGAGGATAAAATAAAATCAAAAAGTTTCTATGGAAAAATAGAAAAAGCTAGTAACAATTATTGGGAAGAAGTAAAAAAAGCTATTAATAGCTATGGGGAAGAAGCAAAAAAAGCTATTAATAGCTATTGGGAAGAAGTAGAAAAAGGTAATAATAGCTATTTGAAAGAAGTAGAACCAAAGATAGAAGTAAGTCAGCAAGCAGAGGCCAAGCAGGTATATAAAGAAGTAAAGGGAACTGGCGAGTGCAGTATTTGTCTCGAAGTGCTAAATGAAAAAGAATGTATAGCTAAAGATAAATACCCATTTAAATGCGGACATCGCTTAAGAACTTGCAAATCTTGTCTTGAAGAGCAATTAAAGATAGATGGTATTTCAGCAAAATGCTGTGAATGTAGGGCAGATCATAAATTATGGGTGACACCCACCTAAGAAGTGAACGGATACAAAGCATTCTTCCGCGCAAGTGAACGGACAATGGCGTCAACTTAAGGTTTAGCTGTTATTGATAACCAAGTAGAATAGGAGGGTGTGCTAATCATGAATTCCCTTAAGTTGACGCCATTGAGTGAACGGATACGATGTATCCGTTCACTTGCGCGGAAGCCGTGTTTTATAGATTATAGCAAATTTCTAATAAATATTTATTATATAATGATTTTATCCATTTTTTTTAAAACTACTTCTTTTAAAGCTACTTTTTTTGCTTGATCAAGAAAAGTAACGAATAATTTAGTAATTAAATAATTAATTTAAAAACATTTCTGCCACGCAAGTGAACGGACAATGGCGTCAACTTAAGGTTTAACTATTATTGATAACCAAGTAGAATAGGATATTTTTTTACATTTGCTACATGGCTTCTTATTTAGCGAATAAATTCTTTTTTTATTATTTCATAAAAAAGTGTATGATACATTTTTTTATGCAAGAGTTTTTAGGGGAAAATTTTATTTCGGAAATTAAAGATAAATTGTATTCAGCCATATTTCAGACTATCCATTCCAAAGGCGGCCATATGTTCACACGCAGAAGGAAACTTACTTTTCCAATAGTATTTTCCACTATTTTAAAGCTAGTTAAGCGAAGTTTAGGCATAGAGTGTGAACTTATGGAACCATTAACGTACAAAATTCCTCCATCCAAGCAAGCTTTTTCCAAAGCAAGGTATAAACTTTCTCATACTGGATTTAAAGACTTATTGCAGCNTAAATAATTAATTTAAAAACATTTCTGCCACGCAAGTGAACGGACAATGGCGTCAACTTAAGGTTTAACTATTATTGATAACCAAGTAGAATAGGATATTTTTTTACATTTGCTACATGGCTTCTTATTTAGCGAATAAATTCTTTTTTTATTATTTCATAAAAAAGTGTATGATACATTTTTTTATGCAAGAGTTTTTAGGGGAAAATTTTATTTCGGAAATTAAAGATAAATTGTATTCAGCCATATTTCAGACTATCCATTCCAAAGGCGGCCATATGTTCACACGCAGAAGGAAACTTACTTTTCCAATAGTATTTTCCACTATTTTAAAGCTAGTTAAGCGAAGTTTAGGCATAGAGTGTGAACTTATGGAACCATTAACGTACAAAATTCCTCCATCCAAGCAAGCTTTTTCCAAAGCAAGGTATAAACTTTCTCATACTGGATTTAAAGAATTATTGGAAGACAGCATTCGCATAGCTTACCAAAATGATCCTACCTATGGCACATGGAAGGGGTACAGACTTATTGCAGCAGATGGTTTTTCCCTTCGAGGCCGTTGCAACAGGCCGACAGTATTGATTTTTAGATGCTTTTAGTTCATTTTGGATAGACCATTCCCCTAGCAACCTTTTAAAATGATATTTGGGGACCTGTATAAGTTATAAGCTATTGCTTCCATAAGATGTTGTGTATGCATTTTATCAATACCTATATNAGAATTATTGGAAAACAGCATCCGCATAGCTTACCAAAATGATCCTACCTATGGCACATGGAAGGGGTACAGACTTATTGCAGCAGATGGTTCTTCCCTTCGTTTACCTGCTTCACCCGAAATCATATCGGAGTTTGGTCTTTTTAAACCAAATGGCACAAACGGAATTGTGCCCCCTTTAGCCAGGGTTTCACTATTTGTTGATTTATCTACATCTCTGATTTGTAATGCTCGGCTTGTACCTTGGAATATAGGAGAACGCACATTAGCAGAAGAACAACTCCCTGAAATGGTTCAGCAAATGCGTGCATTAAAACAAGATAAATTATTATGTATCTATGATCGTGGTTATACTTCAGTAAAGTTTATCAAACAACATTATGAATGTCAAGCAGATTTTATTTTTCGTGTACAAGAAAAAAATTATACTAAGCTATGGGAGCGGGTTGCATCGGGCGAATCAGATTTTGATCTAGTTCTAGAAAATAAGGATAAAACTATCAGCCAGAAAGTAAGAGTCGTAGCGTTTATGTTATCCAATGGCAAAAGAGAAGTTTTGGTTACTTCACTTTTTGACAGAGCACAATTTACCCTGGAAAGCATTAGTAAAGTTTATGCTTTAAGGTGGCATNTATGCATTTTATCAATACCTATATAGCGGGCTCCCGAACTTCGGAACCAACTTTTTATACTACCAAATACACGTTCTACCTTATAGCGAGTCTTAGCTACTAATTTATTGTATCCGTTCAGTGGTGTGGCAGGGTGCTGAAATTCAGAATAAAAAATACCTAATGATATATTTATTTTATATTTTACCCAAAAAATAATTTTTAACGTTTTGTTTTTAAAGTTCATTAACAGCACTTTTATAAAGTACATATGTATTGAACAATTGCTTATAAATATCTTTACTT
>NZ_RARA01000017.1:0-29078 GCF_003788695.1 Candidatus Cardinium hertigii
TTGATGACTTTTTGGGAGATAGGGTCTTGAAAAAGATTGGTATTCACTAATCCGGGATGGCACGAATTAACAGATACCTTTGTGGTAGGATTTTTCAAACGGATTTTTTTGGTTAATGCAACGGCGTGCATCTGCCGAAGAGGATAGAGCAAGATCAAGAGCGTGATACCTAATATACTCACGATAAGCTGTTTGTTCTTTACTGATTTTTTCATTAAACCTATACTTTTACTTTTAATTTTTATATTGCGTTATATGCGGGTTTTATGATAAGTTATACAATATTTTTTAATGTTTAAAATAGTTATTTTTATAATAGTTACTGTAGTCAAACGGATGTCAAATTAACTAAATGTATCCCTTCAGGCGCATGGCCTATGTGTATCCGTTCACGTTCGTACCCATTAGAAATAGTGCAATAATGCAAGTCATAAAAAACGCACCTTGAACAAAGCTGTGATTAGAAAAATTCCATATGCCTACTGTATTTGACAGAGCCTCATTTTATTATGATAGCTGTTCTTCTACTAATGATATAGCCCAAGCATATCTTCTGAAGAGGAGAGTAGCAGAAGGAACGGTTTTTATTGCAGATTATCAGTACAGAGGAAAAGGACAACGTGGTAAAACCTGGACATCACAACATGCTCAAAATCTTCTTTTTTCACTTATTCTCTACCCTGGGTGGTTGGCAATAGAACATTTTTTCTCGCTGAACATTATTACTAGTCTAGCGATTTATGATGTGCTTTTGCATAAACTTCCAGAAGGAATCTCTATAAAATGGCCTAATGATATATATTATTTAGACCAAAAACTAGGAGGGGTATTAATTGAAACTAGTATAGGACATATGGAGAAAATCAAGACGGTTATAATTGGTATTGGTTTAAATGTCAATCAGCTACATTTTGAATGGCCAAAGGCGACTTCTCTTGCTTTACATAAAGGGGCTGTTTTTGACAGATCCCTTCTTTTAACCCAAATTATAGATACACTAGGTAGATATTATGGGCAACTACAAAGTGGAATGGTTGATTTGATTTGGACAAGTTATTTACATAAACTCTACCGAAGAATAGGATTTCATTTTTTTAAAACCATAAATGGATATATGGAGGGACGTATTGTAGAAGTAAATAGATGGGGACAGTTGGTTATAGAAAAGCGTAATGGCAGCAAATATAGCTATGATGTTAAAGAAATTGTGTTTATATAAAATACCACCCTAAAAAATACCTATATAGCGCAAAATACACTACTAAAGAAACCAAATATGCATGCAATAAAATTATACGTAATTGATGACTTTTTGGGAGATAGGGTCTTGAAAAAGATTGGTATTCACTAATCCGGGATGGCACGAATTAACAGATACCTTTGTGGTAGGATTTTTCAAACGGATTTTTTTGGTTAATGCAACGGCGTGCATCTGCCGAAGAGGATAGAGCAAGATCAAGAGCGTGATACCTAATATACTCACGATAAGCTGTTTGTTCTTTACTGATTTTTTCATTAAACCTATACTTTTACTTTTAATTTTTATATTGCGTTATATGCGGGTTTTATGATAAGTTATACAATATTTTTTAATGTTTAAAATAGTTATTTTTATAATAGTTACTGTAGTCAAACGGATGTCAAATTAACTAAATGTATCCCTTCAGGCGCATGGCCTATGTGTATCCGTTCACGTTCGTACCCATTAGAAATAGTGCAATAATGCAAGTCATAAAAAACGCACCTTGAACAAAGCTGTGATTAGAAAAATTCCATATGCCTACTGTATTTGACAGAGCCTCATTTTATTATGATAGCTGTTCTTCTACTAATGATATAGCCCAAGCATATCTTCTGAAGAGGAGAGTAGCAGAAGGAACGGTTTTTATTGCAGATTATCAGTACAGAGGAAAAGGACAACGTGGTAAAACCTGGACATCACAACATGCTCAAAATCTTCTTTTTTCACTTATTCTCTACCCTGGGTGGTTGGCAATAGAACATTTTTTCTCGCTGAACATTATTACTAGTCTAGCGATTTATGATGTGCTTTTGCATAAACTTCCAGAAGGAATCTCTATAAAATGGCCTAATGATATATATTATTTAGACCAAAAACTAGGAGGGGTATTAATTGAAACTAGTATAGGACATATGGAGAAAATCAAGACGGTTATAATTGGTATTGGTTTAAATGTCAATCAGCTACATTTTGAATGGCCAAAGGCGACTTCTCTTGCTTTACATAAAGGGGCTGTTTTTGACAGATCCCTTCTTTTAACCCAAATTATAGATACACTAGGTAGATATTATGGGCAACTACAAAGTGGAATGGTTGATTTGATTTGGACAAGTTATTTACATAAACTCTACCGAAGAATAGGATTTCATTTTTTTAAAACCATAAATGGATATATGGAGGGACGTATTGTAGAAGTAAATAGATGGGGACAGTTGGTTATAGAAAAGCGTAATGGCAGCAAATATAGCTATGATGTTAAAGAAATTGTGTTTATATAAAATACCACCCTAAAAAATACCTATATAGCGCAAAATACACTACTAAAGAAACCAAATATGCATGCAATAAAATTATACGTAATTATCTNNNNAGAGCTGGAGTGATAGAGATAGATGAGGTGGGCGGAAGTACAGATGGAGAAACGTATAGATGGGGTTTGGAAAAATGTCGGCAAATATAGCTATGATGTTAAAGAAATTGTGTTTATATAAAATACCACCCTAAAAAATACCTATATAGCGCAAAATACACTACTAAAGAAACCAAATATGCATGCAATAAAATTATACGTAATTATCTGTTCATATAATTTACTGTTCATATAATTTACATATGCCACAAACTAATTTTTCTGATATAGAATCTATTCTTATGGTATATAAACCGTTGGGATGGACTTCCTTTGAGGTTGTAAAAAAAATTCGCTGTGCCTTAAAAATAAAAAAAATAGGCCATGCAGGTACGTTAGATCCGCTAGCTACAGGATTACTGTTGCTGTGTACGGGTCGCCAAACCAAACAAATCAGTAAGCTGCAAGAACTGAAAAAGGTCTATACAGGCCAAATCGTGCTTGGTAAAACTACCCCATCTATGGACTTAGAAACACCTTTTAATAGTGTATCTAGTTACGATCATATCCATGCAGAAATGGTAAAAGAAGCTGCTGCTACCTTTGTGGGCAACATCATGCAAACACCTCCTATTTATTCAGCAGTCCATATAGATGGTAAAAGAGCTTATGCAATGGCCAGACAAGGTCAAACACCTATTTTACAACCTCGTTCCATTGTGATCCATTCTTTTGTATTTACAGCTATTAACTTGCCTTTTATCTCTTTTGAATTAGTCTGTAGCAAAGGAACCTACGTACGTAGCCTAGCCCATGATTTGGGTCAAAAATTAGGTACCGGAGGGTATTTACATACTTTGTGTCGCACGCAAATAGGAAACTATTGTTTAGATCAAGCCTATACTATAGAAACGTTATTAACAAAATTTCGCAGCTAAATCTTCGTATCCGTTCACACAATGGCGTCAACTTAAGGGAATTTATGATTAGCACACCCTCCTATTCTACTTGGTTATCAATAACAGCTAAACCTTAAGTTGACGCCATTGTCCGTTCACTTGCGTGGTAGCTATATTTTATAGATTATTGATGATTTTATCCATATACAGATAAAAATCTGTGCTAAATATGTCTCTCATTGTTCCTCATTAAATATCCTAAGCATATAATAAAAACATAGTAGAAAGATACGAGTAGCTTTATATGCTTATGCTAAGGCAATTCTTTTTCTTTAAAAAGTTTATTAGAAAAAAACTTCCCTGATAAGTAACCAATTAATGCAGAAACTATAATCAACAAAAAATCTTTTTCTAACTCTAGGCATAAACATAAGACCTTCTTTTTCTGAAAGACTACTAAAAATAGGTCTAAGTAGAAAAGAAAATAAAGACCATTACATATAATCCAACTTGCAGAAATGGATTGCTCATTTTTGATTTTTTTAACCCAAATTCCGCCGAGTAAAATGGCACCTAATGATAATGCTAACAATAAAAAAGAGAAGATGGGATAAAGCAGAAGATTAGCTAACGCATGGTAGCAAATGGCTAAACCACTTAATACATTTTGTATAACACCTCCTGTTTTAGCATCCTTTTTTAGCATCTCATCTAATGTATTTGATGGCGTATCATTTTCAGGAATATTATCTATTTCGATTAATTTACAATTAAAAATTTTATTTGGGGCTACTCCATAGCTGCATATTTTGTTGGTGTCATCAACCGTTCTTGTAATAACTATATTTTCTCTAAATAAAAATGCAACGGCATTATGCAGATTTAAATTTGTAGCCATAAAAACAATCATACTAATACTAATACTAAGTATATATGGTAAGGTGTGCATAATTTTAAGCTTAATCACTTTGTTTATAAATGGTTTTTAGATTAGATTAAGACTATAGAGATTTTTTGCTTGATTACATTCTCTTTCTTTAATATCTTAATTTTTGTAAAAACATCATAGTTATAATATGAATATTCAAAAAAAATTTAAATTTTTATTTACTAGGGGAGGTACCTGCCATACCGAACGGCTTCTGCCTGAATTGATAGATAACCATCTATTGATAAGTGACAGGCAATTTAGTGATCACCTTAGATTTATGTATTTATATACCGATCTGCTGGCCTATTACGATACCAATAATGAAAAAATACATGCAAACATATGGCGAAAATTTTTAGAGCAAGATAATACCGTTATACGCTCCTTAATTCTACACACCAATATTGATACATTAAAAAAAAACATTCATAGAGAGATTTTAACACTACGGCTTAACCGTACAGGGATTACAGAAAATAAATATGTGGTAAATATCTTAGTAATAGCGCAAGAATTAATCATATTATTAGATTATTGGTATAACAATCTATCTAATGAAGATAGTATTCGAGCAAAATTAGATGCTATTATACATGCAGAAATTAATACGCATATCAGTAAAATATATAAAATTCTACAGCAGAGCCGTACATCCCATTATCCCCAATCTTTTGTAGAATTTTGTACTTTCCTAGAGCAAAAATGCTATAACGCACCCTTATGGGAATTAAGAACTGATCTTATTTATAATGAAGTAAGTGGACCAGATCAAAATGATGAGCAAGCCATCGATATGATAGCTGATTTTTTTGATGCTATTTTTAATACTATTTATCAACTAAAGGAGCTATCTACTCGGGATTATTTTGATACCCTGACTACTCAGGATAAGGAACCACATATGGCACTTTTGATAGCCTTTTTACAGCTCTTACAGTATGCAGATGCCCACCTGAATAATATACCACAAAGATCATTGGATCATTATTATAGGCATGTACTAAAATTCAATAACAATCCTGCTATACCTGATCAAGCTTATATCCATTTTTTACTTAGTCCAAATAACGCTTTTGCTTTTGTACCGAAAGGAAGCCGATTGGTTGCAAAAAATCCAGTGAATGGGGAGGATATTTTATTTAAAACGAATAGAAATATAACTATTAATACAGCTAAAATCAGCCAGATCAACACTTTATTGTTTAATAAAAAATTTGCTAAAGAGGGTTATAAAATGATTGAGTTATCTACCATTACCTATAATAGCGAAATGTTGAAAAAGTTTCCTTTTCAATTATTCCCTACGCTAGAAAATAATACAGCTAAGCAAGAACAACCTCATCAACCATTGGCTACAATGGTTAGCTCACCTTTATTGCATCTTGCTGAAGGCATGCGTACCATTCACATAAAATGGAAGCTGACCGCTGAATCTTTTCAAGCATTGATTAATAAAAATCCCAATAAGACAGTTTCTTCTATAGCATTTTTAGAACAGTTGGCAGATAGGCTTAATAGCATGGTACATATACAAATCACAACCAAAGCTGGGTGGCTTAGTATACCAGAAGAAGCGGTATCACTGATATTTATTCATGAAGTGTATGTTCTCCATATGACTATTTCCTTGAATCTAGAAATCCCTGCAATGGATAAGTTACCGGTTGGGCAGCAGGAGGGAACCATACATCCTGATATGCCTACCATATCTATTGGTATGCGTGAAGGGGCGACATCTCTTATGGGCTTGTACTTCCTAAACGATTTAGTACTAGAAAGGATAGATCTAAAAGTTAGTGTAGCGCACTACCGTGGGTTAATTCTTCAAAATCAACTAGGCCTTATCGATAATAGTCAAATTTTTGAACCTTTTGGTCCATTGGCTAAAATAGATAGTAGTTTTTACATAGGAAGTGGAGAAATTTTCTCTAAAAATCTTACCTCCTTAAAAATACATATTAAATGGGAAGGTATTCCTACCATAGCAGGAGGATTTAAGCGTTATTATGATGCTTATCCTACTAAGGTACAAAACGATGATTTTAAGGTAAATATTTCTTATCTAAATCATCAACACTGGAATCCATCTGCTGCGCAAAACAGACAATATACACCTCTTTTTCAAGTTATAAAAAGCAATAATGGGAGTGAACGGTTGGATCAGTTTAGAACCATTAGTGACATCGATATAGCTGCGTTAGGAATCACTAAGACAAATGACCCATTGGATGTATCTGTCTATGGTCCCCATACCATATCCGGTTTTTTAAAACTACAATTAAGTGTGCCAGAACAAGCTTTTGGCCATGCGATCTATCCCAATTTGGCAAGCAGTATACTGGTTAAAAATGCCCAAAAAAAGAAAGAAGAAGCAGCAATAGTATTACATGAACCCTATACACCTCGCATCAAATCCATTACGGTGGATTACGAAGCAGAGGAATCTATTGTGTTAACAACACGTCCTGGAGAAGAGGAAGAAAAATATTTGAATGGTTTTTTTCATATTTCTCCTTTTGGGTATTTAAAGCTATTTCCAAGTAGCTTAGCCTCCCCAGTTACCTTGTTGCCATTGATAGAGGAAGAGGTATCGTTTATAGCTTTTGGAATAGAAAGCTTAAATAGCAGTAGCTTGTCTATGCATATAGCTATTGGAGAGAATAGCCTTAATACAGATAAAGAAATCCCGTCACCAAAGTGGTTTTACTTATTTGATAATATTTGGTTACCACTTGAAGAGGCTATTATCGTAGACGGAACAAATGGATTATCTAAATCAGGAATTATTATTTTTGATTTACCTCATTTTTCTAACCATGCTACCGGAAACAACACCTATATGGCGCCAGGGTTAACTTGGATTAAAGTGCAATTTAGGGGTGAAATAAACGCATTACCCCCTATCATTGGCGTTTATATACAAGCCGTTGCTGTAACAAGAATTATGGATAGAAATGGGGTGTTTTCTTCTCCTGTATTACCGGAAAAGGCTATGCAACAATTACAACAACCCATAGAGGGCGTTGAGCTAGTGGTACAACCTTTTAAAACTTTTGGTGGAAGACCATTCGAAAATCATCAAGCCTTGTATAGACGCGTTAGTGAACGCTTAAGACATAAAAACAGAGCTGTATCGGTGTGGGATTATGAGCGAATCATTCTTGAAAAATTTCCAGAAATTTTTCGCGTAAAGTGTATCAACCATACAGTAAAAAATACAACAGGTCCTACCACAAATCTGATGCATCCTGGCCATATAACCATTGTAGTGATCGCTAAAGAAGGACGTGGTGCTGTCAATAGGTTTCCTACGGTTAATAAACAGTTATTAGCTGAAATCAAAACGTATATTCAAAGCGTAAGTACTCCATTTATAAAGTGCGAAATAGTTAATCCAGTTTACGAAGATGTTAAAGTTAACGTTACAGTAAAATTTAAGCCTGGGCACGAAAAAGGATTGTTCTTAAATGTACTACAGCAGGATGTACGTAATTTTCTTTCCCCATGGTTATGTAATGCATCAGCAGATATTGCGTTAGGTGGAGATATACCTACTTCTCAAGTCATAGACTTCATTAACAGCCGTTATTATATAGAAGGTATAGGAAATTTTTCTATATTCAGATACCTTGGCAAGGCTCCAAATTTAAAATTGGATAAGGTAACCAATTATAATAGTTATCTGTGTGCCAGTTATCCTTGGTCTGTTATGGTTTCTGCAAAAAATCATAAAATATCCGTTGTGGATAAATTTGATGCTGCTATAAAATTACGTCATGGCAGCATAGGAGATATGGCTATTGGCGAAGATTTTATAATAGGTCCATTAGATCCAACTTCAGCAACTGATCCTATAAAATGCATAGATGAAGATATACTGATACCAAGTTTAGAAGAATACTGTTTAATAACCCAAAAACACCTTAAAACCGATCATGGCAATTAATAGTAGAGAAGGACTAAAAAAAAATTTTGAAAAAGGAGCTATTCCTACTCAGAATGATTTTGAAGATTTGATAGATTCAATGTTCCATAAGCAAGATGATGGTCTTATTTCGCAAGATGATGGATTAAGTTTATCCCCTAAAGGGAGTTCCTCAAAATTCATAACGTTTTTCAATAACTTAAACGACTTTAAGCCCACTTGGAGCATTGAACCCTATCCGAAAAACGTTCCAGCATTTGGAATTAATATTTGTGATAAACAGGGAGAAAGCAAACTTTTTATTCAAAACAACGGTTATATTGGCGTGGGTACAACCCATCCATCGGAAAAACTTACCGTAAATGGTAACATACGTATGCATGGCCGTCAAGGAACGTATACTTCTGGCCAAGTGGCTGGTGATGGCCATTGGCACAATATCACTCCGGAATTAAATGCATGTCATGCATTTGAAGTAATAGCTAAGATTGGTAAACAGGGCCATGGTTTATATGCTATGACCCATGCTATAGCATTGAGCACATTTGGCCGTTCCAACAATACGATCCATAAAACCAAGGCCTATTATGGTAGTTTTAGAAATAAAATTGACCTGCGCTGGGTAGGAGATACGTTTAATTATACCTTGCAAATAAGAACGAATCAGGATTATGGAGAGGAGAGCATGATTAAGTATTATGTGACCAATTTATGGTGGGAAGATGAAGAACAGCTACCGGAGCATGCGTAAACATATAGAAAATTTTCTTAGATTAGCAGTAGCGTTTTATACAAAAAATGCTACAAATTCATTATTAGTTCATTATGAAAAAAGAGATTCATCCAGCATATAGGCCTGTTATTTTTTTGGACACTTCTAGTGGTGCCAAATTTTTGACCCGTTCTACCATACGTACTTCAGAAACAATTGAATGGGAAGATAAAAAAACATATCCCTTGTATAAGGTTGAAGTAAGTTCTGTTTCACATCCTTTTTATACAGGTAAGAAAATTTTCTTAGATGCAGCAGGTAGAATTGAACGTTTCAATCAAAAGTATAAAAAGAAAGAGGCTATGACTACTCCAGCAGGGAATAGTAGTAGTTAGTAGTTATATCCTTAAAAGAAGTAGTTTTTTTTAATGAATAAAATCATTAATAATCTATAAAATATGGCTACCACGTTTTTAAAAACTACTTCATTGCACTATTTCTAATGGGCCACACAACTGAACGGATACCTTCTATCCACAGGATTAAAGCTAAAAGCTATAATTTAAAATGCGATTTGTAGAAATACCACAACATGATATTTTTAAAAATGCATTATTAATAGCAGGTACCACAGGCAAAGTGGCCCACGCACAGCTTTTTGTAGGTCCCATTGGCTCCGCAAATCTTGCACTCGCATTAGCTTTTGCTACCTATTTAAATTGTACTGCTCGTAAAGAAGATGATGCTTGTGGAAACTGTTTTGCTTGCATGAGCATGGCACAATTTACGCATCCAGATTTTCAATTGGTATTCCCACGAAAATCGGATAATTCAGCTTTTGAAAACCCAATAGAAGATTTAGAATTATTTCGTAACTGCCTTAAACAAAATCCTTTTTTGACCCTAGAGGAGTGGACTAATGCAATAGATTATGATAGCAAACAATGCCAAATTACTAAGAAAGACGCTAATAAAATTATCCAGAGGCTTGGGTTAAAAGCTTTTATTGGGCCATATAAAATTGTGTTGATATGGCTACCAGAATACCTTAATAATACAGCAGCCAATATATTACTTAAAACTTTAGAAGAACCACCTGCACATACTATTTTTCTGTTGGTTAGTTTCAATGATGAAAAAATACTACCCACCATTAGATCTCGTAGCCAACCATATAATATCCCACCTTTTTCAGAGGTAGCTATTGAGCAGATGTTACGTAATAGTTACAGTAATCTCACTATTCATAGAACCAAAGAAATAGCTTTTTTAGCTGAAGGAAATATGCATAAAGCTTTTCAATTAGCAAAACAAACCGTTACAGATAATTTTGAGCGTTTTAGTAATTGGATGCGTAATTGCTATAGTGGTAATTATACAAAACTAATACTTGAGGCTGAAGCATTTCACAAACTATCTACTGATGCGCAAAAAAATTTTTTTGCTTATGCATTACAACACATTCGGGTTATTTTACTAGGTAAATTAAACCATTCGATAACGACCTCAGCAGTTGAAGCAGCATTTAGTAAAAAATTTGGGCTGAATATCACATTTATTCAACTAAAAGAAATGATAGCCTTATTTACCAAGGCGTATTATTATTTAGAAAGGAATGCCAATGCAAAAATGATTTATACAAATATTTCTATTCAAATAGTAAAATTTTTTAAAGCCCCTGATAAATAACCTATTGGATGCCAACGCCAAAAAAAACATTTCTTTAAGCAGATTAGATTAATTATCAATATCTTACACTAAGTGTATCGGTTTATTTTTGAATTGTTTCGTGACAGATAAAGTTTTTACATCATCAACAATCGCAAGCGCATAGAGTTTTTCTATTACCATATTTTGATGACTGGATATATCCCTAGACTGTACCACTAAGATAAAGTCAAAGCTGCCTATTACTTGATAACAGCTTGTAATAGAATTGATTTTATCAATAGTGGTTGTAAATAATTTTATATTTTCCGCTATCATTCTTAGGAGACGTACACCCACAATAGCCATTACAGAAAAGCCTATCTTTGCATAATCAATTTGTGCATAATAATTTGTGATAATTTCTGCCTTTTCTAATTTTTTTACACGTTCAAGCGTAGCCGCAGGGGAGAGGTTAATTTTTTGTGCTAGTGCAGCGTTCGTAATTTTTGCATCCAGTTGAAGAATATATAAAATATTTTTATCTATTTGATCTAATTCCATGTTTTTGAGTAGAAAACAACGTTATACAATCTACGTATCCGTTCAGTGATGTGACCTATGCGTATTTTTTCATGTTCGTATTTAAAAATAGCGCAATAATGTAAATTTATAAAAAACGCGCCTTGAACAAAGCTGTGACTAGAAAAGAAAGGCTGCAAGGTATTAGAAAATCAGCTTGTTTGAGCCCAAGGCTATAGGCCTGGGCGAGTTCTGATTTTCAGCTTGCAGCCTGAACTTTTCAACAGCTTTGTTCACCAGCGCTTGATTTTTTTTGGCTACTTTTTTTGATCAAGCAAAAAAAGTAGCTGTAAAAAAAGAAGTAGTTTTAAAAAAAATGGATAAAATCATCAATATTTCTAGGTACGAACATAAACAAATACGCATAACTAAAGATAGTTTAACTTTGTAACAAGTAACTTTTTATAAACCCATTAAGGTCCCCATCCAAAATATTTTCTACATCTTTGCGTTCATATCCTGTTCGGTTGTCTTTAATTATTTTATAGGGGTGTAATATATAACTTCTAATTTGAGAACCAAAATTAATCTTTTTTTTAGTACTTTCTATTTGTTGTTGTTTTGCTCTTTTTTTTTCTAATGCTTGCTGGTAGAGTTTAGATTTAAGCAACTGCAAAGCTTTATCCCGATTTTGTAATTGAGAGCGTTCTTGTTGACATGCTACTACGATGCCAGATGGTATATGCCTCACACGAACAGCTGTTTCTACTTTATTTACATTTTGCCCCCCGGCTCCACCAGATCGAAAAGTATCCCAGTTTAGATCCACAGGATTTATTTCGATTTTTATAGAGTCATCTATAACAGGTGCTGCATAGACAGAAGCAAACGAAGTATGGCGCTTACCAGCCGCATCAAAAGGAGAGAGGCGTACCAATCGATGGATGCCAATTTCTGCTTTTATATATCCATAAGCATAACGTCCCATTATTTCAAACGTAACTGCTTTTATCCCAGCACTATCACCTGCCTGATGGTTAATCGTTTTAACCATATAACCTTGCTTGCCTGCCCACATGGTATACATGCGTACAAGCATAGCAGCCCAATCTTGACTTTCTATGCCACCTGCACCTGGTTTTATATCTACAACTGCATGTAAATGATCCTCTTCTCCATCCAATATTTTTTTAAATTCAATTTCCTCTAAAAGCGTAGACACTTCTAACGCTGCAGTATCTAACTCTTTCTGATCTACAGCATCTAGTGTAAAAAGCTCTTCTAGCAAAAGCAGTTCTTCCCATTTAGCTTGTAATGCATTAAGCTGATCAACTGCTCCTTCTAAGGTTTTGATTTGCTGAATGGTTTTTTCAGCTTCTTCTGGCGCAAGCCAAAATGCAGGAGCTGTAGTTCCTTCTTTTAATACCTGCAGCTGTTTTTTTTTGTTAGAATAGTCAAAGGCAGTCCTTTAAAACTTCTATTTTTGCTGCTAAGCTAGCGTATTTAGTTTTCATAAAATTTTATATATAGAAGTTGTTTTTCAAGTTATTTTTTCAAAATGAATACGATTACCTATAGATTCTTCTGTTTCATTATCCGCGAATATATGATGCTTAATTTGTATTGTTTTTTTATTCGTAGTTAGTTCACCTAGCGGATGGCTAAAACGCTCAATTTTTTTATGGAAAGTATAGACAGTAGTATAAGTGGTACCCTTAAAAAAGGAGGCTAAATCTAAACTTTTAACCAAACAATTATCATTCTTTTGGTATAAAATCAATTTTTTTGCGATCCCATTTATATCTTCACGGACGAATAATTCATCACTAAGGCTAAAATAGGTAATTTTAGGAGGATCTATTCCCTTATTAATTTTTCGCATAGCTTTATTAAGCGCTTGGATATTTTTGAATTTAAATTTTATCGTAAATGTAAGCATCTCTTTATTATACTTCACACGTACTTCATTGATATCAGGGATTTTTTTAAATCTTTCTTTGATAACGCACAAATGATCGTGATCAATAAATTTAGCAATATCTCCATAATCTTTATTTAGATATTTGATTATTGAAACCAAACGACCTGTTTGAGTCAAATCAACCTTAATACTAAATATACCAGATTTATCTTCATTAAATGAAGCTCTTTCTATAAAATTTATCCCTAAGGCAAAGACATTAGAAACAGAATAAACAAAAAACAATAGTACAAAAACGGAAAATTTTGTTTTTCTTTTGTGCATGATCATAATACTTTTAAGCAAAAGCAAAGGGATTCGTATACTTATAGTTAGATGCTGTCAAATTTTCAATAAACCTGTATTTCTAAAAAAGTTGATTTTTGAGTATTTAACCCTAATTCTAAATATAATATACTAAACTAGATTAAACAAGGCTATAGCTGGAAAACTTATTGAAGCAATACAACTAAGATACCTTTAGCTAAGCGATAACCTCATAAATAGAAATGAAATAGTAGAACTACGGAATAAAAGTGTTTACGTAGTAACTAGCTTTTAGCAATGTGCAATGCTTTAAAACAGCTGAAACCCTTACTTTTTTAAAAATTTTCTCTTTGTTACAGTGATCCATCCAAAAGAACTTTGAAAAAGTGCTATTCCAAAAACTCTTACAAATTATCCCTTAAAGAAACCATTGAACGGATACCGATTGAACGGATACCGACGGATATTGTTGAATATGGATATATATTTTAGGATTAAATAAATGTATTAAGTAAATTTGCATTACCTGTTTAGTCTCATTGGGCTATATTGGACGATTTTACTACAAATAATAATTAGTAAGTCAATAAATAACTTAATATAGCTATAATAATTAAATATTTAAATTTAATATTTTAATATTATGCAAAAGTATTCCAACGTATATAGCAAACTACGCCTATTCCTATACAGTAGCAGTCTACTTGTTTCCTGTCAGGGTACACAGCAACGTGTTATCGGTCTTCCAAATGAAATGTGGGGAGATATTTTAAAATTCTTGCCTACTAGGTCATTACCTGTAGCCAATAGACAACTTCGTGATGTTAGTAAATATGTAGCAAATTCGAGATATAATGCAGTACATCCATATCTGCTTGATGGCAATAGCAATGAAAGTTTTAACGAAGGACTCGATGTAGCAGCAAAATTGAGTATAACACATCTTTGTTATCGTGGTCCTATGAATAGGGATTATATGCATTCCTTAATAAGATGGGTGGTGAGCTTAGATAGACCATTTTTACAGTCACTTCAACTTCAACTATTAAATACAGATGATAGTCATGTCGATACGTTAGATTTGTCTACTCTTAATATTGATGATGACACGTTAGATAGATTTTTCATGGTACTTGATACCGTTACGAAAAATAATTTAAGAGGACTCAATCTAGCAAATAACCAACTTACAGATATTACTGGATTAGAAAACTTAACGCAGCTACAACGACTCAATCTAGCAAATAACCAACTTGTAGATATTACTGGATTAGAAAACTTAACGCAGCTACAACGACTCGATCTAGCAAATAACCAACTTACAGCTATTACTGGATTAGAGAATTTAACGCAGCTAGCACACCTCGACTTAAGCTATAACCAACTTACCGATATTATTACTGGATTAGAGCACTTAACGCAGCTAGTGTGGCTCGCTCTAAGCAATAACCAACTTATAGCTATTACTGGATTAGAAAATTTAACGCAGCTACAACGACTCTGGCTAAATCATAACCAACTTACAGCTATTACTGAATTAGAAAAGTTAACGCAGTTAGAAGAACTCTGTCTAAACTATAACCAACTTACAGATATTACTGGATTAGAGAACCTAATGCAGTTAGAATATCTCTATTTAAGCCATAACCAACTTACAGATATTACTGGATTAGAGAACTTAACGCAGTTAGAACGCCTTTGGCTAAACCATAACCAATTTACTGATATCACTGGATTAGAGAACCTAATACAGTTAGAATACCTCTACTTAAATAATAACCAACTTACAGATATTACTGGGTTAAAGAACTTAACGCAGCTAAGATACCTTGAGCTAAGCGGTAACTTCATAAATAAAAATGAAATAGCAGAATTACAGAATAAAAGTGTTTATGTAGTAACTAGCTTTTAGCAATGTACAATGCTTTAAAATAGCTAAAACCCTAACTTTTTTAAAACTTTTTTAAAAATATGGCTATCACGCAAGTGAACGGACAATGGCGTCAACTTAAGGCAATTCATGATTAGCCTACACTCCTATTCTACTTGGTTATCAATAACAGCTAAACCTTAAGTTGACGCCATTGAGTGAACGGATACGGTTATATAATTAATATTATGTTAAATAGAATTATATCCGTATTAACAATTTAGATTACATGAATACTTACATAAACCTAACAAAATTTCTTTCATTTTTATTTTTTTTGTATCCTACCTTAAAGGTGTATTGTTAATGTTCTAAAAAATCATACTTACTTATGCAAAATAGGTTATTAAAACGCTTATCGCATACTATTACTATGCTGCTGTTATTGCATATAAATCTTATGGGCTTGCATTGCAAGCGCAGGGAAGCTGATTCTACAACGGTAGCAGCGTCAACTACAGTATCTAAGCATATAATACCGCAAGAAAAACAATCCTTGATTCCAAAAAATCCAGGAAATCTGGTTTCTGACCATTCTGAAAATATTTCAGATTATGCTACCATTACTGCAGATGCATCAATGGAAAAAATAGATAAAGACGAATTTGAAGAAACAAATGAGAACGAAACAGATCTTGAAGAAACAGATGAGAACGACGCAGATCTTGAAGAAGCAGATGAGAACGAATCAGATCTTGAAGAAGCAAATGAAGATGAGAACGAAGTAAGTCTAAAGGAAAAGAAAAAAAAATGCAAAAAAGAAGTTATCGAGCTAAGAATATATTGAATTATGAATAAACTATCTGATAATTATCAGAGATCACTCAAAAAATTTCTAAAGACAAATTTGAGGTTATTAAAATATTTATGGTAAAAAGCTTAGCACAATTGATGAGTCAATTTGTAAAATATACAATGTTAAAAAAGCTTGGCCTAATAATAAAAGATTGATTTGTCGAACATCTATTCAAAAATATCATTCTTTATCTTCTTCAAACAAAGTCTTTCTACATGCATTCTACATAATTCGGTTTTATATTAAAAATATTGATATTATTATCAGTTGAAATAATTAAATTTGTAAAATTCTTAAATGCATCAAAATATGTAAAAAGAATGATCAAGGGCACTTTAAAATACAACTACTGGCTTCCAGAGGATGAGGATAGATAAGCAGATACTTTAAATGGGTCATGTTAGATTTGGTAATAAAATCAGAANATAAATGCCCTACCACCTCCTCTTACTCCTCTTTATGATTCGTATAATGCTAATCTTCATCCATATAACCCAATGTATGTTAGTAAAGACAAAGAGGATAATCATTTCACCCATAATTCAACCCAAAACGCAACAGATTATCACGTAACACGAAATGGACTTAAGAAAGGGCTAAAAAAATTATGGACAAACAAAATAAAAAAACTAAAAACTATCACATATCGATTATTAACACTACAATATAAAGAAGCTACTCTATTCTGTTTGGAACAAAAACTGGAAAAATTAGAAAATAAAAAAGAAACGTTAACCCAAAAACGAGCAACAATCGATACGGTTACAGAACTAACAAAGTTAAAAAAATGTAAGAAAAAAAAGCTTGATCTAAAAATCAGAATGAAAGAATTTAAAATAAAACTTATTACCAAACAAATTCAAAAAAAACAAGTAAATAGTGAGAAATGTACAAATAATCTTCCCTATTCTCAATTTTCACCTACTACACCTCAAACAAATAGTGAGAAATGTACAAATAATAATCTCCTCTATCCTCAGCTTTTACCTACTGCACCTTACGATTCTCCTCCTTATGATCATCCTCCTCCTTATAGTCTATACACTACTCCACCATATCCTTGATCATTTAGACCACAGACCAGCATCTGTGTATTTGTTCACTGGCGTGGTAGCCATATGTATCCGTTCAGTGGTATGGCCTATGCGTATTTTTATTTTTTTTCACGTTCGTATTTAGAAATGCACAATAATGTAAGTTTATAAAAAATGCGCCTTGAACAAAGCTGTGATTAGAAAATTTCAGGCTGAGAGCTATTGGAAAATCAGCCTGTTTGAGCCCAAGGCTGCAAGCCTGGGCGAGTTCTGATTTTCAGCTTTCAGCCTGAAATTTTCAACAGCTTTGTTCACCAGCGCTTGATTTTTTTTGGCTACTTTTTTTGATCAAGCAAAAAAAGTAGCTTTAAAAGAAGTAGTTTTTAAAAAAAATGGATAAAATTATCAATAATCTATACAATATGGCTGCCACGCCAGTGAACGGATACAGCCATATTCTATATAGAAAAAGCCAACCCCACAACCTAATGTGTGTTGGCTTTTAAGATATATTGCGTAAGCAAATATACAAGAAAATAGCTTCTATGCCTTAGTTCGAAAAGCTACGTCTTGGATTAAAAGGACGTGGCTTAAATTGATTAAATCTTGTATTTTGACCAAATGACCTACTTCCCTCCCTTTCTACTGGCTCATTATTAATAATACGCCAAAGTCTTTTTTCTTGAGGAGAAGAAATCATAGAAAAAGCAAAGCCACTAGCGCCAGCTCTACCAGTTCTGCCAATCCTATGGGTATAGTCTTCTGCAGCTTGTGGGAAATCGTAATTAATTACATGCTTAATATGATTAATATCCAATCCCCTTGCAGCTACATCAGTTGCCACAATAATAGCATAACGTTTATTTCTAAAATCCTCTATTACGCGTTTTCGTTGGTGCTGCTTTAATCCCCCATGAATCGCCTGAACTTTATAATGCTCCTTCTGTAATTGATAGCTAAGACTATCAGCTTTTATCTGAGTTTTTACAAACACAATAATAGAGCCCTCCCGTTGGCTAAGCTGTTCCAATAAAGTTTGAAACTTACCTGATTCTGAAACATAAAACGATTCTTCTTGAATATTTTTCACTTCATTATCAGCAACTTCCACATTAATTCGTTCTGGTCGCCTTAGATAGGATCCAGCTAGCCGCTCAATATTTCTATCTAACGTAGCAGAAAACATTAAAGTTTGCCGTTCTACTGGAAGCCGTTTAATGATCTTGTCTATTTGAATAGAAAAACCCATGTCTAACATTCGGTCAATCTCATCCAATACTAAAAAAGTAGTATTACGTAAATGCAAGGACCCTCTACATAGATGGTCCTCAACACGACCAGGTGTACCCACAATAATGTTATGCGGTGAACGCAAACGCATTAACTGTTTACCAATAGGTTCACCTCCTATTAACAATAGCGTACGCAAATGCTTACAGCCACTAACCATAGTGGTCATAACACCTGCTACCTGTTCTGCAAGCTCTCGTGTAGGTGCTAACACCAATACACTCGCTTCAGGATTACTCATAAGTTGTGCAATTACCGGAATAGAAAAGGCAGCTGTTTTTCCGCTGCCTGTTTTAGAAGAACCCAATATATCTTGGCCCGCTAAGGCTATTGGGATCACTTGGTCTTGAATAGCAGTAGGCGCATCGTACTGCATGCGTGCCAACGCTCCCAATAGAGCTGATGGCAGATTATATTTTTGAAAAGTATTACTCAAAGTATGATATTAAAATTTAAAAAGTGCTTGATTGTGTTTTACACACTCAAAAAGATTCTAAAATGCAATGGCTGCTTTCATGTATTTTGCTACTTACAAATCGTAAAAATCGTAAAGATAGCTGAGCAACCTGGCATCTTAATTCAGTTTAACGTATAAAAACGCTGGACACAATATAACATTTTTTTATTTAACAAGGAAATAATTTATTAAAAATTAAAAATTAAGTTCCCCCTTCACCTGCGTGTCAGCCATATTTTATAGATTATAGCAAATGGCTAATATTTAATAATGGATGATTTTATCCATACTTGTAATGATATCCTTGCCAGGGGCGTGAACGGAAACGTATATTTTCCGTTTTTTTTCTTATCTTTATTGACTAATTTTAAATCCTATTATCATACATATAATCTTATGGCGTTCCTTATTAAAACCATTCAATTTTTGGCAGGATTATCCATCATTGTTGGTATACATGAATTAGGGCATTTGCTCTTTGCCAAGCTATTTGGAATGCGTGTCAATAGCTATATGATTGGCTTTCCGCCTAAAATATTTAAAATAAAATTCGGTGAAACGGAATATGCTTTAGGGTCGATTCCTTTGGGTGGAGCTGTACAGATTGCAGGTATGATAGACGAATCACTAGATAGCAACCATCTAACCAACCCTCCACAACCCTGGGAATTTCGCTCCAAATCAGCTTGGCAACGGCTAATGGTTATATTAGGAGGTATTGTATTTAATCTGATTAGTGGTACGCTGATATATATTGGACTAGTATATATGAGGGGATCTACTTATTTACCTAAAGATGAGGTAAATAAATATGGAATTATACCCAATACCATTGGTATGCAAATGGGCTTTAAAGAGGGAGATAAAATTATCAAAATTAATGGAAAAGATTTTGAAGACTTTAATGATGCCTTGTCCCCTACCCTTTTACTGCGCGAAAAAAGCTATTATACCATCATTAGAGATGATAGGGAGTTAAATTTATCCATTCCAGAAAAAATAATAGAATACTTATCAGATAACTACAAAACCCCTTTTATACAACCGATTTATCCTTGTGTTATTAGAACCGTTGTACCTAATAGCAACGCTTATCTAGCAGGTTTAATGGAAAAAGATCAGATTATTACACTAGCAGGTAAAGCTACACTACATATAGATCAATTGATTACGGTCGCTAAAACCTGTTTGGGAAAAGAAGTCGAAATAGTTTATTTGCGCAACGGTATACAAATGGCCACTACCATTAAAATTGAGCAGCAAGGGTTAGGAATTGTATTAGCGCAGCCAGCCTATAAGGCATTAAAATATTCATTTCTACAGTCCATCCCTATTGGTGTAAAAAAAGCCACTACAACTATACAAAATCAATGTTTAGCTATTTGGAAACTGCTAACGGGTAAACTTAGTATCACAAAATCTTTGGGAGGCCCGATTAGCATTGTACAAATTTTCTCAAATGAATTTATCTGGGATAGATTTTTAGAACTTGTGGCCCTTTTGTCTATAGTTATCGGCTTAACCAACTTGTTACCCTTGCCAGTATTAGATGGAGGACATGCCTTATTTATACTCTATGAAATGCTTTCTGGTAGAAAACCTTCAGATAGATTTTTAAAAATCACCCAGAAGTGGGGAATGGTTATTTTATTGTTAATCATGCTATATGCATTTGGTAATGACATTCGTAAACTATTAACGGCTGCTTTCATGTATTTTGCTACTTACAAATCGTAAAAATCGTAAAGATAGCTGAGCAACCTGGCATCTTAATTCAGTTTAACGTATAAAAACGCTGGACACAATATAACATTTTTTTATTTAACAAGGAAATAATTTATTAAAAATTAAAAATTAAGTTCCCCCTTCACCTGCGTGTCAGCCATATTTTATAGATTATAGCAAATGGCTAATATTTAATAATGGATGATTTTATCCATACTTGTAATGATATCCTTGCCAGGGGCGTGAACGGAAACGTATATTTTCCGTTTTTTTTCTTATCTTTATTGACTAATTTTAAATCCTATTATCATACATATAATCTTATGGCGTTCCTTATTAAAACCATTCAATTTTTGGCAGGATTATCCATCATTGTTGGTATACATGAATTAGGGCATTTGCTCTTTGCCAAGCTATTTGGAATGCGTGTCAATAGCTATATGATTGGCTTTCCGCCTAAAATATTTAAAATAAAATTCGGTGAAACGGAATATGCTTTAGGGTCGATTCCTTTGGGTGGAGCTGTACAGATTGCAGGTATGATAGACGAATCACTAGATAGCAACCATCTAACCAACCCTCCACAACCCTGGGAATTTCGCTCCAAATCAGCTTGGCAACGGCTAATGGTTATATTAGGAGGTATTGTATTTAATCTGATTAGTGGTACGCTGATATATATTGGACTAGTATATATGAGGGGATCTACTTATTTACCTAAAGATGAGGTAAATAAATATGGAATTATACCCAATACCATTGGTATGCAAATGGGCTTTAAAGAGGGAGATAAAATTATCAAAATTAATGGAAAAGATTTTGAAGACTTTAATGATGCCTTGTCCCCTACCCTTTTACTGCGCGAAAAAAGCTATTATACCATCATTAGAGATGATAGGGAGTTAAATTTATCCATTCCAGAAAAAATAATAGAATACTTATCAGATAACTACAAAACCCCTTTTATACAACCGATTTATCCTTGTGTTATTAGAACCGTTGTACCTAATAGCAACGCTTATCTAGCAGGTTTAATGGAAAAAGATCAGATTATTACACTAGCAGGTAAAGCTACACTACATATAGATCAATTGATTACGGTCGCTAAAACCTGTTTGGGAAAAGAAGTCGAAATAGTTTATTTGCGCAACGGTATACAAATGGCCACTACCATTAAAATTGAGCAGCAAGGGTTAGGAATTGTATTAGCGCAGCCAGCCTATAAGGCATTAAAATATTCATTTCTACAGTCCATCCCTATTGGTGTAAAAAAAGCCACTACAACTATACAAAATCAATGTTTAGCTATTTGGAAACTGCTAACGGGTAAACTTAGTATCACAAAATCTTTGGGAGGCCCGATTAGAATTGTACAAATTTTCTCTAATGAATTTATCTGGGATAGATTTTTAGAACTTGTGGCCCTTTTGTCTATAGTTATCGGCTTAACCAACTTGTTACCCTTGCCAGTATTAGATGGAGGACATGCCTTATTTATACTCTATGAAATGCTTTCTGGTAGAAAACCTTCAGATAGATTTTTAAAAATCACCCAGAAGTGGGGAATGGTTATTTTATTGTTAATCATGCTATATGCATTTGGTAATGACATTCGTAAACTATTAAAATAGTTGGTAACCATAAGCGCACTTGTTTTTATTTTTCTGGCATATTATTTGCTGTATTTTGATGTATACGGTAATATACGTCAGTAAAAGCGCCACTATTAATCCTTATTAAGTAATTATGTACAAAAAACCACTAGAAATGGAGGGCCCGCTCTCTTCGGCATGGGCAGAAGATGGCATAGGAAGTATGGTAGAGCTCATTGTTTCTGATGAACCAGAACACCTTGCCAATGACCATTCCTTAGGTAGAATTCCCTTACTTGCCTTACGCAATACGGTTCTTTTTCCTAATGTTATAGTACCTATCACAGTTAAAGAAAGGCAGGCCATACATTTGGTAGAGACTATACATGAACGAGATGGTCTGTTGGGCATTATAGCGCAACAAAATCCAGAAACCTTTGAAGGCAAGCCAACTGATATTTACAAAATAGGTACACTGGCCAAAATCATCAAAATCATTAATTTCCCAAATGGCAGAACCATTGTTTTGGTACATGGAAAACAAAAATTCCAAACCATAGAGGTCTTTACAGCATCATTAGGCCTAGAGGCTACTGTTCAATTTTTAAGGGACCAGTCCTATAAAGAAGACAAGAAAGTGCTTGCTCTTATGCAATCATTGAAAGATGTGGCCATTAAGATCCTTAAATTTCGATCTGATGTATCTAATGAAGCACATACCATACTAGCTAATATTAAAAGTCCAGATTTTCTTACCTATTTTTTGGCTTCTAACTTGAATACGGATGTGCACCATAAACAAAAGTTCCTGGAGTTAAATAGCAGTATTAAGCGAGCAAATTTACTTTTAAAACATCTTTTAAATGAATTAGAAATTTCAGAATTAAAAAAAGAAATTCAGGACAAAGTACATTCCGATATCAGTCAGCAGCAGCGCGATTACTACTTAAGGCAACAAGTAAAAGTACTACAAGATGAATTAGGAGAAAACGAGCTTACAGATGAAATAGATGCATTACGTGCAAAAGGAGACAAAAAACAATGGCCTAAAGAAGTAGCAGATTATTTTAAAAAAGAATTGGATAAAGCTGAACGCATGAGTCCTCATAGCCCAGACTATTCTATTAGTATCAACCACGCAGAACTGCTAGTAGAACTCCCCTGGGGTATTTATACCAAAGATAATTTAGATCTCAACCGGGCTAAAAAGATTTTTGATGCCGATCACTATGGTATTGAAAAAGTAAAAGAGCGGCTTTTAGAATTTCTAGCTGTTTTGAAGCTAAAAAAAAATATGAAGGGGCCTATTTTATGTTTATGTGGTCCTCCTGGAGTAGGCAAAACCTCTTTGGGAAAATCTATTGCAAAAGCAATGGGGAGAAAATATGCACGCATTGCGCTCGGTGGACTAAATGATGAGGCCGAAATACGTGGTCATAGAAAAACGTATATTGGAGCCATGCCTGGAAAAATTATTTATAACATTCAACGAGCCACTTCATCTAACCCCGTTATTGTGCTGGATGAAATAGATAAAATAGATGGCATGCGGGGGGATCCGTCTGCTGCATTATTGGAAGTCCTAGACCCAGAGCAAAATAATGTCTTTGTGGATAATTTCTTAGAAGTGCCCTATGACCTTTCTAATATTCTATTTTTAGCCACTGCCAATTCCATGGATCGCATCCCAGCCGCTTTACAGGACAGAATGGAAGTAATTGATGTGAGCGGGTACCTCCTAGAAGAAAAAGTGGAAATTTCAAAAAAATACCTTGTGCCAAAGCAAAGGAAAGAACATGGACTTAAATTTACCGATTTGGCTATACAAGATGAGGCCATAGCCACCATTATAGAAAGTTATACCCGAGAATCTGGTGTACGAGAGTTATCCAGACAAATAGCCAATATTTGCAGAAAAACAGCCAAATCAATTGCTTTAGGAGAACCTTATCTTAAAAAGATTAAAAAATCAGATGTTGCTACTTTGCTTGGTCCAGAACTATTTGATAATACCCCTTACCAAGAAACAGCTCTGCCCGGTGTTTCCGTTGGATTAGCTTGGACTGCTGCTGGTGGCGAAATTCTCTTTATAGAATCTGTATTGAGTAAAGGAAAAGGAAGGGTTAATGTGTCTGGCCACTTAGGAGAAGTCATGAAGGAATCTGCTATGACTGCTCTTTCTTATCTAAAAGCCAACGAACAATACCTTGATGTATCACATAATGTTTTTGAAAATTATGATTTACATATTCACGTTCCTTCTGGCGCAGTGCCAAAAGATGGCCCCTCTGCTGGTATTACTCTTTTTACTTCATTAGCCTCCCTTTATACACAGAAAAAAGTAAAAGATTGTTTAGCTATGACAGGAGAAATTACTTTGCGTGGAGAAGTGCTGCCAGTAGGTGGTATTAAAGAAAAAATTTTAGCGGCAAAACGTGTGGGGATGAAAGAGATTATCCTAAGTAGCAAAAATAAAAAGGATGTGCAAGAAATTAAAGAAATCTACCGCAATAACTTAATATTCCACTATGTAGATCGGGTAGATGAGGTTTATCGTTTGGCGATACAAAAAGATAAGATACCAGATGCAAAAGTTTGGGATGGTAGTTTGCTGAGCACAAATAGGGAAGCTTAAAATGATTAATGATTTTATCCATTTTTTTTAAAACTACTTATTTTAAAGCTACTTTTTTTAAAACTACTTATTTTAAAGCTACTTTTTTTGCTTGATCAAAAAAAGTAGCCAAAAAAAATCAAGCGCTGGTGAACAAAGCTGTTGAAAATTTCAGCCTGAAAGCTGAAAATCAAAACTCGCCCAGGCTTGCAGCCTTGGGCTTAAACAAATTGATTTTCTAATAGCTTTCAGACTGAAATTTTCTAATCACAGCTTTGTTCAAGGCGCGTTTTTTATAAACTTACATTATTACGCTATTTTTAATTGGCCACACGACTGATACGCTATTTTTAATTGGCCACACGACTGATACGCTATTTTTAATTGGCCACACGACTGAACGGATACTAGAAAGCTGGCAAGGCGCGCGAGGGTGAAGCGCACGCAGCATAGTACCCACTATGCAAGTTCCCCCCATGATGTATATACATACATCATGGGGATCCCAAGTACGCTGAATCCCGAAACGGAACATAGCCAGCTTTTCAAATTATCCTACTCAATATCATACAGAAAATGAAATTTCTTTTAAAGAAGATAAAAATTGATTAAATTAGGCCTTAGCGTTATTAACGTCTGTATGTTTAATACAACTCTTCAACAGTACCTTCTATTATTCTTCAATTATGTCTCTACAAAGGATACTATACGTTGCAAGTGAGATCGCTCCTTTTCTAGAAACCTCCCTTGTGTCAAATTGTGTACGAAAATTACCGGAAGCCATGCAAAATAGACAGATGGATGTACGGATTATAGTACCTAAGTTTGGTATTATTAATGACCGGATGAATAGATTGCATGAAGTATTACGTTTATCAGGCACTATTGTTTCGATACATGAAGTACAGTATGCTATTTCTGTCAAAGTAAGCACTATACCCAATACGCGTTTACAAGTTTATTTTATAGGTAATGATGATCTATTTGGAAATAGAAAAGCGGTATTTAAAGATGCATATAATAACTTTTTTGAAGATAATGACTTACGTATGATTTTTTTCTGCACAGCTGTAATGGAAAGTCTCAAAAAGCTTGAATGGGAAGCAGACATTGTACATTGTCATGATTGGATCACAAGCTTAATACCTCTTTTTTGGAAAAAATTATACAAGAACCATCCTCTTTTTACAAAAGCTAAGCTCATTTCTACTATTTATAACAATACATTCTCACATCATTTTCCATTTTTAGCGGAAAAAGTAGCAAAGATAGGTGTGGCAAATGAAGATACCGCTTTTTTGGCTTCTGGAAGTTTTCGCAATATTATTCAGTTGGCTATGCACTATTCTGATATAGTAGTTCGTGGAGAAAAGCTTGATGCAACTGAATTTAAAGACTTATTTACTGGGCAAGATCTGCCTTTGGTTGAAAACGACGATCTGTATAACGAGCATCATTTTAAAATGTACGCACATCTCATGTGCCCTGACCTAACTTTTTAATAATCAGAGATTATTGTACCTATTCACATCCCTGGCTAGAAACCTTTAACAATTGCTTTAATTCGAAGGAGATAAAAGTTCTTTAAATTTCCCAACAAATAGAAAATCTTGTAATTCCGTTAGACTGGTATGTAAAATATCCTTAGAGCTCCCTTCCCATAATTTTTTACCCTGGTGTAAGAATAAAATAAAATCACCTAATGATAAAATAGTATTCATATCATGCGTTACTACTACTGTAGTGGTTTGGTAGGTAGAGGTCACTTCAGCAATTAATTCATCGATTTTCAGGGCCGTTTGGGGATCTAATCCTGAATTAGGCTCATCACAAAATAGGTATTTAGGATGGTTTACAATAGCCCTAGCTATCCCCGCTCTCTTCTTCATACCCCCACTCAACTCATTGGGCATTTTACGCTGAACATTAGGCAACCCTACTTGCGTTAAACACGCATTGACCCGATCTTGTTTCTCCCCTAGACTCATAGTGGTTAAGATATCTAATGGAAAGCGAACATTTTCTTCTATGTTCTTAGAGTCAAACAAAGCCCCCCCTTGAAAGAGCATCCCCATTTCCCTTCTTATTTCAGTTTGTAGTGGCTTATCTCCATAGACTAAATCGCGCCCATCAAAAAGAGAATTGCCTTGATCAGGCATAATTAAACCAATCAAGCATTTGATTAAAAGACTTTTCCCAGTGCCACTGGCACCTATTACCAGGCTCATTTGACCAGCTTGAAATGCACCACTAACACTATCTAGAATAGCTTTATTATTAAAAGACTTTGAAATATTTTCAAAAGAAATCATAGTGCATAAATTAAACGAGCATTAAATACCAGAACCCAGTAAAACATAAACCAAAAGTACATCTGCTATAAGTATAGCAATACAACTATTGGTAACAGCATCTGTACTGGATTTTCCTACATTTAAAGCCCCTCCCCTTGTATGTGACCCTTTGTAGCACGCAATAGAGGAGGTAAGCCATCCATAAACCAATGCTTTATAAAGTGCTACATGGATAACATAGGGATCAAACATTTTTCTGAGCCCCTCTATGTAAGCTTGCGGAGGGACTGAAGTAAGAAATTTACAAGTGAGGAATCCGCCATAAATAGAAAGAAACATAGCAATAATAATCAGAAGTGGATACATAAACACAGAAGCAAGAATTTTAGGTAAAACCAAATAGTTATTAGCATTTACGCCCATAATCTCCAATGCATCTATCTGTTCACTAATGCGCATAGAACCCAATTCACTAGCCATACTAGAACCTATTTTGCCCGCAAAAACAATACCGATTACCGTTGGAGCTAACTCAGAAACCGTCATATTTCGAACAGCAAGTCCTATAAAACTTTTTTCCAATAATGGATTATCTAGCTGTGAAACAAGCTGAATACAAGTAGCTCCTCCCATGAAAATTGAAATAACGCAAACAATAAACAGAGAATCAACCCCCACTTGCATACATTCTTTAGAAACACGAGACAAAAACATACGAAATGGCACAGGATTTTCAAACATGGCAGCTAAAAAAAGCAAATATTCTCCTAATTCTTTTACCATAAGCATATAATGAAGGTTTCATTTACATTAAATACAGCAATCCTATCCCTTATTGTAGGTAAAATAACCTCAAATATAGATACTTGTCATATTTAACCATAAATTTAAGCTTTATAAATTAAAAATTGCACATTTTTATTATTTTTACATAGAAAATATAGTTAAGAACGCAAACGATAGTTCTATAATGGAGTATTCTACATTTCTAAGCAGATTTTTTTGTTTTATTTTCAAATCGGAAAAACAAGAGCAGACCTAGCAACATACGTTCAAATATCAAAGTTAACCAAACGCCGCTTATACCCCAATGATATCTTATAACCAGAATATAACAAATAATTGCACTTATAAATTGTGTAATCAGATTAAATACAAATGGAAATGCTCTATCATCTAAACCACGTAGTACACTATTGCCCCAATAACATACACCATAAAATAATTGGAAAATACATAGATGCTTAATCAAAAAACTTACCAAACACTTTACAATATGGACAGGCTTGTAAAAAGAAATAATGTAAGGGCTAATAGTCAAAAAGGTTAGCCCAATTATTATCGAAAAAACCGTAATCATATCACATGCTGCAAGCGCTATTTTTCTTACTAATAAGCCATTTTGAGTACCGCGTTCTTGCGCCACCAGCATAGACCCAGAAAGCCCTAAACCAACGGCAAAAATAGTAATTAACTGGCAAAGATTAAATAAAATGGCATGAGCTGCTTGCGCTTCTACACCAATACAACCTACTACCATCGCAATAAAAAACAGATAAGCGCCCTCTATTCCAAACTGAATTCCAGCTGGCCAGCCTACCCACAATATTTCCTTAAAATATCGCCATGATATTTGATCAAATTTGAAAGACATTAGATAGCCTTTTGGGCGTAAAATACATACTAAATACAGTATACCAGCTATTGCCGTAAGCGTCTCAGCACAAACCATAGCCATTCCAGCTCCCTGCAATTCAAGAGCAGGGAAACCACATTTTCCATAAATTAATAAAAAGTTAAATATTACATTTGTAATTAAGGTAAAAAATCCTAATAATAATCCAATTGTCCCATAAGAGATTCCTTCCAGATAGCGTCTGACCATATTATTA
>NZ_RARA01000017.1:29084-37890 GCF_003788695.1 Candidatus Cardinium hertigii
AAATAAGGACGGCCCAAAGGGAATATTTCCGGAGATTGGCTGGCAAATTTCATATAAGTCTCCATATAACAAGAGAGTCCAATTAAAATAACAAAAAAAGTGAGCGCAAAAAACGTATTGAGTAAGAGGGCATGTTTTAAAATATTTGTAACCCGTCTATAGTTTTTTTCACGATCTGCACGGGCAACCAATAGAGAGACGCTAACGGAAATGCCTGAATTAATTTTTTTAAAAATGTTAAATAATGTGTTTGCAAACACAGCAGAAGCAACATGAGGCATACCCATTCTACTTATCATAATCGTATTAACCGCTTCAAGTGCAAGGACATTTAATGTACTAAAGACGATGGGATAGCTACGCATAATATACTCTACAACCAGAGTTCTATCAATAGATGGAAAACGCGGTGACATATTAAAAATTTACTTAAAAATGTTGACCCTATATAAATTCTTATACAATTTATATACTAAACAACCAAGCAACTCAGGGTATCCGTTCACTTGCATGGCAACCATATTTTATAGATTACAGAAATTAACGCTACTTTTTTTTGCTTGATCAAAAAAAGTAGCCAAAAAAAATCAAGCGCTGGTGAAAAAACTGCTGAAAAGAAAGGAAAAAAACCGAAAATCAAATCTCGCTCCTACGGTTACTCAATGGATTTGGAAAGCTGGCAAGGCGCGCGAGGGTGAAGCGCACGCAGCATAGTACTCACTATGTGAGTACGCTGAATCCCGAAGCGGAACACAGCCAGCTTTTCAAAGACGAAGAGTAGGCTCAGACAAGCTGATTTTCTTTTATTTTTTCCTTTCTTTTCTTTCCACAGTTTTTTCAAGGCGCATTTTTTATAAACTTACATTATTGCGCTATTTCTAAATAGGCATAGGCCATTCCACTGAACGGATACTTTTTTACGATTTAGTATTATTGCGCTATTTCTAATGGGTGTGAACACAGATACGTATAGGTCACACCACTGAACGGATACGTACCTATTGCTAATGGTTTACGAATACGAATACGGATAGGCCACTCCACTGAACGGATACAGTTTACCTTCAAAAGATAAGTAACCTTTTAAGTGTAATGCTTATAGTTGACTGTTTGTAGCATTTTTCTTATACTTATTATAGCGAATACCAGCAATTTCCTTCTTTAAAGCCAGTAGCTCTTTGTCGATTATGCCCTGACTAATGCTTAATAGTATACCTAAGGCAATCCCTGTAAACACAATCGACGTGCCACCCATACTTACAAATGGCAGTGGCAATCCTGTAACTGGACCAAGCCCTACCGCGACAGCCATGTTCATTAAAGACTGAAATACAAGCAAAAGACTTACTCCTATAGCTAAAAGCCCCTCATAGTAGTTAGTGGCAGTAGGCAGTAAAGCCATAGCCCTATATAACAAAATCAAATAAAGCGCTAGGACCAATATACCCCCTATAAGGCCATATTCTTCGATTAAGATGGCATAAATAAAGTCAGAGTAAGGATGGGGCAAGAAATTGCGTTGGGTACTATTACCAGGTCCTTTACCCATAAGCCCGCCCGTTGCTATAGCAATATAGGACTGTTCCGCTTGGAAGGAGAGATTACCTTTTAAAAAGCTTTCCATTCGTTTAGCTGCTGTCCCACCCCGTTGACCCCAGATCAATGCGCTTCCTACCACTAGGGTACCAGAACATACGATAAAGAGCAAATATTTAATAGGGATTCTGCCGATGTACATTAATACCAAACAAGTACCAAATAATAGAATAGCGCCGGAAAAATTACTTAAAGCAATTAAACCACTAATAACGCCAGACCAAGCCAGCATAGGCAAGCAGGCAAAAGTAAAGCAAGTAATTTTTTTTTGTTGTTTAGCGAGCATATGGGCAAGCCGTATAATTAAAGCAAGTTGTGCTAAATCAGATGGTTGAAAAGATTTGTTGATGAAAGGAATGGTAAGCCAACGAGAAGCTGCATTTAACTTTAGACCATATTTCCAAGTTATCAGTAACAATGGAATGGACATCCAGAGCGCTGCATTAGCCATAACGGCATAGTAGCGGTAATCAATACGGTGTGCCAGCCACATAGCAAATAAACCTGCCCCTATCAGGATAACCTGCCTAAGCAAATAATATTCGGTATTATGCTGCATTTGCCTATAAGCTAAAGAACTTGAAGCACTATAAACGCTTAGAATACTTAGACTAGATAATACAAAAACGACTCCCCATATAATGGGATCTCCTTTTAGCTTTTCTTTAATCAAATGCTTCATACAAACAGATAATATTTTTGTATCCGTTTACCTGCGTGGCAGCCATATTTTATAGATTACAGTAAATGGCTATTTAATAATTGATGATTTTATCCATTTTTTAAAAAACTATTTCTTTTAAAGCTACTTTTTTTGCTTGATCAAAAAAAGTAGCCAAAAAAAATCAAGCGCTGGTGAACAAAGCTGTTAAAATTTCAGTCTAAAAGCTGAAAATCAGAACTCGCCCAGGCTTGCAGCCTTGGGCTCAAACAGGCTGATTTTCTATTATCTTTCAGACTGAAATTTTCTATTCACAGCTTTGTTCAAGGCGCGTTTTTAAGGCGCGTTTTTTATGATCTTGTATTATTGTACTATTTTTAACTGGTACGAACACGGATACGCATAGGCCACATCACTGAACGGATACCCTTTGTTCAAGGCACGTTTTTTATAATCTTGCTATTGTACTATTTTTAATTGGTACGAACACGGATACACATAGGCTACTCCATTGAACGGATACTATATCTTTATCTTTTAGAAATCTTTTTATTAGCAGTTGTAACCAATATATTTATATACGCCTGAAGTTACAAATTATTTTACAAAAAATTATTTTTTGTGCGGATGGTTCTGGTTACGATTTTATTAATAGCTTATGATATTCTTTTGAGAGCATACAAGTTGCGGTAATCCAAATTATACAAATTAAAAAAAACATACCCATTAAAAATGGAGAAAGCTGATCGGGTGTATAACCAGAAAAAATAGTATAACAAATAACTTGCAAAATAGAGCCAGAAAATTTTCCTATTTTTCCACCTACTATATCAACCGCTGCTTTTCCTTTTGTTTGCCTTTCGTTATCTAACGGTATATAAACCATCTCTTTGGTTGCATCAAAAAAACAGTATTTGGCTCCTTTAGCCAATATATTTTGCAAGCCGCCGACGGCTACAATAATTCCTATAGTAGGCATTCCATATATAGTCTCTAATAAAAAATTGAAATGTTTGGCTACTACAAAAATAAAGAAGCTTACCCCTATTACAAATGTCATAATAGGTGTTACAAGTGCTGCGCCTAGCCAGCCCAATTTACGCATAACGGTAGTACCCAAAAATGAGCAGATAAGGGTAAAAATACCTATCCAAAATAAGATTTTTCCTTGAAAAGTAATAAAGCAAGAAAGGTCTTGCTGATAAAAAAGGCTTGTATAGTGAAACCAAAGTGCTTCTGTTAAGTTAATGACCATGGAGTAAGAAATCATCAATAAGCAAATTAATCCTAAGTATTTGGACCGAACGATCATCTTAAAACTTTCCTGCAGGCCTAATGACAATTTTGCTCGCCCAACTGTCTCTGTTTGTATCATTTGACGATGCATAATATATTTTTCAATATATCTATGTAAGAATAGGATTAAAAGGCCAAGCCCTACCACTACTATCGTAAAAGCAGCTATTGTCAGCTCTACCCCCCTTTTATGTATACCCAGCCAAGGTAATAGAAAATGTGCACTACGGGAAAAATAGATCATTATACTACCAGAAATAAGTAGATTGGTTTGTCCAAATAGATTGGAAAAGAAGTAAAACCGACCAGCGTCCTCTGTTTTAGTTATTTTATTTGCCAACTGCCAATATAACAGGGTAAAAATAATCATAGGCCAAAGTTCCCCCATCATNGGAGAAGTGCTGCCAGTAGGTGGTATTAAAGAAAAAATTTTAGCGGCAAAACGTGTGGGGATGAAAGAGATTATCCTAAGTAGCAAAAATAAAAAGGATGTGCAAGAAATTAAAGAAATCTACCGCAATAACTTAATATTCCACTATGTAGATCGGGTAGATGAGGTTTATCGTTTGGCGATACAAAAAGATAAGATACCAGATGCAAAAGTTTGGGATGGTAGTTTGCTGAGCACAAATAGGGAAGCTTAAAATGATTAATGATTTTATCCATTTTTTTTAAAACTACTTATTTTAAAGCTACTTTTTTTAAAACTACTTATTTTAAAGCTACTTTTTTTGCTTGATCAAAAAAAGTAGCCAAAAAAAATCAAGCGCTGGTGAACAAAGCTGTTGAAAATTTCAGCCTGAAAGCTGAAAATCAAAACTCGCCCAGGCTTGCAGCCTTGGGCTTAAACAAATTGATTTTCTAATAGCTTTCAGACTGAAATTTTCTAATCACAGCTTTGTTCAAGGCGCGTTTTTTATAAACTTACATTATTACGCTATTTTTAATTGGCCACACGACTGATACGCTATTTTTAATTGGCCACACGACTGATACGCTATTTTTAATTGGCCACACGACTGAACGGATACTAGAAAGCTGGCAAGGCGCGCGAGGGTGAAGCGCACGCAGCATAGTACCCACTATGCAAGTTCCCCCCATGATGTATATACATACATCATGGGGATCCCAAGTACGCTGAATCCCGAAACGGAACATAGCCAGCTTTTCAAATTATCCTACTCAATATCATACAGAAAATGAAATTTCTTTTAAAGAAGATAAAAATTGATTAAATTAGGCCTTAGCGTTATTAACGTCTGTATGTTTAATACAACTCTTCAACAGTACCTTCTATTATTCTTCAATTATGTCTCTACAAAGGATACTATACGTTGCAAGTGAGATCGCTCCTTTTCTAGAAACCTCCCTTGTGTCAAATTGTGTACGAAAATTACCGGAAGCCATGCAAAATAGACAGATGGATGTACGGATTATAGTACCTAAGTTTGGTATTATTAATGACCGGATGAATAGATTGCATGAAGTATTACGTTTATCAGGCACTATTGTTTCGATACATGAAGTACAGTATGCTATTTCTGTCAAAGTAAGCACTATACCCAATACGCGTTTACAAGTTTATTTTATAGGTAATGATGATCTATTTGGAAATAGAAAAGCGGTATTTAAAGATGCATATAATAACTTTTTTGAAGATAATGACTTACGTATGATTTTTTTCTGCACAGCTGTAATGGAAAGTCTCAAAAAGCTTGAATGGGAAGCAGACATTGTACATTGTCATGATTGGATCACAAGCTTAATACCTCTTTTTTGGAAAAAATTATACAAGAACCATCCTCTTTTTACAAAAGCTAAGCTCATTTCTACTATTTATAACAATACATTCTCACATCATTTTCCATTTTTAGCGGAAAAAGTAGCAAAGATAGGTGTGGCAAATGAAGATACCGCTTTTTTGGCTTCTGGAAGTTTTCGCAATATTATTCAGTTGGCTATGCACTATTCTGATATAGTAGTTCGTGGAGAAAAGCTTGATGCAACTGAATTTAAAGACTTATTTACTGGGCAAGATCTGCCTTTGGTTGAAAACGACGATCTGTATAACGAGCATCATTTTAAAATGTACGCACATCTCATGTGCCCTGACCTAACTTTTTAATAATCAGAGATTATTGTACCTATTCACATCCCTGGCTAGAAACCTTTAACAATTGCTTTAATTCGAAGGAGATAAAAGTTCTTTAAATTTCCCAACAAATAGAAAATCTTGTAATTCCGTTAGACTGGTATGTAAAATATCCTTAGAGCTCCCTTCCCATAATTTTTTACCCTGGTGTAAGAATAAAATAAAATCACCTAATGATAAAATAGTATTCATATCATGCGTTACTACTACTGTAGTGGTTTGGTAGGTAGAGGTCACTTCAGCAATTAATTCATCGATTTTCAGGGCCGTTTGGGGATCTAATCCTGAATTAGGCTCATCACAAAATAGGTATTTAGGATGGTTTACAATAGCCCTAGCTATCCCCGCTCTCTTCTTCATACCCCCACTCAACTCATTGGGCATTTTACGCTGAACATTAGGCAACCCTACTTGCGTTAAACACGCATTGACCCGATCTTGTTTCTCCCCTAGACTCATAGTGGTTAAGATATCTAATGGAAAGCGAACATTTTCTTCTATGTTCTTAGAGTCAAACAAAGCCCCCCCTTGAAAGAGCATCCCCATTTCCCTTCTTATTTCAGTTTGTAGTGGCTTATCTCCATAGACTAAATCGCGCCCATCAAAAAGAGAATTGCCTTGATCAGGCATAATTAAACCAATCAAGCATTTGATTAAAAGACTTTTCCCAGTGCCACTGGCACCTATTACCAGGCTCATTTGACCAGCTTGAAATGCACCACTAACACTATCTAGAATAGCTTTATTATTAAAAGACTTTGAAATATTTTCAAAAGAAATCATAGTGCATAAATTAAACGAGCATTAAATACCAGAACCCAGTAAAACATAAACCAAAAGTACATCTGCTATAAGTATAGCAATACAACTATTGGTAACAGCATCTGTACTGGATTTTCCTACATTTAAAGCCCCTCCCCTTGTATGTGACCCTTTGTAGCACGCAATAGAGGAGGTAAGCCATCCATAAACCAATGCTTTATAAAGTGCTACATGGATAACATAGGGATCAAACATTTTTCTGAGCCCCTCTATGTAAGCTTGCGGAGGGACTGAAGTAAGAAATTTACAAGTGAGGAATCCGCCATAAATAGAAAGAAACATAGCAATAATAATCAGAAGTGGATACATAAACACAGAAGCAAGAATTTTAGGTAAAACCAAATAGTTATTAGCATTTACGCCCATAATCTCCAATGCATCTATCTGTTCACTAATGCGCATAGAACCCAATTCACTAGCCATACTAGAACCTATTTTGCCCGCAAAAACAATACCGATTACCGTTGGAGCTAACTCAGAAACCGTCATATTTCGAACAGCAAGTCCTATAAAACTTTTTTCCAATAATGGATTATCTAGCTGTGAAACAAGCTGAATACAAGTAGCTCCTCCCATGAAAATTGAAATAACGCAAACAATAAACAGAGAATCAACCCCCACTTGCATACATTCTTTAGAAACACGAGACAAAAACATACGAAATGGCACAGGATTTTCAAACATGGCAGCTAAAAAAAGCAAATATTCTCCTAATTCTTTTACCATAAGCATATAATGAAGGTTTCATTTACATTAAATACAGCAATCCTATCCCTTATTGTAGGTAAAATAACCTCAAATATAGATACTTGTCATATTTAACCATAAATTTAAGCTTTATAAATTAAAAATTGCACATTTTTATTATTTTTACATAGAAAATATAGTTAAGAACGCAAACGATAGTTCTATAATGGAGTATTCTACATTTCTAAGCAGATTTTTTTGTTTTATTTTCAAATCGGAAAAACAAGAGCAGACCTAGCAACATACGTTCAAATATCAAAGTTAACCAAACGCCGCTTATACCCCAATGATATCTTATAACCAGAATATAACAAATAATTGCACTTATAAATTGTGTAATCAGATTAAATACAAATGGAAATGCTCTATCATCTAAACCACGTAGTACACTATTGCCCCAATAACATACACCATAAAATAATTGGAAAATACATAGATGCTTAATCAAAAAACTTACCAAACACTTTACAATATGGACAGGCTTGTAAAAAGAAATAATGTAAGGGCTAATAGTCAAAAAGGTTAGCCCAATTATTATCGAAAAAACCGTAATCATATCACATGCTGCAAGCGCTATTTTTCTTACTAATAAGCCATTTTGAGTACCGCGTTCTTGCGCCACCAGCATAGACCCAGAAAGCCCTAAACCAACGGCAAAAATAGTAATTAACTGGCAAAGATTAAATAAAATGGCATGAGCTGCTTGCGCTTCTACACCAATACAACCTACTACCATCGCAATAAAAAACAGATAAGCGCCCTCTATTCCAAACTGAATTCCAGCTGGCCAGCCTACCCACAATATTTCCTTAAAATATCGCCATGATATTTGATCAAATTTGAAAGACATTAGATAGCCTTTTGGGCGTAAAATACATACTAAATACAGTATACCAGCTATTGCCGTAAGCGTCTCAGCACAAACCATAGCCATTCCAGCTCCCTGCAATTCAAGAGCAGGGAAACCACATTTTCCATAAATTAATAAAAAGTTAAATATTACATTTGTAATTAAGGTAAAAAATCCTAATAATAATCCAATTGTCCCATAAGAGATTCCTTCCAGATAGCGTCTGACCATATTATTANAAATAAGGACGGCCCAAAGGGAATATTTCCGGAGATTGGCTGGCAAATTTCATATAAGTCTCCATATAACAAGAGAGTCCAATTAAAATAACAAAAAAAGTGAGCGCAAAAAACGTATTGAGTAAGAGGGCATGTTTTAAAATATTTGTAACCCGTCTATAGTTTTTTTCACGATCTGCACGGGCAACCAATAGAGAGACGCTAACGGAAATGCCTGAATTAATTTTTTTAAAAATGTTAAATAATGTGTTTGCAAACACAGCAGAAGCAACATGAGGCATACCCATTCTACTTATCATAATCGTATTAACCGCTTCAAGTGCAAGGACATTTAATGTACTAAAGACGATGGGATAGCTACGCATAATATACTCTACAACCAGAGTTCTATCAATAGATGGAAAACGCGGTGACATATTAAAAATTTACTTAAAAATGTTGAC
>NZ_RARA01000013.1:18-2747 GCF_003788695.1 Candidatus Cardinium hertigii
TTATTAGATAAAGTAAACTTACCACCAGGTAGCAGAGTATATGCAGATAAGGGCTATAGCGGCTCACCTAATGAAACATTATTAAAGAAAAAAAAGTTAAAATCAGCTATTCAGAAGAAGGCTACTAAGCATAATCCTTTATCAGCTACCGCTAAGCGGTTTAATAAATTAGTAGCTAAGACTCGCTATAAGGTAGAACGTGTATTTGGTAGTATAAAAAGTTGGTTCCGCAGTTCGGGAGCCCGCTATATAGGTATTGATAAAATGCATACACAACATCTTATGGAAGCAATAGCTTATAACTTATACAGGTCCCCAAATATCATTTTAAGAGGTTGCTAGGGGAATGGCCTATCCAAAATGAACTAAAAGTATCTAAAAATCAATAAATAATGAGATTATTACTGCCATAACCTTAAAAATGGGAAAAATAACAAAAAATAATACTGGAAAAATAGAAAAAATTATACTGTCGGCCTGTTNAGTAAAGAAGGATTAGTGCTAGCCGTCAGTACTACAAAAGCATCTAGTCATGATAGTGGTCATTTAGAGGGCTTATTAGATAAAGTAAACTTACCACCAGGTAGCAGAGTATATGCAGATAAGGGCTATAGCGGCTCACCTAATGAAACATTATTAAAGAAAAAAAAGTTAAAATCAGCTATTCAGAAGAAGGCTACTAAGCATAATCCTTTATCAGCTACCGCTAAGCGGTTTAATAAATTAGTAGCTAAGACTCGCTATAAGGTAGAACGTGTATTTGGTAGTATAAAAAGTTGGTTCCGAAGTTCGAGAGCCCGCTATATAGGTATTGATAAAATGCATACACAACATCTTATGGAAGCAATAGCTTATAACTTATACAGGTCCCCAAATATCATTTTAAGAGGTTGCTAGGGAAATGGCCTATCCAAAATGAACTAAAAGCATCTAAAAATCAATAAATAATGATATTCTTACTGCCATAACGTCAAAAATAACAAAAAATAATACTGGAAAAATAGAAAAAATTATACTGTCGGCCTGTTGCAACGGCCTCAATTTGAACCCATAGAATGTTATGGGGAGCTTACCCAAAGTGCTATCATGATGTTACCACAACTGGATAATATGCTAAAAAAATTAAGACCAGATGTAATCCTTGTGCAAGGGGATACTACAACGGCTTTTCTAGCAGCGCTTGCTGGATTTTATGCACATATACCAGTGATACATATAGAGACAGGTTTGCGTACGGGAAATATCTATGCCCCTTGGCCAGAAGAAATGCATAGATGCTTTATAGATAAGGTGAGTTCCTATTTTTTCGCGCCAACCCATCAAGCAAAAAATAATCTTATTAAGGAAGGTGTTTCAAGCGATAAAATTTGGGTGGTAGGGAACACTTCTATTGATGCTATAAGACTTATATACAATAAAGGATATCAATCAAATAGTGAATATAAAACAAAATTTATATTGGTTACCATTCATAGAAGAGAAAATCATGGTAAAGTATTAAAAGAAATTTGTAGCGCTTTGCGTACACTTGCTAAACAATTTCCAAAAATTAAAATTGTATTTTGTTTGCACCCAAATCCTCCTGTAAGTACTCCTGCAAAAGCCATACTATCCAATATGGATAATATTGATTGTATTCCACCAGTAGACCATATTGCCTTTATCAAACTTTTAAAAGCATGTAGTTTTGTAATAACAGATTCTGGTGGTATACAAGAAGAAGTAACATTTATAGAAAAACCTATACTGGTCGTTAGGTCAATAACAGAAAGGCCAGAGGTTATCGAATCTGGTAGAGGCATATTAGTAGGAACCAGCAAAGCAAATATTATAAAAACTGCCAGTACCTTACTCAACAACCCAATTGTATTGGCTCGCATGTCGAAAGTACATTTCCCCTATGGAGATGGTTATGCAGCACAGAAAATCGTGCATATCTTGGAACAAGAACTCAAAAAATAAGTACGTATTTCTAATTGTTTACGAATACAGATACGCATAGGGGCTATGGCTAGGTACAAACGTGAACAAATACGCATAGGTTACACAATTGAACTTATATCTATTTCATTGGTACGAATACGGATACGTATAAACCACACTACGCAAGAAGCCCATTATCTGACCAAAGCTCAAGAACCGTTAGGGTATGCAAGTGTTCCGCATATGTTCTAACCAAGTTAAAGTATGTTGTACTGGGAACGCCTCCTTTCTCTGTTAATCTTTTCCAAAGCCATAGCTCGTGCTGCTTCTTCTGTAATACCAGTTTCACTCCAATCTAGGTAAATATTCAGTCTTGAGTGTGATTGCACTTGTCTGTTTATAATAGCTACAGCTAGCGCTATTGCCCCTTCAGAACCAATGTTATTACCCTCTAGATTAATCCCCGTAATTGTACTATTCTTTTCCAAAGTCCCAGCTAGCTTTACTGCTCCTTCAGAATCAATATTATTATTCACCAGGCTAATCTGCGTAATTATACTATTCTTTTCCAAAGCCTGAGCTAACGCTTTTGCCCCGTCAGAACCAATATTATTACTGTTCAATGAAATAAACCTAATTGTACTATTCTTTTCCAAAGCCTGAGCTATTGCTATTGCCCCTTCAGAACCAATGTTATTACTCCACAGGCTAATCTCCGTAATTGTACTATTCTTTTCCAAAGCCTGAGCTAACGCTTTTACCCCCTCAGAACCAAAATTATTATTACCCAGGTAAATCGCCGTAAT
>NZ_RARA01000013.1:2757-3090 GCF_003788695.1 Candidatus Cardinium hertigii
CCAGATTAATCTCCGTAATTGTACTATTCTTTTCCAAAGCTTTAGCTAGCACTTTTGCCCCGTCAGAACCAATATCATTACTACCCAGGAAAATCGTCCTAATTGTACTATTCTTTTCTAGGGTTTGAGCTAGCGCCTTTGCCCCTTCAAATGCCCCTTCAAAACCAATATTATTGTAACTCAGGTAAATATTCTTAATTGTTTGATTATATGCCAAAGCTTCAGTTGCTGCACGAAAATGGTGTTGATCAGTAACATCCGTCCAACCGTGAAGTTCTGTTAGGATGCTGAATTGATCTACATAGGATCTATACAAGGCATAATAATGTTGAC
>NZ_RARA01000013.1:3099-16728 GCF_003788695.1 Candidatus Cardinium hertigii
ATCTAGGTAAATATTCAGTCTTGAGTGTGATTGCACTTGTCTGTTTATAATAGCTACAGCTAGCGCTATTGCCCCTTCAGAACCAATGTTATTACCCTCCAGATTAATCCCCGTAATTGTACTATTCTTTTCCAAAGTCCCAGCTAGCTTTACTGCTCCTTCAGAATCAATATTATTATTCACCAGGCTAATCTGCCTAATTGTACTATTCTTTTCCAAAGCCTGAGCTAACGCTTTTGCCCCGTCAGAACCAATATTATTACTGTTCAGTGAAATAAACCTAATTGTACTATTCTTTTCCAAAACCTGAGCTATCGCTATTGCCCCTTCAGAACCAATATTATTACCCCCCAGATTAATCTCCGTAATGGTACTATTCTTTTCCAAAGCCCGAGCTATCGCTGTTGCCCCTTCAGAACCAATGTTATTAATATCCAAGTTAATCGTTGTAATTGTACTATTCTTTTCCAAAGCCTGAGCTAACGCTTTTACCCCGTTAGAACCAATGTTATTACTGTTCAGTGAAATAAACCTAATTGTACTATTCTTTTCCAAAGCGTGAGCTATCGCTTTTACCCCGTTAGAACCAATGTTATTACTGTTCAGTGAAATAAACCTAATTGTACTATTCTTTTCCAAAGCGTGAGCTATCGCTGTTGCCCCGTCAGAACCAATGTTATTAATATCCAAGTTAATCGTCGTAATTGTACTATTCTTTTCCAAAGCCTGAGCTATCGCTATTGCCCCTTCAGAACCAATATTATTCCTATCCAGGTAAATCTTCCTAATTGTGCTATTCTTTTCTAGGGTTTGAGCTAGCGCTTTTGCCCCATCAAAATCAATGTTACTGTCACTCAGCCAAATATTATTAATTGTTTGATTATATGCCAAAGTTTCAGCTGCTGCACGCAAATGGTTTGCATCGGTACCATTTGGCCAATCGCGAAGTTCTGTTAGGGTACTGAATTGATTTACATAGGATCTATACAACGCATAATAATGTTGACGTCTAGCCAATTCAGCACGCACAAAAGCAGCTTCCTTAGAATTTTGTGGCAAACGCCGTTGCAGCTTTTCAAGATGATATGCACCAGGCATACATTTCATTATTTGTTCCGTTAACTCAGGTGAAAGATCCGTTAACTCATTTGGAGACCGTTGCAATAGGAAACAAAAATTTAATAAAAGAAATAAGCGTCTACCTAATCATTACTAAAAAGTCTTTAAAAGTACATAAAAAATAATATTTTAGTGCTGTAAACGTACAAAAATGTACAAGTTACATCTAGATTTCTATAAAAAATACGTTGCCATTTTTCTATTGCAACGGCCTCATTTGGAAGCCGTATTTCAATTGCATGATCTATTGCCTGGTTGCTAACCTGACATGCCGTAAAACTACTACCTAATAAGAACAATCTAGGAAGGATAAACTGCTTTTTCATATTTTTATTCGTTTAATTGTACTGTTTTATAGTGTTAAGGACAAATCAAGCCATTGCTATACTTCTTTTACGTTTTAATAATCAGTCAGTTATAACTATTTTATCCTTTCTACTGTATATAAGAAGCTTAAATGTCCTGCTCTATCCTCCAAAGCTCAAGAACCGTTAGGGTATGCAAGTGTTCCGCATATGTTCTAACCAATCCAAAGCCCGAGCTATCGCTGTTGCCCCTTCAGAACCAATGTTATTAATATCCAAGTTAATCGTTGTAATTGTACTATTCTTTTCCAAAGCCTGAGCTAACGCTTTTACCCCGTTAGAACCAATGTTATTACTGTTCAGTGAAATAAACCTAATTGTACTATTCTTTTCCAAAGCGTGAGCTATCGCTTTTACCCCGTTAGAACCAATGTTATTACTGTTCAGTGAAATAAACCTAATTGTACTATTCTTTTCCAAAGCGTGAGCTATCGCTGTTGCCCCGTCAGAACCAATGTTATTAATATCCAAGTTAATCGTCGTAATTGTACTATTCTTTTCCAAAGCCTGAGCTATCGCTATTGCCCCTTCAGAACCAATATTATTCCTATCCAGGTAAATCTTCCTAATTGTGCTATTCTTTTCTAGGGTTTGAGCTAGCGCTTTTGCCCCATCAAAATCAATGTTACTGTCACTCAGCCAAATATTATTAATTGTTTGATTATATGCCAAAGTTTCAGCTGCTGCACGCAAATGGTTTGCATCGGTACCATTTGGCCAATCGCGAAGTTCTGTTAGGGTACTGAATTGATTTACATAGGATCTATACAACGCATAATAATGTTGACGTCTAGCCAATTCAGCACGCACAAAAGCAGCTTCCTTAGAATTTTGTGGCAAACGCCGTTGCAGCTTTTCAAGATGATATGCACCAGGCATACATTTCATTATTTGTTCCGTTAACTCAGGTGAAAGATCCGTTAACTCATTTGGAGACCGTTGCAATAGGAAACAAAAATTTAATAAAAGAAATAAGCGTCTACCTAATCATTACTAAAAAGTCTTTAAAAGTACATAAAAAATAATATTTTAGTGCTGTAAACGTACAAAAATGTACAAGTTACATCTAGATTTCTATAAAAAATACGTTGCCATTTTTCTATTGCAACGGCCTCATTTGGAAGCCGTATTTCAATTGCATGATCTATTGCCTGGTTGCTAACCTGACATGCCGTAAAACTACTACCTAATAAGAACAATCTAGGAAGGATAAACTGCTTTTTCATATTTTTATTCGTTTAATTGTACTGTTTTATAGTGTTAAGGACAAATCAAGCCATTGCTATACTTCTTTTACGTTTTAATAATCAGTCAGTTATAACTATTTTATCCTTTCTACTGTATATAAGAAGCTTAAATGTCCTGCTCTATCCTCCAAAGCTCAAGAACCGTTAGGGTATGCAAGTGTTCCGCATATGTTCTAACCAATTTAAAGTATGTTGTACTGAGCAGGCCTCCTTTCTCTGTTAATCTTTTCCAAAGCCATAGCTCGTGCTGCTTCTTCTGTAATACCAGTTTTACTCCAGTCCAGGTAAATATTCAGTGTTGATAATTGTACTTCTCTGTTTATAATAGCTACAGCTAGCGCTATTGCCCCCTTAAAATCAACATTATTATCATGCAGACTAAAATACCTAATTGTGCTATTCTTTGCCAAAACCGTAGCCAGCTCTTTTACACCTTTACAATCAATATTACTCGAACTCAGGTCCATATTTATAATTGTGCTATTTCTTTCTAAAGCCTGAGCTAGCGCTTTTGCCCCTTCAGAACCAACATTATTATAAGCCAATGAAATATCCGTAATGGTACTATTCTTTTCCAAAGCCTGAGCTAACGCTTTTGCCCCTTCAGAACCAATATTATTATGCCACAGGATAATCTTCGTAATGGTACTATTCTTTTCCAGAACTTTAGCTAGCGCTGCCGCCCCGCAAGAACCAATTGAATTCCCAGTAAGGTAAATATTCGTAATTGTGCTATTCTTTTCTAAAGCCCGAGCTAACGCTTTTGCCCCTTTAGAGCCAATACTTCTGAAAGCCAGGTCAATCTTCGTAATGCTTCGATTGTATGCTAAAGCTTCAGCTGCTGCACGCAAATGGTTTTCATCGGTGCCATCCGGCCAATTGCGAAGTTCTGTTAGGGTGCTGAATTGATCTACATAGGATCTATATAAGGCATAATAATGTTGACGTTTAGCCAATACACGATCCGCAACAGCAGCTGCATCAGCAGTTGCATAAAACCTTTGTGGCAAACCCTGTTGCAGCCTTTCAAGATTATATGTAGACATACATTTCATTGTTTCGTCCATTAACTCAGTTGGAAGCCATTTTTCATCTATTGCCTGGTTGCTAACCTGACATGCCGTAAAACTGCTACCTAATAAGAACAACCTAGGAAGAATAAACTGCTTTTTCATATCTTTATTCGTTTAATTGTATTGTTTTATAGTGTTAAGGACAAATCAAGCCATTGCTATACTTCTTTTGCGTTTTAATAATCAGTCAGTTACAGTTATAACTATTTTATCCTTTCTACTGTATATAAGAAGCTTAAATGTCCTGCTCTATCCTCCAAAACTCAAGAACCGTTAGGGTATGCAAGTGTTCCGCATATGTTTTAACCAAGTTAAAGTATATTGCACTGGGAACGCCTCCTTTCTCTGTTAATCTTTTCTAAAGCCTGAGCTCGTGCTGCTTCTTCTGTAATACCAGTTTCACTCCAATCCAGGTAAATATTTAGTCTTGAGTGTGATTGCATTTGTCTCTTTATAATAGCTACAGCTAGCGCTATTGCCCCCTCAGAACCAAAATTATTCTCACCCAGTGAAATATACATAATTGTACTATTCTTTTCCAAAGTCCCAGCTAGCTTTACTACCCCTTCAGAATCAATATTATTATTCATCAGGCTAATCGTCGTAATGGTAGTATTCTTTTCCAAAGCCTGAGCTAACGATTTTGCCCCGTCAGAACCAATATTATTACTGTTCAGTGAAATACACCTAATTGTACTATTCTTTTCCAAAGCCTGAGCTATCGCTGTTGCTCCTGCAGAACCCATGTTATTCCTCCACAGGCTAATATCCGTAATTGTACTATTCTTTTCCAAAGCCTGAGCTAACGCTTTTACCCCTTCAGAACCAATGTTATTACTCTCCAGGTAAATCGTCGTAATGGTACTATTCTTTTCCAAAGCCTGAGCTATCGCTTTTGCCCCGTCAGAACCCATATTATTACCCCCCAGATTAATCTCCGTAATGGTACTATTCTTTTCCAAAGCCTGAGCTATCGCTTTTGCTCCATCAGAACCAATATTATTACCCCCCAGATTAATCTCCGTAATGGTACTATTCTTTTCCAAAGCTTTAGCTATCACTTTTGCCTCGTTAAAACTAATATCATTCATATCCAGGTAAATCTTCCTAATGGTACTATTCTTTTCCAAAGCCTGAGCTATCGCTTTTGCCCCGTCAGAACCAATGTTATTATTCCACAGTTGAATCGTCTTAATGGTACTATTCTTTTCCAAAGCCCGAGCTAGCGCTTTTGCCCCGTCAGAACCAATTCTTCTGCCACTCAGTTCAATCTTAGTAATGCTTCGATTGTATGGCAAAGCTTCAGCTGCTGCACGCAAATGGTTTTCATCGGTGCCATCCGGCCAATTGCGAAGTTCTGTTAGGGTGCTGAATTGATCTACATAGGATCTATACAAGGCATAATAATGTTGACGTTTAGCCAATACACGATCCGCAACAGCAGCTGCATCAGCAGTTGCATAAGACCTTTGTGGCAAACCCTGTTGCAGCCTTTCAAGATTATATGTAGACATACATTTCATTGTTTCGTCCATTAACTCAGTTGGAAGCCATTTTTCATCTATTGCCTGGTTGCTAACCTGACATGCCGTAAAACTGCTACCTAATAAGAATAACCTAGGAAGAATAAACTGCTTTTTCATATTTTATTCGTTTAATTGTATCGTTTCATATTTCAAATGCGCTTGGCACAAATCAAGCCACTGTTATACTTCTTTTGCGTTTTAATGAATCATGTTATAACTATTTTATCCTTCTTAACTGTATTAAGAAGTAAGAAGTTTGATGTCCTTCTCTATCCTATAAGCAGAATAGAGGCACTCTTTGCAAAGATACTATTGTTAATGAAGTTTTGCAAAAATCATTAATTATTAGCCATTTGTTATAATCTATAAAATATGGCTGCCAGGCATGTGAACGGATACAATTAATTTAGTAGTTAAATTAAAAATATTTCTGCCACGCAAATGAACGGATACATAAAATACATGCAACCATGGGGTATTCTATTCTTTGCAGATCGCCTCCCTCCATTAATTGGAGGTATGGAAATACATGCCAAGTATTTTATAGAATATTTTGATAATCACCATAAATTTCATATACTGGGCATAGTTACCAAAAATGCTATAGGACAAAATTGTGTTATTTTAAAGGGTAATAACCGATTGATACAGCTAGATACACTAGCGGACTTATTTTGTCCATCTTTTTTATTTTTCAATAGTGGGAGATGGATAGAAACATTTGCGCAACTGCGCAATGGCTTTCCAAAAGCTAAATTTATATACCGTACGGGAGGTAATGAAATCTTAAAGGCAGATCTGGTGAGCAAAAAAAAATCCAGTTATTTGGCGCGTAGGATCTATTGGGTCGATACTTTAAATGATACAATAGATATACTGTTAACCAATTCTATTTATACAGAAACGCGCTTACGTGCAATGGGTATAACAGCTCCTTTTCAATGTTTTATAGGGGGTGTTCATACAGCTGCATTAAAAGCAACAAAAGCTTTACATCCTAAGCGGTTGACTATTTTTTGTGCTGCGCGTTTTGTTCCCTATAAACACCATGCTATAATGGTAGATGTAGCGTATGAATTGGTATTGCGAGGCTATAGTTTTACATTAAGGTTAGCAGGAGATGGCCCTTTATTGGAAAAAATCAAAAGGCAAGTAGCTGCGTATAAGCTTACTAACGTTATAAAGTTTCTTGGCGTATTAGACCATGCACAAATATGTCAAGAAATGGTAGAGGCATCTATCTATATGCAGTTAAGTAGTGATCACCTAACAAAGGTTCCAGGTGGTTCATATATGCATGCAGAAGGCATGGGTCGTTCTATCTTAGAAGCGCTAACAGCTGGAACTTTTGTAATAGCGGGTCAGGGTGGCGCTTTATCAGAAATCGTTGTACCACCGTATGGCTTACTGGTTGACATAGCTGATTTCCATACAATGGTAGATCAAGTGGAAGCTATTTTAAATACGCCTTTAGTCAAAAGACCTATAGGTGATACATTTTGTTGGTCAAAAGTGTTTAAGGGTTACGAAACCTTGTTTGATGGTATGGGATGAAATTATTAGTAGTTACAGAGAAATTTAGCCCAAATATAACCCATCGAGATGGTGGTACTAGGTTAGTAGATACATTAATAAACGGTTTTAAGCACTCTATAAGTATCATGCAATTTGGAGAGATGGCTTATTCTGCTGCTGCCTACAGCTTGGCATTTTGATTATCCTATTTACGTAAACAATCGTTTTAAGCATTAATAATGCCATTTTTACAAAGGCATACTGTATTTGTGTTGTACATATCTGCTACTGCTGTATTAAACAGACATTGGTTCTATTTAGTTTAGCTGGTTGCCATTATGGTATCTATGGGAAAAGAAAATATAGCAAGGAGAAGCAACAGCTTTTTAGATAAAGTGGATAAACTGGTATGGAGCTTATGTATGTAGCAGCCTCAAAAGTAGGTGTTAAGGGATATGCGACTGCTCGGTTAAGCATTAAAAAATGCTAATGCTTGCTAGAATCGAAAAAAAATTCGTAAGTTGGTGGTGAGCATATCACAGCTGTAACTATTCTACTTTTTTTATGGGATTATGAACAAAAGTTAAAAGGTATTAAATTAATTTTAACTACATTTGAAGGAAGAGAATTTACATGGAATGTTATGTATTTAATTGAGGTAGTGGTGATTGCTGTTACTAGCTAGTGGGAAAAGCAATAGCTGGACTGTGTTTGATACTGCCAGGTAACTATACCTGTTAGGCCAACGCATTAAAAACAATAACTAATGAACTATAGATTTTTTTGGAAACCGTCGGATACCATATGTAAGCTTATTTTTATCGTCGTTATTTTCAGCAGTGCTTCTATGGTTAAGGATATACATACAAAAAACAAACCCTGTGTTAGCGATACTCCAGCAGCTATGCCAACTTCTTCCATTTGCAGGGAAGATACTGTACCTACCAATAGGATCCTTTGGAAGGCCAATACGCAATTGATTCATCCTCGCAAGGTTGAGACACTGCTTGGTAACAATCCTTTATTCCCTCCTGTTTATCATTCCATTTATATGCTTCATAATAGGGATGCATTAAAATGGTGGCGTACGCATAACAGTGATGTGACCTATTACTTGGATCAACGTGAAGATAAAAATCCCAATATTAAGCAATTGGAAATCATGCTTGCCAAAGCACAAAACAGAGAAGCATGTTTGGTCTTTACTTCAGGTATGGCTGCTATTTCATCTCTATTTTTTTCGCTACTGAAGCAGCCTAGTGACACAGTTATTTGTTTTAGCGAAAATCACAGCTTATCGAAAGCTTGTTTGCATACATTGCGAAACTTTGGCATCCAATTTGATGAAGTAAGTTTCCATCCCTATGATGATTATTTAGAACAAATCCAAAAAAAAATCCAAGAGCGCTTACAGGAAGGGAAACAGGTTAAACTTATTCATTTTGAAATACCTTTAGGCCCCATGTTACGGGTGGTAGATATAGATGCTATTGTACAGCTAGCAAAAAAATATAATATACTGACCAGTTTAGATGCTTCATTGGGTGGTGTTCATCACTATAGTGCTTATGATCAAATAGATATAGTATGCCATGCGTTGTCAAAAATTGCAAATGGTCACGGTGATTTGCTGGGGGGGGCTATTGTTGGGAAAAAAGAGCTTATAGAACAGATTTACTTTAAAGGTCAAGTTTTATTTGGATGCGAAATGGATCCCTACAGAGCTGCCTTATTGGCAAGTCATTTGAAAACATATGAGCTTCGTTATGATAGACAACATGCCAGTGCTAAAAAAGTTGTTGATTTTCTACTAAATTACAATAAAAAAACAAAGGGGGAAACGCAAACAATTCGAGCAATCCACTACCTTGGCTTAGATCATCACCCTGATAAAGCCATTATTTCCAAACAAATGCAGGGTCGTATGGGAGATATTATCATCCTGGAGCTTGACTCGCAAGTTGCTGAAAATGGAGAGGAATTTTGCCGAAGATTAAAGTTATTTCAAATGACATGGGGAAGTGGGTATTGTGAATCATTGGTCATACCCTTGAATCACTTTGTTAATCATGGCAATTCTAAAAAGGCCATCGGCAGGCATCAATTGATAAGATTGTCAATAGGGTTAGAAGATCCAGATGATTTAATTGCAGATCTTAAGCAAGCATTAAACCTATGCAACCATCCATTGCATCCCTCTAAATGGAAGCTCAGTACACAGTTCATTCATCCCTTTGATCCACGAGATTATCCTGCGTATTTCAAAACCTATATACCTATTTTGCCGCCTATTCAACACGCTACACTTTCGGTGCCTGCGCCTAATATAGATTTCTTTGATAAAAAGCAATTTCTTTATACCAGGGGCAGACATGTAACCAATACAGATCTTGAGCAAAGGCTTGCTGAAGTACAGAAACGAGAAGCTTGTTTGGTTTATGCCTCCAAGATAGCAGCCATTACTTCTACTTTTTTCTCCTTATTAGAGAAAGATGATCGTGTTATTATTTTTCAGGAAGCTTCTAGGAAAACAAAATGCGCTTTAGAACATTTTAGAGACCATTTTGGTATTAAATTGGAGGTTATAACGCTTAAGGAGGGCTATCTACAAGAGCTTACAAAGAAAATAGAAGACAAGCGTAATGGCAATGTTAAGTTGATTCACTTTGCACCTTTATTTCAGCCCATGTTGCGTCTTGTAGACATCGATGAGATTTGTAAGATTGCTTACAAAAATGGTGTTTATACAAGCATGGATGGAACATTAGGAGGTATACACCAGTATACAGGTAATAGCTGTAAAGTGGACATTATGTTTCATGATCTGTCAAAAATACCAAATGGTCACGGGAATGTACTGGGTGGTTCTGTTGCTGGGAAAAAAGAGCTTATAGAACAGATCTATGCTAAAGGTCGTCATGCATGTGGTGCATCATTGGATCCTTTTGGTGCATATTTAATAATGAATAACCTCCAGTCTTATATGGTACGGTACAAAGCACATTCCAAAAATACACAAAAGATTGCCCAGTATCTTACGAAGCACCCTCATATTAAAAGCGTTAGGTGCCTAGGCTTATCTAATCATCCTGATACACAACTCAGGAGAAAACATGACAAACATAGGAAAGATTCAGGTGAGCTTATAATATTTGAAATCAAAGAAGATAGGCATTTAAATGCAACGATGTTTTGTCGTAAGTTAAAACTCTTTCAAATGGCTTTAGGTAATGGTTCAGTGGTATCTATGGCCTTCCCTGTGCATAGCTATCTTGAAAAAGATTTGCTTAATAAGCAAGCAACGAAATGTAATGATCGTTGGGTAAGATTATCTATTGGCCTGGAAGCAGTAGAGGATTTGATCAATGACTTAGGGGAGGTATTGGACTAAGCCTAATTTTAGTATTTCGGACAACCCATTTATTATCTAAGCGGATTGTGTATTAGCGGCTTCAAATCCCAATCCGTCTAAGAAGCCGGCCGCAATGGCCAAGATATTTTTCATAATTTTTTTATTTTTAAGATAAAAATCCTAAATTTGGGAGAAGTTTTTGTTTACTTATTAAGATATAATATAATATGGTTGTTTACATTAAAAAAAGAGGGCTTATTGTTTTTAGTTTTAGCTGGTTAAGCCTACTAGTCCTGCTATTTTCCTGTACTAGGATGAATCAGCGTATGATGCAAGCTTCCAGGATGGAAAATTTAGTAGAAAAGGTAAACAATTTAAAGGTAGAACCCATACAAAAATTACCGGATCATATAAATGATATAATCATAGCGCACGGGTTCGATTTTACGCCTCCTTATTTACAACGATTACTAAAAGGGTTTGACCAATTTTCACAAGAGACCATTCCATCCTCAAATTTTAAAATAAGTTATTTACCTAGATTAATGGCTTGGATGGTATTAATACATAATGTTCTCAATTGTACTTGTAGTAGTAATATGTCATTTGGAAATGATAAAACAACAATATATACAAATAATGATGCTGAATTAAGAGGGCTTTCCAGCAGTTGTTTTTACAAAGCAGCTGAACAGTTTCAGCAAACCATAGATCGTATTTTTAAGATATTAGACGATCGTAAGCTGCTTGTAGCAGGCCAGCCTCTGTCAATCAGGGATAATGTTTTTTTTGAGCCTGTAATTCAAGAGATTTTAAATCTATTTATGCCACATTCGGATGAGGAAAAGCAGGCGATGCAACAAATTAACAGACCGGATAATAGGGATAGCGATATATTCGAATTGTCCATGCACAGAATAATTGGAATACCCACCATTCCAGTCAATATGAATAAGAGACTTTTAATAGATGGGAATATGATGTTGGCCGTTATTTGTATGCAACTAAAATCTGGGTTTACTGGTTCTCCTTCGGCAATACTGGAAGAAACTACTAAATGTAAAACAGATATTTGCCAAATAAGAAAAAGTATGGCGACGATTTGTGCTAAACATATTCTTTTTTGGAGAAAAGAAGGGTATCATTATTTTGTTGCACCTGCAAAAAAAAATTCTTCTATGGTAGATCAAGCGTTTGTTAAGTGGAAGCCTTGTAATACGGTATCTAATGCAGAAGAAGCGCTGACTTTTCCTACATTTATATATGCAAACAATGCATTAGAAACCAGATCAGGAATTATGATTGAAGTAGATTTGAGTATTAACCAAGTGTTTATAGGTTATAAAGATGATTATAAGGCTTATCGAATTTCTATGATTGATTATGATCGTAGGGAATTTGCTAAGAATTTTCTTTCAACATTTTTTCCTGAATTATCTACAACTAAGCAAAGAAAACAAGAATGGTTTAATAAATTTATTGCCATGCCCCGCACCTATAAGGAATGGCAATCTATTGGATTAGAGGAATTCTTTAATCAAGAGGAGGATAAAAATATTAGAAACTTTTTTACGGAACTTGGTTTTAATTCTGATAATCTGCCTGATACCTTAAAAATATTAGAAGATTATACGAGCTATATGGAGCGGGAAACTAAAAGTCAACGTAGAGCTGCTAAGAAAGCAGCAGCAGCAGAAGAAGAAGAACGTAAACAAAACCAAAAGAAACGTAATAAAGAAAGGTTAAGTTTCCTTCAAGAACAGCCTATGAATAACTATAATGATCTAATTAAGTTTATAAATGTTTGTAATAAATCACGTTCAGAACAATCAGGAACTACTACTACCAGTAGTAGAGGGTCTCATCGTACCCTTCATACACCATCTGGTATAGTAAGCGCTGTAGTGCCTCATGGTAGACAAAAAGGGAATAAAGTGTCAAAAGAAACACAAAAGAATCTACAGCGGCGTATAGGTAGTAATAATAATGATGGGGATTAAATTGTAGCATACACACTGAGGCCGTTGCAATAGACAAATACACTTAGTCATCCATATTCGATTTTTCCCTCATTGAGGAAATGGTTAACTTAACTTGCGTATTTAGAGTTTATTGTTTTTAGCATTATTAGTGTATAGTTATGGCAATCCAATCAAGCGGTCAATTAAGTTTAATGGATGTAGGTCTTCATCCCTATTTTGGCTTACATTCCTCACACGGCTCCACAATTGAAGAGGGGGTAAAGTATGTTACTGCATTACCCCATAATCTTGTAGCTTTTCGTTGCCATCGGTTTGCTATATGCAATGCCTCTAAGCAGGCTATGATAGAAGCAGGCATGGTCCTATCTTCAAATGTATGCACAAGATTTGGAAATTATTGCTCCATTTAGGGATAGATCTGGGCTGATTGAAATACCTATCTTCTTAGAAGATGGTGGCTATCTATGGCGCAAGCACCCTATGGAATTAGATAAAAAATTGGAAAATCTTATCCTCTGTCAGGAAAGAAAAGTTATCAGCATCCATCCTATGCATTTTTCACTCAATACGCCAGATTTTTTCTATATGCATACTATTAAACAATCAGTCAGTCGAGCAGCATGGAAAAATATGACGCGTGCTACACTTAATAAGCTTAAGTGGCATAAATACGGCATAAGAAACCTAATCATGGAACTATTACAAATAGCACCAACAACTGTATCGAGGCCGTTGCAACAGGCCGACAGTATAATTTTTTCTATTTTTCCAGTATTATTTTTTGTTATTTTTTGCCATTTTTGGGGTTATGGCAGTNTTACGGAAGATCAGCTGGATACCATATTGCAAAATTACATATCCGTTCATTTGCGTGACAGCCATATTTTATAGATTATAGCAAATGGCTAATATTTAATGATTGATGATTTTATCCATTTTAAAAAAACTGCTTCTTTTAAAGTTACTTTGAGGCCGTTGCAATAGACAATTAAATTTAATCATAAATAATCCACTTTCCCCTCATTGAAAAAATGGTTAATTTAACATGAGTTTTCGGTGTTTAATTTTTTAGAATTATTACTAATGTATAGTTATGGCAATCCAAACAAGTGGTCAATTAAGTTTAGCAGATATTTCAGCAAGTAAACGTAAATGTAAACATNGCATAAAATTTTTAAAATATATATTTTCCCATTTTTAGTTTTTTTAGCGACAAATTCGTATTAGTTAGCCTTATTATTTTCGTAAAAACGGGCTATAAAGCGACAATTTTCCTTTTCTTGTTAAGCTTTTTACTCCATATAATCAAAATATAACCTCATTAGATAGACCTTGGGCCCTGTTAGATATTTTCATATTCAATATCATATATTCTACAAGCCATAGGTCCAAAATACTGCACAATCTTTTTTAGTATATCATTCATATTGAGAACTATTTCATGATACTG
>NZ_RARA01000013.1:16735-18714 GCF_003788695.1 Candidatus Cardinium hertigii
TCTCATTAAATCCACTAATTGGATATACGTTTGTAATAGCGACTAGTATAGACAACCGTTCATTGTCTAATTTTAATAATGATGCACCCTGGTCTTTCGCGTGGATGAGTGGATACCGCCGCAATAATGTTATTATGTTCTTGAGATGATCAGACAACGTTTGCAATGATTGGTCTTTCTTGATTAGAAATTGCTCTATATACGTATTGNTGTTAAATATATCCACTAAATCCACTTTGTTCGATGCTTCAGATGCTTTGGCGGTAGCTTTATGTCATAGCCAGCAACGCCTATGCTCGCCTACCAAGTCTCGATGCTGGTCACAATTTGTAGCGGATCATCCCAATTGTATGGTATCTGCGCCCTAAATAATGGTAGGATTCATACATTCTACTTGTCCATTAGTCCATGAATGGCTAACTTTTGTTAGCCTATTGTGCAATAGCCTGTTTATAACAAACACGATCAAAAATATGCATATTAGTACTTATCTCCGACATTCCGCATAAAATTTTTAAAATATATATTTTCCCCTTTTTAGGTTTTTTAGCGACAGATTCGTATGAGTTAGCCTTATTATTTTCGTAAAAACGGGCTATAAAGAGGCAATTTTCCTTTTCTTGCTAAGCTTTTTACTCCATATAATCAAAATATAACCTCATTAGATAGACCTTTGGCCCTGTTAGATATTTTCATATTCAATATCATATATTCTACAAGCCATAGGTCCAAAATGCTGCACAATCTTTTTTAGTATATCATTCATATTGAGAACTATTTCATGATACTGTTCACCTATCTTTATTTTAAGTAGATGTACGCCATGAAAGAGTTTATAAATCCACTTCATGGTAGGTTTCTTAGTAGCATAGCCACTTTGAGATAAGATAGTAGTATTGGTTGCTTCTAATTGCTTACGTAAATCATACTGCGCAAAGCTATAGACCATTAAACAAAGCGTCATCACTACCATTAAAGCACTAATCCGTCCAGGCTTCTTAAGAAAAATAGAATCTACTTCAAAACTGTTATCTTTAATAAACTTAAATCCTGATTCAGTACCAGATTGTTCTTTATAAGTAGATAATATTTCGCTATCTTTAAGAGCAATTTCATCTAATTGATTGGTTGCTAGAATAAAACGTCCTTTACTTAACGTAGCATGTTCAATCTTTTCTTCATCTCGTAGTAAAACTGTATGGGCTTTGTATTCAATTTTGTCTGGTTTATTATCTTTTTTAGGACGTCCTTTTCTTAGATAAGTTGGTATAGTGGCAGCAGTATAGCTAATCTTATGATAGTGTAATTTTTTATTTATTTGCAAGATTTCCTTATCAAGATCTTGCAGACAGCCAAATAACTGATTACCCAAATGCCATAATAGTTTATTGGTTTCACTAGCTTCCTTTTCTATCTTTTTTTCTAAAGTAACTACTTCCTTATCATAAGCTTCTTTGGAATAAATCAATGCCCATCTTTGTGCAATTCCTTGATATATCTGATTAACAACTACATATTTATATCCCTTGTCTAGCTCTGTCCAATCAATAGTTTGCTTGGTTAATAAAGTTTTAGCTGCTTTTATATTATCTGGTACTCTAGATAACCAGAGCAAATTTTGTCCATATTTTACACAATTGGCATACATGGCAGAATCGCCTACATATAAAAAGGAAGGGGTGCTTTCTAAAGCTTTGCAAAAATTTTGCATACGGGTAGCAGCAGCTTCTAAAGTTGTCTTATCTGAAGCGTTACCTGCATGTGCTTCCATCCATATAGGAAAGTGAGCAGCTCCAGAAGTAGCTAATAATAAAGTCATTTGCTTTAAATCAAAGCGCTTATTTTTAGCATAGCCATGAGCTGGACGGGCTAGCTTAGGTAGCGTTAATCGGTTCGTTTCTGCTACAGCAGTACTATTTTTTACCTCATCTACCTCATCTGTTTCAGCACATGCATAGTCACCGTAGAGTGTTAACGTA
>NZ_RARA01000013.1:18725-18858 GCF_003788695.1 Candidatus Cardinium hertigii
TATCAAATGGCTAATATTTAATGAAAGCTGTTGAAAATTCCAGTCTGCAAGCTGAAAATCAGAACTCGCCCTCTACGGTTACTCAATGGATTTGGGAAGCTNCCATTTGGTTTAAAAAGACCAAACTCCGATA
>NZ_RARA01000004.1 GCF_003788695.1 Candidatus Cardinium hertigii
ATAGATCGTATACAAAATGCGTTACAATTAGCTATAAAATATGGAAAAGGGACATTGATTATAGCAGATCCTGAGCAAAAAGATTATTATTTTTCTGAGTCCTTAATGGATGAAGAGACTGGATTAGCTTATGCTGAACCGGCGCCCAATCTTTTTTCTTTTAATACGCCCTATGGCGCATGTTCGACCTGTGATGGGCTCGGTGAGGTTACGCAGATAGAGGTAGCCGCCATTATTCCAGATCGTACCATTAGCATTAAAGATGGGGGCATTGTTCCATTGGGACCCTATAAAGAGTCACTCCTATTTAAAAAAATAGCAGCCCTATTAAAATTGTACAAATATAAAATTACCGATCCTATTGAAGCATTGCCTTCAGCTGTGCTGAATTTATTATTGTTTGGTAATATTACCCCTTATAAAACTAAGGTGATAGCAAACTTTTTAGAGCCCTTTGAGGGGATTATATCAACACTTATCAAACAACAAGGACGTGAAAATGCTCAAAAAAGTGTTGCAGAAGAGGGCTTTGAATATACAGCTATATGTCCAGATTGTGCAGGAACAAGGCTAAATAAAATAGCCACTTCTTTTAAGATTAACGACAAAAATATCGCTGAGTTGGTTACGATGGATCTAAAGGAACTTAAGCAATGGTTTGACCTATTACCAGCTACTTTAACAGGCAAAAAACAAACCATTGCGCATGAGATTATAAAAGAAATTTCCAAACGGCTGCAATTTTTAATGGATGTGGGACTAGATTATTTGCAGCTTAATAGAAGCCTCAAAACATTATCTGGGGGAGAAGCACAGCGCATTAGACTTGCTACCCAAATAGGCACACAATTGTTAGGTATACTGTATATTCTTGATGAACCAAGTATTGGTTTACACCAGCGCGATAATGGGCGTCTCATTGCTTCCTTACAAGCGCTTAGAGATATTGGCAATACGGTTTTGGTAGTAGAGCATAATAAGGAAATAATGTTAGCATCGGACTATTTGATAGAAATAGGCCCTAGAGCTGGCATGTATGGAGGGGAAGTGGTAGCAGCAGGTACTTTACCTGAATTTTTGGCACAATCTAGTATTACAGCTGATTTTTTAACCCATAAAAGAAGCTGTATGATACCAACCGATCGGAAAAAGGGGAATGGCAAATGTCTCACCATTACTGGATGTAGTGGAAATAATTTAAAAAATATAACTTTAACTTTTCCCTTGGGTGTGATGATTTGCGTAACGGGCGTCTCTGGAAGTGGAAAATCTTCATTAATACGTAAAACCCTCTTGCCTATTCTTAAAAAACATCTTTACAACAGTCGATCCATCTCGTTGGCCTATTCAGAAGCTTTTGGTTTAGAACATATTAATAAGGTTATAGAGGTTAGCCAGTCGCCTATAGGTAGAACCCCACGTTCTAACCCCAGTACTTATACGGGTATATTTACAGAAATACGTAACCTTTTTTCGATTTTGCCAGAAGCTAAAATTCGAGGCTACAAACCAGGTAGATTCTCTTTTAATCTGAAAGAAGGGCGATGTAATAGTTGTGAAGGAGCTGGCATTCAACGCATAGAAATGGGATTATTACCCGAAGTATATGTTACTTGTGATATATGCAAGGGTAAACGATACAGTCGCGAAACGTTAGAGATACAATACAAGGGGAAATCTATTGCGGATGTATTGGATATGACGGTATCCAATGCCATACCTTTTTTTGAAAACTATCCATCCATATTGGTTAAACTCTCTACCCTCGCCCAAGTAGGCTTGGGATATATTACGTTGGGACAGCATGCTACTACTTTATCTGGTGGGGAAGCACAGCGGGTCAAATTGGCTACGGAGTTAGCCAAAAAAAGTACGGGAGATACGCTTTACATCTTAGATGAGCCTAGTACTGGCCTCCATTTTCAAGATATTATAGATCTATTATCTGTATTAACAAGATTAGTAGAGCAGGGCAATACCATACTAGTTATAGAACACAATATGGATATTATAAAGGTTGCGGATTATATTATTGATATCGGGCCAGAAGGAGGGCATGAAGGAGGATATATAGTAGCTCAGGGTACTCCAGAAGCTGTTGCAGCCGTTCCGGAGAGCCATACCGGTTGTTTTTTAAAACAAGAACTTGAATGGTGCACTAGTCTTAGTGGGTAGCTGGTAAACAGGCATTAGCCAAAAAAAATCAAGCGCTGGTGAAACAAAGCTGTTGAAAATTTCAGGCTGCAAGCTAAAAATCAGAACTTGCCCTCTACGGTTACTCAATGGATTTGGGAAGCTGGCAAGGCGCGCGAGGGTGAAGTACACGCAGCATAGTACCCACTATGTGAGTACGCTGAAGGCGGATTTAATTGCCTTATGTGTATTTACATAATCTTTTAGAAAGATTCGCCTACTGCTGTAAAAATTGACTACACTTGTCAACTACATTATTGCACTGTTTAGTATATACCTCCTGAACTATATTATGTATTTTATCAAGCTTTTTTTTATGTGCTTGAATGTTTGGTACTATTGGTTCCAGCTCTTTATTTTTCTTACTAAGCTCTTCCTTCTTTTTTCTTATATTTAATATATGCCCCTCATTTTCTTCTTGATATCTGGTTTCATGCATTTCATGTGTTTTTATATCAGCTGCCAAATTTTTTTGTTCTTTTTGTAATCCTTCTATAGTAGAAACCTTTAGATTTATCTTTTGCTCTATAGTGTCTATACGTGTTTTATTTGTCTCGCGACTATTATTCAGGGTAAGTAATTTCTCTCTAAGAGCTATCTCCTCATTTATTTTTCTTTTTCTGTTTTCACTTTTCTGTGTTACCTCATACGTTCGCTTTACTTTTTCTTTATACAATGTTATTGTTGCGCTTTGTAAGCGCTCACTTAATTTTTCTTCAGTTTCTTTTTGCCTTTTATCAATTTCTTCTTCTTCCAATTCCAAAGTATTAAGCAGGTTAGATGAACTTCCCTCATCCATCATCTTATGTACACTACCTACCGTACTGCATCCCGTTACGGTTATCACAGCAACCAGAAAATGACATAACCCATGCATATTGTTATTTTTTTCTATCATAATCTTATATTATATTAATAATTACTAATAATCCTTATTTTGTGAACCAGTTATATTATCGCTAACGGACAATCCATTATTTTTTTGGGGTAGCCGGGTAACCCCCTTTCCCTCGTGGCTGCATACTATAGCGATTAGATGATTGAGAGGTGGAAGGGAAAGATTCTCTCCCATACATATTCCAATTCGAATACTGTCTAAAGTCTGCTTGTGTTGAAGTTGCAGCAGGTGGGGACCAGAATATCCGAGGGGGGAATTGCGGAATATGCATGAAATTATGCTGCGAAGCGTTTGCTTGTATTCCAGTTGCAGTAGTAGTTGGGTCCCAATATGGCACATTATTTACTTGTTGTGCAGGAGGGGCAACATGCAGTGCTGTGTTAGGAACACTATGAGGAACACTGAAAGTATTAGTCAAACACCTCCTTTTGAGCAAAGGCGCACCCTCTTCTGCTTTGAGACTTTCTAATTGCAATGTTTTACTCTTTATTTGCTCATCATATGTACTTTGCTCTGCCTCTATTTCAACTTTGTTTTTTTCTAGTTGCTCTAGGGCTGATTGCTGGTTTTTTAGCTCTTCTACAAGAGAATTCATATCTAATTTTAATTTTTTTAACTGCTCGCTATTTTTGCCCCTTTCTTCAGACGTATGCATATGTTTCGCCTTTAAAACTTGTATTTCCTGCTTTATTATCTCTATCTCATTTATTATTTTTTTTGCTTTTGAACAAGTAGCATTGAATTGATTTATTTGATGCTGTTGAACTTTTACGGACCGATTTTGTAGATCAATTATCGCTTCGTCCGTATCCGTAGGATTATTAGGATTATTAGGATTATTGCATAATAATAAACGTAATCTTTCCTTAATAGCAAATATTTCCTCGTCTTCCTCCTCTTCATTGGGTGCACTTTCTGTTTTGATTGTATTATTCAGACTTTCCGTGCCCGTGCCCGTGTTCATACCCAATGTGCTGCCTACCTTGTTGCAACCTATTGCAATGAAAACAGCAAAATAATATATAGGCGTATCCCATACTTTTTTTAGATTATGTTTCATACATTATGTATTTATTAGTTATGTATTTGATTTATATGCTTGCTATTTGTAATTACATGCATCCTCCTATAATTCCCTTTTTTGGAATAGAACATGCTCAAAAACAATTGTACAAAAGTAAAATAAATTTCTAATAAAACGCAAGCATGATATAGTTTTATCATACTGCGCAAAGCTATAGACCATTAAACAAAGCGTCATCACTACCATTAAAACACTAATCCGTCCAGGCTTCTTAAGCAAAATAGAATCTACTTCAAAACTGTTATCTTTAATAAATAAACTTAAATCCTGATTCAGTACCAGATTGTTCTTTATAATAAGAGTAATTCCATCTAATTGATTGGTTGCTAGAATAAAAAGCCCTTTACTTAAAGTAGCATATTCAATCTTTTCTTCATCTCGTAGTAAAACTGTATGGGCTTTGTATGTAACTTTGTCTGGTTTATCATCTTTTTTAGGACGTCCTTTTCTTAGATAAGTTGGTATAGTGGCAGCAGTATAGCTAATCTTATGATAGTGTAATTTTTTATTTATTTGCAAGATTTCCTTATCAAGATCTTTCAGACAGCCAAATAACTGATTACCCAAATGCCATAAATAGTAGTTTAGTGGTTTCATTAGCTTCC
>NZ_RARA01000012.1:0-1318 GCF_003788695.1 Candidatus Cardinium hertigii
TCATCGCATGTATAGTAACCACTTTTCTCTTACATTTTTTTTCTTTTAAATTTTGCTAAATTCATAAAAAAGCAGTTGTCACCTTCTTTTTGTGTTAGGCAACCTATTTATGTCCCATTTCAAATTCTTTCCATTATGACCCATGTATCTACGCATTCCCGCATCCGAACGGGAACCGATGACTTTAAAACCCTATTGTTGCATAGTGATGTATTTGTAGATAAAAGCTTAATGATTCAAGCATTATTGGAAGAAAGCAGCGAGGTAATACTGATTACCCGTCCCAGACGTTGGGGTAAAAGCTTGAACATGGATATGTTGCGTAAGTTTTTTGAAATCGAAGTAGATCAGACAGGAAATCCTTTAGCTGAAACAGATCGTGTCAATCAGAAGCTATTCTTGGGTGGAGCCATTGATTTAAAATTAGCAACGGGAAGGAAAAAAATACTACAAAAGCTTAAAATAGCAGCTTATACAGATATTATAAATGAATATCAGGGACAATTTCCAGTCATCTTACTTAACCTGAAAGATGTTAAAGGGAGTTCTTACCAAGAAATCGAGAAAGGCATTAAAGATCAAATTATAACATTATTTTCCTGCCATCGTTATCTAAGCGTACACCTAGCAGCATCAGGGGGGGTACTGGATAATGCTCAAAAAGAGAAATTACAGCGCTATTTGGATGGAAAACTCGATAAAAATGATTTAAAACAAGGGTTGCGTTTTTTAAGTGAACTGCTCTACAAACATTTTAACCAAAAGGTCTATATTCTGATTGATGAATACGATACCCCTATCAACAGTTCATATATTAAATTTGGTAATCAAAATGAATCCTTTGAAGAAGTTTTAGAACTATTCCGTGGAATTTTTGGTAGCGCCTTAAAAAGCAATCCCTATTTAGAAAAAGGCGTTATCACAGGCATATTACGCATAGCCAAAGCCAATCTCTTTTCAGATCTCAATAATGTACGGGAATATACGTTGTTGGATAAAAACTTCACACAATTTTATGGTTTTACGCAAAGCGAAGTAGATGACTTGCTTAGTAAGGTAGCTACCCAAACGGAACCAGCAAAAATCAAAGATTGGTACAATGGCTACTCCTTTGGAGGGGAAATTATTTACAATCCCTGGTCGATTATGCAATGCCTAGCCAGTCAAGGTACATTAGACTACTATTGGTTAGACAGTGGTGGTACCGGTTTAGTAGATAAAGCGCTATTGGCTGACCAAATGCAAGCAGATTGGCAATGTCTGGTTCAAGGTCAAACCGTCACTTCTCCCATTACCAAGCAAATTAGTTTCTCCGATA
>NZ_RARA01000012.1:1328-4734 GCF_003788695.1 Candidatus Cardinium hertigii
CCCTATCAACAGTTCATATATTAAATTTGGTAATCAAAATGAATCCTTTGAAGAAGTTTTAGAACTATTCCGTGGAATTTTTGGTAGCGCCTTAAAAAGCAATCCCTATTTAGAAAAAGGCGTTATCACAGGCATATTACGCATAGCCAAAGCCAATCTCTTTTCAGATCTCAATAATGTACGGGAATATACGTTGTTGGATAAAAACTTCACACAATTTTATGGTTTTACGCAAAGCGAAGTAGATGACTTGCTTAGTAAGGTGCCTACCCAAACAGAACCAGCAAAAATAAAAGATTGGTATAATGGCTATACTTTTGGGGGTGAGGTAATTTATAATCCTTGGTCTATGATGCAATGTCTAGCTAGCGAAGGCTTGCTTGACTACTATTGGTTAGACAGTGGTGGCACCGGTTTAGTAGATAAAGCGCTATTGGCTGACCAANNNCCCATTACCAAGCAAATTAGTTTCTCCGATATTAACAAACCAGTTGGCTTATTGAGTTTGTTGTTATTTAGTGGTTATTTAAATCCCACTGTGGTATCCGCAGAACGCCATATTTATGGTCTATCTATTCCCAATCAAGAAGTAAAATATATCTATGAAACAAGAATATTGCAGTGGGTTACCGACCAATTAAACATAGACAGCTCTAAATATTATTCCTTTGTTCACTTATTACCTGCTGGCCATATAGAGACCTTTAAGGAGCAATTACAAACATTGCTGTATCGTGCTACCAGTTTTTTCCAAACAGGAAGCACCAAAGCAGAACTGTTTTACAGTGGCTTTATGTTGGGCATGTTACATATGCTGTGTGCTGACTATAGCATAGAAAGTGAAAGGGAAACAGGCAGTGGTCGAGCAGATATGCTTTTAATACCTCAGGTAGGTAGGAATGATAATGCACTGATCATAGAGTATAAAACAACTAAAACGTTAGAAAACTTGGATGCGGTAGCCCAAGCAGGGTTGGCCCAAATCATCTCTAAACAATACCATACTAAGGTAAAAACCTATCCTCATGTAAGAAAGATTACCAGCATTGCGTTAGCTTTTTGTGGCAAAGAAGTAACCTTAGCTTATCGGGTGGATGAGGTAAATGCGTACAGGGAATAGATCTTATAAGCGGAATAATGGGTGTTTTTTATATAAAAAAGTGTTTTCAAGCCCACTAAACAAATCTGACTATAACAAATTTCGTATCCGATCACTCAATGGCGTCAACTTAAGGTTTAACTATTATTGATAACCAAGTGAGCCCATTGTAATAGAAAACAAAATTTTATAAAAGAGGGAATTCCTATACCCAAACGTTACTTAACTTAAAAGCAGTAAAAAGGTATCCGTTCAAGGGTATTGAACGGATACGGCCACCTCATACAACGCATTTTATGAAATACGTCTGGTAACACATTTTTCTATAAGCTTTGGGTCTGAATTAAATATGCTACTATTAATAGTAGCAACGCAATTTAACCATCTCTTCTGTTCATCACAAAGCGGAAGGGAACTTAGATTACATAATTCAGTATCAGAAAATGTATCATCACTAGCATTAAGATATAGCAATAAGAATTGCAATCTTTTTTCTTCACTCATCTGCATCAGTTCGAACGGCTTTTTACCAAAACAATTGGAAACATCTAAGCTATCCGCTGCTCCCTTTTCCAATAAGCGTATGATAATTGACATATCCCTTCTTGCACAAGCTATATGTAAAGCTGTATCACCATAAATCGTCTGGTCATTGATATGATCTCGAATTAGTGGATGTCCCAATACGGTATCCAGACTAGCTTTTTGCTCGGGGTGCCCTTTTAATAACAAGAAATGCAACGCATTTTTCTTATCTCTAGGATGGGGTGCAAATGGATCTGACTTAAAATCACGTAGAAACATTAAAGAAATAGCTTTATCTTGATCTTGGTTTATAAGCTCTCTTCCTGATGAAATTATCCTCATTAATGCTGAATTACCATTAGATGCACCAAACCGAGCAGGGTAATATTGGCACTTATTTACATCAATACCTTCCTTATATAGAAAATATAATATATCACGATATGCTTGAATTTGCTTTTCAGTATATTGAGACTTAAGATCTTCAATTTGTGATCTTTCGAGCTTCCAGGTTACTATGGAGAACAATGTATTTTTTGTATTTTCATCTGGGTTTTTTTTTCTAAAAAATCTTATTACGTCTTGTAACGTAATTGTATTATTACAAATATCAAAGCATATAGAAGGGGTGTCCTTAGGTAACAGCTCTAGAAGATCTATTAGATCTTTCTTTAGATAGTTTAATATAAACTTATGATACTCCCTCATATGATGATCTTTTTCTATATCCTCTATATCGTCACTCCCTTTCATTAATCTCTCAAGGTCTAATAGAGAGTGCCTAATTATTTCATTGAATAGCTTAGGATCCGAATTTAGGCTTTCGATCTGCTCTTTCGTGTCTTCCGAATCTGTCGAAATACACTTTATGCAAAGAGAAAAGCAGCTGCACGCTGTTTCTTCATGACACTTTGCGCAAGATATGCCAAATCCAATATTTGATTCGTTTGCGTTACTACCACCAGATACGCCTGCACTTGGACTTTGTCCACTAGACTGTCTATCCATCTCATTATGGCTACTATTGCAAGCTATACAATATAGCATCATACCTAATGTGACAATAAAATTCGTTGCCATTACACAGTATTTATTTTTAATTTTCATTCTAATAATCAATTTAAATATTAATAATATATTTTCATATAGCTCCACTACACGCTAGGCTTATTGAAACAAAAACTACTTAATAAACGTACCCCTCTATATGCAATTAACCTATTTGCATTTTTAGTTATACACCCATTGTTTTTTTTTATTATGGTGTTTCCCTTTCGCTATCTCATTTTATGTGGTAATTTTATTTGTGTAGCTACTTTGTTTTCTTCTAAAACCTAATGTCTAGCAAAGGAAATTAAAGATTGGTATATTTTTTCAAAACTTCCAAATGCTTTATCTATTGAGGCCGTTACAATAGACAATTAAGCTTTTTCATGAAGAATTCACTTTCCCATTATTCAGAAAATCGTTAATTTAAATTGAGTTTTTGTAGTGTTTATTTTTTTTAGAATTATTACTAGTGTATAGTTTGGCAATTCAATCAAGTGGTTAATTAAGTTTAGCAGATATTTCAGCAAGCAAACATAAATGTAAATATACCTTTTTTGATTGCATAATCATAGTAGTTAATTTAGATATTAATCTAGAACAACGAAAATCATTTTACACAATCTTTTAGAAAGACTCCACTGGGGGATCACCACACTTAAGAAAAAGCTTATGCAACTACTTTTCTCTTACATTTTTTTCTTTTAAATTTTGCTAAATTCATAAAAAGTAGCC
>NZ_RARA01000012.1:4739-7333 GCF_003788695.1 Candidatus Cardinium hertigii
CTTATGTTGACTGGATTACATTGCCTCAATACCGCTTGCCTGGTTTTAGCAAGGTGCAACGAAATGATATTATTGTATTTAACACGCCATTAGGTACTGAACCGCTTGATTTACGCGAATATTGGATCAAGCGTTGCATTGCAATTCCTGGAGACGTAGTACGTATAGATCATAAGCAACTTTATGTTAATGATAAGCTGGCTGATACATGTGATACGATTCAATATCGTTACTTTATGAAAACGAAACGAAAATTATCTTCTGCTTTTTTTGAAAAAAATGATATTATCGTTGAGAAAAGTGCTATCAGTCATCCAGATATATCTATTGTTTCTGGCCATGAGGGGTATATTATTTATGCTACACCCAACAAAGTTAAACAACTTACTACTATTCTTCCATCCTATATACAGTCTGTGGAACCAGTAGAAGATGAAGAAATACAGCCTAATAACTATCCCAGTAGTATGTTATGGGATGATACCAAAGGTGCTATGGATCCCCTTACTTGGCATAAGGGTAATTTTGGTTTGCTGGTGCGTACAGTTTTAGGTTGGACGAAGGATAATTTTGGCCCCCTTACAGTTCCTAAAAAAGGAATGTCTATTCACATGGATGAGAAAAACATCCTATTGTATGGTCATGCTATAGCAAATTTTGAGGGAAAAAAAACTATAAAATTCACGCAGAAGGAGTGCTGGATAGATGGTCAACAGGTAAAGCAATATACTTTTGTTAAAAATTATTATTTCGTGATGGGAGACAATCGAGATCAGTCTAAGGACTCTAGATTTATTGGATTTATTCCAGAAGAACATATTACTGGAAAGGCAATTATGGTTCTGTTATCTTCAAGAAAAAAAAGTTTGTTCAGTGGTATCCGTTGGAACCGATTGTTTCATATGGTCTAAAATAGTAGAAAAAAACGGGCTTGTCACAATATTTCTTGCTACTTTTTGTTTCATCAAAAAATAACCCAAAAGTAAAACATATTTTCTCCAATTCTAAATTTGCACTTAACAATAGCAGTTCCATTGGGGGATCACCATACTTAAGAAAAAGCTTACTCAACCACTTTTCTCTTACATTTTTTTCTTTTAAATTTTGCTAAATTCATAAAAAAGCAGCTGTTACCTTCTTTTTGTGTTAGGCAGCCTATATGTCCCATTTCAAATTCTTTCCATTATGACCCATGTATCTACGCANTTAAACATAGACAGCTCTAAATACTATTCCTTTGTTCACTTATTACCAGCTGGCCATATAGAGACCTTTAAGGAGCAATTGCAAACATTGCTGTATCGTGCTACCAGTTTTTTCCAAACAGGAAGCACCAAAGCAGAACTATTTTACAGTGGCTTTATGTTGGGCATGTTACATATGTTGTGTGCTGACTATAGCATAGAAAGTGAAAGGGAAACAGGCAGTGGTCGGGCAGATATGCTTTTAATACCTCAAGTAGGTAGGAATGATAATGCACTGATCATAGAATATAAAACAACTAAAACGTTAGAAAACTTGGATGCGGTAGCCCAAGCAGGTTTGGCCCAAATCATCGCTAAACAATACCATACTAAGGTAAAAACCTATCCTCATGTAAGAAAGATTACCAGCATTGCGTTAGCTTTTTGTGGCAAAGAAGTAACCTTAGCTTATCGGGTGGATGAGGTAAATGTGTATAGGTAGTAATAGATGTTTGTATCCGTTCAGTGATTTTACTAAGCCATTTAAACTTTCTTAACTATTTAAATAGCGTAACGAATGGCCTCAGTTATTTTGGTGCACCCATGTAATATTTGTTCCATAAGGCTGCTTTTGTAGGTAAATTCTTACAAGGATACACAATTATAATATATTCCACAATAGTCTGGGACTAAATACTTTTGATTCCTGATGTTAGAGGAGCAGACTCCACTGGGGGATCACTACACTTAAGAAAAAGCATATGCAACCACTTCCCTCTCAATTTTTTTCTTTTAAATTTTGCTAAATTCATAAGAAAGCAACTGTTACCTTCTTTTTGTGCTAGGTATCCTATACGCCTCATTTCAAATTCTTTCCATTATGACCCATGTATCTACACATTCCCGCATCCGAACGGGAACCGATGACTTTTATGACCTATTAGTAAATAGTGATGTATTTGTAGATAAAAGCTTAATGATTCAGGCCTTACTAGATGAGCCTAGTAAGGTAATACTGATTACCCGTCCCAGACGTTGGGGTAAAAGCTTGAACATGGATATGCTGCGCAAGTTTTTTGAAATTGAGGTGGATCAGACAGGAAAGCCTTTAGCTGAAACAGATCGTGTCAATCAGAAGCTATTCTTGGGTGGAGCCATTGATTTAAAATTAGCAACGGGAAGAAAAAAAATACTGCAAAAGCTTAAAATAGCAGCTTGTACAGATATTATAAATGAATATCAGGGGCAATTTCCAGTCATCTTGCTTAACCTGAAAGATGTTAAAGGAAGTTCTTACCAAGAAATCGAGAAAGGCATTAAAGATCAAATTATAACATTATTTTCCTGCCATCGTTATCTAAGCGTACATCTAGCAGCACCAGGGGGGGTACTGGATAATGCTCAAAAAGA
>NZ_RARA01000012.1:7339-18477 GCF_003788695.1 Candidatus Cardinium hertigii
CATTCCCGCATCCGAACGGGAACCGATGACTTTTATGACCTATTAGTAAATAGTGATGTATTTGTAGATAAAAGCTTAATGATTCAGGCCTTACTAGATGAGCCTAGTAAGGTAATACTGATTACCCGTCCCAGACGTTGGGGTAAAAGCTTGAACATGGATATGCTGCGCAAATTTTTTGAAATTGAAGTAGACCAAGAAGGGCATAAACTAGCAGAAGAAGCACGCACAAATTATTTGCTTTTTAAGGGAGGTAGTATAGATATAGGATTTAACGAAACTAAAGTACTCTATCCTTTAAAAATTGCCAGTTATCCCCATGCTATGAAACGCCAGGGGCAATTTCCAGTCATCTTGCTTAACCTGAAAGATGTTAAGGGGAGTTCTTACCAAGAAATCGAGAAAGGCATTAAAGATCAAATTATAACATTATTTTCCTGCCATCGTTATCTAAGCGTACATCTAGCAGCATCAGGGGGGGTACTGGATAATGCTCAAAAAGAGAAACTACAGCGCTATTTGGATGGAAAACTCGATAAAAATGATTTAAAACAAGGGTTGCGTTTTTTAAGCGAACTGCTCTACAAACATTTTAACCAAAAGGTTTATATCTTGATTGATGAATATGATACCCCTATCAATAGTTCGTATATTAAATTTGGTAGCCAAAGTGAATCCTTTGAAGAAATTTTAGAACTATTCCGTGGAATTTTTGGTAGCGCCTTAAAAAGCAATCCCTATTTAGAAAAAGGCGTTATCACAGGCATATTACGCATAGCCAAAGCCAATCTCTTTTCAGATCTCAATAATGTACGGGAATATACGTTGTTGGATAAAAACTTCACACAATTTTATGGTTTTACGCAAAGCGAAGTAGATGACTTGCTTAGTAAGGTGCCTACCCAAACGGAACCAGCAAAAATCAAAGATTGGTATAATGGCTATACTTTTGGGGGTGAGGTAATTTACAATCCTTGGTCTATGATGCAATGTCTAGCTAGCGAAGGCTTGCTTGACTACTATTGGTTAGACAGTGGTGGCACCGGTTTAGTAGATAAAGCGCTATTGGCTGACCAAATGCAAGCAGATTGGCAATGTCTGGTTCAAGGTCAAACCGTCACTTCTCCCATTACCAAGCAAATTAGTTTCTCCGATATTAACAAACCAGTTGGCTTATTGAGTTTGTTGTTATTTAGTGGTTATTTAAATCCCACTGTGGTATCCGCAGAACGCCATATTTATGGTCTATCTATTCCCAATCAAGAAGTAAAATATATCTATNCCAAACAGGAAGCACCAAAGCAGAACTATTTTACAGTGGCTTTATGTTGGGCATGTTACATATGTTGTGTGCTGACTATAGCATAGAAAGTGAAAGGGAAACAGGCAGTGGTCGAGCAGATATGCTTTTAATACCTCAAGTAGGTAGGAATGATAATGCACTGATCATAGAGTATAAAACAACTAAAACGTTAGAAAACTTGGANTATTGGCTGACCAAATGCAAGCAGATTGGCAATGTCTGGTTCAAGGTCAAACCGTCACTTCTCCCATTACCAAGCAAATTAGTTTCTCCGATATTAACAAACCAGTTGGCTTATTGAGTTTGTTGTTATTTAGTGGTTATTTAAATCCCACTGTGGTATCCGCAGAACGCCATATTTATGGTCTATCTATTCCCAATCAAGAAGTAAAATATATCTATGAAACAAGAGTATTGCAGTGGGTTACCGACCAATTAAACATAGACAGCTCTAAATACTATTCCTTTGTTCACTTATTACCAGCTGGCCATATAGAGACCTTTAAGGAGCAATTGCAAACATTACTGTATCGTACTNGTGAAGGCTTGCTTGACTACTATTGGTTAGACAGTGGTGGCACCAGTTTAGTAGATAAAGCGCTATTGGCTGACCAAATGCAAGCAGATTGGCAATGTCTGGTTCAAGGTCAAACCGTCACTTCTCCCATTACCAAGCAAATTAGTTTCTCCGATATTAACAAACCAGTTGGCTTATTGAGTTTGTTGTTATTTAGTGGTTATTTAAATCCCACTGTGGTATCCGCAGAACGCCATATTTATGGTCTATCTATTCCCAATCAAGAAGTAAAATATATCTATGAAACAAGAGTATTGCAGTGGGTTACCGACCAATTAAACATAGACAGCTCTAAATACTATTCCTTTGTTCACTTATTACCAGCTGGCCATATAGAGACCTTTAAGGAGCAATTGCAAACATTGCTGTATCGTGCTACCAGTTTTTTCCAAACAGGAAGCACCAAAGCAGAACTATTTTACAGTGGCTTTATGTTGGGCATGTTACATATGTTGTGTGCTGACTATAGCATAGAAAGTGAAAGGGAAACAGGCAGTGGTCGGGCAGATATGCTTTTAATACCTCAAGTAGGTAGGAATGATAATGCACTGATCATAGAGTATAAAACAACTAAAACGTTAGAAAACTTGGATGCGGTAGCCCAAGCAGGTTTGGCCCAAATCATCGCTAAACAATACCATACTAAGGTAAAAACCTATCCTCATGTAAGAAAGATTACCAGCATTGCGTTAGCTTTTTGTGGCAAAGAAGTAACTTTAGCTTATCGGGTGGATGAGGTAAATGCGTACAGGGAATAGATGTTTGTATCCGTTCAGTGATATGGCCTATGCGTATCCCTGTTTGTACCCATTAGAAATAGTACAATAATTAGCAATAGTACAATAATGCAAGATCATAAAAACGCGCCTTGAACAAAGCTGAAATTTTCAACAGCTTTGTTCACCAGCGCTTGATTTTTTTTGGCTACTTTTTTTGATCAAGCAAAAAAAGTAGCTTTGATTGCTATAATCTATAAAATATGTCTGCCATACCCCTGAACGGATACGATTTTATTATCCTAAAGGCTTACAGTGTATAACTGTTCTACTTGCTTAATGGTTAAACCAGTAACCTTGGCTATATAGGCAATAGGTAGCTTTTCTTGAAGCAAATTTTGGGCTATAGCCATAGCTTTTTGGGTTTCTCCTATTTGGATACCTTCCTCTTTTCCTATTTGGATACCTTCCTCTTTACCCTCATTTTTAGCTTTTTTAACTGTATTTTCTTCGACCCATAACCACTTTAAATGGCCTTCATATAAGGTACGTTCTTCTGGTGTAAAGTTCATAACATTCAGTACCTGTAGTGCCTTTTTTAAATGGACATCGTTTAAAGGAGGAGGTAAGTTGTCTTTGTTTAGCAAATCATGTCTTGTTAAAAAGGCTACCCATCTATCTAGTGCTGTCTTAACCTTAACGACTAAATCGGTTAAGGCNGGGAAACAGGCAGTGGTCGAGCAGATATGCTTTTAATACCTCAAGTAGGTAGGAATGATAATGCACTGATCATAGAGTATAAAACAACTAAAACGTTAGAAAACTTGGATGCGGTAGCTCAAGCAGGTTTGGCCCAAATCATCGCTAAACAATACCATACTAAGGTAAAAACCTATCCTCATGTAAGAAAGATTACCAGCATTGCGTTAGCTTTTTGTGGCAAAGAAGTAACCTTAGCTTATCGGGTGGATGAGGTAAATGCGTACAGGTAATAGATCTTATAAGCGGAATAATGGGGGTTTTTTATATAAAAAAAGTGTTTTCAAGCCCACTAAACAAATCTGACTATAACAAATTTCTAATTATACAAATTTTTTACTTAATTACCCTCAAGCTTACATGCCCCTAACATGATCTTAAATAGAGCATTTTTCTTACAAGATACCAACACAGTAAGTACTAATTTAATTGGTAAAGTAATATGTTGTAATAATTTCCAAGGTATTATTACTGAAACAGAAAGCTACATTGGTATGAATGATCCTGCTTGCCATGCTGCCAAAGGCATTACTAAAAGAACAAAAATTATGTTTGGGTTAGCTGGGTTCAGCTATGTATTTTTAATATATGGTAAGTATCACTGTTTCAATATCGTTACGGAAGCATTAAATTTTCCAGCTGCTACGCTTATTAGAGGCATAAAACTCATCCATCCTCCCTACACATATATAAATGGTCCAGGTAAAATTTGTCGATTGTTAGGTATTGATTTAACGTATAATGCCATCGATATAACTTTGTCAAATACATTATATATTAAAGATATAGGCTATCAATTACCCTATAGATCCACACCTAGAATAGGTCTTTCTAAAGGATTAGATAAAATGTGGCGCTATATTATTACGGATAAAGATTTTAGCACAACCACGCCATTTTCCTACTAAACGTAAGTTTAATTGGATATCCTTAAAAATTTTTCTACCATTAAGAATGATGTCTTTTTAGACATCATTGGTTACCATATCAAAATTATTATAACGCCAATAGCGATGCGTATGCCTATACATAATCATCATGTTATTTTACGTAGTCGCATTGAAGTGACTACTGAAAAAAGCCATGATCAAAATAGAGCATTACAGTATGCAGTCAATAGAACGGTTGAACAACAACTTATACCTCTATTATCCAAGCTCTTTTCCCAATATGTTCCGCAAGATGTAGTGATTCATATAGACAAGCTTACCGTAGATGGAGGTAAATTGAACGTATCTAATCTTAGCAGTCAGCTACCTTATCAGATAGCATCTGCCTTACTACCTGTATTACAAAAACAGATCGACAAGATTATGCATAATCCTAACGTCCATCAGGTAATACCACTACTAGAAGCAAAACTGCAAGCTATAGCATACTATTTATCGGAGGGTAATTTTGCCTGGTGGATGACAGAACATTCTGATAATCAGATTGAAAAGATATATATATGGTTACTACATAATGCGCCCTTACGCATAGAACAACTTTGGCATAATATTAAAAAAAAGGAGAAGGCTATTCAACGCTGTATTGCACATTTTTCCGGAACTACTGTAGAAAATACCCTCCATCTCTTATTAAGACAGCAAAACTTTACCCCTATTCTATCAGAAATAGGATTTTTATTGCACAAAACAGGAATTTTAACCAATTCACCCTACACACCGCAACGGCAATTGCTCTCAATAGCGCTATTGGGCATGATCAATCACCAGAGGCCTACAATAGATCGCATCAGTTTTTTGACCATGTTACTCAAGCAGGTAGCCGCAAAAACATCCATAAGCTATAAAAAAATCTTAGAAAAGTTACAAACCTATTATACACAAACTGCAACCCAGTATGCTAGCTCATCACAAGCAATAACAACCAAAGAATGGGTACTCCAATTGCATGACATGACCATAACTCCACCTAAATTCTGTAATAAAGATGTCAAAAATCAGGAAACTGTACTAAAGGAACTAGATAAAATAGATAATAGTACCATGACACCCCATCAGCTATTAGAAACCATTAACCGTATCAAAGCAGCAATGGATACAATAGGTATACGAATCCTAATAAAAAGCTGGCTTAGAGAAAAAAAGAACAGAGAACGATTGGTCAAAAAGCTCCCTGATACGCTTTTTATTTCATTGATACAACCACTAGATTCTTCTGTTGCCTCTATATTTTCCACACTTACCCAGATATGGGGAGAGACTACTTCTGCTTCTACTGTAGCGCTTAATGATTCTGTTAAAGAAGCTACCTTAGCTTATTATGCTTTTGAACCATCCAAAATAATTTATTTTAAACAGATTACATCGCTATTCAACCAATATTTTTCAGAAGGAACTCCAGCGGTGAACGCCATAATGGCTCAACTGGTATCCGTACAAAAAATAGCTCCCACAGCTGCATCAGTTTTTACGCAAACAAAAACTCTGCAAAATGATATGCCAAATTTCCTAATAGACAAAAGCATAGTAATAGCAGAAAACCAACAAATATGGAATACATGCATCCCTTATCTGCATCCAGATAAAGCAGATAGGTCTGACCTTACCCAAATAGAAAAAAGCCACACAAATATTCTTGAACAAACTGTTGCTATATCTAAAAAAAACCATACAGCTGATCAATACCATCTAGAAAGAGAGCACACTGAAAAAAACCATACAGCTGATCAATACGAGCTAGAAAGAGAAAATATAGCAAAAAACTATACAGCTGATCAATACCATCTAGAAAGAGAAAATATAGCAAAAAACTATACAGCTGATCAATACTATCTAGAAAGAGAAAACATAGCAAAAAAACATACAGCTGATCAATACGAGCTAGAAAGAGAAAATATAGCAAAAAAACATACAGCTGATCAATACCATCTAGAAAGAGAAAACATAGCAAAAAAACATACAGCTGATATTTATGGTTTAGAGAGAAAGCAGGAGGAAAGACAAAGGTGGGAGCATCCATTTTCCTTGGACGTGGTAGTGGAATTTCTCCTGCATCATGCACTACCTGCAGGTCAAACTGTTCCAGCTTATCTAATAGCCAAAAGTATAGAAACCGCAACAACCAAACAAATACGCCATACGTTAGCCCCTGTATGCCAAAAACCCGTTATCCTAAAAAAGCTAATACAATATGCAACAGAGAAAACCTTATGTAAACTGTTTCAAGCACTGATTCCTTTTTCAGCTGATTTTACATATAAATTAGAAAAAGTTATCATCCAAGCAAAGGTGATCCAGCATAATGCAAAACAAACGCATACCCATTTGATACAAGAGCTATTTATTACAGCAGCGATTGCCAATAGCCCCCCTATTACAGAAAAGCAATATATAGAACGCATACTCATCTATCTTGTACCGCATAGTCAATTAAGTCCAACTATATTGTGTGATCGCTTCACCAAAGCTGCAACCAATGCATATCCTCAACTAGTGGATACTTTTGCTTTGCTTAAGCAAAAATTAGTACCCCTACATATAAGCCAAATAAATGAGAATGAGATAGATGAGGTTGACTTTATGTTTCTACCTACTAACGAAATATTGTCATCTCAATTAGACAAAACAAATTTGCCTCTTTACTATCGTAACTTACTACCAATTATCAAAAATATAGCACGACAACCTGTATTAGTTGATACATATCAAGCAGAGATCAAGCAGTTGGTAATGCAGCATTTGCCTACACTTTCTGAAGCAGGCAAACAAACCGCTTATACATGGTTAACTAAGACGGTTGAAGATACAGTACAAAGCAAAAGAGAAGAGATCATACAAAGTTGGATACGCTTTTTACATACGGGTATACTTGGAAATTATGCAAACGTAATGGAGCTATTTAAAGATGCCATTGCCTATGCTACTACTTTTTCTTTAGAAGAGGTAGTAGTTAAAACGCATGTTCGTCAACGGCTTATTGCCAATTTTACACATAGGCAACTGATGCTGCTGGTTGAAAACCATAGCCATGTTGGAAAAGAATGCACTCCCTATCTACAAAGCTGTTACCAATTATGGTGCGCTACACAAAGCGCACTAGGGCAAGAAAGTATTACTAAAAATTTATTTTGGGATATGGTGTTGATAACGTTGCCTCAAGTGTCTTTACCCCTTCATAAAGATTACTGGATAGAGCAAACCATTACCAAATTAAGCAATGCTTTGGAAATAACACCCACCACGCTGTTACAGACATTTACATTAGTTATTCAGGATATCAAAGATATGAAAGCGGTAGAAGAGCTTACTATTGCATTACACAATCTAAAAGAAAAATATCGAAAATCTCTCCAAGTCCAAGCTATACACCATGGATGTCAAGAAACTATTTTGTCAAAACTCTACGTATTATTACATGGTGGACTATCTCTTTTTGCTGAACGGCATGACTTGACTATTGATGCATTGGGCCATGCACTGCTTCAATACATAGCCCAAAAACCATTTGCCCTATCTAAAATGTTACAACAACAACCCCATACGCATTTAATTACTAGGCGCCTCGTATATTACTTTAAAGAAAACGTTATTACAAAAATTATAGCGCTCCTAGCAAAAGAAAAAAGTGCATTTGCCATAACCTACCTAAATTTATTAAGTCAACCTCATAAAATAACACCACTGTCTAATATATCTACATGGAAAAAAGAACTATCTATCTCCATCATAGACTACCTGATTACAGTAGATAAAATTAACGAAACGCAATTTGTACAAAACACGCTGCTTACCGTTTGCTATACCAAAGAAACAGTCCACCAAATTATTACCTCAATAGTAACTATACAGCCTACCAACTTAACGGAAGATAAGATTGTAAACCTATTAAAAACTATGCTCAAAAAGCTGAATAGTAACGAAACTAGCGCTAACCATCCAGTTTTTATGCTGAAAGGTAATGATCCATTAGCGAAATTAAAATTACAAGAAATACAACCCAATGTATTACCAACAAAATTTAAAAAACCTGATATTCAGAAAAAAGAAATACGTTTTTATATCAAAAATACTGGACTGATTTTTCTATGGCCCTTCTTTTATGATTTTTTTAAGGAGCAAAATCTCTTAATCGGAAATACATTCTCCTGCGAACAAGCAGTACACAATGCTGTTTACCTCTTACAATATTTGGTTACGGGAAAACTACAAAGTCCAGAATGGCAACTTACTTTACCCAAATTGCTTTGTGGATTACCTTATGATGAGGTATTATTACCTTACCGTCCTATCAAAGAAACCTACGATACATATGGAGAGGGGAATCAAGAGGTAGAAGAAGGGAAATCCATACCCATATCCGTTGGTACAATGAAAGCAATAGAAACCAGTAGCCAACTAATTATTACAAAGGCACTAAGCCGTTGGAAAAGTTTAACAAAACTTCAAAAAATAGATCAATACCAAAATGGTATCACCCCAAATCTATTCAAAAGTTATTTTTTACAAAGATTAGGCATTCTACTTAAACAGAAGTCTGACGACGCTATCGAAAGTCCGTATTGGCATCTTACCATTATGCAGCAAGATTATGATCATTTAGATTTGTTACCGCCTTGGTCTATGACTAATATTAAACTACCCTGGATGGAGGAAACAGTTGTTTTATTTTGGATGCCTACATAGGCAAAAGTGGCTAGGCTACTAAAAAAACCTACCATAAACATAAAGTAGATCTATAAACTTTTTCATGGCGTACATCTACTTAAAATATAGATAACTGAATACTATCAGAAAATAGTATTCAATATTATAAAAAACGCTACATTTATATAATACAATTACTGTAATTTTCCATTGCAACAGCCTCCTTTTGCCTAACATCAGAGATAGTAATACGAAACACACAATCAATTATGCAAACGTTAAAAACAGGCATACTAAAAGCTTTACGCACAGTATATGACCCTGATTTAAAGAAAGACCTTGTATCACTAGGTATGATTGACGACTTACTTATAACAAATGCTACCATTTCTTTTACGATTATACTTACTACACCGGCTTGCCCCTTACAAGAATTTATGAAACAAGCGTGTATACAAGCTATTCGAAAAGAGATCAAAAAAGAGCTTGAAATTATCATCACTACCATAGCAAAAGTTACTTCAAGTCGTCCCCCAGCAGCTATCCTTCCTGAGGTAAAAAATATTATTGCCATTGCTTCTGGCAAAGGTGGCGTTGGAAAATCTACTGTAGCTACCTATGTGGCCCTCTCATTAGCTAACCATGGGGCACGGGTAGGGCTCTTAGATGCAGATATATTTGGACCTTCTATTCCCACTATATGGAACTGTGAAAGAGAAAAACCAGCTGTTTTTAAGCAGAATGGGAAAAATTTTATCATTCCCTTAGAAAGACATAATGTAAAGCTACTTTCCATTGGCTTTGTAGCCAATAGCCAAGAAGCCATTGTATGGCGTGGACCTATGGCAAGCGCTGCATTGAAGCAATTAATACAAGATGCATATTGGGGCGTATTAGACTATTTATTGATTGATCTTCCCCCTGGAACAAGCGATATTCATCTTACTTTAGTGCAAACCGTTACCGTTACAGGCGCTGTGGTGGTTACTACGCCACAAAAAATCGCATTAATAGATGCCATAAAGGCCATTGCTATGTTTAAAAAAGAACAAATTCAGGTACCTATCCTAGGACTAGTAGAAAATATGTCCTATTATTTTTCAAATAAAGAAAAGATAGGTACACCACATTATATTTTTGGAAAAGAGGGAGGAAAAAAATTGGCGGAACAACAAACTATACCTTTTTTAGGTCAAATTCCACTATTGCCCATAATTTGTGAACAAGGAGATGTAGGTATTTCCTCAAACAAAACGATTGCTCCCTTTGACACAATTGCTCAAATATTAGCGCAACAAATTGCGGTTCGAAATGCCATCTACCAACCAACCGAAATAGTGAAAAAAAGTTATTAATATACTTTTCCTCAAGCCCATGTACAGGGCAATGTGATACCATAATACCTGTGCTGCCAGGGAACACTTGTTCTATAGTAGAAAATTCTTACATTCATAGCCATGCAAGCGTTTATTGCTTTTTCAAAGGCAATGCAATAGATGCTATTTTAAACTTTTTCTATGATGGCAACCACTCTTTTCCCCCGTATTAGAACGGGGACAGATGATTTTAAAAACCTATTGTTACACAGTGATGTATTTGTAGACAAAAGCCTTTTAATCAAAGAATTATTGGAAGAAAGTAGTGAAGTTATACTCATTACACGTCCCAGACGTTGGGGAAAGAGCTTAAATATGAGTATGATTAAGAGGTTTTTTGAAATTGAAGTAAATGCACAAGGGGAACCACTCCCTGAAACAGAGCGTATCAACCCTGCATTGTTTTTAGGCGGTACAATAGATTTAAAATTGGCAACCGGTAGAAAAAAATTATTACAAAAACTCCAAATAGCTTCTTGTCCAGATACCATTATAGAATACCAAGGAAAATTTCCAGTTATCTTATGCAACCTTAAAGATGTTAAAGGCAGTACCTACCAAGAAATAGAAGAGGGTATAGGGATAACACTTAAAAACACGTATAATCAGCATAGTTATTTACTCGACAGTACGGCTATTCAGCTGAATGAAAAAAAAGCCATGCAAGCTTATCTAGATGAGTCTGCAACCAGACAGCATTTAAAACAGGGGTTGCGTTTTTTAAGTGAGCTACTCTACAAACATTTTAACCAAAAGGTCTACATGCTCATTGATGAATACGATACCCCTATTAACCATGCCTATATCAAGTTTGGC
>NZ_RARA01000016.1:0-20887 GCF_003788695.1 Candidatus Cardinium hertigii
TTAAAAAATTACTTTACCGTTCAGTTTGCCTTAATTTACATTACGCAACCCAAAACCCAAATAGGGTTATAAGCTAGTTAGTATCCGTTCAGTCGTATGGCCTATTCGTATCCGTGTTCATACCAATCGGAANGTTTAATAAATTAGTAGCTAAGACTCGCTATAAGGTAGAACGTGTATTTGGTAGTATAAAAAGTTGGTTCCGAAGTTCGGGAGCCCGCTATATAGGTATTGATAAAATGCATACACAACATCTTATGGAAGCAATAGCTTATAACTTATACAGGTCCCCAAATATCATTTTAAGAGGTTGCTAGGGAAATGGTCTATCCAAAATGAACTAAAAGCATCTAAAAATCAATAAATAATGAGATTCTTACTGCCATAACGTCAAAAATAACAAAAAATAATACTGGAAAAATAGAAAAAATTATACTGTCGGCCTGTTGCAACGGCCTCATAGTAAGTACTATGCTGCGTGCGCTTCACCCTCGCGCGCCTTGCCAGCTTTCCAAATCCATTACGTAACCGTAGGGCCGCGTTCTGATTTTTAGCTTGTAGACTGAAATTTTTAGCAGGTTTATGCTTTAGCGTTTTATGATTTTGGTTATTCGTGTCTTTTTTGATCAAGCAAAAAGTAATATCCCTTCAGGTGTGTGGCCTAAGCCATATAATCCAAAAAGCCTTCCCAAGGATATGTTATCCATGCCTAACCTATTTTTGCGCAGAATACCGGATGTATATTTTAGGATTAAATAAATATATGAGGTAAATTTACATTAAATATGTTATGCGTAGTAGAAATAATTACACTAGATATTTAATCCCAGCATGGCTATATCCGTTGTAAGGGTCTCAGTGCATAATATGCATATTTTTAATAAATTAATATTATATATTATGATAAATGGTATAAAAAATTCACAAGTAAAGTTAGTAAATGGGTTTATGTTGAGCTTATGTATATCTTGTCAAGGACAAAAATTAACTATGGGCAAAGATACCGACCGTGACCATCCATCTGTTTCTAATAGTAACATTGTTGAACATGAACCTGCACATACGTTTTTTGCAGTACTCGGGCAGGACAAACTAAAAGAATCCACGATTTTCTATTCAAATATAATACATATAACTAATAACTGTCAGGAACTGTTTATAAAATATAAACTATTTCTCTTAAAAGAAATTAATGAGCGCAATAGCGATCTATGTGATAAAAGTTTAGGTGTCAGTTATTCAAATGACAATAATTTATATAGTCATAAACATAATGTGGGTGTAAATAGTGTTTATGCACGAGAAGCGTATAAGACGAAATGTAGTAATGAAAAAAAAAATCAGGAAAATACTAGTATAATGGAGTTAATGTATACGTACGAGATGGATGCTAAAAAATATCTAGACAACATAGTGGCGCTAAGAACACAAGCAGAGGAGCAATACAATATCCTAGAAAAGTACAGGGAACAATGGGAGGTACTGATTACAAAAAAAAAGAATCAAAGCAATAATCAGGCTATCGAAACAAAGAATCTAGAAAAAAAACGTGACGACATAGCTAAGATTCGTAATAAAATCGAAGAGAATAAGAATAATTTTTTTATGCAATTCTATAGCCTAATAGAAAAATTAAAAGAAGAAAAAACTACTAATGAAATAGTAAATAAACTTACTGAACTAGTAGATGAATTTCAGGAAACAACAAATAAGAACTCTACTACAATAGCAAAAATGGTAAGTGTTCCACTTTATTTATCAGAGAAACAGGTTAGTGATACTGATACTAGAGCTTGTCACACTGTTCCTCATCTTTACAAGTTATGTATAGAAGACAGTCAAAAAGAAAATGTAGCAGAGGGAAATAGGAAGATAACTGATCTTAACGATGAGCTTATTAAGCACCTAATCTCTGAGATGGATAATGAGTATGCTGCTATTAACTTTGGTATGAAGAATATAAAAAGTGCAATTGATGCTGTGAATTATTCATCAACTCCTAAGCATGCTAAGCAGATGATAAAAGCTTATGGTTTAGAAATGGAATATTTGGCTGGCCTATTTGAAAAAATATATCTATTTGTAAGTACTCAGCAACTTATTGCATCTGCAATAGCTGATCCCCATAGAAGTGAATACGACTTTCAAGGTCATGCGTGTAATTCCGCCATAGTGGAAAAAAGGAAAGAATATGTTGAAAAGTCAATGCAACGAGATATTAAGGCAATTAAAAATATTGTAGTGCAATTTAAAGTGGTATGTACAAATATTGTAAAATGTGTTAAACTAGGATGCGAGTATATTCAGGATAAGGTTGAATCATGTAATGAGGATGTTATAAGTCAAAATATAAATAGATTTATTACTGATATGCAGGATTATATGGATGCCCAAAGAAAAATCTACCCTGAAATTAAATTATATCCATTAGAGAGTGATAGTAAGTTAAATTTTTCTCAGAAGGATGAACAACTAGCCAATGATTTAATGCTACTCAAAGACCATAACCCTATATATATGTCTAAAAAGCGTACTGCTAGTGATGCACGTCTTCCTGAAGTGGACGTTAGGATATCGGGGCATGTTACAAACCCTAAACATATTAAACAACATGAGAAGAGTTGTGCTTCTGACGCAAGAAGACTAATTACCACTTCTCGAGAACTTGCAACCAATATACCTAATTATGTACGAGAAAGTAGTATTTCTGATGAGAAACAAAATGTGCTACGTGGTGAGATAAAAAAGGTATACGAATCTTTGCATACGGCTATCATAGCACTATATCATAACATGGAATTAGCAAAAGCGCACGTAAAAGGAACTGCTAAAGGCTTATTTTTTTAAGTATCCGTTCAGTGGTATGGCTTATACGTATCCGTATTCGTACCCATTAGACATAGCAAAATAATGAAAGTTTATAGAAAATGCGCCTTGAAAAAACTGTGGAAAGAAAAGAAAGGAAAAAAATCAAAAGAAAATCACTTTGTCTGAGCTCCGTAGGAGCGAGATTTGATTTTCGGTTTTTTTCCTTTCTTTTCAGCAGTTTTTTCACCAGCGCTTGATTTTTTTTGGCTACTTTTTTTGATCAAGCAAAAAAAGTAGCTTTAAAATAAGTAATTTTTAAAAAAATGAATATAATAATCAATAATCTATAAAATATGGCTACCACACAAGTGAACGGATACGCTATATCTGCCGCGTTTCGTAAACACACTTTATGCCTTTTGTTTTAAATAGATCTATATTTTCTATTCTTATAGAAAAAAAGCCCTCTTTTGTATTTTCAACTTGAATGGTAGTATGTGTATTAAGTGGCAACGGGTTGCTTATATAATCGTGCCCTATACCAGAAATAGTAAATACTGGGAAATCAACAGATTTAGCAAAACGTTTTTGTACGATTTCCATTAGTTGTGTATTTCCTGAATCACAAAAATCGCCAAAAATCAACGCATCTATCCCATCTAAGAGCCCCGATTGCTTGAAGTGTACTAACGTACGTTCTATTTTATGCGGCTGTTCGTTTACGTCTTCTAAAAAGAGTATCTTATTTTTGGGGTTAATTTGCCAAGGCGTCCCTATGGTATCTCGAATCAGTGTCATATTGCCACCTATGATTTTAGACTCTAAATGAGTGACTTTAGACCCATTAGAGAGTTGTTTAAGGTTATGATAGACAATCGAAGTTTGCTTTCCACCTATCAATTCCATTAACTTATTAATGGAATCTGGTGCAACTTTATCCCTTACTATTAAGTCCGGCATAGTGGCATGTATGTTTTGCCAATCAAATTTATTCTGTAGGTAAGTATGCAAAACAGTAATATCACTAAATCCAATGAGCGTTTTTTTATGCTTGTTTTGTGCAATTTTTTCTTTCTGTTCCTTAGGTAAATTTTCTAAATAAGGAATGAGTAATGCCGCACCCATGCCACCTCTTATGCACCATATTATTTCACTGTTATCTGTTAATGCCTGAATCAAATCTTCTGCTCTATATGCATCAGGTGCAGCATAAAATGGACTATTGCCATTATATATGCTTGCTGAAACATGTGGATACAAATTCAAATCTGCTACATATTTTTTGCTTTCTTCTAAAGCGGCCTTCCCCTTAGAAGAAGGGGCAATCAAATCAACCTGCTCTTTGTGCAACGGCTCCGTGCAGTTAACTGGTATTATCTTTTTTTTTGCGTTGACAACATGACTTTGTGGCTGTATATCAACTAGTATTATATGAAAACTATATATAAAAAGCACTAAAAAGATTATGCTTAACGCTTTTCTTATGGTATGTAACATTTTTTTAAGCCGTATTGTATATTATAAATTAACTATAACAATTAGTATCCGTTCACTCAATGGCGTCAACTTAAGGTTTAGCTGTTATTGATAACCAAGTAGAATAGGAGGGTAGGCTAATCATGAATTGCCTTAAGTTGACGCCATTGTCCGTTCACTTGCGTGGTAGCCATATTTTATAGATTATTAATGATTTTATCCATTTTTTTTAAAACTACTTCTTTTTCTTTTAAAATCACTCGCTAAACCTAATAATAGTATGTTTATTTCCCATAATATCAGTTAGTGTTTCTTTCTCTTCAGGAGAAAGATTATTGCCACGTAGGTCAATCTTCGTATTTTTGCAATGCTTTTCCCCAGACTTAAGTAGCGCTAAAAGCGCTGTTACTCTTTCTGCTGCTACAGGTATACTATTATAACGCAGATCAATCTTCGTAATGGTGCTATTATTTTTTGAAGCGGCAACTAGCTCTTTTATTCCATCATAATAAATATTATTCTCACTCAGATCCATATATTGAATGGTACTATTATTTACCAACATCTGAGCTATTGCCTTTGCCCCTTCAGAACCCATGTTATTATTAACCAGTTCAATATACGTAATTCTACTATTCTTTTCTAACGCCTGAGCTATTGCTTTTACCCTTTCAGAACCCATGTTTCTGCGACCCAGGTAAATCTTCGTAATGCTTCGATTGTATGCCAAAGCTTCAGCTGCTGCACGCAAATGGTTTGCATCGGTACCATTTGGCCAATCGCGAAGTTCTGTTAGGGTACTGAATTGATTTACATAGGATGTATACAACTCATAATAATGTTGACGTCTAGCCAATTCAGCACGCACAAAAGCAGCTTCCTTAGAATTTTGTGGCAAACGCCGTTGCAGCTTTTCAAGATGATATGCACCAGGCATACATTTTATTATTTGTTCCGTTAACTCAGGTGAAAGATCCGTTAACTCATTTGGAAGCCGTATTTCAATTGCATGATCCATTGCCTGTTTGCTAACCTGGCACGCCGTAAAACTGCTACCTAATAAGAACAACTTAGGAAGGATAAACTGCTTTTTCATATCTTTATTCGTTTAATTGTGCTGTTTCATATTTCAATGCGCTTGGCACAAATCAAGCCACTGCTATACTTCTTTTTTTGCGTTTTAATAATTAATTACAACTAATTAAGCAGCATTAGGGGTATCCGTTCACTCAATGGCGTCAACTTAAGGTTTAACTATTATTGATAACCAAGTAGAATAGGAGGGTAGGCTAATCATGAATTGCCTTAAGTTGACGCCATTGTCCGTTCACTTGCGTGGCAGCAAAGCAGTATTTGTTCGCTTGCGTGGTAGCCATATTTTATAGATAATAGCAAATGGCTAATAATTAATAATTGATGATTTTATCCATTTTTTTTAAAACTACTTATTTTTCTTTTAAAGCCACTCGTTAAACCTAATAATAGTATGTTTATTCCCCATAAAGCCACTCGTTAAACCTAATAATAGTATGTTTATTTCCCATAATATCAGTTAGTGTTTCTTTCTCTTCAGGAGAAAGATTACTGCCACGTAGGTCAATCTTCGTATTTTTCCAATGATTTTGCAAAGCCTTAGCTAGCATTATTGCCCCTTGAGAACTAATATGTCCAGGAGGAATATTTTCTACAGGTCTATTATAACGCAGATCAATCTTCGTAATGGTGCTGTTATTTTTTGAAGCCGCAACTAGCTCTTTTATTCCATCATAATCAATATTATTCTCACTCAAATCCATATATTGAATGGTGCTATTGTTTTCCAACGCCTGAGCTATTGCTTTTGCCTCTTCAGAACCCATGTTTCTGCGATCCAGGTAAATCTTCGTAATGCTTCGATTGTATGCCAAAGCTTCAGCTGCTGCACGCAAATGGTTTGCATCGGTACCATTTGGCCAATCGCGAAGTTCTGTTAGGGTACTGAATTGATTTACATAGAATCTATATAACGCATAATAATGCTGACGTCTAGCCAATTCAGCACGCACAAAAGCAGCTTCCTTAGAATTTTGTGGCAACCGCCGTTGCAGCTTTTCAAGATGATATGCACCAGGCATACATTTTATTATTTGTTCCGTTAACTCAGGTGAAAGATCCGTTAACTCATTTGGAAGCCGTATTTCAATTGCATGATCCATTGCCTGTTTGCCAACCTGGCACGCCGTAAAACTGCTACCTAATAAGAACAACTTAGGAAGGATAAACTGCTTTTTCATATTTTTTATTCGTTTAATTGTGCTGTTTCATATTTCAATGCGCTTGGCACAAATCAAGCCACTGCTATACTTCTTTTGCGTTTTAATAACCATGTATAACTATTTTCTCCTTCTTAACTGTATAAGAAGCTTGAATGTCCTGCTCTATCCTATAAGCAGAATAGAGGCGCTTCTTGCAAAGATACGATTGTTAATGGTATTTTGCAAAAAAATTTTATGTATCCGGTCCGTATACATAACAATTTGGAATAACGAAATACAGCACATATAGCATAAGACCGTTGCAATAGAAAATGATAACGATTGTATTATACATTAAGAGGTTTTTATAAATTTACAAAGCTAAAATAATATGGTTTATGTTCTTTTTAAGGCTTTTAAATAACGCTTGGTATAGATTTTTTTTCTTTATATAGAATTTTGTTTTCTATTGCAACGGTCTTATGCGGTTGATCTGTTGAAAAAGCCTCATTTCGAAATATAAAAATCTCTTACAGATATTTATAACTATAATGCATTTTATAAAAACCTATCCATCAATAACCAATAAATGTATGTATAGGATGTCGATTTTATAAAAAAACATAATAAATAGTTATATTAGCCTTATGATTTCATCACATTGCTTGAACTTTATTTCGATTTCTTTGTACCTATTTGTAACTGTTCCTTTTGTATTAACTGTGTTAGGCTTATGGGGTAGCAGTTGTGTCGCTGTGGTTGGCATGGTTACAGGTGCAGTAGCTGTAGTAATTTGGAACATATTGGCTTAAGCCTATAACAGGCATGCATGTTTCCTTTTTTATGCATTGCCAATGCCCTAGCCATGCTTATAACACATTACTTGTCTACTAAAGCCAAATGCAACAGGGAAGCGGGTACGTAAACACACAATTTTATAATTATGCAGCCGCTTGTTTACAAACACATTTCTGAAGTCATCAATGACAATCATTATGATATATTTTTATTTGATATATGGGGTGTCATCATAGAAGCAGGGCAATTTCGAGCTAGTGTAGCACACAATATTACTGCTATGATCGAATGTGGAGACAAAGTTTTCTTTGTTACCAATGCGCCGCGCACTGCTGCATTTTTACAGGTTACCTTACAAGCATGTGGCATCCCTGCTACAAAGGAAATGATCGTGAGTTCAGGTGAAGTAGCGCTTCATATGCTACAGCAGAGTGCCGAACTATTGGGTATTCCAACGCCTTTGATATACCATCTAGGTAGAGCAAACAACAATCTTATCGATAACTGTTCAGTTGCTACTACCCGCAACATCTATGAGGCAAATTTGGTTTTATTGACATTATTTTGTGAAGAAAACGAGGAAGAAATATTAGCAGAAACGGAAGACATATTAGCCATTATAGCGCAAAGAAAGATTCTTACGCTTTGTGCCAATCCAGATCATGGTCTTATGCAAGCAGATACCTATAGATATTGTGCAGGTTATTTTGCTGAAAAAATTAAACAGCAGGGTGGGCAGGTAATGTATACAGGAAAGCCTTATCCTGAAATTTACCAGACTATATTCCATCAACAGCCAACCATAGCCAAAAACCGTATCCTTATGATAGGCGATACTTTTGATACAGATATTGTAGGTGCGCGTACAGCAGGTATTGATTCGGCACTAGTTCTAACAGGCAATGCGCGCGCCTGTTATGATTTTTTTAGTCCGCTTGAGGAGCAGCTGCTGCAAATAACAGCTGCTGCTATGGAAAAACAAGCACTTCCCAATTTTTGTATCCAATTAGGATAAGTAGACGCCGACCTCTTTTATAAGCTTATATTTGGTTCGGGTTATACAGCAAATATAAAAACGGCTGTATGCCTGTTTGCTATAAGCTATAAGTAATTTATTGTTAATAAGTAAATAGTTTCTTAAACCTTTATGAGGCTGCCTGCAATAGACAATTAAAAATATAGATAAGAAAGAAAGAAAGAAAGAAGCAGTACACGACTTCTTACTATAATATGGTTTATGGTATATGTATTTTACTATGCAAAACGCAAGTGAACGGATACTAAGCACGTCCTCGATGATTACGCCTAGGAAGTGTATATCGTAACTGACGTAACCATTTTTCAAGATTATTAGAAAGATACACAACATGATCTTGACCATCAAGCTTTTCAAAAACAGGCTTGATACCTTTTTTTGCCAATTGTTCTTTAGCAGTTTCTAATGTTGCTATTGGTATAATTTTATCAAGTGTTCCATTAATAAAATATATTGGTGTAGCGTTATTTTTATATTCTTTAGGTTCTACTAAGAAACCAGAAAAATTAACCATGCCTAAGAAAGGTTCTTTTTGCGTAAGCGTTAAATGGAGCCCCAACATAGCTCCCTGTGAATACCCCGCAATAATTGTATCTTTATTGGTAAGATTGAGTATTTTTTGTTTTTTCTTAATCAGCTCCATAAGAGGTCGACTTTCTCGTTCCAGTTCCGTGCTCATTTCGTTAAAAGACGATTTATTTTGTTTATAGAGTGTCTCCCATTTTTCAATAGATAATGAGGGCTTGTCGTATACCTTACGCATAATAGATTCGATACACTTCAAACTAACAAACTGCCTTTTCGATGGATCGTGCTGGAATTCTGTACCCATTACACGACACAAAGTTGCATCAGCTGGATAAGCTCCATTTGGCAGCATAAAATGCCAATCTGGAAATTTCTGCTGCATATCGTTAATTACTTTCGAATCCCTGTGCTTTTTCCCATTCATCGTAGTACCATGTAAAAATACAAATAGTACTTTTGCTGGCTTATTGGTACTAGCTATTTCTTCAGGATTTTTCCAATTATCACTACTATGTAAGGGTTCGTTATGTAAGGGTAAGGGTTCGTTATGGGAGGGTTGGCTATCTCTGCAGCTAGAAGCAAATCCAATCCCCAATAGAGCAAATCCAATCCCCAATAGTATATAATACGTTAACTGTCTTTTTTTTTGAAAAAACTTAAATAATGCCATAATTAAATATAATAGTATATATGTTTATTTTATAAATATCTTTCATTTACTAAATATTCTTAAAAGAAGAATAAAAATAAAGAGGCCTTAAAGTTACGGTAATAATGAAAATAATCCAAACACGTTTTATACCTATAGACCACAATCTGGGACTAACCACCTAGTATTATATGAAAACTATATATAAAAAGCACTGGTACTAAAAAGATTATGCTCAACGCTTTTCTTATGGTAAATAACATTTTTTCAAGCCGTATTGTAATATCCGTTCACTTGCGTGGCAGCCGTATTTTATAGATTACAGCAAATAGCTAATATTTAATAATTGATGATTTTATCCATTTTCTTTAAAAAGCGACTTCTTTTAAGGCTACTTTTTTTGCTTGATCAAAAAAAGTAGCCAAAAAAAATCAAGCGCTGGTGAACAAAGCTGTTGAAAATTTCAGCCTGAAAGCTGAAAATCAAAACTCGCCCTTTACGGTTACTCAATGGATTTGGGAAGCTGGCAAGGCGCGCGAGGGTGAAGTGCACGCAGCATAGTACCCACTATGCGAGTTTGCCCCATAATGTATGTACATACATCATGGGGACCCCAAGTACACTGAATCCCGAAGCGGAATAGGGGTCCCAGCCAGATGATATATCTGGTGGGGTAAAGCGCAGCCAGCTTTTCAAAGACGAAGAGACGATTACTCAATGGATTTGGAAATCTGGCAAGGCGCGTGAGGGTGAAGCGCACGCAGCATAGTAGAACTATGTGAGTACGCTGAATCCCGAAGCGGAACATAGCCAGCTTTTCAAAGACGAAGAGTAAGCTCAAACAGGCTGATTTTCTACATTGCTTTCAGACTGAACTTTTCTAGTCACAGCTTTATTCAAGGCGCGTTTTTTATAATCTTGCATTATTATGCTATTTCTAATGGGTACGAACACGGATATGTATAAGCCACATGACTGAACGGACAATGGCGTCAACTTAAGGCAATTCATGATTAGCCTACCCTCCTATTCTGCTTGGTTATCAATAATAGTTAAACCTTAAGTTGACGCCATTGACTGAACGGATACGTATTGTATATTACAAATAACTATAACAATTATGCATTGTAATAATTGATTTTACCTTTGGTCCAAATATCATTAGGCTCATAATTAGCAATCAGAAGATTGATCTACCCTTGCCTGTTCTAGCTTTTTATCGATAAATTCAAATAAAACCGGAAGCATACGGTGCGGATCCATCATAGATTCTTTATTTATTTTTTTTTCAGCAACAGGAGATAAGGTAGTGCAATGGGTAATATCTTTTATAACAAAACATGTAATATTTTGGTTTCCAGGCATATCTATTTGATAAGGTTGTGTGCCAATATGGGTAAGATCTTCTAGACTATCCCCTCTACAAAGTTGTGATTTTAGTGGAACTACATGATCATGTAGTCCATCTGCATCTCCAGTTAGAAATGTAGCGACGTCATGATTTAATTTCCGTATGGCTTGGTTCACTTCTTCATTTATGGTATCTCGATCTTTGTTGGCTTCTATATACTGTTCTATCTTATACTGTTCTATATCATGCTTAAAGAGCCTATTGTAATCGTTTTGATAACCTCCAATTAACAAACCAGGAACAGCGTCTGATTGCTGATTATTTCGCAAATAGTGGCGCACGGCTGTCATACAGCTGCTATTAGGAAAAATATCCCTTGCGCCAGTAAGTTTCTTATATCCGAAACAATCAGCTATTGGGCATAGCCATCTAGCTGATGTAGCTAAAGTTATTAGATTAAACAAATCCCAATCTACTTTAGTGCCAATAATATTTAGACCCTTTTTTGCTCTATTGCATAACTTCAATAGGTCAAATGGTCCACGCGTCAAAACGTCGACCCCTTGCAATGGTGCGTTATGGGTAATAAATCCAAGCAAATTCAGTTTTTGCTTATATAGCTCTGCTATACGGGTAGCCACAACGCCACCTTGACTCTGTCCTAGGATAAATAGCTGAAAGGAGCTGCTATCCTTGTTGTGCGCTTGTAAATAATCAACTATTTCTTTGTATACCATTTCTGCCTGCTGATCTATGCTATAATCTACAGAGTTCCAATCCTCTCTAACCAATGAATTTATAATTAATATATTTTCTTTATATCTTTCGGAAAGTGCTGTTGTTAAAGCCTTCATCTCTCTTGTATCCATATTTAAGCCATGGAGTAGTACCATACCAAAAGTAGCTTCCTGCTGCCCATCTGTAAACGCAGGATTTGTTACGGTCACAGCTGTTGCTGCTTCTACAGGAGGCGGTGTAGCCACTTTTAATGGATCCATTTGCTGCTTGTATTGACTACAAGCAAAAATAGTCTGAAGAAAAAATACGCTTATCCAGGGGGATTTTTTTATTTTCATGATTCTTATATATTTATTTTATCATAATTTAATTGAGTTAGCATTAGCAATTTTTTTGTCGCTAGGCAAATATAATTAAAAATTACCATATTTTATGTATCCGTTCACTTGCGTGGCAGTCATATTTTATAGATTACAGAAAATGGTTAATATTTAATAATTAATGATTTTATCCATAAAAATCAAGCACTGGTGAACAAAGCTGTTGAAAATTTCAGGATACAAGCTGAAAATCAGAACTCGCCCTCTGTGGTTACTCAGGATTTGGAAAGCTAGCAAGGCGCGCGAGGGTGAAGCGCACGCAGCATAGTAGAACTATGTGAGTACGCTGAATCCCGAAGCGGAACACAGCCAGCTTTTCAAAGACGAAGAGTAAGCTTACTCAATGGATTTGGAAAGCTAGCAAGGCGCGCGAGGGTGAAGTGCACGCAGCATAGTACCCACTATGCGAGTACACTGAATCCCGAAGCGGAACAGGGCCCCCCGCCAGATGATATATCTAGTGGGGTGGGGTAAAGCACAGCCAGCTTTTCAAAGACGAAGNATTTTCTAATCACAGCTTCGTTCAAGGCGCATTTTTTTTTACGATCTAGTATTATTGCGCTATCTCTAATTAGTATGAACACAGATACGTTAGGCCACATGACTGAACGGACAATGGCGTCAACTTAAGGTTTAGCTGTTATTGATAACCAAGTAGAATAGGAGGGTAGGCTAATCATGAATTGCCTTAAGTTGACGCCATTGACTGAACGGATACGCAGATGGTTTTGGTTTAGTGGGAGTGAGGAAGCCCGGGATAACAGATCTCACAATACATCCCCTGACTGAAAGGCTTGAGGCCAAAATTGACTTTAAGGAATCTATTAGCCACCTGCTCGTATTCCCTAGCTTGATCTTGATCTATATTTCCCAAGTTTTCCACATAATCACGTAATCTTTGAATTATATCCTCTCTGCCATGATTGCTTGTCCAACTATTCACAAGAGGTAACTGCGCACCGCTTTGGGTGACTTGTCCTGTAGTATCCAAATATAAATCGGTTGTTAGAAACTTGAATATATCCCATACTTCATCACGAGAAATCTTCAAGGGCACACCATCAAAATGCTGATTAGTAGGAATATTTCTTTGCTTAAACTTATTATTCTGTAATAAATAACCAAGCATGCGTTTTTCTACATACATAGGGTTATGACTGCAAGCTGAACGGGTTAAATCAGTCTCATAACAGTTTGCTATAAAGACAAGATATGCATAATCTTCAGGCGAGTATCCTTTTTTATTTTTGATGTCTTTCCTAGCATTGTAATGCTCTAAGAGCTTAACGGTATCTAACTGGAGATTGTCTTGACGCCTACGATTTTCAAAAGGCTCTCTATGAAGCGACTTACAATATTCTATATAGGCTGTATGCAAAGCAGTATTCCTATCTTCGTTTTGAGCATCTACCTTAACACCCGCATTTAATAAAAGCTTTATTCCATCTAAGTCGCTTTGCTTCGATGCCCAATGCAAAGCAGCAGCGCCCCATTTATTTTCTTTGTTTATCTTGTTGCCCCTATCCAATAATAGCTTAACTACATTTGCGTACTTATATTTAACTGCGCAATCTAGCGGCATCATCCTTTCTTTGTTCTGCATATCTATTTTAGCACCGCTATTTAATAATAGTTCAACTAAATTTTCTATACCATGCATAGCTGCCAAATGCAACGCGGTATTTCCCTTTTTGTTCTGCATATCTATTCTAGCACCGCTATCTAATAATAGCTTAACCAAATTTGCCATACTACGCATAGTTGCCAAATGCAACGCGGTATTTCCCTCTTTGTTCTGAATGTCTATCTGCTCTATCTGTATAATCTTATTTAATAACAGCTGAGTTATATTTTCTTTATCATAATTTTCTTTATCATACTTAGCTGCCCAATGTAAAACGGAATCCCCTTCAGCTTTGTTCCGGATATCCACCCTTGCATTATGGTTCAATAATAGTTTCACTATATTATAGCGACCATGTTTAACTGCCCAATGCAAAGCTGTATTCCATAATTTATCTTGATTATTTTTGTTTGCCCCTTTCTCTAATAAAAGCTTAGCTATATCGTACTGACCATATATAGCCGCCAAATGCAAAGCGGTATATCCATCTTCGTCCTTAGCCTCAATGTTTGCACCGCTATCTATTAATAGTTCAGCCACATTTGTTTGACCATATGTAGCGGCTATATGCAACGCTGTACTATTTTTTACATTATCACGGCTGTTTATTTCTGGACTATCCTTCAGTATTTTTTGGATGCAATCCATACAGCCCGTATAGGCTGCCATATGCAATGGATAGCTGTTAAACATAGCAAGTGGAGGCGCATTTTTACAGATACAACCAGATTGTGAAGCCTTTCGTATGGTTTCTTGTGTAGAAATATTTTGCTCATTTGCACGTTCCATGCCATTTCTGAGATTTGCGCAACTAAAGGTAATGAAGCAACCACACCATATTGCCATATGCATATACCATCTTACCGTAGATGACCGCCTACCATCTTTTTTATATATTGAATGCATAAACATCAGACTATTATTTTAATAAATTAAACATATATACAATTGCCCAGTATGGATTTTCCTTCATCTAGGTAAGAGAATTTACTAGGCAAGCCTAAGGTAAATGTAAGAATTACGCAGGCTTAAAGCAAATACAGTGCCCATTTCAGAAATGGCTACATTCCGTATACTTTACTGTATGCTTTACTGTTTGATAAATATAATGCATTATATCAGATGCCATAAATTTAGAAAGAGGTGTTCTACCATGGATCATATCTTTATTGACAATAATTTGATTATTGCTGCAAAAAATTTAGAAGTTGAAAGGGACATAATCTTGTATTTTTTTTAAAAAGGGACATTAATACCATACGTTATACAATCGTATAGCACTACAATTTCTACGAATATAAACCATGAAATATCCAAAAAAATGATGAATCAAAAATGCAAATTATCATGTAAAGCATGCTCATAGGTTATCCACTTGATACGCCACTGCTACCTCCTTACCACAAAAAGCAAAGGCTAATTTGGTAATTTTTTTTACATGGAGATGGCGTTTTACTTTGCTAGCATACTGTCTATCCTGAATTTGTGCCAACCCAGCTTGAGCCATCTTATCCAAACTTATGGGATATTNNNNATTTTTAACAAAATGGATAAAATAATTAATTACTAGCTATTTGCTATAATCTATAAATCATTCCTGCCATTGGGCGAACGGATACATATTTTATTTTAATACCCGTTCACCTGCGTGGCAAAAATGTGGTAGTAATCAATGTTTTATTCTTACTTGTCCCGTCATTTGTCTATCCAATGATGGTGGAGGTGAATTTGGTGGTGGTGGTGGTGAACCTGGTAGTGATGGACGCCCGTTAGAATTATTCTTATCCTTTTCCCCTATTGTTCTCTGACTAGATAAGTTATTTTCTTTAGGGAGGATGGTTGCTGTTGTATGGTGTAAATATATAGCATCTTTTTCCGATATTTTATTATTAATTTTTAGCTTATTAATTTCCTTAAGAATAGCGATAATATCAGTTTCGTTCAGGCAAGTCTTTTTATTTAAAGTTGTTAAAACATGACTAAACATGGCATAATTACCCCCTGTTACATGGTGTGTGCCTTGCGGTAAACAGGCACGGGCAAATATAGAATGCCCTTTTTCATCTTTCTCTAAAAATTTAGTAGCCACCATCTGCTTATCCTCTTTACACAATGTAAATAATCTATTAAATAGCATATCAAATTCCTCTTTTTTATTGATATAGACAGCCTTATGTAAGGGCGTTCTTCCTTTTTTATCTTTTGCACATAAATTCTCTAACGTATCAATTTTGCCAACAATAATTTTTACCAGCCCTTTAAATCCATGTTTAATGCTCAAATGCAGTGGAGTAGAATCTAACTTGTCTAAAGGTGTAATTATCATAAGCTTCCTTTGCGCATCATCAGTACACTCTTCTAACAACAGTTTAGCTATGGCTTCACTTTTCATTTCAAATGCTAACATAAATGCCGTTAAATCTTTGCCTGCAACATCAACTTTAATGTGTTGATTTTTTATGAGTGCCTTAACCATCTCTCGATCTTTGTTTTTTATGGCTTTACCAAGAGGCGTTAGGTTGGTAAATGGATCGATCGCGTTTGGGAAACTTGTTTTCGAATAATGTAGAGAGTTATGCTTTATATCTTCGTTAATACGATCTAAAACAATTTTTGCTTTTTTAACATTACGAGATTTGACTGCAGCGTATAACCAGTCTCGACCTTGATCTCCCATACTAATATCACGTGTATTAGCTATTTCTTTCTTGAATCTATCCTCATCTTCATTTTGAACTACATAAGACATTACTGGACTCTTACTCCTGCCTAAACTTGTATGACAAGATTTATTGGATGGCAAAGCTATTAACAAAAACAAAGTCATAACCCACTTTGTCAAGAAATTATACCGTTTGGTATGCAAATTAAATTGTTTCATATAATGTTTTTTTTTGTTGTATTGTACAATTTGTTTTTTTATAATCGAATCTTTCGACCATAGGAGGGCATACTTGTTTATACAAGAAATGATGCTTTTTTTCTTACCTACCCCTTAACATGTGATTATACTTTTATTATAAATAAGTAATAGTAAAAAAACAACCTTTATCTGAAAGTATCGATTTTATCTGAAAGTATCGGTGGAATATTGCCATCCTTACTACCATTTATGCCTCAATACGACCTTTACGCATAAGCCGAGACCATATTATATTACGTAATACATCAGCATATGGTTCTCCTATTATACCATCGTGCACTGCAAAATCTATTTCCTTAATAATAGTGTTAAAATGTGCGGTAAGTAAATAATCTCCTACGGTGTCAAGGATATATTTAAACATTTCACTATCACGAGTCTTTAAAATATTTGTTGCTTTATTACCAGGTATCCAATGTATGGACAAATAGGAATGTGCAAATACAGATATGCCATATCCCTTTGCCAGTTTGTCAAATATATAATGGCTATTGTTAGGGCATAGCCTACCTATTTGATCAAATAATAGCTTAAACTCCTCTTTCCTCCAGTAATGAGCTGCCACATGTAGTGGCGTATTTTGTTTTGCATCCTCTACAATTAAATCCTCCAAAGAAAGTCTATTAACCAAAGATTCTGTTAACTCTTTATACCCATATTCAATAGCTAAATGTAAAGGGGTAGAACCAGTATGGGGATCTTTGGTCGTGATATTTAATTTATCTTTTGGGCATTCATCCAATAAAAGCTGAGCGATTATTTCGTTTTTGTTTTGAATGGCTACCAAAAGTGTAGGTAAACCATTGTCCAATCTATTAACATTAATGTGTTGATTTTTAATCAAAAGATTAACTATATTTTTATTGTTATCTTGTATAGCTTTGCCAAGTGGTGTTTTTTTGCTAAATGGATCGATGGAGTTGGGAAAATCCTTTTGGGCATATGAAGATCTATTTTCCTTATCCCTATTGATACGGTCTAAAATAATTGTTACTTTTTCAGGATTGTGAGATTTTACTGCAATATACAGCCAATCTCGATCGCCATCACTGCCCTGGCTAATATCTTTTTTATTCGCTATATATTTCCGAAAGTCATTTTGATCTTCATGCTGCACTACATAATCCATTACAGGGGTACTGCTTATGCAAGATCTGGCTTGTATAAAAATAGTGGATATAAACAAAACTGTAATCCCCTGTACCACGAAATTATTTTTTCTGGATTTTAAAAATATTGTTTTTGTCTTTTTAATCATTGCTTAAGTGTTTATTTTTTTTGATATAAAGGTACTGGTGTTTTGCCGCTGCATGCTGATAAACATTTATGGATTATAAAAACAATTTTAGCTGATTTATAGAAACTTTTCGTATCTTCCTACAAATGAAATATCATCGTAAAATGACAAAAATGAGGCCGTTGTAACACAGGTCCTAGCAAAATTTTTGCCCTGCCCTTTAGGTCTTCTTTAGGCAATATTTGCGAGGTGATACAGCTAAAATATTAATGCTTCCCAATAGACGTTATACTTCGTCATGCGTGTCAGCCACTAACTTATTAAACCGTNCTTATTATTACGGTAATAAATAATAGTTAAGAAAACAAAATTTGAAAGAAGTATGGGGGATTAATTGTGTGGAGCGCTTGCCATTGCCTATATGGGATTTTGCTTTTATAGGAAGTTCTATGAGCAGTGTGGTTAGAGAAAAATAGCACACAGTTAGCAAACCCGTTGTTTACAATACAAAACAACTTTACTGATTATCTCTAAACCTGATGGTTGCCCAAGGATGAAAGGTGGATTTTCCCTTACGCAAATAGCAAAAGGGGGTTAACACCAACAAGCTATTAAGTAACATGCCGAAGCGGTAATATGGCTAAATCATGCCGTGTTATTTCCTATTGCAACTGCCTCGGTATGTAATCATTCCCACTCACTATCACTATTCTCTTCATATTTAGAAGCATTCTCCTCTTCAGATTCAGAAACGCTCTCCACTTCAGATTCAGAAACACCCTCCACTTCAGATTCAGAAACGCCCTCCTCTTCAGATTCAGAAACGCCCTCCACATCAGATTCAGAAGCGCTCTCTACATCCTTTATATGTTTATTCCTTTCATCTAGCGCCTCCTTTAGTGCCCGTGCCAAGCATAGAACCTCATCATTAGCCGGCCTAACTTTATATAGAACCCCATCATCAGCAAGTGCATTAGCCGGCCCAACTTTATTAGACCTACGCACCTTATTCAACCAGTTATTCGGTACTGCATTAAAGTCTTTAAGCCGCCCATCCTTCCCTTTTTGTATATCAGCATCACGTGCATAATATATACTATTTTTATTTTCATCATTTTTATTTCCATCATATACACTAATAAACGGTATAATAGGTTTTGGAGCAACCGTAGGAAGTGGAGGGACTATTCTTTCCTGTAGATCTCTATTTTTTGATAGGTCAACATCGGGAAACTGTTTTCTTATTACCTTACGCAATAGAGCAGCTTGTTGCTGTCCTATCACTTGCTCACCTTCTAACTTGGTAATTTCCTTGCTAATAGCATAAACCTGATCTTGCTGCAAGTATTCCTTTACAGTGCATAAAACAAATTTAAACATAGCACTTTTATTAAAATCCCATAAACGTGTTCGGCCAATATGTTTTGGTAAATAGGCACGCGCAAATAGAGAATGCCCTTTTATATCTTTGGCCAAAAGTTTCCTGCTTATAGCATCTCTACTATCGCATAATGTACACATACGTGCAAATAATTCTTTAAATACTTGTTGCATATTGCTACGAGCAGCCAAATGCAATGGCATCCTATTCTTTTTATCCGTTAAACATAAACATTCTACACATTGAAACTTATTAATCAGCGATTTCAAGAATGCATTAAATCCATATTTAATAGCCAAATGTAATGCTGTGGAAGCTGTTGGATCTTTGGCATCAAGATGCAATTTATCATTAGGGCATGTATCTAATATAAACTGAGCCAGTTTTTCATCTTTTAGGTTAAGGGCTAATAAAAGTGCAGTTTGACCATGAACATCAATTTTATTAACGTCAATATGTTCGTTCTTGAGTAAAGCTTCAATGATTACTTTATTCTTTTTTTCTACAGCTTTGCCAAGCGCTGTTTTATTATGAGGCCCATTGAACGCGTTTGGAAAACTACTGTTTGTTTTGTATGCATAACCTGACCGTTTGTCCTGTATAATACGCCCTAAAATGCTTTTTACTTTTTGTTCGTCGTTAGTGCATACTGCCCCGTATAGAAGATCGTAACCTTTCCACCGCCGGCTAATATCCTTCTCATTATCTAGTTCATTATAAAATGTAGCATCATTTGTATGTAATACACAATCCATTACACTTTTATTGCTGCTGGGCATTCGCATTGCCTCTTGGTTGTTTTTTGCACAAGATTGTAGAGCAGCTGATAAAGATAAAGCTGCTATGCTCTTTACTAAATAGCTATGTGGGCTGACATGTACATTGTTTTTATTCTTATTTTTAGTCATTTTTAGTTGTTTTGTTTTTTTAGTATGCCATTTTTTTCCCTTAACTTTTCTTAATTGTATACTACCCTGCCTAATCTCATCCCACTAGTTCTTTCCTATGGTTTAGTTCTTTTTAATTTAAAATCACATTTCTTAATGTCGTCCAGGAAAGAGCGAGCAGTGTTGTTTACATGCGCATTCGCAGATACTATATTTGGGCTATTGGGTGCTACAGTCTCCATCAAGCATGCAGACTCCGTATTCTTGCTTAATCCACTAACGTTTTTATTCGTTAGACCTTCTTGAGGCATTTGAGAAATTGGAGTAGTTGCAGGAGCTAAAGTAGTGATTGATATTTCACTATTGAGGCTATTTGACGTAGCTGTATTATTTGCAGTAGTTGCAAAAACTAAAGGAGTGCTTAATGCTTCACTATGTACGCTACCTGATGGTGAAATAGATGCAATAGGGTCCTTGGAAAGTGTTGCTACATTGCCCTGTAGCTCCTCATTTCCTAAAAACAGATCAACATCAGGAAACTCTTTTCTTATTATCTTACGCAATAGGACCGCTTGCTGCTGTCCTATTACCTGCTCACCTTCTAACTTGGTAATCTCCTTACTAATAGCATAAACCTGATCTTGCCGCAAGTATTCCTTTACAGTGCATAAAACAAATTTAAACATAGCACTTTTATTAAAATCCCATAAACGTGTTCGGCCAATATGTTTTGGTAAATAGGCACGCGCAAATAGAGAATGCCCTTTTATATCTTTGGCCAAAAGTTTCCTGCTTATAGCATCTCTACTATCGCATAATGTACACATACGTGCAAAT
>NZ_RARA01000016.1:20894-33777 GCF_003788695.1 Candidatus Cardinium hertigii
AACGCATACTGCCCTGTATAGAAGATCGCAACCTTTCCACTGCCAGCTAATATCCTTCTTATTATCTAGTTCATTACAAAATGTGGCATCATTTGTATGTAATATACAATCCATTACGCTTTTATTGCTGCTGGGTATTCGCATCGCTCCTTGGTTGTTTTTTGCACAAGATTGTAGGGCAGCTGATAAAGATAAAGCCGCTACGCTCTTTACTAAATAGCTATATGGTCTGATATGCAAATTGTTTTTATTTTTAGTCATTTTGTTTTTATTAGTCATTTTGTTTTCGTTTATTTATTTATAGTTTATAAAATTACGATCATATCCGTTCACTTGCGTGGCAGCCATATTTTATAGATTATTGATGATTTTATCCATATTGTGCTATTTCTAATTAGCCACACGACTGAACGGATACTGTTTGTGAATATTTAAGTTGTTTTTTTCTTATATGTAACCATTTTGTTTAATTGTTTTTAAATTGTGTTTAATTGTTTTTTAATTTAAAAAGTATATGGATTTCCATATACCACTACTTATTCCTCATTACCATTACAAAGGCCTTTTCTTAGGTAATATCCGCCCCTTTCTAACAAATTGCTAACAAACTATGGTTAATTGCTATTTACCTAGCCATAGAAATATTTTACTATTGATAGAACCAAGATCCTTTTTGTAATAAAAAATAAAAAAGGAATAAAAATTCGTTGCTGAACTGAACAAATATAGCGGTTTTTTAGTTATTCCAAAATAACTTTATTGTTTTTTTCTATAAACTGTTTTTTTTATGTTCAACCATGCATACATTAAGCGCTTTCCCAACTCAAAATATTGAATTCCAGTATAATATATATTTAGTTTAGTCGTTCCTATTTTTACCAGAAAGGTAAAAAGTCAAGCATAAATAATTGATATTATAGAGAAGATATGCTGGTCCAGCAAAAGTGTCCGTTCACGACCCTGGTAAGGTATCCGTTCAGTGAAGTGGCGTATGCGTATGCGTATCCGTATTCGTAAACCATTAGAAATAGGTACAAGTTCAATTGTGTGACCTATGCGTATTTATTCACGTTCGTTCCTAGCAATAATGCAATAATGCAAGATCATAAAAACGCGCCTTGAACAAAGCTGTGACTAGAAAATTTCAGTCTGAGAGCTGGTAGCAAATCAACCTGTTTAAGCCTACTCTTCGTCTTTGAAAAAGCTGGCTATGTTCCGCTTCGGAATTCAGTGTACTCGCATAGTGGGTACTATGCTGCGTGCACTTCACCCTCGCGCGCCTTGCCAGCTTTCCAAATCCATTGAGTAGTCGTCTCTTCGTCTTTGAAAAGCTCGCTATGTTCCGCTTCGGGATTCAGTGTACTCGCATAGTGGGTACTATGCTGCGTGCACTTCACCCTCGCGCGCCTTGCCAGCTTTCCAAATCCATTGAGTAGTCGTCTCTTCGTCTTTGAAAAGCTCGCTACGCTTTACCCCACCAGATATATCATCTGGCGGGGACCCCTGTACCGCTTCGGGATTCAGTGAAGGTGAATAACGGATACGAATAAAGACATTAAAAATACATATGCATTTCCCTCACTTCCCTTTCTCTCGTGCGACTATATCGCGTAAAATATCGATATCGCCGACGTCAAATTTACCCCTATAGTCTAGAGTAAGCATTTCATCAGTAATAGCGTCCCATTGGCTGGGCGTTAAATTATCTCTTACCATACGTAATACATATGTAAACATTTCTATATCGTCTATACCACTCTTTAAAATATTCCTCCATGCGATAGGTCTGGGCAAATAGGCACGTGCAAATACAGAAATACCATCTTTATTTTTTGCAAAAAGTTTTTCAATGGCCACAGCTTTACTACTGAGTTTAGCTATTCGATCAAATACATATTGAAATGCAAATTGTCTATTGCTACGAACAGCCATATGCAATGGTGTTCTGCTTTTTATATCGCTTGCACATAAACTATCTATAGACTGAAGCTTATGTACCAGCGCCTTTGTTACTTTGTCAAACCCCTTTTCAATGGCCAAATGTAGTGGCGTGAACCCGGTCTTTGGATCTTTTGAAGTGATATCTAGTGTTTTAGTTTCAGGGCACTCGTTTAGTAAAATCTGAGCTATTTCTTCTTTATTGTTTTTAAGCGCTATCAAAAGTGCAGTTGCATTATTGCCAACCTTATTAAGGTCAATATATGGACAGTTAAGCAAATCCCTAACTATTTCTGCATTGCCTAGCTCTAGAGATCTACCAAAAGCTGTTCTTTTACTATTGAGACCAATTGAGTGTGGGAAATCATGTTTATAATTAGCAGCTGCGCCTGATTGGTTATCCTGATGAATACGTTCTAAAACTTCTTTTACTTTGTTACTGTCCTTAGCCTCTACTGCCACGTATAGTATGAGTCCACCTTCATCTCTACTAATATCCTTCGTATTCTCCATATTTTGACGCCATTGTTCCACGCTTTCTTTCGCTTTATGCTCCAGAACTGTACGGCTACAAGCGCCAGAAGTGGAGGCTTGTAAAGGAAGAGATAAAGACAAAATCGACAGCCCTTTTATCCAAAAGTTATGCTTTTGATTATGCAAATTCATTCGTTTCATATTTTTCATTTTGTATTATTGTTTTTTTTATAATTATAAAAGCTATTGATATGGTTAACAGCTTTACCATCACTCGCTTGAATATAATTATCCAAGTACCTTCTCCAATATAATTATCCAAAGTACCCCCTTCCCTACCTCCCTAGAGAAGGTTACCCTTCAAGAGTTAATAATAAATAATTTTAAGAAAACAAAATTTACTGAGAAAGGTAACAGCTTTTTAGGATAAATCGTTTGCGACATTCAGCCCTAGGGAGCATGCTTTTACCTATTCTTTCCCCTAAATTCCCTACTTTTAGACTATTAACCGTTAGGTTTTCTTAACTTACGCTCCTATGTCTAAGCCAATTGAGGGAACTCCATTAATGCGGCAATATTTTGCCATCAAGGAAAAATATCCTGGTGCATTGTTACTGTTTCGAGTAGGGGATTTTTACGAAACCTTTTTAGAAGATGCAGTTAAGACAAGCAAAGTATTGGGTATTGTATTAACCAAAAGAGCTAATGGATCGGCCTCTAGTATAGAGTTAGCTGGTTTTCCCTACCATTCTCTGGAACTTTATTTGCCCAAATTGGTAAAGGCTGGCTACCGTGTAGCTATTTGTGATCAATTAGAAGATCCTAAACAAGCCAAAGGAATTGTACAAAGAGGCGTGACTGAATTGGTTACACCTGGACTTTCTTTTAGCGAAGCGGTTTTGGATAGCAAATGTAATAATTACTTAGCGGCTATTGTTTTCGAAAAAGAGCTATTAGGGATGGCTTTCTTAGACCTCTCTACTGGAGAGTTTTTGGTAGCAGAAGGCGCATGTGATTACATGCAAAAACTCTTGCAGCGTTTTGCCCCATCTGAGGTTATTTTTAATAAAAAACAACAGGCGTTATGGGATGATTTTGTTAAAGAGGATTTTGCGGTTTATGCCCTAGAAGATTGGATTTTTCAGTTTGACTATGCGTATGGTTTGCTAAATACCCATTTTGGGACCAGCTCGCTAAAAGGCTTTGGGATAACCGATTACGCTATTGGTATTGTTGCTGCTGGTGCTATTTTGAACTATCTAGCGGAAACTGAACACAAAGAAATCAAACATATCAATTCTATTGCACGATTGGAGGAACATCAATATGTTTGGCTAGATCAGTTTACCGTTAAAGCCTTGGAACTGATTGTGCCACAACAGTTAGGTGGAACTGCCCTTATTGAAATACTAGACAGAACGGTCACCCCTATGGGTGCACGTCTACTTAAAAAATGGCTGTTGTTTCCACTTAAAGAAGCCTTGCACATCCAAAAGCGTCTTTCTATTGTTGAATATCTGATAGACCATCCAACATTAGCAGCATTACTCGTAAGCCATTTAAAACAGATAGGAGACTTAGAACGCCTTATTGCCAAAGTAGCTGCTAGTAGGGTAAATCCGAGGGAAATGGTAGCCTTGAAAAGAGCATTAGAACAGATATATCCGATTCAAAAATCACTAGAAAATAGTTTATTTCCCTTATTGCAAACATGCGGTTCCAAGCTTCATAACTGCCACGATTTGGTAGAAAATATTCAAAATAAATTGCAAGAAAATCCGCCTATGCTTATTAATCAGGGAGGGATTATTAAACCCCATGTTAATGATGCATTGGATGCGTTCAATGCCATGATCCATACTGGTAAAGATTATTTGGTACAATTGCAACAAAAAGAGAGCCAACGGACCCGTATTCCCTCTCTAAAAGTCTCTTACAATCGTGTTTTTGGATATTATCTTGAAGTATCGAATGCGCACAAAAATAAAGTGCCAACGGATTGGATACGCAAACAAACCCTTGCCAATGCAGAACGCTACATTACAGAGGAATTAAAACATTACGAAGAAGATATTGTCCATGCAGCCGAACAAGCACAACTCCTAGAGCAGCAGCTTTATCAAGAATTAGTGCATGCCGCCCTAGAATTTATTCCACATATTCAAAAAAATGCCAAAATCATTGCACAGTTAGATTGTTATCTGGCCTTTGCCAAACAGGCAAGTGAACAGCATTACAGCAAGCCTATTATAGATAATAGTACATGGCTAGATCTTAAGGGGAACAGACACCCTGTTATTGAACAACGGCTGCCCTTAGGCAAAACCTATATACCTAATGATATTTGGTTAGACCAAACGCAACAGCAAATCATGGTTATTACGGGACCCAATATGGCTGGTAAATCAGCCCTATTGCGTCAAGTTGCTTTGACAGTATTAATGGCTCAAATAGGATCTTTTGTACCAGCTACTTCAGCACACATTGGCATTGTAGATAAAATATTTACCAGGGTAGGTGCATCGGATAATCTGGCCCAAGGAGAATCCACTTTTATGGTGGAGATGACAGAAACCGCTAGCATTATGCATAACCTTAGCGACCGTAGCCTTGTGCTCATGGATGAAATAGGACGTGGTACCAGTACCTATGATGGTATTTCTATTGCCTGGGCATTGGTAGAATATCTTCATAACCATCCACGTTATAAAGCTAAAACCCTTTTTGCTACGCATTACCATGAACTAAATGAGTTGACAGCAGAACTAGCTAGGGTCAAAAACTACCACGTAGCTGTACAAGAAGTAAATGGAAAAATTCTTTTTTTACATAAAGTAGTAGCTGGTGGAAGCGAACATAGTTTTGGTATTCATGTAGCCCAAATGGCAGGAATGCCAACCATTATTTTGGAAAGAGCAACAGAAATCCTACAACATCTATCGGCCATCAGCGGAAAAATACCTGAAAAAGAGATTGTAACAGCATTATCCCCAACAAAATACCAGCTAAAGCTTTTTGATGCAGATGCAGACTTAGGCTATTTACGCACTTTTCTAGATGAAATTGATATTAATACCCTTTCTCCAGTAGAAGCCTTACTAAAATTGAGTGAAATGCAAAATATCCTTAAAAAGGAAAGAAATAAACATAAAAATGAATAATTATTTTGAGAAAAATGAATGTTTGATTAAATTCGTCTCAATTGGTATAGGGTTTATAACCCATAAGCGAGAATAGCTCAGTTGGTAGAGCACGACCTTGCCAAGGTCGGGGTCGCGGGTTCGAGTCCCGTTTCTCGCTCTTTTTTTGTGATTTAGTATATAGATCTCAAACGTAGCTTTGCCAGGATGGTGGAATTGGTATACACGCAAGACTTAAAATCTTGTGGCTTTGGCCATGCGGGTTCGACCCCCGCTCCTGGTACCAGGTTATCCCCTTACTATTAACTAATCATGCTTATATATCGTATTTGTTCACATGCGTGGCAGCGATATTATATATAGATTACAGAAAATGGCTAATATTTAATAATTGATGATTTTATCCATTTTGTTAAAAACTACTTCTTTTAAAACTACTTTTTTTGCTTGATCAAAAAAAGCAGCCAAAAAAAATCAAGCGCTGGTGAAAAAACTGCTGAAAAGAAAGGAAAAAAACCGAAAATCAAATCTCGCTCCTACGGAGCTCAGACAAATTGATTTTCTTTTGATTTTTTTCCTTTCTTTTCTTTCCACAGTTTTTTCAAGGCGCATTTTTTTATGACTTGCATTATTTGCACTAGTCACACAATTGAACTGGTACCTATTTATAATTGTTTACGAGTACGGATACGCATACGCATAGGCTACTCCACTGAGCGGATACCCGACAGATACATCTGGTGGGATAAAGCATAGCCAGCTTTTCAAAGACGAAGAGTAGGCTCAAACAGGCTGATTTTCTTTTATTTTTTCCTTTCTTTTCTTTCCACAGTTTTTCAAAGCGCATTTTTTATAAATTTATATTATTGCGCTATTTCTAAATACGAACGTGAAAAAATACGCATAGGCTACTCCACTGAACGGATACTTATAGCAGCCTCCTCCTCTTCGCCAGAATTTCCATATCCTCATTTGTTGTATCCTCTTCGTCGGAATTTCCTATATCCTCATCTGTTGTATCCTCTTCGTCAGAATTTTCTATATCCTCATCTGTTGTATCCTCTTCGTCGGATATGGACACTATATCTAAACCAAGTTTATCAGATTCATATTCCTTTATTTTTTTTTCTACTTGTATATTAAGCCTTGCTGTATTTAGATCTAAATTGTTTTGCATCATGGTGCGTATACATGCTCTTTGTAACCCACTTTCATGGTATACGGTATCGTGCGGATAAGCAATGTTTGAATTAAACCAATCAACTAAGTTGCCTGAAACCTCAGGACCCAAGCACGAAACTTTACGTATTTTTGTCTTGCTTAACGTAGTGAGCAATTCTTCCATACTGTTTAAATCCCAAGAGCGAAAATCCCATTCACCAAAATTCAAACTATCAACGGCTGTATGCTGAAGCAAAGAGAAAGCTTTACATAAAGTTTTCAATTCTACTGAATCTAAATCATTGTAATATAAATCTAATTCACGCACAGTTGTGTTATCCACAAGCGCAGAAAGTAGGGGATCTATATTATTTGCCAACTTGTTATCCGATAATCCCAAATGTTCAATCTTTGTATATTTGAGTTTAGAAAATGCTATCCCCCATAGCTCCGCTTGCACCGAGTCTAAATTATTACTATTTAAACATAAGTCACGTACATCTGTGCCCACAAGCACAGAAAGTAGGGGAACTACATTATTTCCTAACTCATTACCAGTCAAAGTCAATTCTTCAATCCTTGTATTTTTGAATTTAGAAAATGCTGTATTCAATAGCTCCGTTTGCACCGAGCCTAAAGCATTCGAAATTAAATGTAATTTACGCACAGTTGTGTTATCCACAAGTACAGAAAGTAAGGGATCTATATTATTTGCTAAATCGCTATTCTGCAGTCTCAATTCTTCAATCTTTGTATGTTTAAGCTTAGAAAATGCTGTCTTTAATAGCTCCGCTTGTACTGCGCCTAAATCAGTCCAATATACTGCTAGGCTACGCACAACTGTACCTTTAAGAGCAGAAAATATCGCATCAAGATATTCACCTGATGAATTTACACCATGGCAATCTACCATAAGACGGGAGCACGGTGCCTTACACAGGTAAGGTACCAGCTTGCCCAGTAGATTTTGCAACTCCAAATTGGACACGTATTTTTTATGTAGCTTGTATAAGCTTATGTATACATCATGTCTATCGCTATCCGACTGAACACTCCAATATTTATAAGCTTGGCTGCTTATAATATTATTTTCATTGACCAATTGCATGAGTTCTGGGTCATTAATTTTTTCTTGATTTTCAGCAAAATCAACTATTGAACTGCCTGCCAATGCCATGTCGTTTGAAGTACCTATACTTTGTCGTACTTTAGTACATCCACTGAAGACTAGGAACAAAATTAGTAAAAAATACATAATGGGTGTTTTAAAAGTTTTAAATTAAATATATTATGCTCTATAGTATAGAAACGGCTGCTGCTTGATTTTTTGGGTTGATTTTTTGATTAAACAAACAAATCTCCAAAAAATTAGAGCTAGGAAAAGCACAAGATGGTTGTTCTTGACAAGGAAAATTACTTACAAATCCGCTTTTGGTTAAATGAATAGCACTGGTTAAGCCGATTATCCCAGTAGCTATAATGATAATTTCCATTGATTATGAGTTTAATATTGACAAATAATTTTTATTCAGCTTATTTTTCAATGGCAAATAAAACCTCATCAGCGCTGTCGTGGTATTCTTCTTCATCATAAATCACCTGATCGGTCTCCTCATTATAGTCTATAATTGCTTTAGTTGTTGAACTATATTTTGCCCTTACTAAATTATTATCAATATAAATATCACCGCTGCCATTCATTTGGAATTCGCCGGCATCTGGAATATCTAATGTATCGATTATATAAGTTTCTAAATCCTCAAAATTATTTCTGTCTACATCAGTACTGTCTTTAAATGTAACAAAAGCTTCGTCACTGCCACTTTCCCAGGTAAATGACAGGCAGCCCTTTTCTTTTACAGTCGCAATAATCCAGCTTTCAAGACTTTCATCGGCATCTTCTATTTTTTCCGCTCGCTCTTCTTCATAATGATTGCCCAGATCAAATAATTCCTCATCGGCATCTTCTATTCTTTCCATTTGTTCTTCTTCATAATGATTGCCCAGATCAAATAATTTCTCATCGGCATCTTCTATTCTTTCCGTTTGTTCTTCTTCATAATGATTACTCCGGCCAAATAATTTTTCAAAAATATTACTTATTAAACTCATCTTCAATATCTTTTAATTGTTTTAAATCGGGAGTATATTGCCATCTTTCTTTTAGTTTTACGTATTCGAGTAACTCGTTTATGTTTGTCTGCGGTAGATAATTTGAAAGTTCAAAGGCATAATCAACTCCCAGGATCTCTTTTGCGAGAAATATTCCAAAATTGCTGTGGGTTATTATTAGTGTTGACTTTAAACCAGACATTAGGAATGGCCTTAAAACAAACTCTTTCAGTTTATTGTCTGCAGGATTGATTGGTTTTATGAAATTCAGCAAAGCATCATCAACATATTTATACCAATGATTTAGAGTTGGAACCATACCCATAAGATCTTCTTTACAATGCTCCGCAGCAATATCACGTATTAATATTGTGCGATTTTCAGTGTTGGTTAATGTTTCGCCAAACTTTTGAATGCATAAATCTATACCGTAGGTATGATGTAAAAGAATCCTATGCTTGTTGTGAAAATAGAATAGTTTGCTTGTGTCGATAAACTTGTGGATATGCAAGTAATCTTTCGCATTGCCATTAAATTTCTTTTTTGATAGTAAACTATGCTTCCAATAATTCATTAGGGGATTATTATGGATAGTGCCCGTGTTAAGATAAATTTACTAATTTAATGCCATTTTACAATAAAAAAGCACATCAATTTCAGAAGTAATTATTAGTATTCAGGTTAATCTCCGTAATTGTACTATTCTTGTCCAAAGCCTTAGCTAGCGCTGCTGCCCCTACACAATCAATACCACTCCCATTCAGGTTAATCTTTTCCACCATCAATAATTATATGCTTATCTATAAATAGCGCTGTTAGCTCTTTATAAGTAACATTATTCCCACCAACCAGGTTAATCTCCGTAATTGTACTATTCTTGTCCAAAGCCTTAGCTAGCGCTGCTGCCCCTGCAGAACCAATATGATTCACAATCAGATTAATATTTGTAATTGTGCTATTCTTTTCCAAAGCCTTAGCTAGTGCTACTGCCCCTGTAGAACCAATGTTATTTCCATTCAGGCGAATCTTCGTAATGGTGCTATTCTTTTCCAAAGCCATAGCTAACGCTACTCCCCCTGTAGAACCAATGTTATTTCCACCCAGGCCAATTTTTGTAATTGTACTATTCTTTTCCAAAGCTGCAGCTAGCGCTACTGCGCCTTCAGGACCAATACCATTCCGATTTAGGTTAATCTTTGTAATCGTACTATTTTTTTCCAAAGCCTTAGCTAGCGCTACTGCCCCTACAGAATCAATACGATTATGCATCAAGCTAATCTTCATAACCGTGCTGTTTTTTTCCAAAGCCTTAGCTAACGCTACTACTCCTGTAGAACCAATGTTATTATAATTCAGTCTAATCTCCATAATCGTGCTATTTTTTTCCAAAGCCTTAGCTAGCGCTACTACTCCTGCAGAACCAATATTATTATAACATAGGTCAATCTTCGTAATCGTACTATTTTTTTCCAAAGCCTTAGCTAGCGCTACTGCGCCTACACAATCCATATCTTTCAATCTCAGTTTAATCTTAGTAATTGTACTATTTTTTTCCAAAGCCTCAGCTAGCGCTGATGCCACTGCAGAACCAATCTTATTCCTCCCATATAGGCTAATCTCCGTAATTATGCTATTCTTTTTCAAAATATTAGCTAATGTTGATATTTCCTCATAATCAATATCATAACAACTCAGGTAAACCTCCGTAATTGTGCTATTCTTGTGTAAAGCATTAGCTAGCGCTGCTATGTCTTCAAGACCAGGCTTATTAGTCTTTAAGTAAATCTTCGTAATTGTGCTATTCTTTTCCAAAGACTTAGTTAGGTGTATTCCATTATACATAGTTTTATCATAAGTCAGGTAAATACACTCTTTTTTACAAGGAATAGTATCGTCCAAAGCCTTAGCTAGCGTTGCTGCTTCTACATAATCAATACCATTCCAACTCAGGTCAATCTTTGTAATTGTACGATTCTTTTCTAAAGCCTTAGTTAGCGCTACTGCCCCTGCAGAACCAATTCTATTATTATTCAGACTAATCTCCATAATCGTGCTATTTTTTTCCAAAACCTTAGCTAGCGCTGCTACCCCCTCATAATCAATATCATTATCACTTAGATCAATATTTGTAATTGTGTTATTTTTTTCCAAAGCCTTAGCTAGCGCTATTGCGCCTTCAGAATCAATACCATTCCCACTTAGATCAATCTTTGTAATCGTGCTATTCTTTTTTAAAGCCTTAGCTAGCGCTATTGCCTCTGTAGAACCCATTTTAATACCACCTAGTTGCATTTCCCTAATGGTTCGATTCTTTTCCAAAACTGTAACTAACGCTGCTGCGCCTTCAGAACCAATATCATTACAACTCAGATCAATATTTGTAATTGTACTATTCTTTTTTAAAGCTTTAGCTAGCGCTATTGCCCCTGTAGAACCCATTTTAGTCGCACGTAGTGCAAGTTCCCTAATGGTTCGATTCTTTTCCAAAGTTGTAGCTAGCGCTGCTGCGCCTTCAGAACCAATATAACTACAAATCAGATTAATATTTATAATGGTTCGATTCTTTTCCAAAGCCTTAGCTAGGGCTATTGCCCCTGTAGAACCCATTTCAGTCGAAAGTAGTACAACAAGTTCCCTAATGGTTCGATTCTTTTCCAAAGCCTTAGCTAGGGCTATTACACATGCAGAATCACGGTAAGCCAGTTCTATCTTTATAATTGTTTGATTGTATGCTAAAGCTTCAGCTGCTGCACGCAAATACCTTGCATCGGTACTATCTGGCCATTGCCCATTGCAAAGCTCCGTTAGGTTACGAAATTTTTTAGCATATGCTTTAACCAAGTTCAAGTATGTTTCACGCTTAGTTACTTTGTCTGCACATCCTTTCCAATGCATTTTCTTTTGTACCTCTTGTCCCCTAACCTGGGATACCGTAAAACTGCTAGCCAATAAGAATAACCCAAGAAGGATAAACTGCTTTTTCATATCTTTTTTGTTTAATTTTGCTATTTCATATTCCATGCGCTAAGCACAAACCAAGCCTTTTTATCATTCCTTGGCTTTGGACGCTTTCCCCATTCCAATAATTTGTCCTTCCTTTAACTAACTGTGTTATGGAATTGCTGCCAATTACTATCCGCTAAGGTAGAGCAGGGAACTGTTGCGCTGCTTAACAGTAGCAATAAAAATTTGACAAGTTTAGGAAAAGAATGTTTTATTATGAAATTTTAGGAAATTTTTTTATGAAATACAAATGTTTAGTATCCGTTCAGCAATCGTTTCTTCGTCTTTGAAAAGCTGGCTGTGCTTTACCCCACCAGATGTATCTGGCAGGTACTCCTGTTCCGCTTCGGGATTCAACGTATTGGGGGGCCCCATGATGTATGTACATCATACATCATGAGGACGTTGCAATAGAAAAATTGCAACGTATTTTTTATAGAAATCTAGATGCAACCTGTACATTTTTGTACGTTTACAGTACTAAAATATTATTTTTTATGTACTTTTAAAAACTATTTTAGTAATAGTTAGGTAGATTCTTGCTTTTTTTATAAAATTTTTGTTTTCTATTGCAACGGCCTCGCTTTATTCACCAGCGCTTGATTTTTTTGGTTGCTTTTTTTATCAATAAAAAAAGTAACGAATAATAATGACAAAAAATAACACTGGAAAAATGTATTGCATTTTTTCGATTAGCTGGGCAATCTATGGCAAGCATGATCACTGATACGCTATTTATGGTTTACTACCTTGCTATGCACGATAGTTTCTTGGTTATAGAAGCACGCAAGCAAAAATAGCGCTCCTAAGCAAACCCGGGAAATACTTGCCACATGACCTTCACCTTCTTACGTGCAANATCTCCACCCCCAAAGAGTACCCCCATACCAGTAATCAACCAAGATGCTAATGTCTTTCCCAAACGAGAGCCTACGCCATCTACTGCTGCTTTTCCACGAACTTTAGTCTCTTCATCTAATGGAACATACACAGCCTCTTTGGTTGGATCAAAAAGAACATATTTAACCCCCTTAATCAAGACTACATTATAAATG
>NZ_RARA01000002.1:0-2697 GCF_003788695.1 Candidatus Cardinium hertigii
TATTGCTGCTTCTATTGCTGCTCTTGCCGTTCAAATCACCGTAATATCCAAGGCAATTAGCTTCTGCTTAGGTTCAGTTGACGCTGAGTTAAAATATTACACTACCGTTTTAGCTACCTTTATCTTAATTTTCTATTCTACTCTTGGAGGTATTCGTGCGGTTACCTTTACGGATGTATTACAATTTATAACCTTTTCTATTATTATTCCTCTTTTGGCTGTATGGATGTTTCACAAGATCAGCAACCCAGTTGCAGAAAGTCTCTCTTTTTTGCAGACACAAGAAAAATTTCAGTTTAGTAGCGTATGCCATTCTCATACTAAATTAATAGGTATAATTTTATTAATTTTAACCAATTTAGTGTCTGGTATAGAACCCCCAAAGATACAACGTGTATATATGTCTTCTGGTATTATACAGGCAAAAAAGGTTTTCTTATATTCTACTTTATTTAGTTTTCTTATAGGCATTTTAATATTATTAATCGGTCTATTTGTTTTTATAGGAGCACCAGCATTATCTATAGAAGCAATTTGGCCCTATATAATGAACAATATTTCGCCTTTTTCTCAAGGCCTTATTTCTATCAGTTTATTGGCTATGACTATGTCTACAGCTGATTCTTATTTAAACAGTTGTGCGGTTATGGTTAGCCATGATATCTTGGAAAGTATAAGAGGGATAAAGGTCCTTTCCAAGGTGTATCAATTCATGCTAGCCAGACTGACTTCCCTAGTCATAGGCCTATTGGCTATGGTATTAGCTTTTTACCGTAATGATTTATTAGACTTACTTAAATTAACTTTTGCTTTTACTGTACCTATTATAACCGCTCCCTTTGTTTTAGCTGTTTTTGGTTTTCGGGGTAATGGGCGTACGGCTTTGATCGGTATGGCTACCGGTATAGTAACCATTATAGCTTGGAACCAATGGATTGAACCAATAACAGATATAGATGGTGCATTTGTTTGTATGCTGGCCAATGGCTTAGCTATGCTAGTTGCACATTATGTATTGCCTCAGCCACCTGGTACCGGCTGGATAGAGCCAGATGATGAACTTAAGCAGATTAGGCAAGCTAATGCGCGGAAATGGGCACGTAGAAAAGAAGCCATTAAAGCTTTCTTTTCAAAAGATAGCTTGGCTAAACTTCCACCCAATAGGACTAAGATTATCGGTATGGGGATCTATGTTATGGTCACTGCTTTAGCGTATCTTGCTACTATTGACACCATAGATCTCATCTATTGGCCTATACTTCAAATTATTGCAGCTGCTTGTTTTTCAGGCTATGGCATTTTTATTCCCAAAGGTAAGTCTCCTACCTGGATCGGGGGGCTNTGTTTACCCGTTACTATGGTTTGGCTTTCTTGGCATACCACCAATCCCTTGTATACCGTAGTTTTATATATGATGCATTTGGCAGTAACCTTAGTAGCCTTTCCACTCTATTCTGCTCTAGTGATTGTACTATGTATGACTATTTATCCACTTTGCTGTATTAGAGATCCCATGTTATGGCCACCATTGGCTGTATTACTACCTACATTGGGTATAGGCTTACTGTTATTTACCCTAATTATTTATTATAGATTTAATACAGTGATCTGGACCAATCAGAATACCTACCTAAAAAATCAACAAAAATTAAGAGAAGCCCAAAAGCTAAAAAATCTCGCTTATAACTTGCATATTGATACAGCAACGGTTAGTAGCCAGGAAGAAGAAGATGGTATGATTTTAGAGAAAGTAGTAAAAGATGTTACGCAATCTGTTGCATTTATAGATAACGCAACGCCTCTCTACAAACAGGATTTCCAAAGTATTATTAATAAATTTTCCGAATGGGCTATTTTTTTAAAGCAACAAGCCAAATCTAAAGACCATATTCTTTTACAGCCAACTGCAATTTCTCTAAATCAACTGATAAATAAAATAGAAGTTGCTTTAGAAAGGGAAATGGAAAATGGCTCTAGATTATTTATAGAGCACAAAGATAATACGGTTCCAGTCAAGATCGTATGTGATGTCAACCAGATCATTCATTTATTGGTTACGGCTATTTTACGTACTGCTAAATCAGATGTTTTAGAGACGCAATTTGTAAGGCTATACTTGTATACCACCCATTTACAATATGAGGTCCATGAGCCCATCGATAATGGATATGCTCCAGCGATGGTTTTTCCAGCTATAGCTTTCGTAATAAGCAGCTCTCATCTACCTTTAGCGGAACTGCCCAAAGTGCAAAGCTATTATGAGCCTAATAGAGATAATAAGGAAACGAGTAAGCAAACTGCTTATAGACCTCTAGCGCCAAGGCATATAGATCTTGGCAAAAAGACCATAGAACGTATTATGCATACCCACTATGGCTATCTAGAAATATCCAACCAAGCTGCTATACTGCTGGTTCTTCCTTGGGATGTAACCAAAATTCGAGAGGAAATGATCGCCAAATTGCCTATTACACACTTAACGTCGGAAACGCCTATTACTCCCAAAGAACAGGCTGATTCCATGATGGTGTTAATGCAATTTCATGAGTATGTCTGCCAAGTGGCTGAGGTGGATCCAGGGGTGATTGCGGAAATACTTTTATTACTTAGGCGTTGTTATGGCTTTAAACGCCATGCATCGGGGCAGTTGTTTTATGTCCGTGCAGTAGGCATTGCACAATGGGTAGCTACTTGGAT
>NZ_RARA01000002.1:2708-3991 GCF_003788695.1 Candidatus Cardinium hertigii
TTTATGCCTCCCTGCTCTATGACCTAGTACGTTATACCCGTTTACCTCTTTCTTATATTAAGGCCAATTATAATCTGGGTATTTTTTGTTTTGTAGAAAATGTGTTAAACATAGACCAACACCAAGAAATGGCGAAATCTTTACTCTATGTTACCAATCGTTTTAAAGAAGCCATCAACCAAGATCACCTTTCCGTATTGTATATCAAATTGGCAGAACGCCTTTATGACCTACGCCATGCTGAAGGCTATACCAAGTTAGAAGAAGTTAAGTATATGGCTAAAGAAACCCTTACCGTAGATATTGAATTGGCTAAGAATTATTTGGAGCCGGAGATCGCAGCAGATCTAGAAATCGCCGCTAGGAAGGCACTGGAAATTTGTAAGGAAAAAGTGTAATGGCTAACATATTTCTTTTGCTGCTACCTATGCTTAGATCTATATATTATAAAATTATGGTTGTAAAAATCAATTAAAAACAATTCAGTCCCCTCAACCCCTTGCTTATCCTGAGTAAGTGATTACTGATTTTTTATCTCTTAAGCAAAGGGTATCCGTTCAGTCATGTGGCTTATACATATCCGTGTTCGTACCAATTAGAAATAGCGCAATAATACTAGATCGTAAAAAATGCGCCTTGAACAAAGCTGTGATTAGAAAATTTCAGTCTGAAAGGTAGTAGAAAATCAACCTGTTTGAGCCCAAGGCTGCAAGCCTGGGCGAGTTTTGATTTTCAGCTTGCAGACTGAAATTTTCAACAGCTTTTTTCACCAGCGCTTGATTTTTTTTGGCTACTTTTTTTGATCAAGCAAAAAAAGTAGCTTTAAAATTCACATATTTGTTCAAGGCGCATTTTTTACGATCTAGTATTATTGCGCTATTTCTAGATACGAAAGTGAACAAATACACCAAAGGACTTTTCTCTAATGATAACGCTGTTGGTAATAGCTTATAGTTTATGGTTAACTATTTATATATGGCAAAAATATGGATTATGCCCATATAAAATGGGTATAAAGCTAGGGTCCATTACCATATAAAATTTGAATAGAACAGCAGAACCTATCAAAAAGTTTGCATATATAAGAAAATAAATTTAGGGTTGTTTTTGTTTTATATCATTTGTAAATTTACGTCCGATAGCTGCATGGCTTTTTATGTTTTACTTATATTATAATTTTGAAATTACTTAATCTGCTTTTTTAGCCCTATGTNTGAAAAGCTGGCTATGTTCCGTTTCGGGATTCAGCGTACTTGGGGTCCCCAGATGTATGCATATACATC
>NZ_RARA01000011.1:0-3742 GCF_003788695.1 Candidatus Cardinium hertigii
GTGTATTAGTGTAACACACATACATCCAAAAGAATAATTATTTATATAGATAAGCGTATGGAAAATATTTCATTAGAATTGGATTATCCCTTTTTAAAAAAACAAGGAATAGCTTACATTCAGCAATTAGCAGGAAAGAAATGGACGGACTATGGAGACCATGATCCCGGAATTACTATTTTAGAAGTGCTTTCTTTTGCCATTATGGACTTAGAATATAGGACCAACTTTTATATAGAGGATATATGGGCCAAGCATCCTGATGCTGTAATCAACCCCAATGAAAAACAGTTTTACAGAGCTGAAGAGATTCTCCCCTGTAATCCATTAACCCAGTGGGACGTATTAAAGATTGTGCTAGATGTTCCAGGCGTCAAGAATGCCAATCTTTTTTTAAGTGATGGTCCAAAAGAAATTAGAGGAGGCTACAAAATTTTTGTAGATGTAGAAGAACGTATTAAAAATACAACAGACGAAAAAGAGGTATTAGAGGTAGTCAAGGAAAGATTATATGCCCAAAGAAATCTATGTGAAGATTTCTTTCTTATCCAAGTCATGCAGACGCTTTCTGTTAGTATTAAAGCTACCTTTGAGGTAACCAACTGTTTGGCCTATGAAGAAGGAGAAACTATTATTGCTCAGCTATTGTTTGCTTTTCAGGAATTTATTTCTCCAAGGATAACTTTCTACACCATCAGCCAATTATTAGAAAAGGGGAGAACCATAGATCAAATTTTTACGGGACCACTTTTAACCCAAGGTTTTATAGATGAAAAAGAGCTAATTTACCTAAAAAGCCAATCAAGAATTTATATAGTTGAGTTCCTAGAAAAGGCTACTCGAGTAACTGGTATTAAAAGCATATCAAATTTTGAGTTTTGTATTGATGAAGAAAGTGCTAAAACACATAGTGTTACGCTACCTATATTAGCAGATCGCTCTTTAGCACTCAATATTCCACAAAGTGAAATTGGCCTCTTTTATAATGGGGCGCCCATCCCTATAGATTGGGAAAAAGTATTTCACTTTCTAGAAGATATGAAAGGAAGAGGAACTTTAACAAAAGCTTATCTACAAGAAGAAGAAGTGTTCGTGTTAGAAGGCAACTATAGGAATTTAGAAAAGCATGTTTCCATACAGCAAGATTTCCCTTTACTGTATAATGTTGGCCATGAGGGATGTGCTCCATCTGAAACAACAGAAAATCAAGCGAAAGCAAGTCAGTTAAAAAGCTATTTACTGTTTTTTGACCAACTTTTTGCAAATTATTTAGATCAGTTATCCAATATTAAACATACTATGGCTATCTATAGCGAGGCTTGGAATAAATCTAATGGCCGATTGCCTTTAGAAGTACATAGAATGAATTCTATTTTAAAGAAACCTACCAAAGACAATAATCCGGGTAATGATCTAGCATTTATAATACAAAAAAAGTATTTAGACATAAAAAAGAAGATAGCGCACACGGTGGTTCATAATAATGAGATACTGGATAAGTCAGCCAGGAAATATGTTTCTTACGTACACAGGATATTAGAAAGCGATATAAGAACCTTAGATAAGCGATCCAGAATGTTAGACCATTTATTAGCTTATTTTTCAGAACGATTTACGACTTACGCTTTGAGCCTTTATCCTAAAAACGAAGAAGAGCAATTGGATAGTCTTAATGCACATAAAGCCCTTTTTCTAAAGGATTACATTGATATCAGTAAAAATAGGAACCGGGGAGCTAATATAACTATGCAGGAAGCAAATAATGGTATCAAGTATGTGCCATCTGGTTTTAAGCGGCGTCTCTGCCGTAATTTAGGCATCAAAAATTTGGAAACATATTCCTTTCATAAGGTGCTTAAGAACAATATATATTTAGAGAAAAAAGCTTCCCAAAATAGCTTTGATATTTTTCTGGGTAAAAGTTACCAAACAGAATATGCTGATCTTTTTATGTTTAAGGGAAAATATCAAAATATTCAAACCTTAGCTATAGCCTATGGTATAAATATAGAAAATTACCATATTATAAAAACCCATGATGGTACCTATAGTATTTTACTGTATGTAGATAAAATAAAAAAGAACACTATTGAGTTAATTTCCGGGTCTGAAGCTCTTATCACCATTGAGCAAGCAGAAAATGTTGTGCAACAGAGTGTAGAATTGTTTAGATCATTTAATAAGCAATGTGAAGGATTCCATTTAATAGAACATATTTTACTTAGAGATAGTGATATATTAGCAACTGAAAACGACCCTTATTCGTTTACCATGACCCTTATTTTTCCTTCATGGCCAGCTAGATTTCAACAGTCTACATTTAGACAATTTGTAGAAGAAATGGTTGTAATGGAAAGTCCAGCCCATATATTTACAAATATTTTATGGTTAGATTTCGAGGATATGGAAAGTTTTGAAAAGATTTATCAATCGTGGATGTTATTAAAAGCAGATCCTACATCTATCCAAATGGAGGTAGATGCAGCAGCCAAAGTATTAATGGATCTTATAGCGTTTTATAATAAATCAATATGATCGTATCCGTTCAGTCAATGGCGTCAACTTAAGGTTTAGCTGTTATTGATAACCAAGTAGAATAGGAGGGTAGGCTAATCATGAATTGCCTTAAGTTGACGCCATTGACCGTTCAGTTATGTGGCCTATGCGTATTTTTATTTTTTTTTACGTTCGTATTTAAAAATAGCGCAATAATGTAAGTTTATAAAAAATGCGCCTTGAAAAAACTGTAGAAAGAAAAGAAAGGAAAAAATAAAAGAAAATCAGCTTGTCTGAGCCTACTCTTCGTCTTTGAAAAGCTGGCTGTGTTCCGCTTCGGGATTCAGCATACTCACATAGTAAGTACTATGCTGCGTGCGCTTTACCCTCGCGCGCCTTGCCAGCTTTCCAAATCCATTGAGTAACCGTAGGAGCGAGATTTGATTTTCGGTTTTTTTCCTTTCTTTTCAGCAGTTTTTTCACCAGCGCTTGATTTTTTTTGGCTACTTTTTTTGATCAAGCAAAAAAAGTAGCTTTAACGAATACTTTCTATTTTCTATTCAAAATTTCTTCACAAATATACTGCATTTCTGTTAACCACTTTGAGCAGATATTATTTTTTTTCCCCCATGGAATATAGAACGAAAGCGTTTCTTTGGCTATGCGTTGTTGATCTGCCCATTCACGCGCATATAAAGTTTGAGTATTGTGGAGCCTATCAGCTAATTTAACCTGTATAACACGGATGTTAACACATTGGCTCAGCATATTTTTGTTTTCCATATCACTGAATTTCCAAGGATAACCATTTGTATGGTAATGGGTAACCCTATCTACAATATAGGCAACTTCAGGGCCATACATGAGATCTATTTGGGTTAAGGTTACCGGTGTATCTTCTACTATATCATGCAACAAACCAGCTAGAATGGTAGATGGATCTTTGGTAACATCTAGCAGTATCTTAGCTACTGCCATAGGATGCGTATAATAAGGCGCTCCCGATTTACGTATCATAAGACCATGCGCATTTTTAATAAAAGCAATGGTTTTTTCCACTATTTCTTGCGTCAAATTGGTTTCTGCTGTAAGCAAGTCTACTAACGTTCTTTCTTGTGCTAAGCTTTCGGTTGTTTCGCTTACCTTATTAGCAGCCAAATCGGTAGAATGGTAGTGAGGCCGTTGCAATAGACAATTAAATTTAATCATAAATAATCCACTTTCCCCTCATTGAAAAAATGGTTAA
>NZ_RARA01000011.1:3747-4418 GCF_003788695.1 Candidatus Cardinium hertigii
ATGATAGTGGTCATTTAGAGGGCTTATTAGATAAAGTAAACTTACCACCAGGTAGTAGGGTATATGCAGATAAGGGCTATAGCGGCTCACCTAATGAAATATTATTAAAGAAAAAAAAGTTAAAATCAGCTATTCAGAAGAAGGCTACTAAGAATAATCCCTTATCAGTTACCGCTAAGCGGTTTAATAAATTAATAGCTAAGACTCGTTATAAGGTAGAACGTGTATTTGGTAGTATAAAAAATTGGTTCCGCAGTTCGGGAGCCCGCTATATAGGTATTGATAAAATGCATACACANNTAACCGTATCTGAAAGTTATCAAAAAGGAGTAGATCCAGAAGCAAGTTGGACTAAAAAAGGTCCTAAGCTATATTATGGCTATAAACGGCATATACTTGTAGAAAGTAAAGAAGGATTAGTGCTAGCCGTCAGTNNNAAAGAAGAAGGCACTAGAGAGGTTATTAAATATAATTAATGATCAGCTATCTGCCCATGGGGTACTGGTTAAAAATGGCTCAGCTGCTATTGATGCTTCAATAACTCCTACTCCCAGATGTCCTAAATGGAAAAAAAGTTATGATCTTCATGCAGATGGCAGTATAACCGTATCTGAAAGTTATCAAAAAGGAGTAGATCCAGAAGCAAGTTGGACTAAAAAAGGTCCTAAGCT
>NZ_RARA01000011.1:4427-18061 GCF_003788695.1 Candidatus Cardinium hertigii
GCAGATAAGGGCTATAGCGGCTCACCTAATGAAACATTATTAAAGAAAAAAAAGTTAAAATCAGCTATTCAGAAGAAGGCTACTAAGCATAATCCTTTATCAGCTACCGCTAAGCGGTTTAATAAATTAGTAGCCAAGACTCGTTATAAGGTAGAACGTGTATTTGGTAGTATAAAAAGTTGGTTCCGCAGTTCGGGAGCCCGCTATATAGGTATTGATAAAATGCATACACAACATCTTATGGAAGCAATAGCTTATAACTTATACAGGTCCCCAAATATCATTTTAAGAGGTTGCTAGGGGAATGGTCTATCCAAAATGAACTAAAAGCATCTAAAAATCAATAAATAATGAGATTCTTACTGCCATAACCCCAAAAATGGCAAAAAATAATACTGGAAAAATAGAAAAAATTATACTGTCGGCCTGTTGCAACGGCCTCGCTTTGTTCACCAGCGCTTGATTTTTTTTGGCTACTTTTTTTGATCAAGCAAAAAAAGTATGCTTTAAAAGAAGTAGTTTTAAAAAAAATGGATAAAATCATCAATATATTTGCCTCCTAATATTTGCTTCCTAATATTTGCCAATAATTGGGATCATTGGGGTGCGGTAATGTTATAGCAAATGGAACTCGTACAATTTTTTTACAATTTTTTATAAAACATTTTTTAAAATGATGCTATCATGAATAATTATACATATACCCATTTAACGAAATGGTTACTAGTNNGGAAAAATAGAAAAAATTATACTGTCGGCCTGTTGCAACGGCCTCCTAACCCCATTAAATTTAAATATCCAATTTAGCATACTTAGCATAACGCGTTATAAATTCCTTGCGAGGAGGTACTTCATCGCCCATTAACATAGAAAAGAGATGTTCTGCAGCAACTGCAGAAGCTATATTTACCTGTTTGAGATTGCGACGGGTTGGATCCATAGTAGTATCCCATAATTGTATTTCATTCATTTCACCCAAGCCTTTATAACGTTGTATATATACTGCATCTATCTTTCCATCTTTGGCACTAAATTTCGCTATACTTTGCTCTTTCTCTGCCTCTGTCCAACAATACTGTTCTGCTTTATCGCGCTTGACCAGATAAAGTGGGGGGGAAGCAATATAAAGATGCCCTTTGTCTATAATATCGCGCATGTAACGGAAAAAAAAAGTTAAAATCAGGGTGCGAATATGGCTACCATCTACATCTGCATCTGTCATAATCACAATTTTATGGTAACGTAATTTCTCTAAATTCATGGCTTGATCCCCTCCATCTGTACCCATCGCTACGCCTAATGCAGTGATCATGTTCCTAATCTGTTCATTATCATATATTTTATATAGTTGGGCCTTTTCTACATTCAAAATCTTTCCTTTTAAAGGAAGAATGGCTTGGAATCTTCTGTTCCTACCCATTTTAGCCGTACCACCAGCCGAATCACCCTCAACTAGGAAGAGTTCACAAAGCATAGGGTTATTTTCGGAACAGTCAGCTAGTTTACCAGGCAGACTGTGGCCTATTAAGACATTTTTACGCTGGATCATTTCACGCGCTTTTCGGGCAGCTTGGCGGGCTTGGGCCGCTATGATAACTTTAGCAATAATAAGTTTTGCTTCTTTGGGATGCTCTTCTAAGTAATAGTGTAATACTTCTGATACACAGGTTTCAACAGCTCCTTGTACCTCTGTATTCCCTAATTTGCTTTTCGTTTGTCCTTCAAATTGAGGCTCTGCTACCTTTACAGAGATTACAGCGGTGAGGCCCTCCCGAAAGTCATCTCCTACAATCTCTATTTTGGCTTTTTCTAATAAATCAGATTTATCAGCATAACTTTTTAAAATACGGGTTAAAGCTCTTTTAAATCCCGTTACGTGCATACCTCCTTCAGTAGTATGTATGTTATTGACATAGGAAACTACTGTTTCGCAATAACCTGTATTGTAAGTCATAGCAATCTGTACTACTACATTATTTTTTTCTCCCTCTACCAGAATAGGAGCGGGTAAAATAGATTCTTTGGTGCTATCTAGATAGGAAACAAACTCGCGGAGTCCATCTGTAGAATAAAAGATTTGTTGGAAAGGATTCCCTTCTTCATCTCGCTCACGCAGATCCGTTAGGGTCATATGTAACCCTACATTGAGATAAGCTAGTTCTTGTAGCCTATTGATAATGGTATGTAGGTTGTAAACCGTAGTGGTAAAAATAGAACTATCTGGTGTAAAATGGATAGTAGTGCCCCGTAAGTCTGTAGTGCCTACTTCTTGAACGGGGTAGAGCGGAACGCCTTTTGCATATGCTTGTTTAAATATCTTTCCCTCTCGGTATATCGTAGCTTCTAAGTACGTGGACAATGCGTTTACGCAGGAAACACCTACACCATGCAAGCCTCCAGAAATTTTATAGGTATTTTTATCAAATTTTCCGCCTGCATGCAATACGGTCATTACGATCTCTAGGGCTGATTTCTGCTCTTGTTGATGTATGCCAGTAGGAATCCCACGCCCATTATCTTTTACGGTAATCGCATTGTCCTCATGGATGGTAATTTCGATACTCGTGCAATAACCTGCTAGAGATTCGTCAATAGCGTTATCTACTACTTCCCAAACAAGATGATGTAGCCCTTTTATCCCTACTTCTCCAATATACATGGCAGGCCGTTTGCGGACGGCCTCTAACCCCTCCAGGATCTGGATATTATCTGCTGAATAATCGTCATCAATAGGTGGAAGCATTTTATTAAGAAAAGGTTAAAAAAAGGTGCAGTTATATACAAAGATAGTATATACGTTATATACAAAGATATATACAAAGATAAGAGGTTTAATTGAAAGTAGTGCTATAACCATACAAATGCGCTTATAACTCTACTACTGTTATGCCAGCCATACAGCGTATAGGGCTTTGCTCTATTACCTTTTTTACCAAAGGATGTTTGTGCAAATAGCTGCGTACAGCACTACGCAAAATTCCTTTTCCCTGCCCATGGATGATTGATAATGAACTATAGCCCAATAACAACGCATGATCCAGAAACTTATCTAATGCAAAAAGTGCTTGCGCACTATTGAAACCATGGAGATCCAGTATGGGATCCATTTTTGCAGATGCGGTTGGTTTAACAAAATGATTGGGTTTGATATTTTTTTTTTGAATAACGACGGAAGTAGGAGAACTTTCCACTATTTCTACTATTTCTACCGCTTGCAACGGTAGATCAAAAAACAGTGTACCAATAGCAACCAATACTTTACGCCGACTTATGCGTACAACTTGACCTATGTTAGCGTGATTTTTAACGCGTATATAGCTACCAATCGTAAGGGTGGATTTCATGCATATCATGTATAAAATTAGGTGGGCGGCAAGAGTTCTTCTAAAGCAGAATAGACTTTTTTATAGATACTGAGCGCTCTTTCCACCGAATCTGTTAAATAATACTTTGTACTTTCCTTGAAAGATGCTCCATCCACTTCATATAATGCTAATATTTTTTGATAGTTTTGATTGCGTAAGGCTTCCATGGTTTCCTTAGAAAAATCCTGATCTATGATCCAACTATTTAACAGTTCCATATCTCTTATGATATGTACGAATATCGTATCGTTGATTATAATAGGGGCAGGAGGAGGAGGAGCAGGAGGAGGTAGGGGGGGCGTTGCGGAGGGTGGTTGAGTTACCAAAAATGATAATACTAATGATAATACGAAGGTTAAAAGCGTTCTGGTAGTTTTTTTCATGTTATCCTAAACAAGCAAATAATAATAGCAAATATAAATAAAAACATTCGTCTCGTGTAAATATAGGGAAACATCCCTATATTTGTCGAGGCGATAAGAGGGATATGGACTAAAAATAATTTAGATTTATAGGTGGGCGTTTCGCCTAGTCATAACATTACAGCAAGCACACGGTAAGATATTACGGAGGCCATCAAAGATTGATTATGGAAGTGTTCCCAAAAAAGATTCTTTCTGTTGTTCATGCAAACAAATTCAACCTTGATAAAAGTATCAACTACCATTTGTCTATCAATATAGGACATGGTTTGATAAAAGTATGTTGTATAGAATATACTACACAAGCGTGTTTACTACTGGGTGTATACGCATTACCACTTGACAAAAACCATCCAAGTTATATTAATAGTTTGGAAAAATTGTATAATGAATATTTTTTTTTGATTAAAAAAAATTGGTGTTCCGTTACTTTATCTATTTCAAATCAAAAGTTTACCCTTTTACCCCATTTGCTGTTGAGTAAAAATGATTTGTCTATCTATATGCACGTAGCTTGTGGTGTAGATCCCAATGATGAAGTCACTTCTTTTACACATGCCCTTGCTAAAGTGTCCGTGGTATTTTCAGAAAATGCTGCTGTGCTCAATTGGTTTAGAAAACGTTACAGCGATACCAATTTCCATATTATCCATCAAACCAATGCTATTATAGAAGGTCTTCAAGTAGAATGCACCCCTCTACATAAAACAGAACTATTTGTCTGGTTAGAGGAACGCCATTTGCACATAGTGGTACATAACAAAAGAAAATTACTGTATTGTAACATTTTTGCTTATGAAACTTGTGATGATTTTTTAAGTTATCTATCCGCCATCATCCAGATTATGCAATTAGAGCGTACTTCCTGTGAGTTACTGGTAGGTGGATTAATTAGCAAAAATTCTTTAGCCTATCGCCAGTTAAAGACTTATGTACCACGAACTACCTTAAAAACCAAGATTAATTTCTTACATTCGAATATGCATATTTTTAGAGAAAGTGGCACTTCGCCTATGTTGTATTTTGATCTAATAAGCAGTTTTCTTTGCCATCCCCATAGTAAATAGTAAGGAATGCAAATAAATGCTCCGATACGATATGTCTCTTATTTTAAGCATTGAAACAGCCACAGCTACTTGTTCAGTTGCGTTGCATAATGCAGGTAAACTTGTTGCCCATACTGCATTATTAACCAATCGTTCGCATGCAGAATACTTGATGGTAATCATAGAAGATATATTAAAAATCAGCAAACATGATCGAAAGGAGCTATCCGCTATAGCCATTTCTAGCGGCCCTGGTTCTTATACCGGGTTACGTATTGGCACAGCAGTGGGAAAAGGCCTGTGCTATGGATTAGGCATTCCACTTATTGCAGTTCCTACATTAGAAGCCATGGCAAATGGCATGCGTCCCTTTACCGATGCAGATACCCTACTCTGTCCAGCTATTGATGCAAGGCGAACCGCTATTTATACCCTTATAGCTGATCAAAGAGGCCATATTAAAAAGGCAACTCATATAGCCTTATTGGATAGTGAAACATACATAAAATCGCTTCCTGACCAAAAATTACTTTTCTTTGGAGAAGATGCTATAAAATGCAAACACTTCTTTATGAACCATAAAAATATCCATTTTATAGAAGGTGTATGTCCTTCTGCCATACCCATAGGTCCATTGGCTTTTGCTAAATTTCAACAACAATTGTGGGAAGAGATGGCTACTTATGAACCATGTTATATAAGCCAATTTCAAGAAAAATAAAGGAATAGATGATTTTATTTGTTTTTATCAAAAACTACCCTTAATATTGTTCCTATCAGAATCATTTGGTCAAGCGACTGGACTGTAGACAAGTCCGTCTGTTTTATCAAAACAAAAGAGTTAACACACACAATTTTTTATAATTAATATGAAAGGAATAAGAAAAACTTTAGTTGCAAGCGTTTTGGCTTACTCTACGGCATTACATGCGCAAGCGGAAGTAAATCCGTTTAGTGCGGGTATAAAGGCAGGCGGTAGCATATCACCTGTTTGGCAGAAAACTGATGAGGCTAAATTCAACACGAATAAAGTAGAGAGCCCATTTTTTGATATACCATGGTTCACTGCTTCTCTTTATGCAGAATATGCATTTACAGATTATATAGGTATAGGGGGGGAGGCTGGTTATATGAAGCAAGGAGGTACTTTGAACGAAGTGTCTACTACTGCTAGTTCATCTTCATCCAGTAGTATAGCTTATCATGGGATTTTTGTGCCACTTTCTCTTTACGTTTACCCAATGGGCCGAGAAGAAGAGGAAGGAATTCTTAAAGTATATACTGGTATCAATGGATTTTACTCATTCAATGAAGGGATATCGGAAAAGGATAAGGAGGCATCTCTTACCCAAGAACAAAAAAATGAAATAATTAAATTTGATGTCGGTGGGCATTTGGGATTGGCTTATGAATTTCCTATTGGAGTTTCTGTTGATCTTAGGGGTGGCTTGGGCTTTATAAATAAGTTTGATACAAAATCAAATGCTGATCAAAAAGTATTTAAGAATGTTTCTGATTTAAAAAGTATGAAATCAGCCTTTATTAATTTAAACGTAGGTTATAATATTGTCTCTTTATTTGCTGATAGCGGTCAAGCTTAGTTTTTTTGCGTAACTGATGTTACGCAAACGGTAGGTAATTCACAAAAGCACTTTTATTTGTATCCATTCATCAAGTATGGTTTAAATAATATGGTGTAGTTCGTCTTTTAAAAATAAAAAATGCACTGGTGGAAAAAATAGTTAAAAATTCAGCTTTCAGATTGATTTTTTAGCTGTTTTTTTCACCAGTGCATGATTTTTTTGATTGCTTTTTCTTGAAAAAAAGCAATCAAAAAAATAAGCCTATTCATTAAAAATAATTTCTAATAGGGTGAACTTACCTAGTTGCTACTATGTTACGTGCGCTTGACCCTTGCGCGCCTTGCCAGCTTCCCAAATCCTTACACAATCTTAAGCATTCGTCCATTATTATTTAAGTATTTAGGAATGGCCCGTTCGTCTAGGGGTTAGGACGTCAGGTTTTCATCCTGGAAACAGGGGTTCGATTCCCCTACGGGCTACGTATTGTGGTGTATCCGTTCAGTGGTGTGACCTATGCGTATCCGTGTTCGTCAATTAGAAATAGTGGAATAATGCAATATTATAAAAAAATGCGCCTTGAAAAAACTGTGGAAAGAAAAGAAAGAAAAAAATAAAAGAAAATCAGCCTGTCTGAGCCTACTCTTCGTCTTTGAAAAGCTGGCTATGTTCCGCTTCGGGATTCAGCGTACTCACATAGTAAGTACTATGCTGCGTGCGCTTCACCCTCGCGCGCCTTGCCAGCTTTCCAAATCCATTGAGTAACCGTAGGAGCGAGATTTGATTTTCGGTTTTTTTTCTTTCTTTTTAGCAGTTTTTTCATCAGCGCTTGATTTTTTTTGGCTACTTTTTTTGATCAAGCAAAAAAAGTAGCTTTAAAAAAAGTAGTTTTTTTTAAAATGAATAAAATCAGCAATATTTTNNTTGATAAGATGTATGACATCATAGATCCCAAAATGCGGATATTATCTGTTCAAAACCTTACTATCCATTGTATACCTATGCTATGTACGGTTCTTAAAGGCATAATCCTTTTTTCTACTTCTTCCATCCTAATGACCCTCCTAAATAGATGCTTAAGTTTATATTGTATATTCCAAGACATCCAATGCAGTAATTTCCAGCGTGCTGAACCCATAAAAGCCATACCAGTACCGTAGTAAGATTTAAATTTGTTATCGCTAAACATGGAATTAGGCTCATAGAAATAAAGTCGAGTGATAAAATTTTCAGTTTGAAAGTAATGTATTTGCAAGTCAAATTGTAAATTTTCTTGACGCTTCCATTGCTGCGTACTAGATAGACTGTAGCCATGGTTTGTATGCCCCAAAAGCATGCAGTTTGTATACTGTATGGCTATATTGGTTTTCCAAGTATTGGTAATTTTGTAGCTTGCATGGAGCTTAAATTTGTTTTGGTTTGCTTTGCTAATTTTCGTTGTATTTTCTTCTATTATATTTTGATGCATGTTATGATCCCTCACAGTTCTATGAACAAACTGTAGCATATATTGCGTTCTACGATCCAATGCATAATTAATGTGGATCAATAATCTATGCCCTTTATCTTTCTCCTCCAATTCTGGTTCAGCTTTCTCTAATTCCGGTTTAGCTTGTGCGTTAATAAAATAGTGACCAGTTGCTGCTATTTCCAAGCCATGTAAAGGATGAAACTGAATACCTGTATACAATCCTTTTTCCTGCGCATTACTTCGGGCGTATCCTGTAAAGGCTTTCCCATAGGGATTGTAAAAGCCTGTTCCATAACGGTATAATGCGGCCATAAACGCTATATCATCAGTAAGGCTCACTTTGATTCCTTTAATAAAAGCAGTGGTATAGTGTTTTATACAAGGAAAAGTAATCCCCCACTCCCCAAATAGCACTGCTCTTTTCCATAGTAAACGATAAAATAAACTAGTCGCTAGGGCGTTTTGTCCATGAAATGTATAGAAGATATGCAATGCTTCTTCTGGTATAATAGGAATGTTATAACGATGAGACAGTAGATTGATGCCTATTGCTGATTCATTAGTACTGTATTGCTTTAGAATAGTACATCCTATTACTTGTTCTTGTATAGTACCCCTATTTTTCAGCTTATTAATGGTGTCATATTTACCTGTACGATTGATCCAGTTGGTATACGGTCTATTGTCTTCGTTCCATTTTATTTGAGCATCTAAATTATTTATTGCCAAAAATCCTGTCCATTCAATAGTGCCTAAGATAGATGTAAGCGCTACACCGCGTAAACCAACCCGTTTAATGCCTGTATAGGGCGTAATTCCAATATCATTACGGATGATGGATAGGACATCAGTGCCCATGAAACGACTGTCATTACTACCCAACAACAACCCTTGTCCATATCCAATTTGATAATCACCTATTATGAGATGTTTAAAATATTTCTTATGCTCTATGGATAGAAAGGTAGACCATAAGTTAAAACCGTAACGGCCTGTAACAGGATGCCAACAGAAGGACTCTCCTGCTTGTTTTCTAGCCGTAAGGCCAAATGCCTGGTTATGGTGTTGTAAGGAAAATTGCATAGCATATTGATCCAAATTACCAACAAATGGGGGATCTAAGCTTGGAACACACGCTTGAAAGGGCGTTTCATACTGTAAACAGCAATTGTAGCTGCTTAATGGGTTCCCATAAGTTGCTAACTGGCACCATGCAAGGAAAAATAACCCAAACAAGATATCATACTCCGGATAAGTGCGCATGTTTTGGGCAATTTACCATCTTGAACAATTGATAGTGCTGAATTTTAACTGTATTGTACAACAGCAATTGGGTACTGCTGCGTCTAACCTTAGCAGGGTGGCCATGTTTTATTGAGTTGCGCTTCTACGTAAGGTTTATCAATAACCCATTTTTTCTTTTTAATGCCTAAAGAAGGTGCCATATACATGGCTTCACTCATAACGGCTTCACAAATAGAACGCAAACCTCTAGCGCCTAACTTTAATGACATAGCCTTTTCTGCCATACAACTGAGTGCTTCTTCTGTAAAGGTAAGCTCAAGGTTAGATAGTTGAAAAAGTTTAATATACTGTTTAATTAAAGCATTTTCAGTTTTCGTAAGTACGTGAAGCATATCTGTTTTGTTCAGAGGATCAAGGCTTTTTATAATCGGAAGGCGGCCTATTAATTCAGGGATAAAACCATAAGCTTGTAAATCTGCTGGAGAGATATAGGTAAGCAAATCTCGTTGTAATACGTCCGTTCCCATACGATTCTGAATGAGAGGAGCAATACCATCAAAAGCACCACCACAAATAAATAAAATATTTTCTGTATTTATATAAACGGGTCCTTTACTCTTCTTTTGGCTACTTGGTCGAGCATTTACAATAGAGCCCTCTAATAATTTCAGTAGGGAACGTTGTACGCCTTTACCTGTGATATCATGAGCCGTACTAGATTGGCCAAATACATCTTGTTTTTTACATGCGATCTTATCGATTTCATCAATATAAACAATACCCTTTTCCGTAGCTTTAACATCATAATTGGCAGCTTGTAGCAAACAACTAATTATATGTTCTGCATCCTCGCCAACGTAACCTACTTCGGTTAAAGAAGTGGCATCCACAATGCAAAAAGGCACATCTAGTAATTGGGCTAAGGCGTTAGCCAAATGGGTCTTACCTGTACCCGTTTCGCCGATTAACAGCACATTAGATTTTTCAATTACTACCCCATTAGTTACGTTTGTTGGCTGACTTATACGTTTATAATGATTATAAGCTGCAACAGATAAGGTCTTTTTTACCGCCTCTTGCCCAATTACATATTTATCCAAATGCTCTTTAATCTCTTCTGGTGTTAGCCGATCAACCCGCACCGGTTGTTTAGAACGCTTCTGTTTTTGCCAACTATTGTGTACCATAGGAGGATAACCTTCAATAGTATCTTGGCATGTACAAGCGCATACCAAAGTAAAAAGAAATGTAATATAAATACAATTTCTAAAAGATCTTTTTATCACCTATAATAACTATCCATTGCCTTTCATGACTTCCATTGCCTCTTCTTCTTCTCCATATATATTTTCTATTTCTTCTTCTTCTCCATACATATTTTCTTTTTCATTATTTTCTTCATTATCTAGGTTAGCTACACCTGCTAACATTTCCCCCTCTGTTTGGTTTAATTTTCTTTTTTTTCCTCTTGGAACAGGTGGCTTTGCGAGATTTTTCTTAAAAGCATTTAATTTAGCAGTAGGCACATATTTCCCATTTTCTTCCTTAAAAAATAGTTGATAAAATAACTCCTTAAAATTTTGAACAGCTTTTTTATCTGACTTATGTAATCTGCGAAAGATATCTCGTAACTTTACGCTATGTTCCTCAAAAGCCTTTAATTTAGCAGTAGGCACATATTTCTCATTTGCTTTTTCAAATAGTTCATTAAATAAATCCTTAAAAGTTTGAGCAGCACTGCTACCTGAACCAATCAATACACTGGAGATATCTTTTACCTCTATCTGCCTTTCCTGAAAAGCATTTAATTGAGCACTAGGTATATATGCCCCATCTTTTCCCTTAACAAATAGTGTGTTAAATAACTTCTCAAAAGCTTTAGCACCATCATCCTCGTTGTTCCTAGTGTTCCCGCTACCTGCACCACGTAACATAGAGGAGAAATTTGTAAACTCTACCTTATTTTGCTTAAAAGCCTTTAATTCAGCAGTAGGCAGATATTTCCCATCTTTTTCTTTAACTAGTTTATCCAAAAACTTCTCAAAAACTTTAGCAGCGCTTTTACCTGAATTTTGTAATATAGTAGAGATATTACTGAGCCTAAATTTAGGATTATAATCCTTAAGAGCCCGCAATTTTTCTGACAAAACATATTTATTTGGTGCATCTTCTTTAAACAACAGCTTAAATAATGCTATAAATTGATTAACACCCTCCGCACCTGAAGTACCCAATATAGCAGAAATATTTGTTAAGGCTATCGTACGTTTGTTTTTTTCCAATGCATTTAGTTTGCTTGTTTTAACAAATGTAATACTTGTTTTATTCCGCTTGATTGTACACAATTCATCAGCCAATTTCTTGAAATTCTCAAATGCATTTGTATCAGAGTAGCGTAATATGTTCTTAAAAAAAGAACACAAAGAGGCCCGGGATTTTGGCTCTTTAAATAGATAGGCTAGAACGGCTATACTATCCTCACTTTTTTCTTCTCTTATAGCATTTATAAAATCGTTATGATTTTTTTGATTGTTTTTGTTTTGACATATCATTCTTATAAAGTCGATGTCATCCTTAAGATTTGCCGGAGAAGAACACCCGGGCTTAATTTTTCCACTACTATCCATACTATTAAAAATAGTATCTACATAGTCTATATCCTCTTTATATATAGAATATTCATTAGCTTGTGCAGGTGATTGTCCAGCAAGCCATATAAACGCAATAAAAAAGCAAAGTAGCTTAAGGTATCTAAAAGTATAACGTGACATAAAAAGGTATCTAAAAAAAGTATAATGCGACATAATAAATAAAAAATTAAAATAATAAATATGTATAAATTAACGTGAATGCGGGGTTAACAATCACCTGGCCATTATACAAAAATCAAACATATTGTTTACAAGCCTACCACTCACGTTGAAAGTCCCAATTTATACAAAAAATTTATAATTGCAAAAAATTATGACTTAAAAAAACATAAAATAGGGAGAAAGGAAGTAAACAGTTAGCGAAAAACCAAGTATCGGGGCAAAAAGAAATATTAGGCTTTTATTTATCTGAAAGTGCAAAAGCCAACTTCTGGGTATCCGTTCAGCCGTGTGACCTATGCGTATTTTTTCATGTTCGTATTTAGAAAGAAATAGTGCAATAAGGATACGTATAAACCGCACCACTGAACTGGTACCTAAAAGGGCTCTTTATCAGTATCCGTTCACTTGCATAGCAGCAATGTTTTTATTTTAATTATTTGTCACTTTTTTGCTTGATCAAAAAAGTAACCAAAAAAATCAAGCGCTGATGAACAAAGGTGTTAAAATTTCAGTCTGAAAGCTGAAAATCAGAACTCGCTCAGGCCTACAGCCTTGGGCTCAAACAAGCTGATTTTCTACTACCTTTCAGACTGAAATTTTCTAGTCACACCTTTGTTCAAGGCGCGTTTTTTATGATTTTGCATTATTGTACTATTTCTTCTAATTCTAATTAGTACTAACACGGACGCATAGGCCACATCTCTGAACGGATACCTTTATCACCTATAATAACTATCCATTGCCTTCCATGACTTCCATTGCCTCTTCTTCTTCATATATATTTTCTATTTCTTCTTCTTCATACATATTTTCTTTTTCATTATTTTCTTCCTCATCTAGGTTAGCTACACCTGCTAACATTTCCTCCTCTTTTTGTTCTTCTGACGCTTCTGATATGCGCTCTATTGATGCTCCTGGACGTTCGCCTATATTACCCTTATCTTTCTGTTTAGATTTAACGCTTTTATTATTTTGTTTTGCTGCTGGAGCAGCAACTGTTTCGTTTAATTTTCTTTTTTTTCCTTTTGGTATTGGTTCTGTAACAGAACTATTTAAAACACTGTTATCTATAGTTATAGCTGTTACTACCCTATCTGCATCGGTTAATACGTTATCATGCACTTCAAAGATATTATCACTGGTTTGCATTAATTTTTTATACACATCCCGATAATTATACTTCAGAAATTTTATAAAAGGTAAAGCCAATGGCTTTTTGTTTAAGTCCATATATTGGCTATAGATGGGCGCATCATGGGTAGCAAGATCGCAATAATTGCTTTTATTTTCTTCCCAGTAGTCGCGACCATAATCAAATAATAATTGTGCGTCTTTTTCAATAAGTTTATCCGTATAAAAAACAATAAAAGGAACACCATTATTGTAACGCACTTGGGATACGGATACATTGGCTAGACGTGTCTCCTGATTAAGGAGGCCATGTGTAGTGGACGCATTAATCTTAAGCAAAGCATTACCTCTACAGTAACCACTTAAACACAACACATCAGAACCTAAGTCAATATTAAAGGCATAGGAATCTAGCTTATTAAAACCACCACACCGCTGCTTTTGAAGACATTCTATTTCGGACTGCAAATCTAGGCTTATTTTTCTTTCATCTTCATCTAAGGATAATAATATGCCTGTATAGATACCCAATATAGTATTGGGCAGAATGGGTTTCGTTGC
>NZ_RARA01000003.1:41-4325 GCF_003788695.1 Candidatus Cardinium hertigii
AAAAATAGCCTACCACAACGATCCAATTATTGGTATAATCCCTAATTTTGATCTTTACCCCATCGTTAAAATCAGCCATGCCGCTACCAAACAGTTTACTTCTTATATAGGAATAGGAGGTATGGGACTTGGTGGTAGTGTAAAACGACTCTGCCTATATAAGGTAATAGAAAAAAATCCTTTTATAAATAAAAATTATAAGCTATCTCATTATCATCAATACCTTAATGTCTATGGTGGTATTAATGGCAGTTTTTCATCTGATTTATCTTATCACCTCAATGTAACTTATCGTCAACTAAAAAACCTGCCTAGAATGGTAGTTGCGGACGCTCAAAGTACTACATACAAACTTCTTTATAATGAAAATACCCATAACGTAGTAAAAGCTACGGGAATAGTAGAGTATACTATTCCTAACGCAAAGCTTAACACATCTATAAAAGGAACGTATTACCTATATGAGAAAAATACATCATCACCTATCTGGTGGTATAATAAGCCTAAATATAGATTCAAACCAACGTTTTCTTATAGGCCTCATCCGAAACTATCCCTAACAGGCAGCTTGCATTTACATGGCTCAACCATTGTAAAATATGAGGATGGTAGTCCTAAAAAATTGGAAGAAATCATAGACATTGCTTTAGGTGGTAATTATTTTTGCTCCAAAAAATTTGCAATATTTGTAATGCTTGATACCCCGCTAAACCCTAATAATACCTCCAACACTGGTTATCCTGATAAAAAATTTAATAGTATTAATATTACAGGCGGTATACAATATAAATGGTAATTTTGATGGTATGTAGTATGATTGACATATATGATTGACACAATCGCAGATTTACAACAAAAAATTGAAAGTGCTGTTATCTCTGATAAAGAAACGTTAGAAACCTTTCGACGCAATTTTATCAGTAAAAAAGGAAGTATTGCTGCTTTATTTGAGAAATTCAAGGAATGCCCTATTGCAGATAAAAAAGCCATAAGCCCTGCCCTCAATCGCTTAAAAAACGAAGCAGCACAAAAATTTAAACAGGCCGTAAAACAACTGGAACAGCAAACTTCACTAGGCGATACTAAGCCATCAATAGATGTAACACTTCCTCCTATCGGTAGTTCAATAGGGAGTCTGCATCCCTTACGAATCGTACAAAACAAGGTCATCTCCATATTTGAACGAATAGGTTTTAATTTTGCAGAAGGCCCAGAAATGGTAGGAGATTGGTATAACTTTGGTGCGCTCAATTTTCCTAAAAATCATCCCGCAAGAGAAATGCAGGATACCTTCTTTCTGCAACGCAATCCAGATCTCTTATTGCGCACCCATACCACTTCTGTACAGGTTTCAACCTGTAGCTCACAACTACCTCCCCTCCGATCTATTACTGCGGGACGTGTATTCAGAAATGAGGATATTTCCGCACGATCGCATTGCTTCTTTCATCAAGTCGATGGCATGTATATTAACACATATGTTACTTTTATAGACTTAAAGGAGACCATTTACCATTTTGTACGGGAAATGTTCGGCTCAGAAACAAAGCTACGTTTTAGAGCTTCTTATTTTCCTTTTACAGAACCTAGTGCAGAGGTAGATATAAGCTGCAGATTATGCCAAGGAAAAAAATGTACAATTTGTAAACATTCAGGCTGGGTGGAAATATTAGGCGCAGGGATGATAGATCCTAGCGTACTAGCCAACTGCCACATCGATCCTGATCAATACAGTGGCTTTGCTTTTGGCATGGGCTTAGAACGCATAGCCATGTTACTCTACCAAATTGACGATTTACGGTTATTTTCTGAAAATCACATTGCTTTTTTACAACAATTTACCGCTTGCGCAGATTTTAATGGATGTCCTTCAGTCACTTAAGCCATACCGAGACCGTTGCCATAGACATCCATCATTGTATCCGTATCTCTTCCAGCTTATTAGAAGTGAAGTGTAAATCACACCACTGAACGGATACCTCCATTGTAGTTATTTTTACGTAATTAGGCATGCTGTTACTGGTTCTGTTTATTGGGAAAAGACGTTGTATAACTGTTCTACTTGGTTAATGGTTAAACCCGTAACCTTGGCTACATAGGCAATAGGTAGCTTTTCTTGAAGCAAATTTTGGGCTATAGCCATGGCTTTTTGGGTTTCTCCTAATTGGATACCTTCCTCTTTGCCTAATTGGATACCTTCTTCTTTACCTAATTGGATACCTTCCTCTTTGCCTATTTGGATACCTTCTTCTTTGCCTATTTGGATACCTTCTTCTTTACCTATTTGGATACCTTCTTCTTTGCCTATTTGGATACCTTTCTCTTTGCCTATTTGGATACCTTCTTCTTTTCCTATTTGGATACCTTCTTCTTTTCCTATTTGGATACCTTCCTCTTTGCCCTCATTTTTAGCTTTTTTAACTGTATTTTCTTCGACCCATAACCACTTTAAATGGCCTTCATACAAGGTACGTTCTTCTGGCGTGAAGTTCATAACATTCAGTACCTGTAGTNGCTTTATCTCCTCGAAAGTTTTGCGGATTGTAGGGATTAAGCAATGTAATATCTGCTACTTGATCTTCTGCTGAAACAATGGCGTTGATTAACGAAATCAATAAGTCTTTATTTTCCTCTACGCCAAAAAGTTTCTTAAAGGCTACATCCACACGAGGCGTAATGGCTTGCATATTAACTATAATTTAGGTTTTAAAATTGATACACTTGGCATGTATGCTTACAATACGTAATTAGGCATGTGTTACTCGTTCTGTTTATTTATTGGGAAGATACGTTGTATAACTGTTCTACTTGGCTAATGGTTAAACCAGTAACTTTGGCTATATAGGCAATAGGTAGCTTTTCTTGAAGCAAATTTTGGGCTATAGCCATGGCTTTTTGGGTTTCCCCTATTTGGATACCTTCCTCTTTTCCCATTTGGATACCTTCCTCTTTTCCTATTTGGATACCTTCTTCTTTGCCTATTTGGATACCTTCCTCTTTGCCCTCATTTTTAGCTTTTTTAACTGTATTTTCTTCGACCCATAACCACTTTAAATGGCCTTCATACAAGGTGCGTTCTTCTGGCGTGAAGTTCATAACATTCAGTACCTGTAGCGCCTTTTTTAAATGGACATCGTTTAAAGGAGGAGGTAAGTTGTCTTTGTTTAGCAAATCATGTCTTGTTAAAAAGGCTACCCATCTATCTAGTGCTGTCTTAACCTTATCGATTAAATCGGTTAAGGCTTCGTTTGGGTTATCGGTAAACTTCTTTAGTTCAATGGTGTGTAATTCTAAGTCTTTAAAATACAGTGCATTACTTTCTTCTTCTGTGATACGAAATACATTATGGTATTTGGGTTCCTCTACAATAGAAATAAAGTTCAGAATATGGATGCCAATGGCTTTAGATAAGTTTCCATAGCCTTGTCCTGCTTGTAGCTGTTCAGTATACAATTTGGCCCAATAAAACAAAGCCCTTTTATCATAATCTGCTTCATCACTGATTTGGATTTCAATATTAAATAGTTTACCATCTACTGCCTTAGCTTTGAGATCCAATATAGATGCTTTATCTCCTCGAAAGTTTTGCGGATTGTAGGGATTAAGCAATATAATATCTGCTACTTGATCTTCTGCTGAAACAATGGCGTTGATTAACGAAATCAATAAGTCTTTATTTTCCTCTACGCCAAAAAGTTTCTTAAAGGCTACATCCACACGAGGCGTAATGGCTTGCATATTAACTATAATTTAGGTTTTAAAATTGATACACTTGGCATGTATGCTTACCATACGTAATTAGGCATGTGTTACTCGTTCTGTTTATTTATTGGGAAGATACGTTATATAACTGTTCTACTTGGCTAATGGTTAAACCAGTAACTTTGGCTACATAGGCAATAGGTAGCTTTTCTTGAAGCAAATTTTGGGCTATAGCCATGGCTTTTTGGGTTTCCCCTATTTGGATACCTTCTTCTTTTCCTATTTGGATACCTTCTTCTTTACCTATTTGGATACCTTCCTCTTTGCCTATTTGGATACCTTCCTCTTTGCCTATTTGGATACCTTCTTCTTTTCCTATTTGGATACCTTCCTCTNATGCCTTTTATGCTAGCGTATGTCTAGTCTAATAATTTTTTTGTCTCGTGCACATGGGTCAATTGTACGAAATAAATAGTAAAAACTGACATTATGTACAAAAAAAATAATTAAAATCATTACATATAAGGATAAGGTTATTCGAGGCCTGTCTTCCTCCGTAAGTCTTTTTGCATATCCCATTCT
>NZ_RARA01000024.1:0-66947 GCF_003788695.1 Candidatus Cardinium hertigii
ACAAAGCTGTTGAAAATTTCAGCCTGAAAGCTGAAAATCAGAACTCGCCCAGGCCTACGGCCTTGGGCTCAAACAGGCTGATTTTCTACTAGCTCTCAGACTGAACTTTTCTAGTCACAGCTTTGTTCAAGGCGCGTTTTTTTATAATATTGTATTATTGCGCCAATTGCTAATTGGCTACACGACTGAACGGATATNATGTATTTGAGCATATATTCAAACATAGCCAACTGTTTTTTTTTTAGGATCTCATCCTCTGGCATGCTTTGTAAATCAATCAGCTGATAATCTTCTGTCATGAGTTTTTTAGCGTGTTCAGGATGGCTAAACAATTGCCATAAATTTCTGGGTGCATTATATGTTTTAGCGCCATGATAGATTAAAAGAGGACAGATTAAGGGTAACCCATCTTTTTTTTGCTTATGTCGTTCGCATAATAAAAGTATGTACTTCCATAATNNNNAACCACGATACGGCTTTTGTTTATGTATTGATTGAGGCGCAAGCTACACCAGACCATTGGATAGCCTTGCGATTATGGAAGTACATACTTTTATTATGCGAACGACATAAGCAAAGCAAAGATGGTTTACCCTTAATTTGTCCTCTTTTAATCTATCATGGCGCTAAAACATATAATGCACCCAGAAATTTATGGCAATTGTTTAGCCATCCTGAACACGCTAAAAAACTCATGACAGAAGATTATCAGCTGATTGATTTACAAAGCATGCCAGAGGATGAGATCCTAAAGAAAAAACAGTTGGGTATGTTTGAATATATGCTCAAATACATTCATAAACGGGATTTATTAAAAGTATGGGCAGAACTTTTGTCAAAATGCCCATATGCCGTTTTAGTAGATAAAGAAAAAAATTATCTTTGTATAAAGACGTTGTTATGNTGCTTCAATCAATACATAAACAAATGCCGTATCGTGGTTTTTGGTTTGCACAGAAAATACAAGATCACTTAATTTTCTCCTTAGATCCTCTTCTACAAAAGATTCTTTTTCTATAGTAATTTTTGTTAAATCTACTATGGCCTTAAAATCAGCTGGTAAATAGTATTCTAAAAACTCTTGTGCAGCTACTGGGTTGGTTAAAATTTTCTTGATTAACGCATCATGTTTTAGGTTACTGGTCATAGCGGCTTAATATATTGAAGCATAATGGTGTAGGAATATATAAATTTGGTTGCTACTAAAAAATAAAAAGTAGTGGCTGTTGCTTTCCTAGGAACGGATACACCTTAATGCTCTACTGTAAAATCCTTGTAATCATCTTTTATTTTGTGTAAATTAGCAAATCTGTTTTAGGAAAAATAATCTTTGCTATCCTTAGCAGTAGTGACCTTTTTCCAAATAGTACATTTAGTACATTCAGCGCTATCAAAACAACATATGCGCATTTGATTGATATTTATGTAAGCATAATTAAGCAAAAATCGTACTGCGTTATGTTGTGAGAAGCCATTTATATTGCATAATATATGAAGCAACATAAAGGGAAAATAGTCGAAGAGGCCATTAAAAAAAGTGGTTATCAAGTTAAGGCGTTAGCAGAGCGATTGGGTATTGCTCGTAATACGCTTTATACCAGGATGAAGGAAATGGATTTAGACGATTCATTTATCTTAAAGATTGGTAAAATTATACATTATGATTTTTCTATAGATTTTCCAGCATTAGATACATCTCAATCTTCTTATGTTGAAGAGCCACAAGTCTTATATAAAAGTGCTGGATATAGAAATCCTGATTTTACCCAACTACAAGAATTAAATAGAAAATATTTGAAGCTTCTTGAAGACTATAATAAACTTTTGAAAATTTTAATTTTGCTGGCCAATAGCAACGAATTAATGGGTATTAAGAAGGAGATTATGGAATTTTTGGAAAACGAGGAAAAACAAGATGAAATATAGATATACTTTTATAGATATACTTTGATTATACATAAAATTCGTAAATAGCATATCCCGTACGTGATGCCATCACGGCTCCACTATATTAACTTCTGGTATTAGAGTGATATTAAACTGATTTTTTACTTTTTGTTTGATGTGATTGGCTAGATTTATAACATCTCTACCAGTAGCGCCTCCATAGTGGACCAATATGAGTGCATGTAAGTCATAAATACCTACATTTCCTTGACGGAAGCCCTTAAAGCCCGCTGTTTCTATAAGCCAAGCTGCTGAAATTTTTATAAATTTCTTATTACATGTAGTAAAAAAAACTAATTCAGGATATTGTGATTTGAGTAATTGGTACTGTTCGATAGGGATTAAGGGATTTTGAAAGAAACTGCCAGCGTTACCTAACATAATAGGATTCGGTAGTTTTTGTTGGCGGATAGCAATTATTGCATCACTTATAGATTTAAAGGAGAGTTGTTTTAGTTGCATTTTTTCTATTTTTTTTTGAATATCTATATATTCTAGACGGAATTTTGCGGTTTTATCTAAAGCTAGAACGATTCCAGTAATTATATATTGATTACGTAATTTTGTTTTAAAAATACTGGTTCTATAGCCAAATGCACATTCTGATGGTTTAAAAATTATTTTTTTGCCAGTAGCTAATGCAATCGTTTCAATAGAATGAATTACATCTTTAAGTTCTACGCCATAAGCACCTATATTTTGTACGGGTGCACCGCCAACCGTCCCTGAAATCAGCGATAGATTTTCTATCCCTCCATATCCTCTATTTACACAGAATAAGACCAACTTATGCCAATTTACACCTGCAGCTGCTTTAATCAATACTTTATGGGATGTTTCTTGTATTATTTCAATACCTGGTAGCTGTATATGAAGTATATAACCAGGGAAATCTCCAACAAACAGGGTATTGGTACCCTCTCCTAAGATGTAAAAATGTTTTTTGGTTGAATATACTGTCGCACAAAAATCTTCTATATCTTTTAGAGAAGTACATGGAATATAATGGGCTGCAAGAGCTGGCACGTTAAAGCTATTTATAGATTGTAGAGAATAATGCTTAAACAGAGGCATAAGGAATATTAGGATAATTTATATGCAATACCTACTAGATGTATAACTGCATCCATTTGTGCCTTACAACAGGTTTAGTTTATAATAATAAGATTCCTTGATCAGCAAAGCTAAAATATGTTTTGTCTGTGAATATAATGTGGTCGGTAATGATTATGTTAAGCAATTGGCCAGCCTCTGAAAGGCGTTTCGTTAATTGGATATCGGTAATGCTTGGAGAAGGATTTCCAGAAGGATGATTATGGGCTGCTATAATAGCAGCCGCCTGATGTTCCAGCGCTAACTTAAAGACAAGTTTGGGATCGACAACGGTTATACTTGTACCGCCACTACTGATTTTTATTTTCTTGATCAGATACTTTGATTTATTTAATAACAAGATCCAGAATTCTTCTATAAGTTTATCGGTTAGGTCTGGTTGTAACAGCGCATAGGCTTTACAAGAACTGTTCACGAGTTCTCTTTTATTTCCACTTTCATAAACCCGTCTACGCGTAAGTTCCATAGCACAAACAATGATAATGGCTTTTGCTTCTCCTATACCCCTAAATTGCTTAAACTCTTGTACAGAACGTTTGGCTAGTTCTTGTAAGCTATTACCGTTCGCCTTAAGGATATGCTGCGCCAATACTACAACACTTATATCACGTGTGCCAGAGCCTATCAAAACCGCCAAGAGCTCTGCATCGGTTAAGGAGGACACCCCTTTTTTTAGGAGCTTTTCTCTCGGTCGGTCTTCTTCTGCCCAATCTTGGATTTTAAGTGGGGCTGTTAAATCTATCTTATTTGGCATACCACTTAATCCAATTATTGAGTCTTTATTTTAGTCTACTCCTGGGGTTAATCCATTTACATATTTAGCAAGCTTAGCTTTGCTGTTAGCACTTTTATTTTTATGTACTATATTTTTCGCTGCGAGTTTATCTATCATAGAAAACACACTAGGCAATAATTCCGCTGCAGCCATTTTATCAGTAAGCTTTTTAACTTTTTTGATATATGTTCTACATGTTTTTAACTGATAGCGATTGCGCAAGTATTTTGTATGATTTGACCTTATGCGTTTTTCAGCTGATTTATGATTTGTCATATAAATAAATATAATAGATATTAGGTTTGTTTATAACTTTGACGCAAAATACTACTTTTTTTGATCAAGCAAAAAAAGTAGCTTTAAAAGAAGTAGTTTTTTTTAAAAAAAAGAAGTTGTTTTTGCGAAAAAGTTAATTAGTGGGGTTATCTGATAGTTTAAAGTTTAAACAGTTTAAATGTATTGCTCATAAAATGACACAACGTCTTTTATTATTTTTAAAAACATTTCCTTTGTTTTTAGTGGTTTTTACCCAATTGCCTTTTTCAGCTGAGGCTTGGGGTTTCTTTGCGCACAAACAGATTAATCGGTATGCTATTACTACACTACCACCCGATATGTTTAGATTTTATAAAAAACATTTAACCTTTTTAACCGAAAAGTCTGTAAATCCAGATAAACGTCGATATATGATAAAGCATGAAGCGGCGAAACACTTTATAGATCTTGAGATGTATCAAACTAGTTCATTGCATGAGAACAAAAATTTGTTTAAAAGAGTTGAAAAACAGGATATTCCTAAAGATATAATTGTTTCCCATGGTGAATTGCCTTGGGCTGTTCTAAACGTACAAAAAAAGTTAACGCAAGCTTTTATACATAGGGATATTCCCAAAATTCTGAAGCTTTCGGCAGATTTAGGTCATTATATAGCGGATGCACATGTGCCTTTGCATACTACTCAAAATTACGATGGACAAATGACAGGGCAAGAGGGGATTCATGCTTTATGGGAAACAAGATTGCCCACTTTGTTTATTGGTCTCTATAATTTTTTTGTAGGTCAGGCCAGTTATATTGAGGATCCCTTATTACACATTTGGGATATTGTGATACAGTCTCATACTATGGTTCCTAAAGTATTAGCTTTAGAAAAACAACTTTCAGCACAAAGTCCGGTTCTGTTAAAGTATAGTTTTGAACAAAGTGGCAAACTGTTGAAAAAACAATATTCTGTTGAGTTTTCTACTCTTTATCATCAGGCGTTACAAGGACAGGTCGAAGAACGTTTGCGACAGTCTATTATACAAGTAGGAAATTTTTGGTTAACTGCTTGGATGAATGCAGGTTCTCCCAGTTTAGATGATTTTGAAGATATTACAGTTATGCAAGATCAAAAAGAGCAGCCTATACAGGAAACCATAGCTGATATTAAGATATATAGTGACCAATGTACCCGCTTAGGTTAACCTGTTAGCAAGATTTTTATATCCGCTCACCTGCGTGGCAGCCATGTTTTGTATTCGTTCACCTGCTTTGATATGGACTTTACAATGCTGTAAGCGTTACCTCTAGTGCATGAATAAGGTCTTGTGCGTCTTCAATACCACAAGATATGCGTACAAAACCTTCGCTTATGCCAATGCCATTCAGTTGTGCTGGACTCATATTGCTATTGGACATTACAGCAGGACAAGAGACCAAACTTTCTACAGCTCCCAAATTAGCACCAAAACTCCATGGGCGGTACAGGGTCTTGAGGAATTTCTTTCTGATATGGGCTCCTCCTTTTAGAATCAAGTATAGCATTCCACCATGTAGCCCATTTTTATGCTGCCTTTCTGCTAATGCTGCTTGAGGGAAAGAGGCTAATCCTGGATAGCCTACTGCTTGCACCTTAGGATGCCCTTCTAAAAATGTGGCAATTTGTTGGGCATTTTTAGATTGCTCCCGTAGGCGTAAATGCATTGTTTTACTTGATTGTAATGTAAAAAAAGCTACCATAGGACTCATAGTGCTTCCATGTTTATTTCTGTAAGCAAAAATTTTGGCACCATCCTCAGCAGATGCGCATGCTACTACTCCACCAATGGTCATATTATGGCCATCGTAATATTTGGTTGTCGAATGAATAACTATGTCTACACCAAATGCTAGTGGACAAATGATCATGGGGGAAGCTAACGTGCTGTCACAAACGTGCTTAGCGCCTGCTTTTTGGGCTACGGCATTAACTGCTGTTAAGTCCGTGAGGTAGAGGGTTGGATTAGTCGGATATTCTGAAAAAAGCAATTTAGTATTTGGTCGTATGGCTGCTTCTACTTGCGCTATATTTCTAAAATCTACAAAAGAAAATTCCACCCCTAGCTGCCCAAAAAGATCATGCGCAACCTCTTGCGTAGTGCCATAGCAAGCGTGTGAGAGGACACAGTGGTCCCCCTGCCGTAAAAAACTTGCCATGGTGGTGACAATAGCAGCCATGCCTGAACTAAAACAATAGGCTATGCTAGCTTTTTCCAACGTGGCAATTTTTGCTTCTAGAACAGAAACAGTAGGGTTCGCTGATCCAGAATAGGAATGCCCTTTTGCTAGGTAGTGCTCGACCGATTCTTGCACAAATACAGTTGATTGAAAAATAGGCGTAAGTATAGCGCCTGTATGTGGTTCTGGGCTAACACCCGCATGTACTAGCTCAGTGGCCATTTGTAAATGGTCACTGAGCCATCGATGTCTGTCGGCTTTTATCATTTTGGGTAAGGCAATTGAAATATTGGTCGCAAATTAACCAAAAATCATTAGCTAAAAAAATTAGAAAAAGTCGTAAAGTCGTATGGAATATTTTACCTTTGTTAGTTAGTTTTGTTCTTCTATCAACTTTCCACTATATAATGAAAATTTATACTGCTTACTTTACCTCTAGTAACGCAGACTATAAACAGTGCCCCCATGACGGTAGAGCAGAAGTTGCCTTTATTGGCCGTTCCAATGTAGGCAAATCATCTCTGATTAATGCACTTTTACAGCGGAAAAAATTGGCTAAAACGTCTAAAACACCTGGAAAAACAGCACGTATCAACCACTTTTTGGTCAATAATCACCTCTATTTTGTAGATCTTCCAGGATATGGATGGGCACAAGTAGGCCATGCCATAAAAACCAAGTGGGAAAAAATGTTACGTGATTATCTATTATATAGAACACAAATGCTCTCCGTTTTTTTATTGATAGATAGTAAAATTGCCCCTCAAGATATCGATCTTGCCTTTATGCGTTGGCTGGGAGCCTGTCATATTCCTTTTGCTATTGTGTTTACAAAAGCAGACAGAAAAAATAAAATAGTAGCTCAAAAAAACTATAGGATGCTAATGGCTTTTTTGGAAAAAGATTGGACAACTATGCCGCCTATATTTCTGGTTTCTGCCCATGACAAATTGGGTATGGAAGCCGTGCTAGCCTATATTCAAAATATTACTGCTAAACAACCCAAATGATTTGCAGTACACTGATCTACTACCTCCCGCTTGTTTCAACTTGTTGCATTCTCTTTTTCCGACTATGTCATACTATTTTGGGTACCTGTATCTTTTTTGATAAGAAAAATTTTTTTTATATTCCGTATACTCTATCAATCAGATCAAAAAATTATCGGTAATTACAAAAAATTACTCTTTTGCAACTTCACGACCACCATGCATTATCTTTTATGGGTTACCCTACCTAATGCCTATATTAGGAAGCCCCATAAAAGTATGCTTTTGCATTATCCAATATCTTAGAAACTTGGTCATGATTCGGTGTAGCTTCAGTTGCACCTTTAATAAAGGTACCACCTATCGCACCCACATGATGTGCATCGGTATTTGAAAAACGCTTTGGGAAATGCGTCCGTGTTCGTACTTAATTAGAATTAGAAGAAATAGTACAATAATGCAAGATCATAAAAAACGCGCCTTGAACAAAAACCCGTATTTTGCTGATACGGCCTAATTGTACTACTCTGAATAGAATTGCTTGTCTTTACTTTTAATATTTTCTATGTCCTTATCTGCATTGGCAAGAGTAGCTTTGACTTTTCCTGAATTTATTTGATTGTAAATATTATCTTTTATGCGGTCTATTTCTAAATACTTATCGCGCACATGCTGCATTTGTTCCACGTATGTTACCCTTGCCCCTGTCTCTGTCTCCCTGTCTGCTTCTGTTAAGTCTTTTGTTACTTTTATGCCTTTTTGTATCTCTTGGTCCCATTCATTAATCGCTTTCTCTAGTTCCTTTACCTCATCTGTGTTAAGGACTTTCTTGATTTCAGGCAATGTTTTTTGCCGTAATATTGTTGTGATTTTACGGCTTCCTTCTAACAATTGTAGGACCTTTGTTTTTTCTTGCTCCGATTTTGACTGAGATTTAGGGGGGCACCCACCTGCACTTAAGGTTAAGCCTAAAATGGTTAAAAATGACAATAGCCCTCCTCTTCCACAAATATTTTTATTCTTGTATGTTAACATAGTAATTGCTGTTTAAAATTGTAAAATACAATCATTGGCCTCTTCTTGTAAGTTAAAATTAAATACTGCCTGTCTAGGCATGTAATTTTAATATGGCTTAATTTAAATATATATTACATTATATGCAAATGATATATGCCTTTATATTCGACTTATAATCAGTAAATTTTTCATGATATCTGTTCACCAGCGCTTGCTATTTTTAGTTTCTCGTATCTTTCTAATATGTTTTTATTATATCCTTACGATATCTAATCAGGATCAATAAGAGCCATATTTAGTATAGCAGAAATTATTTTTAAATTGATTTATATAAAAGCATTTTACAATTCGAAATCTTTAAAAAATTGTTTGGTTCCTTTTTTAGATAGTTCATTTCCCTTCTGTTTACCATGTGATTTAACAATCGTTATAGATTTTGATCCAGCACTATGCATCGTAGTATGTGAACCTTTTTGGGTTACTGTTCCTTCCCCCACTTCTGGATTAAGCTTACTAAAAATATTTATAAGCTTGATCAATTCTGGAAATGTAATTTTTGCTTTTTCATGGAGCGTTTCGAATTTTTCTATATGACGTCGCTCCTGCTGTTTTGTACGTTCTGTTTCCTCTTTTTGTTGCTTTTTTCTTATTGATTTTTGTATTTTTTTCAATGATTTACTACTACTTTGTGTTTCTTCCGATTGCAGCGGTGTTTCTTGCATTTGCCTACTTACAGAAGTTTCTTCTACTGCTGCAGCCAGTTCATTTACGTTATCTTCTTTATTTTTATTTGATTCTGATAAATGAAAATAAGCATCCAGAAATTCATAAGTTTTATTCCCTGGATGAATTTCCTGATGTATTATCTCACCAATAACGTCAAAAACGTCATCTATTTTATTCGGTAGTGGAATAAACGTGGAATACGTATTTTCTACTAAGTCTGGTCTTTTTTGATAATTATAACCAAAGAATAATTGTAACAAATCTTCTAAAAATTCTTTCTTAGATGGAATGCGGTGCTGATATCTTGAACTCGAATTCATTCCATCATACAATGCTAAAACGATATTGTCATCAGGGCAACGTATGAAATTTATTAGAATACCTGCTCTCCTTTCTATTTCCCCTTTTGAGGAAAAAATAAAATGCGACATAGGACCCCTATCATTAGACGTCCATAGTGTTGGGAGGCAAACTGTTTTTAATAAACTTTTGATTAAGGGCATAACAACATAATGCTGTGCTTCTTTCCGCCAAAGTAATGTATATTGTGAACCATTGTTTCGTATATGCATGATTAGATTAGAGAATCCATTCAATATCTCTTCGCCTGTTGCATTTTTCATTGCCTTTACTTCATTCCATTCTTGACATTGTGTAGTATTTTGGCAATGATTTTGTATGGTTTTCATGAGTTTGGTAAAACTTTCGAACGCACACTTCTCCCATGTTACTACTGATAAGGCTTGGCCCTCTTTAAGGACACCAGGATATTGGTGCGCTATATTTGCAAAAATAGTATCAATACAATCTTGAAATTTTTTAAAGGCCATGCAATAAGGAGATAAAAATTGTCCTTTTAGATGGGGGTCAAAAAACAAAGATTCTGTCCCTCCTACGCTACGGCTACAAAAAGTAGCATAATGTCGAGAAAACGTATCATACATCACCCCCACCCAAGTGATCAGCTCAGGTAGAAATCGTTGATAAAAATCTATTTTCTTAGCAGGAAGCGGGTTACGAGAAAATTCTTCAAAAACAGCTAATAGGTCTATAAGAACTGATGGCGTTTCTTTTCCTAATGTGTGTTTCGGTTCTGCTATCTTAAAATTTTGTGCTATTGTTTCGTTCCCTTTATCTATATTTAGTTCTCGTTCTAAATTTTTCATATGATTCTGGTGCATGGAACAGTTACCTAAGGTTAACGTAATACTAAACCATAAATACCGTAAGCAATTATTTCTTTTCATATCATAAATTTTATATCATGTAGCCGATATTCCGAACAAAATTTAACACTGATTTCGGAGGGTATCTTAGGCCTTGAAATGTTTTAATGGGCCTGTATGCACAAGTTTGATGCTTGATCATGGACCCCTTATTGTAAAATTAAAACATACTCTAAAAAGTATCCGTTCAGTGGTGTGGCCGGCCTATTCGTATTTTTTCACGTTCGTATTTAGAAATGCGCAATAATGTAAGTTTATAAAAAGTGCGCCTTGAACAAAGCTGTGACTAGAAAAGTTCAGTTTGAAAGGTAGTAGAAAATCAGCCTGTTTGAGCCCAAGGCTGCAGGCCTGGGCGAGTTCTGATTTTCAGCTTTCAGACTGAATTTTTCAACAGCTTTGTTCACCAGCGCTTGATTTTTTTTGGCTACTTTTTTTGATCAAGCAAAAAAAGTAGCTTTAATTATTAAATATTAGCAATTTGCTATAATCTATTAAAATACGGCTGCCACGCAAGTGAACGGATACTCTAAAAAAATATTAACAAATATAGGCATAAATATTATCTAAAGCTATTTTGATGAAAGAAATCTATTATTGAATACTAGCAATTTTATATAGTCTATCTATACTATCTATACTATCTATACTATTTATGTTAATCAGTGAAGAAACCATCCAATCCCTCCAAAGCATGGTGCGTGTTGAGGAAGTGATTGCTGATTTTTTACCTCTTAAAAAAAAGGGACAAAATTTTTGGGCTTGTTGTCCCTTTCATCAGGAACATACGCCTTCTTTTGCTGTTTCTCCTATCAAAGGATTTTATAAATGTTTTGGCTGTGACGCAGCAGGAGATGCCATCACGTTTGTACAAGAGATAGAAAATTGCTCTTTTGTAGAGGCTATTACCTATTTAGCTCAAAAATATGGGATAGCGATTGTCCCAGCAGAGCTGGATAAAGCAACTAATAGACAAGTAGTCGATACAAATGCAAAGCTTTATGCACTTTTAAACCTAGCCACCGCTTATTTTAGCAATCTACTGTGGAACCATCCAGAAGCTGCTCAAGTAGCTTTGCCCTATCTTAATCAACGAGAAATTTCACCAGTAATAGCAAAAAAATTTTCCTTAGGCTATAGTTTAAACAGCTGGGATGGATTCTATCCATTTGCAATAGGACAAGGGATAAGTGTGGAGGAATTGGTTGCAGCAGGGTTGGTTATACAAAATGGTGCAAAAATATATGATCGTTTTCGGGGCCGCCTGATGTTTCCTATTCACAATAGTAGGGGACAAGTCGTGGCTTTTGCTGCTCGACACATGACTACTGTTGCAGGAGATAGCCCCAAGTATATTAATTCACCTGAAACCAGTATTTACCATAAGGGAGAATTGTTATATGGATTTTCTTTTGCGAAGCAACGTATTAAACAAGAAAATAACTGTTATCTGGTAGAGGGGTATACCGATGTGCTCGCCTTTCATCATATGGTAGGGTGGGAGCAGGTAGTAGCTTCTGCTGGGACTTCCCTTACGGAAGCGCAGATGGGTTACTTGTTCCGTNACGCTGCTGATTGAGAGGAGACCAATTTTTTCCGCCATCCCCTTCCCCTTCACTCCTCTTCCTCCTCTCGCCTCTCCTGTCTCCTCCCCAATTTGGTTATTCGCTTCGCCACCTCCGATTTAATAAATCCACTCTTGAATTATTGCTAAAAAGTTGGAGCCTCCAATAAAAAACCTGTATTTAGCGTCCATCTGACTTTTTTTTTTAATTTAAAGGATGACAAATAAAGAATGTTGTTGCCTTTCCTTCTTCCTTCTTCCTTTTTGATGCCTCTACAAATATTCCATTTTAGGCTTTTCCCCCATTTTTCCCATCCGTTTCAATTCCTTACCTTCTCCTCCTCTTTTTCCTCCTCTATCCAAATCCTTTAAAAATTTTCCTTAGGCTATAGTTTAAACAGCTGGGATGGATTCTATCCATTTGCAATAGGACAAGGGATAAGTGTGGAGGAATTGGTTGCAGCAGGGTTGGTTATACAAAATGGTGCAAAAATATATGATCGTTTTCGGGGCCGCCTGATGTTTCCTATTCACAATAGTAGGGGACAAGTCGTGGCTTTTGCTGCTCGACACATGACTACTGTTGCAGGAGATAGCCCCAAGTATATTAATTCACCTGAAACCAGTATTTACCATAAGGGAGAATTGTTATATGGATTTTCTTTTGCGAAGCAACGTATTAAACAAGAAAATAACTGTTATCTGGTAGAGGGGTATACCGATGTGCTCGCCTTTCATCATATGGTAGGGTGGGAGCAGGTAGTAGCTTCTGCTGGGACTTCCCTTACGGAAGCGCAGATGGGTTACTTGTTCCGTTTTACCACTAAAATTACACTTGTATTTGATGGAGATCAGGCTGGCATTCGAGCTGCTTTGCGCGGTATAGATAAATTATTAGCCAAGGGATTTGAGGTTAAGATTATATTGTTGCCTCCAGGAGAAGATCCAGATAGTTATCTGCGTAAAATAGGTGCAGCTGCTTTTATCCATTATCTTAACCATGCGATTCAAGATTTTATTACTTTTAAGGCTGGCTTCCTACTAAATCATACTAGTGAGCAGCATCCGGTTGAGCAGGCACAATGTATAAGAGATATTGTCCGAAGTATTGTAGCTATTCCAGATGAAATAACACGGAGCCTATTTCTTAAAAAATGCAGTAAGCTTTTTTCCATAGAAGAAGCACTGCTGCTCTCTACCTATCATGAATTGTGCAATCAGGCTACATCCACTCCTTTATTGCAGCAAAAAAGATCATTTATCAAACGCCATGGTACAGGTAACCATAGCCCCTACGTAGACCACAGAAAACTGCATTTCATCAATAAACTTACTACAAGTATTGAAGCCTATGAGCAAGAAATTATGCGTATTGTGCTGACGTATGGTTGTGTTAAATTATCGGAAGAGCAGTATTTGTATGAATATATGTTCTTGGAATTGGGTGATATAGCCTTTAGATCTGCAAATTGTATAATGCTTTTTGATTATTTTAAAAAAGTTCTCCAGCTTGGTGGTACAGTTGATATCCAATGTTGTTTAGATGGTATGGATGAAGCAATAAAAAAAATAGCGATTGATCTAATGGCTTCTCCACATGAAATTAGCGAAGCTTGGGTTAAAAAATATGGCATTTATACGGTAGGGGAGATAGATAATGTATATCAGATGAGCTTAGAAGTAATTCTTAGGCTAAAAATTCGCCTGGTACAGGAACTTATTGAGCAAAATAGGGAAGAGCTTACCAAAGAATTGACGTTAGAAGCAGAAGAACACTTATTACAGGTACACCAGTCACTCAAAGCCTCTGAGTGTAGTATAGCCAAAAGACTGGGTACCGTGGTAGCGCAATGAGAAAGAAAAAATGTGGACTTGAAGGGATTCGAACCCCTAACCGCTGCATCCGTAGTGCAGTGCTCTATCCAGTTAAGCTACAAGTCCATTTTTGCTTTACTATTTTAGCCTTTATCAAAGGTAATTAAAAAATAGATCAAAATAATATTTTGACATATCCCAGAAAAAAAGTAACTTTATGTGAAAACTATTGTATCCTAAATAGGTATAATATTTTATGCATTTTTCTATACAAGACGATCGGGTCGTTTGATACATACGTAACATGCATGAATGGATTATTAATATCCTAATATGTATATTTATATACTTAATTCTTAATATCAATAATTAATTGATTCATATGAAAAAAACGCTGCCTCTCTTATTATTATCTTTTGTTGGGTCCCCTGTTGCTCATGCAGTGGTTAGCTCTACAAATGGCTCTACAAATAGTTCTACAAATAGTTCTACAAACACGCTTTCCCCTCCGAATGTCCATACGCAGGAAGCCCTTATCCAGAAGGACGCAGCTAAAGGAGATGATAGCTATACGCCACTTATTACAAACTATTATAGCTGCATGATAGATTTTCCACTGGATTTTTTGGTAAACTTGGATAATGGCAAGCCACCGCTTCCTGTGGAAAAATTTTCGCTAGCTTGTTTGGCGCATTCACCAAACATAGCGTTCACATATGGTATGCGTATCCATACCTCTCGTTTTGCCATTTGTCCAGGCATTGGTTGTAGCAGTTTGAAATATTCTTTTAAGGGGCATAAATCTGGTGAGGAAATGATATTTCCAGCACTTAAAAGGGTCAAGAAGGATGATACAGAGTGTTCAGACATAGACCCTGCTGCCGATTTGCATGTAGCAGATACAGAGGCAAAAGCAAAAGTATCGTCCTCTACTTTTAGTGTTTCTTACTTTGATATCTTACTTAGATTGCGGTTTAATAGTGTTTTAGATGAACCTAAGGATGGATTTTATGTTTGGCTAGGTGGCAAATTGGGTATTCGTATAGATGCCTCTTCCAGTATAACGTTTTCGAAATATGATGAATCATCTGTTTTAAGTTCTACTGAATATTATAATCTTAGGAGATATGTTTGGGGTGTACAACTTGGTATGGGGTATCACCGTTTTGGTTTGACGGCTGGATATAGTTTTAATTCTCTTTTTGAAGATGGACAGGGTCCCAGCGGTACGAATCGGATCAGGCCTTTATCTATAGGTGTCCAACTAGATCTGTTTTAGATCATTTGTAATGGGGTATATTTTTTCTTTATTTTTCGTATATTCGCTTCACTGTGCTGAAGAAATAGTGTGAAGGTATGGATCTTCTTTTAGCAGCATTACATGGGGAGATGCCAGAGTGGCCAATTGGGGCGGACTGTAAATCCGTTGCTGTATAGCTTCGAAGGTTCGAATCCTTCTCTCCCCACTGCGTTGAGGGTTGGACTGGAATATGGTGAGGGTAGCGGGTATGTATGCAATAGGCGGGAGTAGCTCAGTTGGTAGAGCGACAGCCTTCCAAGCTGTAGGTCGCGAGTTCGAGCCTCGTCTTCCGCTCTTGGGGTTCTATTAGGGCCGGTGTAGCTCAGTGGTAGAGTGCTTCCTTGGTAAGGAAGAGGTCACGGGTTCAAATCCCGTCATTGGCTCCATGTTGGAGCTGATGGAGGTATAGGTTTGGGTAAACCCAAAAGTATTTGGTTAATATTTTATTGTAAAATCTAAAGAATATAATTTATGGCAAAAGCGATATTTGATCGGTCAAAACCACATGTGAACATTGGTACAATCGGGCACGTTGATCATGGTAAAACAACTTTAACGGCTGCCATTACTTCTGTTTTGGCTAAGGCAGGGTTGGCAGAAAAAAAAGAATTTTCAACCATTGATGCTGCTCCAGAAGAAAGAGAACGTGGTATTACTATTAATACTGCTCACGTGGAATACCAGACCAAAAATAGGCACTATGCCCATGTGGACTGTCCTGGTCACGCTGATTATGTTAAAAATATGATTACGGGTGCTGCACAGATGGATGGCGCTATCCTGGTAGTAGCTGCAACAGATGGCCCTATGCCTCAAACGAGGGAGCATATTCTTTTGGCCAATCAAATTGGTGTGCCTAATATCGTAGTGTTCTTGAATAAAGTGGATGCAGTGGATGATCCAGAAATGCTCGAGTTGGTAGAACTTGAGGTCAGAGAACTTTTAAATGCTTATAAGTTTGATGGGGATAATACCCCTATTGTGCATGGTTCTGCTTTAGGCGCGTTGAATGGAGAACCCGAGTGGGAAGCAAAAATACAAGCATTAATGGATGCAGTAGATAGCTATATTCCGCTTCCTGTACGATTAGTAGATCAAGATTTCTTGATGCCTGTAGAAGGTGTATTTACCATTACAGGTCGTGGTACGGTTGCTACGGGCAGAATCGAAAAAGGTGTGATACATTCAGGTAATCCAGTGGAAATTATTGGTATGGGAGCTGAAAAGTTGACCTCTACTGTTACAGGTATAGAAATGTTTAGAAAAATTTTAGATAGGGGTGAAGCGGGTGATAATGTTGGTCTATTGCTTCGTGGTATTGATAAAGAGCGTATCCAACGTGGTATGATTATTTGTAAGCCAGGCAGTGTTAAGCCCCATAGTAAGTTTAATGCTGAAGTCTATATTCTAACGAAAAAAGAAGGTGGTCGTCATACTCCGTTTTTCAATAAATATAGGCCACAATGTTATTTCAGAACAACAGATGTTACGGGTGAGATAAAACTTCCTGAACGTTTGGAAATGGTTATGCCCGGTGACAATGTCAATTTAGAAATTACGCTTATCAATAGCATTGCTATGGAAGTTGGATTGCGCTTTGCTATTCGCGAAGGTGGTAGAACGGTGGGTGCAGGAAGGGTTACAGCTATTATTGAATAGTCCTGGCTGTTGTATCTTTTGTTTTCATAAAGAGCAAAAAAGTTTAGTGGTATGATGTAGACGGTTGTGGCTGCCATCCCTGTTTGTTTTACAGGTGCGTGTTTAACAGATTACGGGTGTAGCTCAATTGGTAGAGTGATGGTCTCCAAAACCATAGGCTGGGAGTTCGATTCTCTCCACCCGTGCATTAAAACGATATGTTAAAAGCAAAGATATTTATACAAAATTTGATACAGGAAATAAGGTGTAAGATTACCTGGCCTACTTACGATACGTTGCAAGCCAGTGCTGTAGTTGTGCTGGTAGCTTCTTTATTATTTGGGCTTCTTATTGGATTAATGGATTGGTCTTTGAAAAAAGCTTTTGTCTGGCTTTATAATGCTTTTTAAAAAACGGACTAGTTGAATGAATACGTTACAGTGGTATGTGCTTAAGGTAGTCAGTAAGCGGGAAGAAAAAATAAAGGCTAATCTGCAGGCAGAACTTATAAAAGAAAATTTGCAATATGCGGTTGGTGAAATATTAATACCTTATGAGAAAGTGTACGAAGTTCGTGCTGGAAAAAAACATGTGAAAAATAGAAACTTATTTCCTGGTTATATATTATTACAAGCCGATCTAACCAATGACCTCTTTGTACAATTACTAAAAAATATAAATGGAGCTTTGGGTTTCTTAGGCGTTAGGGGATGGGGAGCTGCTAGCCCGCCCGTTCCATTGAGCCAAGCAGAGGTGGATCGTATTATAGGTAAAACCAGTGATGTTGAGCCAGATCTAAAGCTAAGCACTATTTTTACCGTAGGGGAAATGATTGAAATTATAGATGGACCTTTTGCAGGATTTTCTGGAAAAGTGCAGGAAATTTTTGAAGAAAAGAAAACCATTACGGTAGTTGTTAAAATTTTTGATGAACGAAGTACTCCTGTAGAATTAAGTTATACACAAGTCAAAAAACTTTTTTAGTTCAGAGCAATGTTGATAGGGATTGGGTAAGGTTACTAAGCCTTAATTTCTAATTATTATGTTTTTAAAATTTATATATGGGTATGTCTAAGCCAGTTTTAGGTTATGTAAGGTTACGGGTTAAAGGTGGTTCAGCTAATCCTTCTCCACCAGTAGGTCCAGCATTAGGTAGTAAAGGCGTCAATATTATGGAGTTCTGTAAGCAGTTTAATGCTAGAACCAAAGACCAGCAGGGAGAGATTGTACCTGTAATTATTACGGTTTATCAGGATAAGACTTTTGATTTCATTGTTAAAACGTCTCCTACTGTTATTTCTATTATGAAACTTGCTGAGATCACAAAAGGTTCTGCTGAGTCGAATAGACGCAAGGTTGCGCATATTACTTGGGAAAAAGTTCAGCAAATTGCAGAGGCTAAACTTCAAGATTTAAATACTTTACATATACATGCTGCTATGAGGATGATAGCTGGAACAGCCAGGAGCATGGGCGTTACCGTACAAGGTATTGCGCCTTGGATTAAATAAAAGATAGGAAAATGGCGATTAAACCAATAAAAAAACGCAGCAATGCGGTTGCTGTTAAAGAGGTATATCCTTTAAGTGAAGCGGTTGAGCTTGTGCAAAAACACACTTTTACAAAATTTGATGCTTCAATGGATATTGCGATCCGCTTAGGTATTGATCCTAAAAAATCTGATCAAATGGTTAGGGGAACGGTAACTTTTCCTCATGGAACGGGGAAGAAATGTAGGATCTTAGTGCTGTGTACTGCTGACAAAGAACAAGAGGCAAAACTGGCTGGTGCTGATTATGTAGGGTTGGATGACTATATAGCAAAGATAGCACAAGGCTGGACAGATGTAGATGTTATTATAACCATGCCAACCGTTATGGCTAAACTAGGTAAGTTGGGCACCATATTAGGCCCTCGTGGACTCATGCCTAATCCTAAAGTAGGTACGGTGACAATGGATGTTGCTAAAATGGTTAAAGAGGTTAAGGGGGGGAAGGTGAGTTTTAAGGCTGATAAATATGGTATTGTGCACAGTAGCGTAGGTCGTGTATCTTTTGCTAAGGAAAAGATAGTAGAGAATATAATGGAAATGTTAAGAACTATTGTTAAATTGAAGCCTGCCTCTTCAAAAGGATTATATGTAAATAGTATCAGCCTATCTAGCACGATGAGTAGAGGCATTTTTGTAGATAGGAGTATTTCTGTGGGGCTTTAGAAAAATGAAACGAGTAGAAAAATTACAGGTTATAGAAGGTCTGGTGGAAAAACTTTCTACTTTCGGTTGTTTTTATGTGATAGACGCTATGGGTCTCACAGTAGAACAAGTAAATAAATTTAGAAAAAGTTGTGTTGTGCATAACCTCGTTTATCAAGTTGCTAAAAATACCTTAATTCAGCACGCACTTGAGCAATCGGGAGCGCGTGATGAGGAATATGCAACTTTCTTTTCAAAAGTATTGAAAGGCTTTTCTGGTATTTTGTTTACCAGTGAAGCGGGAAGTGCGCCTGCAAAAATGTTAAAAAACTTTTTAGCAGCAGAAAAATTGAATCTACCTATTTTAAAGGGGGCTTCTATTTATGGTGATCTATTCATTGGAGTAGAATGCTTGGATAGGTTGAGCACCCTAAAATCAAAAGATGAATTAGTGGGCGATATTATGGCACTTTTAAAGACGCCCATGTCAAATGTTATGGCTTCACTTCAATCTGGAGAAAAACGTTTGATGGGAGCTGTAGAAACCTTGTCGAATGCATTTGTTTAACAAGGGTAATTTCTGTTTTATATCTAGCCATCTAATCTTTTAATACACATTTTAATAAACATTTATAAACATGACTGATTTAAAAAGTTTAGCGGAACAACTTGTTAATTTAACTGTTAAACAGGCCAATGAGTTGTTTGATATTTTGAAAAAGGAGCATGGTATTGAACCGGCTGTGGCAGCTCCTGTTATGATGGCTGCTGGCCCTGCCGTTTCAGCTGAAACGGTATTAGAAAAAACAGAATTTGATATTATTTTAAAATCAGCAGGCGCTTCTAAGCTTGCAGTAGTAAAACTCGTAAAGGAAATCATTGGATGGGGATTGAAAGAAGCCAAAGAGTTTGTTGATGCTGCCCCAGGTACGTTAAAAGAAAAACTTCCTAAAGAAGAAGCAGAATCAATAAAAAGAAAACTAGAAGAAGCTGGTGCAGAAGTTGAGTTAAAGTAACGCATACCCTAAAAGCGCATATATAATATGTTGTATAAGGCATTGAACGCAACAGTTGCCTATCAGGACATGTACAAAGAGCATTTGCAAATGGGTTCCGGGGGCTCTTTTTGAATAATACTTGTGCATTTGGCTCCTTTCAAGATTTTGCATAGGTAACTTAGTATAAGTTAAAGTGCTTCTCTTTCTTACTTCCTGTATGCATAAACTATAAACGGGTCCTATCTTAGTGAAGAAAAAACAATCTAGTAAGCAGAATGGCCATGTGTCTTCTGCTGATGCCTCTGCAAATTATACCGATTTGCTTGAAGTTCAAATAAAGTCTTTTAGAGACTTTTTTCAACTGGGTGTTAGTCCAGAAAATAGAATGAGTGAAGGGCTCTATAGGGTTTTTATGGAGCATTTCCCTATCGAAGATGCTAAACGTAACTATACGTTAGGGTTTATCGATTATAATCTAGAGCTGCCCCAATATACCCCACGAGAGTGCATTGACCGTGGGTTAACCTACGACGTTCCTTTGAAAGCCAAATTACGTTTGCTGCAAAATGATGAACAAACGGGCAAATATGAAGGAATGGAACAAGAGGTCTTTTTGGGTAACATTCCCTATATGACCGAACAAGGCTCTTTTATTTTAAATGGTGTGGAGCGGGTAGTTGTTTCCCAGGTACATAAATCGTCCGGTATTTTCTTTTTTGAAAATAAACACATTAGTGGATCCAACGTTTATTCTGCCAAGGTTGTGCCTGCCAAAGGTATTTGGATTGAGTTTTCTGTTGATATCAATTCCGTGATGTATATCTATGTAGATAGGAAAAAGAAAATTCCTATTACGACTATGCTGCGTGCCATTGGGTATAGTAGCGATAAAGATATTCTGGATATATTTGGTCTTTCCGAAGAGGTGGAAGCCACTAGGGAAACGCTAGAAAGTCATATGGGCCGTAAAATAGCTGCCCGGGTCTTGAAAAGTTGGGCAGAAGAGTTCATAGATGAAGAAACAGGTGAAGTGCTTCCCTATACCAGGCATGAAGTCCTTGTGGAACGTAATACCACATTAGATGAAGCATCTATAGAAATGGTATTATCGTCTGGTGTTAGTTCTGTTTTTTTGCATAAATCAGATGCTGTTTATGCAGACTATAACGTTATTTATAATACGTTTAACAAAGACAGTGCCAATGATACAAAGGAAGCCATAGAGCAAATTTACCGCCAGTTACGTAATACAGAAGCGCCTGATTGGCAAATTGCACGTGACACGGTAGAAGGCCTGGTCTTTAGTAGCAAGCGGTATACCTTAGGGGAAGTTGGTCGCTATAGAATCAATAAAAAATTACATTTGGATGTACCGATAAAAACTTGTGTCTTAACGCAAGAAGATATCATACAAATTATTCAGTATCTTATTAAAGTGGTGAATGGTAAAGCAGAAGTAGATGATATTGACCACTTAAGCAACCGCCGGGTACGTTCTGTTGGAGAGCAGCTTTATACACAATTTGGTGTAGGGCTTTCTCGTTTAGCCAGAACCATTCGAGAAAGAATTAACGTTAGGGATAATGAAACCTTTAAACTTGCAGACCTTATTAATGCGCGTACGCTTTCCTCTGTTATCAATTCTTTCTTTGGAATAAATCCGCTTTCCCAGTTGATTGATCAGGTCAATCCACTTGCAGAAATAACCCATAAGCGTCGTGTATCCGCTCTAGGGCCTGGTGGACTTTCGAGAGATCGTGCTGGTTTTGAGGTACGAGACGTACACTATTCCCATTATGGCAGGTTGTGTACCATTGAAACACCTGAAGGTATGAATATTGGTTTGATCTCTTCACTTTGTATGTATGCACGTATAAATCGTATGGGTTTTATTGAAACCCCCTATAGAAAAGTGGAGAAGGGTAAAGTTAACTTAAGTGGTGAGATTTGTTACCTCAATGCTGCAGAAGAAGAAGGGGCAAATTTTGCACCAGCTAGTATTCGCTTAGATGAGAAGGGAACCATCCTGGACGAACGCGTTAAAGTCCGAAATGGAGATGAGTATCCTTTGGTCAAACAAGATCAGATTGACTATATGGATATTTCTAGTAGTCAGATTGCTTCGGTTGCTGCTTCCTTGATTCCATTTTTGGAACATAATGATGCCAGTCGTGCGCTAATGGGATCTAACATGCAACGTCAAGCGGTGCCTTTGATTAGGCCAGATGTGCCAATTGTTTGTACAGGTGTGGAAAAAAGAGTTGCGAAGGAATTTAGGGGATTGCCTACTGCCGAAGGTAGCGGAGTGGTTACCTATGTAGATAGTAGAAAAATTACCATTCATTATGATCGTTCAGAGGAAGAGGCACTTGTGGCATTTTCTGATGCTTCCGTAAGCTATACCATTGATAAGTTTAGAGGTACCAATCGCAGTACTTGTATTAACTTATCCCCGATGGTAGCCAAGGGAGATCTGGTACAAAAAGGTCAACTACTTTGCCAAGGATATGCTACTAAAAATGGAGAATTGGCACTTGGTAAAAATTTAAAAGTTGCTTTCTTATCCTGGAAAGGATATACCTTTGAAGATGGTATTGTTATTTCTGAGCGTGTGGTATATGATGATGTTTTTACTTCTATTCACATTAAAGAATTTGTTTTAGAAGTCAAGGATACTAAATTTGGTGCAGAGGAGCTGACCAATGAAATTCCAAATGTTAGTGAAGAAACCATTGGTAAATTAGATCCTAATGGCATTATTAAAGTAGGAACAGAAGTCAAGGAAGGAGATATTTTGATTGGTAAAATCACCCCAAAAGGAGAAATAGATGTAACCCCAGAAGCCAGACTTTTAAAAGCTATTTTCGGCGATAAGGCAGGTGATGTAAAGAATACTTCATTAAGGGTTCCTCCTGGTATGGAAGGTATCGTTATAGATACTAAAATTTTCTCTAGTCCCGAAAAAAGCAAAGAAAGTAAGCTCAAAGTGAAAAAAGAACTAGACTTATTGAGAAAAGCACATGCTAGGACGTTGCTTACGTTACGTGAAACAGCTATCCAAAAATTGGTAATGGTATTGGATGGGGTGGTTACAAATGGTATTTATCATCAGTTTGGTGATGAAATTATAGCAGAAGGGACACCATTTACCCCTGCATTGATTGCCGAAAAACTCTTCCCTAAGAAAAATATTTACCGGGATGAATCGCTCTACCATCTTCCAGAAGAAGTTAACCTGATGGGTGATCTTTTGCTTAGTAATTGGACCCATGATGCACATAAAAATGAGCTGGTGCAGCATATTATAGGGAACTATACTAAAAAACGTACGGAATGTATTGTGCGTTTTAAGCGTGAAAAATTCACACTAGAAGCAGGCGATGGATTACCTAAAGGCGTTGTAAAGATAGCCAAAGTGTATATTGCAGAAAAAAGAAAGCTCAAGGTTGGCGATAAAATGTCTGGAAGGCATGGTAATAAAGGCATTGTTTGTAAAATAGTACCGCAAGAAGATATGCCCTTTTTGGCAGATGGTACAGCTGTAGATGTGGTATTGAGCCCGCTTGCATTGCCTTCTCGTATGAACTTAGGTCAATTATATGAAACCGTATTGGGGTGGGCTGGGTATACATTAGGCGAGCGTTATACCAATCCTATTTTTGAAGGGATGGGTTTAGATGAGATTTCTTGTGAGCTTCAAAGAGCTGGCCTACCTGATTTTGGTAAAACAACTGTTTATGACGGTGGGACAGGTCTTCCATTTGAGCAAAAAGTTACCGTTGGGATAGTATATCTTCTTAAACTTGCCCATTTAGTAGATGATAAAATGCATGCCCGTTCCACGGGACCTTATTCTCTTATTACCCAGCAACCATTAGGAGGTAAAGCCCAATTTGGAGGACAAAGATTTGGTGAAATGGAAGTATGGGCGCTAGAAGCATATGGCGCAGCTTATACATTACAAGAGATGCTCAATACCAAATCAGATGATGTAGTGGGTAGATCTAAAGCCTATGAAGCAATTGTTAAAGGTAACAATATTCCAAAGCCGAATTTGCCTGAATCATTTAATGTATTGATTCACGAGCTAAGGGGCTTAGGACTTGAAATTACATTGGTATAATATAGTATCCGTTCAGTCATGTGGCCTATGCGTATCCGTGTTCGTACCAATTAGAAATAGGTATTCGTTCAATCGTGTGACCTATCCGTATTTGTTCACGTTCGTACCTAGCAATAGGTACAACAAATACAAGATCATAAAAAACGCGCCTTGAACAAAGCTGTGATTAGAAAATTTTAGTCTGAAAGCTGGTAGAAAATCAACTTGTTTAAGCCCAAGGCTGCAAGCCTGGGCGAGTTTTGATTTTCAGCTTTCAGGCTGAAATTTTCAACAGCTTTGTTCACCAGCGCTTGATTTTTTTTGGCTACTTTTTTTGATCAAGCAAAAAAAGTAGCTTTAAAAGAAGTAGTTTTTAAAAAAAATGGATAAAATCATCAATAATCTATAAAATATGGCTACTACGCAAGTGAAAGGATACTATAAAATAAGGCTGCCACGCAGGTGAACGGATACATAATATATAGCGAATTTGTTTTAGCTTTTCATATCTCATAACATCTCGTGTAACAAGTTTAACCCTATGAAGTTTAGAAAAAATAATTCACAATCCATTGAGTTTTCTGGTATTGTTGCCAGTCTTTCCTCTCCAGAGGTGATTTTGTCGCGTTCATCTGGAGAAGTTACCCTGCCAGAGACTATTAATTATAGAACTTACAAACCTGAAACAAAAGGATTGTTTTGTGAACGTATATTTGGTCCTGTAAAAGACTGGGAATGCCATTGTGGAAAATACAAAGGCATTCGCTATAAAGGCATCGTATGTGATAGGTGTGGAGTCGAGATTGCTGAGAAAAAGCAACGTAGGGAACGCGTTGGGCATATTGAGCTAGTAGTTCCAGTAACCCATATTTGGTATTTTAGGGTATTGCCCAGTAAGATTAGTTATTTACTTGGCATACCTACTAAAAAAGTTGAACAAATTGTATACTATGAACGGTATGTAGTGATCCAACCAGGTATCAAGCAGGAAAATGGGATAGCCGCTATGGATCTGTTATCTGAAGATGAATATCTTGATATTTTAGATCAATTGCCCCCAGAAAACCAGTTACTGAGCAACTCAGATCCCCATAAATTTATAGCTCAAATTGGTTCAGAAGCGATTGAGCGTATTATAAAAATGCTTGATTTAGAAAAACTTACCATTGAACTAAGGGAACAGTTGCTTAACGATACCTCTCAACAGCGTCGTTTGGAAATTGTAAAAAGGCTAAAAATTGTAGAGGGGTTTAGAGATACCAATAAACAAATAGAAAATCGTCCAGAGTGGATGGTGATGCGTATATTACCTGTTATCCCTCCCGAGCTGCGTCCACTTTTCTCTCTTGGAGGCGGTAAATTTGCTACTTCTGATTTAAATGATTTGTATCGCAGGGTTATTATCAGAAATAATAGGCTTAAAAGGCTATTGGATATTAAGGCACCTCAGATCATCATACGCAATGAAATGCGTATGTTACAGGAAGCAGTAGACTCTTTGTTTGATAATTCTCGTAAAGTAAATTCTGTGGCTTCGGAAGGCATTCGACCTTTGAAATCCTTGTCAGATATGTTGAAAGGCAAGCAAGGCCGTTTTAGGCAGAATTTGCTAGGCAAACGAGTAGATTATTCTGGTAGATCTGTTATTGTAGTAGGGCCTGAGCTTTTATTGCATGAGTGCGGATTGCCTAAAGAAATGGCGCTTGAGCTCTTTATGCCTTTTATTATCCGCAGATTAATAGAACGCGGGGTAGCAGAAACGGTAAAAGCTGCTAAAAAACTCATTGAAGAAAAAGAACCTGTTATCTGGGATGTCTTGGAAAATGTACTGAAAGGGCATCCAGTATTACTCAATCGAGCACCCACCCTTCATCGATTGGGTATACAGGCGTTTCAGCCTAAAATGATTGAGGGTAAAGCCATTCAATTGCATCCTTTGGTATGTACTGCTTTTAATGCTGATTTTGATGGTGACCAAATGGCTGTTCATGTTCCGCTTTGTCAAGAAGCTATTGCCGAGACTTCGTTGCTTATGTTAGCCTCTTGCAATGTGTTAAATCCTTCAAATGGAGTGCCTATTACCATTCCATCACGTGATATGATTTTGGGATTGCATTATTTGACCAAAGGCAGGCGTAGTACGCCGGATGATTGTGTATTGGGAGAGGGCATGTGTTTTTATGCTTCGCAAGAAGTGTTAATGGCATTGGCTCATGAAAAAATTTCTAAAAACGCCTATATTAAGCTTCGGATGGCTACAAAGCATGCAGATGGATCGACTGCACATACATTAATGGAAACTACAGTTGGCCGCGTAATATTCAATGAATATTGCCCGGATGGGATGGAATTTGTGAATGAAACGCTTAATGTTAGGAATATGCAACGCATTGTATCAGATATGTACAGCAAATTTGGTACGGTAGCTACCGTTAAATTTTTAGATAACATTAAAACATTGGGTTTTGAAGCAGCATTCAAAGCGGGAATGACCATTGGGTTAGATGATGTTAAAATACCAGCGACTAAAAGTTTACTTATTGCACAAGCCACTGAAGAGGTAGAATCGATTGGGGATAATTACATGCTAGGCTTGATAACCGATAATGAAAGGTATAACCAAGTTATTGACGTTTGGACCAGAACCAATACGCGTATTACCAATGAACTGATGGAGCAGCTGGAACAAGATCAACATTCCTTTAATTCTGTTTACATGATGATGAGTTCTGGCGCAAGGGGTTCCCGTGAGCAGGTTCGTCAATTAGGAGGAATGAAAGGGTTGATTACTAGGCCTAAAAAAAGCACACAAGGTGCAGTAGGAGAAATTATTGAACATCCCATTATTTCTAATTTCCAAGAGGGGTTGAATGTAATTGAGTATTTTATTTCTACGCACGGTGCCAGAAAGGGGTTAGCCGATACCGCTTTAAAAACAGCGGATGCTGGATATTTAACCAGAAGATTAGTAGATGTATCGCAAGATTTAACCGTAATTATGGAAGATTGTGGTACCATCAAGGGCATTACTGTACAAGCTGTACAAGTTGAAAATAGAGTGGTGGAATCGCTTGCAGAACGGGTATTGGGTCGTGTGGTTGTGGATGATGTAATTGATCCTAAAACAGGAGCATTATTGATCCATCGTGGTAGTGAAATTAATGAGCAAATGGCTTCCAAAATAGAAGCAGCTGGCATAGACGAGATATTTATACGTTCTGTGTTGACTTGTGATTTGTCTCAAGGGGTTTGTGTAAAATGTTATGGTAGAAATTTAGCTACCTGTAATACGGTATCAGTAGGTGAAGCGGTAGGCGTGATTGCTGCCCAATCTATTGGACAGCCTGGTACGCAGCTTACTATGAGAACTTTCCAAGTAGGGGGTATTGCTTCTAATATTGTAGTTGAGTCTAAGGTCAAAGCAAAGTATGCAGGTACTATACATTTTGAAGAACTTATGGTTACCCACTATTCAGACGAAAATGGAGAAATGGTTGAAGTAGTCATGAGTCGTTCTTCTGAACTGAAGATTATAAATCCTATTACAAAAAAAATATTAATGAGCACGCATATACCATATGGTGCACATCTTAAGGTAAAAAATAATCAACAAGTAAGCTATGATCAAGAACTTTACCATTGGGATCCTTACAATGTGGTCTTGTTGGCTACTCAAGATGGGTTGGTCAGCTTCCTAGATCTTGAGGAAGGCATTACGTATCAGGAGGAGTTTGACGAGCAAACAGGTCGTAAGGCAAAGGTTATGATTGAGTCTAGGGATAAGACAAAGCATCCAAGTATTGTTTTACGCGATGTAAATAATAAAACAGTTGCTTCTTATTCGCTTCCTATTAAGGCCCAGCTGGCAGTAGAAATAGGGGATAAAGTCTACAAAGGAGAAGTGTTGGCTAAGGTTCCGCGTATCATTAATCAATCTCGTGACATTACCGGTGGTTTGCCGCGTGTCGTGGAGCTTTTTGAGGCTAGAAAACCTGCTAATACTGCTTTTATTAGTGAATTGAGTGGAATTGTTACCTATGGTGGCATTAAAAGAGGAAACAGGACCATTATTATTGAGTCCAAAGAAGGCATACAGGTTAAGTATATGATACCATTGTCTAAACATATCTTGGTTCAAGACAATGACTACGTTAAAGTAGGGGAGCTGATCACAGATGGAGCTGTAGCTGCTTCCGATCTTTTGGTAACCAAAGGGCCAGTAGTAGCGCAAGAATATATTTTAAATGAATTACAAAGCGTATATCGCTTACAAGGTGAGAAAATTAATAATAAACATATTGAAATCATCATTAAGCAAATGATGCGTAAGGTAGAAGTGATTGATCCAGGGGATACTACTTTATTGCACGGGCAAATTATTGATAAGGTTAAATTCTTTGAGGAGAATGATAGAATTCGTGATCAGTATATTATTATAGAGCTGGGGGATTCTAAATTATTTAAATTAGGGCAGTTTGTTCCCCATCGTAGGTTACTACAAGAAAATGAAAAACTGCAACAACAAGGATTGGCGGTTGTGCAGGCAAGAGTAGTAGAATTGGCTATTGCCCAGCCAAGGTTACAAGGTATAACCCAAACTTCTTTGGCCACGGAAAGCTTCTTGTCCGCAGCTTCTTTCCAAGAAACATCTAAAGTATTGAGTGATGCTGCTATTAGTGCTAAATATGACAAGTTAAAAGGGTTAAAAGAAAATATTATTGCCGGTCATTTGATTCCTGCCGGAACAGGTATGCAAAAATATAGAAAATTGGTAGTAACTTCTAAAAAAGAATATGATGCTTTGGTGGGTGCTAAAACCCATGTAGCAGAAGTTATGAGTGGTAATAACTAAGGAGGTTTTAAATAAATTTAATTATCCGTTCATTTGCGTGGCAGAAATATTTTGTAGATTATAGCGAAAAGCTACTTTTTAAAGCTACTTTTTTAAAGCTACTTTTTTGATCAAGCAAAAAAGTAGCCAAAAAAAATCAAGCGCTATCTATATGCAAATATATGCAAAATAAAAATCTAAAAAAAGAAGTTGCACCATTATGGTTTCTTTCTGTAGTGGTATTAGCAAGTAATTGTGGGGGCAGTAAAATCGGCAATAGAAGCCATAATCATGTTGAAAAGAATCAATCTGGAAAGAAAGATAATAAGGATGAAAAGAAAGACAGTAAGGGCGAAATAAAAATAAATCCTGCTTCAGGAGGAGGTGGAGGAGGAATAGGAGCAGCAACAGAAGAANGTCTCCTGGAGAATAATCTGCAAGTGTGGTGTTCCGTGTGGACTGACCTGTATGATCATAGGTTGTTTCCGGAGGAGCCCCCCAAGAATTGGAAGCAGGACGCGAAGGCCTGTCAGGAGTTTCGGAAAATCCAAGCGAGCCTACGGAATTGGCTAAATCGGAAAGAGATCCGGCAGGAGTTGCTGCGTGGGAGAAAGGTAAGGTTTAATCCTATCATAACAGCAATGCCTAATATACGGTTTGATTTCTAATACCTAATGTATCCGTTCAGTGGTGTGGCCTATGCGTACTGTTTGAGCCCTAGGCCGCAGGTCTGGGCGAGTTCTGATTTTCAGCTTGCAGACTAAACTTTTAACAGCTTTTTTCACCAGCGCTTGATTTTTTTGGTTACTTTTTTATCAAGCAAAAAAGTAACGAATAATTTAGTAATTAAATAATTAAATTAAAAACATTTCTGCCACGCAAATGAACGGACAATGGCGTCAACTTAAGGTTTAGCTGTTATTGATAACCAATTAGAATAGGAGGGTAGGCTAATCATGAATTGCCTTAAGTTGACGCCATTGAATGAACGGACACCAAAATTTTCTTCTTACCTGCCACTAAAGGGAAGCCTCCATAGTAAGTATTTCCGCACAAACCTGTTCAATAAAATCATTTACAGGAATGTTTGTGGGTACACCTCGCTTCCGAACGGAAAGGGTCTTATCCATCATTTCTTTGTCGCCTACAACGAGTATATAAGGAACTTTGCGCAATGTGGTATCCCGAACTTTTTTTCCAATCGTTTCATTACGTAGATCCAGCACACTGCGCACACCTCTTTCTAGCAACATTTGATGGACATCCATAGCATAGACATTATGCTTGTCCGAAAGGGATAATAAGGCTACTTGTTCTGGTGCCAACCATAAGGGAAAATTACCTCCCGTTTGCTCAATAAGAATAGCAATAAAACGTTCCAAAGAACCAAATGGTGCTCGATGAATCATTACAGGTGTATGCTTCTGGCCATCAGCACCTATATAAGAAAGACCAAACCGCATAGGCAGTTGGTAATCCAACTGCACCGTACCCAATTGCCATTTCCGTCCCAAAGCATCTTGTACAATAAAATCTACCTTAGGACCGTAAAAAGCAGCTTCACCCATAGCACAAATCGTTTGTAAACCTTTCTCTTGTGTAACTTCTTGAATGGCTTGCTCTGCCAGATCCCAATCCGCTGACCTACCTATATACGCATCACTATTTTGATCTCTAAAAGAGAGGCAAGCGGTATAATTGGTAAAATGAAATATACCAAACACGTATAACACCAAATCTATTACAGCTGCAAACTCCTCTCGTACTTGATCTGGGCAGCAAAAAATATGGGCATCATCCTGGGTAAAAGAACGTGTACGTGTCAACCCATGTAGGGCCCCATGTAGTTCATAGCGATAAACGGTTCCAAACTCTGCCAAACGCAAAGGTAGATCTTTGTAGGAACGGGGCTCACTGTTATAAATTTCACAATGATGGGGACAATTCATCGGTTTTAACAGATACGTCTCATCTGATTCAGCTGTACAAATGGGTTGAAAACAATCCTCCTTATATTTATCATAATGGCCAGAAGTAATGTAGAGCGCTTTGTGACCAATATGAGGCGTTATAACAGGCTGATAACCTCGCTTAGTTTGTTCTTTTTTAAGAAACTGCACCAAAGTGTCACACAATAAGGCCCCTTTGGGTAACCAAAGGGGTAATCCCAGACCTACTTTTTCAGAAAAAGTAAAAAGTCCAAGCGCTTTGCCTATTTTTTGATGGTTGCGTTTTTTTGCCTCTTCTCGTAACGTTAGAAACGTAGTTAACGCTTTTTTTTCGGGGAAGGTAATACCATAAATACGGGTTAGTTGTTTATTTTTTTCATTGCCAAGCCAATAAGCTCCACCCATATTTAAAATACGAACGGCCTTAATAAATCCGGTATGGGGCAAATGAGGGCCTCTACATACATCTATAAAATTTCCCTGCTGATAAAAGGTAATCGTGTGCTCTTCAAGCCCTTCTACTAATTCCAACTTATAGGCGTTTTTTTGGTTAGCAAAAAAATCAACTGCTTCCTGCTTAGCAAGCGTTTGACGAATAAAAGGCTCCTTGCGTGACGCTAATGCCAAGATTTTTTTTTCTATGGCTTCTATGTTTAGGCCATCAGATGCATGTATCCCTATATCTACATCGTAGTAAAACCCTTGATCAATAGCGGATCCTATACCTAATTTAATATCCGGATAAAGTATGGTTAAAGCTGAAGCCAAAAGGTAGGCAGAAGAATGCCAAAACAGCTGTTTGCCCTCCTGATCATCCCAGGTAAGAAACCGAATAGTTGCATCCACTTCAATAGCACGCATTAAATCATAGGTTACACCATTAACCTGCAGTGCTAAAACACTTTGTATAAATGGCAGATCGATTTGATGGGCAATTTGCAAACCCGTAATACCTTTTGGAAATTGTTGTGGAATAGTATCAACTACAATAGTAATCATTTGGTTTGGATCATTGTTGTACATGACTTCACTATATTTTCCAATTATCTTCCAATGATCGTGTAAGACAGCAGTATGCAAAGCTACGCTATTTGGCTTAGGCTAACCCGTTACATACGTACATTAGCGCATAAAATCATAACCCAAGGCCAACCCCAATCCATTTATACCTATTATAAAGCCATTCTTGATATATTCAAACCCAAAATCTAAAGTCCAATCAAACTTGCCATTAGCAATCTCAACCAACCGGCTTTCTGATTCATCAGGATTAAGTTTAAACCCCTTTTGCCAGTCTGGTGGCACAGAGATATTATAGTGATTTATATTATTATTATAGCTTTTTCTAACATTATGAGCCCATATAGCACGTCCTCCTCCGTATAATACGAATTGCCCTTCTCCCCTAGATAAAATCGAAAATATAGTGGCAAATTAACTGCACCAAATTCAATACGATTTGTTGGAACAGACTGCGTTGCACCTAATAAGCTTAATGGTGTGTAGTCCTCCGTAAGCTCATTTATACTATATATTAATCCAGTTTGCATACCAAACCAATCTATAGGATGCCATTCTATAAAAGAACCAATGGCGTATTCGGGACCAAGGACTATGTTATCGAGGGGATTGCCCATTTTATTAGTAAGATATCTTATATAAAGCTTACCCCAGCCTTTTATACCAAAATGTAAGGTGGAAGGTTCATTTGTAGCAATAGAATTATTTTGTTGATCCAAATGATCAATAGGTTCTGTACTGAAAGCGGGTTCATGGTTCCCAAATAACACTGTTATAATAAACACTACAATGCCTTTAAGTATCTTTGTCATTTGAATTAAAAATTTAAAAATTCAAGAATTTAAAAATGTTAATATATACGATTCATACTGTTTATGTAAACATACGTTTTATATGTTTATATTTCTAATTTATTATGCTTTCTGTAACCATATAAATATCCGTTTTTTGTAATCTATAAAATATGGCTACTACGCAAGTGAACAAATACCCATATAATGTATTCAAACAGAAAAAATTAACCCAAAACAGTGCATAAGTGATGTTCCCCGACGCAAACTATTTTTAAACAAATAACCGACTGCAATCATAACCCAACACAAGACCCCAACCATTGATACCTAATATAAATCCATTTTTTCCATTAAACTCAAATCCCAAATCCCAGTTCCAAATCATATTTAAATCAACGGTTTGACTTGGTCCACCAGGCGTATGGGCGAAAAGATCACTCAAAAGATTTTTATCTAGCAGGCCTCGCTGCTGTAGCTTATACTTTAGATTAGAGGTATTCATATGCCAAATTTTGCATTTTTCTGCACCCCACGCTACAACCAAACGAGGTCCCCCATACAATGCCAACTGACGCGTTTTTTCTGGATACAACCGCAAATATAATGGTACACTAATGGCATGAAAAGTAACTTTATGTACATCACTGGTCAATACATTTTCATCCCACTTAAAACTCTTAAGCATATCAGCAGCATTATCTTTAATAGGCCATAAGCCTGTACCTAATAGTCGTTCCTTATCTAGCATAACTTGTACTACCGGAAGAAGATAATGGTAACTATAAAGCAATCCAGTTTGAATACCCATTCCATTTAGAGGATGCCATTCTACAAAAGGACCAATTCCACTTTCTATACCCACGCCCCAATCATTTTCAATGGCTTGTTGTTTTAACTTACCCCAACCTTTGAGGCCAAAATACCAGGGACATTCTTTATTTTTAGCGAAAAAGCTATTTTCTTCATCCGGAGATAAGTTGGGCTCCTCTATCGCAAAGTTTGGTTCATGGCTTAACAATGATGCCAATAACATAACGCATGCTGCAATTTTTTGTATCTTTTTCATTATATGTAAGGTGTTATATTATATTTTTATGTACACAGTAGATGTGCTTTTATACATTGGTTATTATTTAGCGTATGGCCTATTCGATTGGAACGCTATCCACTAATAATACATAATCAATATTTATTAATTGTGCATTTAGACGTTCATAATTTTACTAATTACGGTTGTGAGTTGTTTTAGATCGTTTTTAAATGCATTCCAACACTCCAGTGCATATTGATCTACCGGAGCATCCAAATTTACTTTGTATCTCAAAGCAAGTTTATTGGCAATAAATGCCCTAAAATCAAGCATAACCTCAAAAGCAGGATGCGTTGCCTTTTTCCCTAGCTCTATCACTAGCCTATCAGCTTCCGTAAAAAAGACAGAAGCAGCCAGTAGGCAATTGCCGATATCCTCACCCGTCGGATCACATCCCATATAGTTACGATAGCTATTCAATAGCACAGGATTAGACTTTATCTTATTACTTATTTCTTTGCGATCTGCATATAACAATATTTTTAAACAAGCCTGATCTGGGTTATCTTTATCAAAATGCAGCGGCTTAACGTTAGCAATTTGTTTTTCAGGAACTGGGCTTGTATCCCTATCAAAGTGCAGCGGCTTAACGTTAGCAATTTGTTTTTCAGGAACTGGACTTGTATCCCTAACTGGATGGCCTTGCGGATGGGTATATAACCCGCGCTCAGACTTTTCATCACCACAACCGGACAAGCCGGACAAGAAAAAAAAGGAAGATATGGCTAAAGTAGCCGATAACGTTACACGCAATTTTATCATAAAAATATTCATAAAAATATATTTAAAGATCCTTTCTGATCTGACACAAGCTTACTTCCTACTATACTAAATCGTTATAGTGCTCCTACAGTTACAACCCACAACTCAACAGCTACAGACTACAGAGATAGCTCAATAGCCTACAGTAAGTAAGATTAAGATAGATTTTATTATTATCTCAACTTCGCTCTATATTATCTCTCACCTCCGCTCTAAAATACAAATAACGAAATCTATATAGGTAAATATAATGCATTTTTGTGTAATATACCATTATGCATTCCAAAAATCTACTTGTGTAATCATATATTTAGAAAGTAGGGTCCCTTTGGCTTTAATGGTTTTAATAGCAATTTTCTCCAAATCATACAAAATCGATTGCTTATCGTTACTAGTAGTAGGAGGATGCACCAAATAATGCAATTGTAAGGTAGGTTTTAGGGAAGAAGTAGCTAACATTACCTTAGCAGTATCTGACTCTAAAAAGAATAGGTGGTATTTCTTATCTAAAACCTGTTTATCTATTATAAAACGTTTTACAAAATATTTTTTTTGTATACGATACACAACTGAAAGCAAAGGGGAACCTTGTAATGGCTCTATAAGCACAACGCTAGTAGGATCTAGTTGCAAAGTTAGTGGATAGGTAGTTAAGAGATAGTACCCTTCCTTAAACACCAAAAGTATTTTGTCTGTAGGACCAAAAGAACCCAATAATTGTCCCCGACCATTATGTGCAACGCGACCGGTACCTTTATCGTACCATAGCTCAATTTCTGCTAAGGTAGAAATACCTTGCTCTTTGAGCTGAACTTTATAAATGGAATGTTTGGTCAGGATATTCCCCTTAGCAGAACGGCCCTTTATGGATACATTAGCAAAATTAAAGATAATTTTTTTGTTAATAGCGCTGCTGATAGGAGAGAGTAAAATGGTAAGCGTTTCTGCCTCTCCATTAGGATTATCGCTCAAATAAAGTATGCTAGTACCAGCTGTACCTGACGTTACCTTATAGGTTTTATCCCGTGTGATACCCAATACCTGAAAACGTTTTGCAAAGGTAATACCCGTAGCGCCATCTACATAGATAAGATTATAACAGCGCCTGGTCTCTCCCTTTTCATACATAGCGGTATGTATAATGTCTTTCCCTACAAAAACCTTATCTGTGATTTTAGTAATGATGCATGTGCCATCTTTTCGAATAACGATGGCATCATCCATATCTGAACAAGCCGATACAAATTCTTCTGATTTAAGTCCATACCCTATAAAGCCTTGCTTACGGTTTACATACAAGCCCTGGTTTTTTATGGTTACTTCATGCCGTTGAATGGGATCGAAACGGGTCAAAATGGTTTTTCTTTCTCGACCTTTGCCATATTTTTCAAGCAATTTAGCATACCAAGCTATGGTGTAATCCTTTACATTAGCTAAATGGTGTATAGTAGTGGCTAAATCTGTTTGAAGCTGCATCAATATTTCCTGCGCACGCAAGCTGTCATACTGCGAAATGCGCTTGATCTTAATCTCTGTTAATCGAATAATATCATCTTCTACAATAGACCTATACAAATCAGTTGCATAGGGCTTCAGATGGTCTGCTATGGTTATTAAAACACTTTCCCAAGTTTTACATGCTTCTATCGCTCTGTAGATACGATTTTTTATAAAAATTTGCTCTAAACTGGCAAAAAGTAATTTTTCTTCTAAAGCCTTTTGGGCTAGTTGTAGCTCTTGTTCCAATAAAGCAGTAGTACGGTCTACCGTATAAGCTAATAATGTATTGACCGTTAGAAAAACGGGCTTCTCATCTTGAATCACACAAGCATTAGTGGCATAACTTACTTCACAATCTGTAAAAAGATAGAGTGCATCTACCACGGTTTCTGCCCACTGGTTAGGAAGTAAATTAACCAGTATTTCAACATTTTCTGCAGTATTGTCCGTGACATTTTTAATTTTTATTTTACCTTTTTCATGTGCTTTTAAAATGGAATCGATTAAACTGATCGTAGTAGTCCCGTAAGGTATTTGCGTTATGACCAATGTTTGTTTATCACGGATTACTATAGTAGCACGCACACGAACCTTCCCTCCTCTTTGGCCTGCCTGATAATGCGTACAGTCTACCGATCCACCAGTAGCAAAATCTGGCCATAAGGTAACCGCTTTGCCCTTGAGTAGATCAATAGATGCCTCTACCAGTTCTATAAAATTATGGGGTAAAATTTTGGTAGTGAGCCCCACCGCAATGCCCTCAGCACCCTGTACCAGTAACAAAGGGAACTTAACAGGTAGGGTACGGGGCTCCTGTTTTCTACCATCATAAGAGAGCTGCCATGTTGTAATCTGTGGGCTATAAAGCATTTCTTTACCCACTGGCGAAAGCCGGGCTTCTATATAACGTGCAGCAGCCGCACTATCCCCTGTACGCACGTCTCCCCAATTACCTTGCGTATCTATTAATAATTCTTTTTGGCCCATTCCTACAATAGCTTCTGCAATAGAGGCATCCCCATGGGGGTGGTATTGCATGGTTTGTCCTACAATATTAGCCACCTTATTGTAACGACCATCATCAATAAGGTACATGGCATGGAGAATTCGGCGCTGAACAGGTTTAAGACCATCTTCAATAGCAGGTATGGCACGCTCTAAGATTACGTAAGAAGCGTATGCTAAAAACCAATGCTTATACATCACCTCCATAGGAGGCACACCTGCTGCCTTAGTTCCATCCTGCAAACTAGGCACTAGACCATATGCTTCTTCCTTCATAATCGTAAAATAGCGCCAGTTGGTAGCTTATTAACCATTTTGGAAAGCTTTTATTTTTTAGCTCTTTGGACCGCCTCCATTAACAATGCTACGGCTTTTTCTTTCCCCTCAAATCCCTTTATTTTTACCCATTTTTCATTTTCTAAATCTTTATAGTGGCTAAAAAAATGCATAATACGTCCTTTTAAAAGGGGATCGATTTGTTCAATATCTTCCATATACGCAAACTCAGGCGCTGCTTTTTGGGTAGGTAGGGCAATAATTTTTTCATCAGGTCCCGCTTCATCTTCCATCAATAGTACGCCAATAGGTCTAGTTTTAATTACCACACCAGGCATAATAGGCCAACTAGTGATTACCAAAACATCAGAAGGATCTCCATCACCAGAACGGGTATGGGGTACAAATCCATAGTTACAAGGGTAATACATGGCCGTTGAGATAAATCTATCCACAAATAAAGCACCAGAGGCTTTATCCATTTCATACTTTACAGGATTATGATGCATCGGTATTTCAATGATTACATGCATATCATTGGGGAAATTATCTCCTAATGTTATCTTTTCTATATTCATAACAATATGTATTGTATATTTAAATTAGTTACAGTTCATCAACATGCGTGCTGGCTTACATATTACATATATTGACCATACGCAAACCGTAATCTACAAAATTGTTATGAATCAAGAGGCAAATAGAATTATCCGTTCACTTGCGTGGTAGCCATATTTTTTATAGATTATGGCAAATGGCTAATATTTAATGATTGATGATTTTATCCATTTTTTTTAAAACTATTTTTTTAAAATAAAGTTAAAGCTACTTTTTTTGCTTGATCAAAAAAAGTAGCCAAAAAAAATCAAGCGCTGGTGAAAAAAGCTGTTGAAAAGAAAGGAAAAAAACCGAAAATCAAATCTCGCTCCTACGGAGCTCAGACAAAATGATTTTCTTTTGATTTTTTTCCTTTCTTTTCTTTCCACAGTTTTTTCAAGGCGCATTTCTGTTTGCACGGATATCCATAAAGCATTAATAAATGGTAAAGCCATAGAAGCTGCTACTATTCAGCTATTTACAAGCAATCAGCGTCAATAGCAAGGTAAAAAAAATCAACAAAGAGGAATGAGATACTTGGTGAAAATCAGTATAAACTATCTCTATACATCAAAGCAGGCCGTTGCAACGGCCCCAGAACGCAGCAAATTAGATAATAAGTTAGCTCTTCCTTATGGGATTAGGCTAACCTTTGTTCTTACTCTTTTATTTATATAAATTTATTATAAAACATTTCATAATTGTTTTCTCTTTATAATTATTAATTTCGGTGTTTATGTAATCTTCAATAGTATTAACCACGTTGCCTAATACGATGCCTAATCGTATTTTATTTTCTATTTCTAGAGGTCGTATAATTTTTAATAAATTTTTATAGGATGTTTTTACACTTTCTTTTTTATTTTCTTTGGCTGCTTCTACTTTTTCTGTGTATTTTTTATTTTCATATTCATAATTTTTTATGATATTTTGAAATTCTTCATAAGATATAGATAAAGATTTATTTTTTTCTTCTATTACTTTTCTTAAAGCAATCTTCTTATCCTGGGTATTGGTCTCGTCGTGGTATGCGGAAGAAAGTTTAGTAGCCAATGCAGATAAGGCACTTTGGTAATTTTTTTCAATCTCCTTCAAATGAACCGATTGGGTGGATCCTAGTTTCTTACCCATTATTTTTTTATTTAAAACATCTTTTAGATAATTTATTATATAAGATGTATTACCCTGATTAGGAAGGGATACAGATTGAGAGGCATGAAGTTGGTTCTCTTTATTACTACCATCATTAATATTAACAAACGAACTTGAGCTAGCACCAGGAACAGGATTCTTAGGCCTAATAGGTTTAGGTATACAAGAAACTGGAACTTGGGAGATATTGTTAATGGACAAAAATGGCCCGATTGAGCTAGAAGATGCATTTCCTACAACACTTGTTGAAGGTCTAAGACTTTCATCATTATCATTGATGATATAATCAGCTGAAGTTCTGAGTAATTTTATACTAGTATCCAACCCCTTGTCTAAATTTTTTAACGTATTGTAATGCTTTCTGGATAGGCCACGTCTCTTAATAACTTTTCCTAGTCCTATTCTCATAGGGTTTACGATTTTTATAATTTTCGTAATGGTTTGTGATACCGTAGCTTTAGGTAAATTTTTTTTATTATCATTGCGTAATTCCTCTAAATCACCCGCACTCTCCTTAATTGATTTTTGTAAAGCAAGCACATCAGTTTTTAAAGAAAATATATTTTCTTGTTCTATTGATGATACACTTTCTACCAGATTATCAAATAGATCTGTTAAATCTTTACATTTCCCTTCTAAAGTTTTTAAACAATTTTCTAAATCATTTACCTTACTTTGTACATTTTCTATGTGAATATTTTTATTTTTTATTTCCTCAGACAGTTTCGTGAGTGAGGTATTTATTCCTTCCAAAATTCCATTATTGTTATTAAAAATTTCATTATATTTTAGCTTCATTTTTTTTGCTAATTTTTTTAATAAACTTTTATTTTTATCATCATAATCATCATCATCATCATCATCATCATCATCATCATCATCGAGGATACACTTTTTTAAATTTTTTATTATATCCTTAAATGATTGTCTATTACCCATGATCTTTGAAATGATCTTTGAACTAACTCCTGCTAATGCTTCCTCAATTAATCCTTTTAATTGATTAGAAGGTATTTGTTGCTGTTTATACCCCTCTATCAACTGCTGTAATGGTCCTAGACTAGGCATATAATAAGGCAACATGTCTACCTCTTCTTTTAATTTTGCCATATCTTGGCTGATCCCTTCCTTTAATTTTGCCATATCCTGGCTTATTTCTCCTTTAAAGGTTGCCAATGACGTATCCAATAGCTCTTTTATATCTATTTCTTGTATCTTCTTAAGCCGTTGTAAAACATCCTCCAGTACTTCATCTATACGCATGGCCGATAAGCGCTCTATCGTCTGTTGCATATCTTTTTGGTTTTCGCGGAGTATTTTTAATTCTTGCATAACTGCTTTATGCTTATTATCAACGCAAGAAAAATTAAACATAAAAAAAGCAGGTACAACCATATTAGTAAAAGAATTTTTCATTTGCATATTTAGTTTTATTTTATATATTTAGTATTATGATAAAATGGTAGATTATAAATTCAACACGCAACAAAAGGCAAAAGTGCTAAGCCGATCCGATACCAGTCGAGTAAGCCAAACATTGAAATCAGTATCAGCCATAACCGTAATGCTTTTGCATAATTTGCATAATGTTGTTATGTAATCAAGGCATAGATTTATATAATAAATTTTATAATCAAGTGTTTATTATATATCCACCTAGATGGTATCTATATATCCACCTAAAATGCCTAAAATTTTAGGTGGTATTGTAAATGGAACTCACAATTTTAAGCAAATTATTATAAATATCCAAATATTTTTACGTATTTAACAGTTTTTTTAACCAATCTGGTCTGTTGTACGCTATATCTTTGCTTGTATCCGTTCAGTGATGTGGCCTATGCGTATCCCTGTTCGTACCAATTAGAAATAGCACAATAATGCAAAATCATAAAAACGCGCCTTGAACAAAGCTGTGATTAGAAAATTTTAGTCTGAAAGGTAGTAGAAAATCAGCCTGTTTGAGCCTACTCTTCGTCTTTGAAAAGCTGGCTGCGTTCCGCTTCGGGATTCAGTGTACTCGCATAGTGGGTACTATGCTGCGTGCGCTTCACCCTCGAGCGCCTTGCCAGCTTCCCAAATCCATTGAGTAACCGTAGGAAGGGCGAGTTTTGATTTTCAGCTTTCAGACTGAAATTTTCAACAGCTTTGTTCACCAGCGCTTGATTTTTTTTGGCTACTTTTTTTGATCAAGCAAAAAAAGTAGCTTTAAAAAAAGCAGTTTTTTTTAAATGGATAAAATCATCAATAATCTATAAAATATGGCTACCATGCAAGTGAATGGATACAATTTAAGACATTTGCCCCCGTTCTTTGCTATGGCTGGAGCTCTCTATAGGCTGCATTAACTAGTCGAAACATGCTCCTAGCTACTGGAGAATTATTATTTTTATCTGGATGCCACTGCAAAGATAATTGATAATAGGCACTCCTAATAGCTTTCTGATTAGCATCCACACCCAAACCCAAGATGCGCCTAGCCTCCACTTGAGACATCCTTTTAGCTGCTATGTTCCTGCTTGGTTCGATATGATTAGAAGTATAATTTGATGCATCATGCACATAAGAAGAAGTAAGGTGTTGTGTATGATGGTACAAATGCCTTACCCCTTTCGCCCCCTTAACAGCAGCATACTTGGCTGCAGAAGCTGCAATGGGCGCTATATAGACAACCCCTTTGCCCCCCTTAACGGCAGCATACTTAGCTGCAGAAGCTGCAATGGGCGCCATATAAGACAACCCCTTTGCCCCCTTAACAGCAGCATACTTGGTTGCAGAAGCTGCAATGGGCGCCATATAGACAACCCCTTGCGCCCCCTTAACGGCAGCATACTTGGCTGCAGAAGCTGCAATGGGGGTTGCATATTTAATACCGGCTGCACCCTTGCTAGCAGCATAAGAAAGACCCGTACTGGCCATTGTCATACCATGTGCAGCAGCTTGCGATAAACCCGTACCACACTCCCCTAAAATTTCCTTAATCTTAGCAAGATATCCACTTCTATTTTTCAGCATGGTTACCTCTACTGTGCCATCTTGTGCATATGGCATAGGTTTTACAGCTGATGGCACAGTATTGATATCTTCACCAGGAATACACATCAGAAGATGCATCCGACAAGCATGTTGTAATAATTTTCGGAGATAGGTCAATACACCATCAGTTTGATCTATTGCTACATTTTGCATAGCTGCTATTTCCTCAACATACGCTATCACTCTGTCGGTCATGGTTGTTTCTTCAATACGATAACAGCTTAAAGCTGCATAAAGTTCTTTTTTGATTGCAGCAATGCTTTCCCGTTCTTTAACTTGTATCTCAGCTATTAGATCAATTACACGCTTGATGTTCTCATTTAACTTAAAAAACTTCTTGTTTTCTTTAGGCATTAGCATATCAGCTAAAGGTGCTATCTTATCCGCTGCCTTTTTCCTAATCTTAGCTATTTTTTTTAGACTTTCACTTATGCTAACTGCAGATGCGGATACAGTTTTAAGATCAGTTGACGTGGTATGTAAAATTTCTCGTAATCTACTAGGCCAAGCGGTTGCACTATACTGTGTATGTACCATCACCCCTTGTGCACAAATTGCATCAGTATCAATTTCACTCGCATACATTTCCATAATATGTGCAGCTTCTTGCGCAGCTTCAGCAATAGCTTTGGTTTGTTCTGCAACCTTTTTTACGTCAAGCTTGTTGGGATCTACCACTACCCATGGGGAATCGTCTTTTTTATCATCCAATAACAATGTGCTAACATGGGCACTGTTATTTTCATAATTGTTTTCTACAGTAAGCTTACTTACTGATTTACTACACCCAACCAACGCAATGGTAGATAAGTAAAAGAAAGGAGTTCCTAATACCCTATTTCTATAATTTTGGTTTGTCATAATGCTTTATTATTTACTACTTAATTAGTTTAAAAGTTTAAATGTAATTTTACTGTTTAGTATTAGCTACCGCTAGCTAACTATGCAAGTTTAAGGAAATAATCACCCAAATACAAATTTGGGTGATCTTATAGCTTTTTTCGTATCCGTGCTTTTTTTGTATCCATATTTTAGTTTGACGGAACATCCTAGACTAGGGATAATAGCATAAGCTTATGACGTAATTATTATTATATTAGAGCATAAATTAACCTAATTTCGGATAAAGTTTTCTAAAAAAAATGAGAATCATTCTTTTTATGTTTACATATTAAAGTTTAGCATTTCAAAAAATGCGTTTTAGGAGAAGTTGCTTTGCTTTTTCTTGTGGCTACTTTCTCAAGCAAAAAGGAACCAGAAATATTAGACTTCATAAGTTTTGGTATTTCTTTAATCCGGAACGCAAGTTGTTTTATGGTAATTACGTTTAAATATATTATAGGGTATGCGTTTTATATTAAGATTAATCAGTTGTGGCTTTATTGTTGTGGGTAATGGTAATAGGGCTATAGCAAATGAAAAAGAAAAACCAGCAGCTGTCCATCATACAGCCGCTTGTTGCGTCAATTTACCCCAGGCAGCAAAAGCGGATCACATCTCCTGTGTGACAGCCTTGCTTGCAAATAGAGCTAATGCAAATGAAAGAGAAAAAAGCAGTGGCTGTACAGCTTTACATTATGCAGCATCTAAAGGATCTTTACGTTGTATCACAACTTTAATTGCGCATAAAGCGGTTATAGATGCCAAAGATAAGCATGGTTGGCATGCTTTGCATTATGCAATGGATAGGGGGCATGTAAATTGTATTGAAGCTTTAAGTAAAAATGTAAATAAAGTCAATATAAAGGGGCAAACGCCTTTGCATCTTGCAGTACAGAAGGATTATACGGATTGCATTATACATTTAATAAATAAGAACGCTGAGGTGAATGTAAAAGATAAGCAAGGTTGTACACCTTTGCATCTTGCTGCAGAAAGGAGAAACCTGGATTCTATTTCAATATTGATTAAGCATGGTGCTAAGCATAAAAAAGATAAAAAGGGATGGACGCCATTGCATTACACAGCATATAATGGTCATTTAAATGGTATATCTCTGCTAATAGACCAGGGTGCTAATATAAAGGAATGTACCAAAGAAGATTCGAATGTGTTACATCTTGCACTTCAAAATAGCCATCCAGATTGTATTACATTTTTGATTGGCAAGGGTACAAATGTACGCAAAGCGAATAAATGGGGTAAAATTCCTTTACATTATGCAGCGGAAAAAGGGTATAAGGATGGTATGACAGCATTGATTGAACATGGTAGTGACATAGATAAAAAAGATAAAAAGGAATGGACGCCATTGCATTACACAGCATATAATGGTCATTTAAATGGTATATCTCTACTAATAGACCAGGGTGCCAATATAAAGGAATGTACCAAAGAAGGTTCGAATGTATTACATCTTGCACTTCAAAATAACCACTTAGATTGTGCCACATTTTTGATTGGCAAGGGTGCAGATGTACGCAAAGTGCATAAATCGGGAAGAATTCCTTTGCATTATGCAGCGGAAAAAGGATATAAGGATTGTATGGTAGCATTGATTGAGCGTGATAGTGACATAGATAAAAAGGATAAAAAAGGATGGACGCCATTGCATTATGCAGCATTTAATGGTCATTTAAATAGTATATCTCTACTAATAGATCAGGGTGCTAATATAAAGGAGTGTACCAAGGAAGATTCGAATGTGTTACATCTTGCACTTGAAAATAGCCATCTAGATTGTGCTACATTTTTGATTGGCAAGGGTGCAGATGTACACAAAGTGGATAAATCTGGAAAAATTCCTTTACATTATGCGGCGGAAAATGGATATAGGGATTGTATGGCAACATTGATTGAGCATGGTAGTGATGTAAATAAAAAGGATAAAAAAGGATGGACGCCATTGCATTGTGCAACACTTAATGGTCATTCAAATGATATATCTCTACTAATAGATCAGGGTGCCAATATAAGGGAGTGTACGGTAGACGGTCGGAATGCGCTCCATCTTGCGGCTCAAAGTGGTAATGTACATTACATTAAAATCTTAATTGCCAATGGCCTTGATGTAAATGAGGGAACTAAGTATTATTCTGAAATTACATATAAAGACAGAGTGTATGAAACGATAATCATAACAGAAACTATGTTTGGTTGGACACCTTTACAGTTCGCAGCCGAACATGGCCATTTAGATTGCATAATATTATTGATTAATCTTGGGGCTGATCCAAACAGAAAAGATAATTGTTTAGGGGAAACTGCCTTACATTGTGCAGTAAAAAATGGCCTAAAACATGGTTCTTTGAAATGTATTAAAGTTTTGCTTGATTTTGGAGCTAATCCCCATCATCAAAATACTGATGGGGCTACACCGTTAGATCTGTTTGAGAAAATAGAATCATCTGTAGGACGCGCACAAATTAATTATGTAAAGGAGATATTACAAGAATCTATGCAAAAAACGGAAAGACCAAAAGATTTTAAACCGTATAGAATCGATTGGGCAAAAGCACAGAAGAAATATAAATAATTTTTAATTACCATACTAGGCTAGATCCTTCCATCTGTTCCTTTTTTCTATTCGTTCAGTTATGTGGCTTTTAAGAATCTATTCCGTCTTTAATCTATAGCCTCATTTTCTATATCATTATCGTATATATTTTCATTCTTGTTTCCGAAAATCTGATAACCAATTGTAAATGACAAGAAATAATTCTTTATACTTTCTTTATCCTTAACTGTACCTGTCCTACTTAGATCTGTTTGGCTAAACCAATTTATTTCTTCTTTAAGCATACCTAAAAACCCTAGTGTGCTTCTTAGATCTAGATACAATCCGGAAGTCCATTCATAAGCTGTTCCAAGTGATAGAGCAATATCCCTATATAAATTATCTTTAAATGCAAATTTCTCTTCTTTAGCATTCCCAGATTTTTTAACTAGGCACGTTTTTTTAGGAGTAAAACTGAATACGCCAGCTAAGCATATTTTCCAGATATCTGTATTCGGCCTAAGGCTTAATGGATATATAACTATCCCTGGTGAGAGAAATACGTTATGGGTTATGAACTTTACATAGGAATCATTCAAATTGTTCTGTTTATCCACTACCAAAGTGCCACCCTGGCATAGGTAACCTAACCCAACCTCGTAACCTGTGTATTGGGTTACTGCTAATTCTACGCATATGCTTCCCGTAAACCTTGGCGTTTCTAGAAAACTCTTTTTCGTTGATTCCCCTTTAATTCCAGCTGAATATAGTTCAGTGTCATCAAAATTTTTACAAATGCTCCAAAGAGAAGAGCTACTTATCCCAACTTTCGCACCTACCCTCCAGTAATCTATACCGCTCGTCTGATCAGCATATGCATCATACCCCCCCTGTAAAGTAATACATACCCATGCACTGCCTTTTAGTATCTTTTTTATTTTTTTTAAAATCATTTTCAATGTTTATTCTGTCATTATGCGTTTGGCTAGCTTTGCTAAACAGCATGGTTTGCCTGTATACTTTATACTTTGCTATACCACCTAAGATTTGGGCCTATCGCAAATCATTCAGTGTAATTACATTAAGATAATGTAAAAAAAAATATTGGCAATGGATAAAATAAGGCTAGCGCTATCGTTATCCCAAATGGTTACAAATGCGAACTAATACGTAAAATTTTTTTGTAAATACCATTAACAATAAGTATCCTTGCAAAGGGTGCCCCCTATACTCCTAAATAGGAGAGGGAAGGACCATCAAGCTTCATTATATAGTAGGAAGGATAAAATAGTTATAACTGAAATAGTTATAACTGATTATTAAAACGCAAAAGAAGTATAGCAATGGCTTGATTTGTCCTTAACACATTTGGAATACAAAACAGTACAATTAAACGAATAAAAATATGAAAAAGCAGTTTATCTTTCCTAGATTGTTCTTATTAGGTAGCAGTTTTACGGCATGTCAGGTTAACAACCAGGCAATAGATCATAAAAAACGGCTTCCAAATGAGTTAACGGAACAAATAATGCAATGTATGCCTGGTGCATATAATCTTGAAAAGCTACAACAGGGTTTGCCACAAAATACTGATGAAGCTGCTGTCGTGCGTGTTGAATTGGCTAGACGTCAAGCTTATTATGCCTTATATAGATCCTATGTAGATCAATTCAGTACCCTAACAGAACTTCGCAATTGGCCAAATAATACTGATGAAAACCATTTGCGTGCAGCAGCTGAAGCTTTGGCATATAATCAAACAATTACGAAGATTGACCTGGCTTTCGAAAGTATTGGTTCTGAAGGGGCAAAAGCGCTAGCTCGGGCTTTGGAAAAGAATAGCACAATTACGGATATTAATCTGCGTTATAATAGTATTTTTATTGATGGGGTAGAAGTACTGGCTAAGGCTTTGGAAACAAATAGTACCATTACGAAAATTGACCTTAGTGGGAATCAAATGGGCGGCTTTTGCGGGGCGGCAGTGCTAGCTAAGGCTTTAGAAACAAATAGTACCATTACGAAAATTGACCTTAGTGGGATTAATATTGATTCCAAGCCGCTTGTAGAATTTCATGAGAGGTTACGTAAGGAGATATTACGTCTAAAAAATGCCCTAGGAGATGCCCTAGGTGACCGAGCTAATGCTGCTGCCCCAGACTGGAAGAACATGGCTGCTGCAAAAGCAGCAGAGCTAAATGCACAAGAAGCAGAGCTAGATGCAGTTGAAGCAGAGCTAGATGCAGCTGAAGCAAAGCTAGCTGCAGATGCAGCAGTGCTAACTAAGGCTTTGAAACAGAATCGCATAACACAAGATAGTGGAAGTAGTCTACCAGGGTGCAGCATAATCTAACTTGCTTGGAACATATAATAGATTTTAATAATTTTTCTAAAATATGTGCGTTTTTAGAGCGCACGTACGCAATACGTTAATGGAATGGTAGATTCATCAATATTTATGAAAGTTATAAAGATACCACGCCGTATTATACAGCATATACATATACGTTTTCTCATTTTGGGCGTAATATGGGCAGTTGCTGCCTGTAGCAGTATAAAGCAACATGTACAAGAATCTAGACCACAAAGGAGAGAACTACCTCGCGAATTGCAGCGCGAAATAGCCCAGTTTCTTCCCCATAGAGGTCTTCATGCATACCAGTCTGTATATCCGCTAGGTTACTATGAATCCGAACTTCATCGATGTAACAGTTTACATATGGCCGCTGAAAATGGCCATGCCATATGTATATGTAAATTACTTGATGATGGTGCAAATGTCGACGTACCAGATGTTAACAATGGGTTCACTCCTCTATGTATAGCAGCTAGACATGGCCACGCAGCATGTGTTAGTTTATTACTTGCGGCTGGTGCAAATGCCGACTTACCAAATGTTAACAATGGGTTCACTCCTCTATATATAGCAGCTAGACATGGCCATGCAGAGTGTATGAATTTATTACTTACTGCTGGTGCAGATATTAATATTATGCCAAACGGGTCTATACGTTCTATTATATATGTAGCCGCTAAAAATGGCTATGCAGCGTGTATTACAACGTTACTGGATGCATTAAGAAGGGCTGGTGCATCGCAAGGTAATATACGAGATCAAGTTAATACTAATTGTCCTGGGAAAAGAACTATGCCATTACATATAGTAGCTCAAAATGGTTATGCGGCGTGTATTGATGCATTAATAGATGCTGGTGCTATGTGTAATAAACAAAATACATATGGAGATACCCCTTTGCATGCAGCAGCTAAATCTAACCAGGCAAACATCATTAGAACATTAGTAGTGCAACACGATGCAATACTTGACATAAAAAATAAATACGATCAAACGCCTTTGCATGTAGCCATTAGAAATTACAAATTAGACGCTATTAAGACATTATTGCAACTTGGAGCAGATATCCATTTAAAAGGTACAGTACATATAAAAGGTAAAAAATGGGAAGGCGACGCTTTTCAGATAGCCGCACTACATAAAATACGTACACAACGTATAGAATGTGCTACATTACTGCAAGCTTATGCAAGCAAACATGCTGAATTGGTAGGATCATTGCAGGACTGCATAAAAAATGGTGATATAAGTTTTATTGAAAAATTACAGCGTACTGGTGTTACGCTTGAAATGCCCAATAGCAACGGTGATACCGCCTTACATCTAGCAGCTCAATATGGCCAGGTAGATGTTATTGAAGCATTGTATAGACACAACACAAATATAGACATGAATATACGTAATCTTTACAATAGCCGTACGCCTTTGCATGTAGCAGCTCAATATGGTCAACCAGACGCTATCCGCATATTACTACAATATGGCGCAGAACGTGACATCCAGGATAACTACGCTGGCTTTACCCCTTTACATCTAGCAGCTCTACGTGGTCAGGTAGCTGCTATTCAAGCATTAGTAGAGGCTGAAGCACCAGTTAATGTGCAAAGCAATCAGGGTCTTACCCCTTTAGAATTAGCAATTAAGGGAAAATATTTAGCATGTGCTAAAATATTACTGGAAGCTGGTGCATATATAAATATGCAATGTAATAATCCTTATATGCAATATAATAATCCTTTTCCAGACACCATAGAGGACCGTAACGTATATATTGCATGCGTTCTTGCATGGCTAAAAGAAACAATCCCCTAGTAAGCCTACCGCTGGGCCCCTAGCGGGGCTGGGGGGCTGCGGCTTCTCTGGCTTTGCAGCTTAGCTTCTTGTATGCCCCTGTTTGCTGTAAGCTATACGCTAACTTATTGTTAATAAGTAAATAATTTCTTAAACTTGCAGTTATAAGTAGTAGATTTAGGGCCTAATCAGTAGTAGCTAAAACAGCTACATACCTAATTAATAGGATAGGTTCTTATAATCCCATGGAAAGGGATGGTTATGTTATGATAATGATAATATGTGTAGTGAAAAATATTTTGAAAAGGAGCAAGAAACCTGTTCTATAACGTTGCCCTTAGCAGCTAGTTATTTAAAATCCTTTGAATCTGAATCGGATGAATCGGAAAAAAAACAGCCAAGCAGGCTACTACAAAGCGCAAGGCTGCCAAGTGGGATAACCAATATTACAGCTATCTATCTTACTCCTAGGGAAGAGCGGGCGATCGTTTTCAATAAAATTTTTGCAACCAGTCAGCGCTACCAAGCCTGCTATCCTACTTCTACTTCGGATAGGGTATTGAATCAATATGCTTGGAAAGATTTGCATCTCTTTTGTGGTACTACCACTACGCCTAATTACCATTTCTTATCCCGCATTAATAAAACCATTACCGTTTTAGGAGAAAGTGCACTTGCTTCCTTGCTAGCGGCCCCTACTGCCGATCTATCTACGCTTACCAAACGCCAGCAGTTGATTGCTTTATTGGGTCAAGATAAGGTCACCAGTCAAACTTTAAAAGTTAGTTTAAGGGAATATAAAAATTCTGAAAAGCAACTACTGTCTTTTTGGACAGAAACGGATCCCTTGTACACAAAAGAGTATGGGGCATACTTGACCCGGCTGTTTTACTATAAGGATCGAGCAGCTACCAATAAAAAAGCGGGGCCCTTACAAATGAGGAAATTGCTGTTAAGGGATATATGGAATATTCATACAAACTTTGTTTGGTATCCCTTACTATGTGGCGCTGTTATGGGGCCTATGTATGCTTTTTTTATAGGAAAAACATGGGCGAATACTTTGGCTTTTTATAAAGAAGCTTGGCCTTTTCCTTTGCCGTTAGTGGGTATTTGGTTTTTAAATAAAACCTTCAAAGACATCACTTTTAAGAGAGCACCCATCGAGGTAGCACTAAACAAATTTATATATAATTTTGCATTTGTATCCATAAATGTGCATAGCTTTTATCAATACTATAGAGGCTATAAAAACTATAAAGAATATTCTGGTGTGTTGCGTAATCTTGCCTTGCGTATGGCAGATGTACAAACTTTTTTTACGGTTGCTAAAAAGGTTAATGCAGTTATTCAAGCCAACCCTCGGTTTGAAGCGCTATATGGAGAGCAATTTGCGGCAACTAGGAAGTTGCTGGAACGCACGCAAGAGCAATCTGAGATAGGTACTTTGCTGCGCTATTTAGAGGAGCTGCCGTTCCGTGCTTGGTCTTATGTATTTGGCCATGCTGGTAAGCTTTTAGCTAGCTATAAGCTTTTTGTGGAGCATAAGGCTGCTTTTCATGATGCTATGTATGAGCTGGGACAATTGGATGCCCTACTTTCTATCGTTACTTTAATGGAAGAAACCCGTGCCAAGGACGCTGCGCATGCCTATACCTTTACTAAATTTGTGGCAGCTGATCAAGCTACCAAGCCGCATCTGGCGCTTACTGCTATGTGGAATCCTATGCTAAAACCTACTGTAGCAGTGGGTAATGATATCAAGATGGATGTGGGTGATGTACAAACGATTGTTCTAACTGGTCCCAATGCAGGCGGTAAGTCTACCTTTTTAACTGGTGTGATCTATACCGTTTTATTAAGCCAAACTTTTGGTATAGCCGCTGCACAAGCTTGTGAACTAACCCCATTTAGTAGCATCAATACCTATATTGATATTACCGATGATATTGCTGCCGGTAAATCGTTATTTATGGCAGAAGTTGCCCGTTTTCAGGATCACTTAAATAGATTAAAGCAACTGAAACGGCATGCATTTAGTTTTAGTATCTTTGATGAACCCTTTAGTGGCACCAATCCAACGGAAGGAGCAGCGGCAGAATATTCCGTATTAAGTTCCATTGCCAGTTATCAAAATACGTTTAATATCGTAGCCACCCATTATCCAATAGTGATGCTTTTAGAAAAAAATGAACCCACCAAAGGATTTAAAAACTATCAGGTCTTTATCACGAAGGATGCGGTTGGGCGTATCCAATATAGCTACAAAGTTATTCCGGGAGAATCTACGCAAACCATTGCGTTAGATATTCTAGAAGAAGAAGGCTATGCATCTGAAATGCTAAAACAAGCAAGGGATATTATAGCTAATCCAGATAAATACAAGCAAAGTTTTACGGATCCTAAGCAAACAAAAACAAACAACAGTCTAAATCTATAAAATAGTATTCGTTCAGTCATGTGGCCTATACGTATCTGTGTTCACACCAATTAGAAATAGCGCAATAATACTAGGTCGTAAAAAATGCGCCTTGAACAAAGCTGTGACTAGAAAAGAAAGGCTACAAGCTTAGTAGCAAATCAACCTGTTTGAGCCTACTCTTCGTCTTTGAAAAGCTGGCTATGTTCCGCTTCGGGATTCAGTGTACTCGCATAGTGGGTACTATGCTGCGTGTGCTTCACCCTCACGCGCCTTGTCAGCTTCCCAAATCCATTGAGTAACCATAGAGCGAGTTCTGATTTTCAGCTTGCAGCCTGAAGTTTTCAACAGCTTTGTTCACCAGCGCTTGATTTTTTTTGGCTACTCGTATCTTTCTACTATGTTTTTATTATATGCTTAGGATATTTAATGAGGAACAATGAGAGACATATTTAGCACAGATTTTTTATCTGTATATTGAAGAAATATTTTAAGAGCATGGGCTGGTATGTTGTTTTGCTACTTAGGACATTAGATCCTGTAAAAAAGATTAAACAACCAGCCCTTAACAATTAGGTATTAGAAATCGAACAGTATCTTAGGCCTTTCTATTATGAAATGAGCCTGTATCACGAGTTTGTTTGTTACCTAATGCTGCTCTTAATAAGTAAAGTTACATACAATTTTAAGATTAATCAAAATGGATATTCCTATACTAGGCATAGATGTTTCCAAAGCAACTTTTAATGTTGCTTTACTGGAAACGGATAATAAGTTTAAAAATAGAAAGTTTGCTAACAACCCGAAAGGTTTTGAGGAGTTGCAAGCATGGTTACTATCGAACAAATTAACAGATCTACATGCCTGCATGGAATCAACGGGTCGTTATGGAAATCAGCTTGCCATGTATCTTCATAAACTTGGTTTTAAAGTAAGCGTTGTGAATCCAGCTAGGATCAAAGCGTTTGGTATAAGTAAACTCACTAGGGTAAAAACAGATAAAGCAGATGGTAAACTCATTGCTATTTTTTGTCAAGTTATGCGTCCAAGACTTTGGCAACCAACGCCAGAAGAGATAATGCTTGTAAAACAATGGGTAGACCGTTTAGATAACTTAATTGCATTTAAAATACAGGAGTCCAATAGATTAGAGTGTATAGAGTGCCTAGATGCTAGTATTTCAGGACATATTAAAACTTCTATTGTTTCTTTAGATCAACAGATTCAAAATGCAGAAGAAAATATTAAGCAACTGATACAATCACATCCAGATTTAGCTAATAAAGCTAAACTGCTTGCTTCTATTCCTGGTATAGGAGTAAAAACAACCGCTTATATACTAGCATTATTGCCTATTGAAAAATTTGCTTCGGCAAAAAAATTAATAGCTTTTACAGGTCTTAACCCTAAAATAAATCAATCAGGCACTTCTCTAAATAAGCACAAATCTATTTCTAAAATGGGTAATGCCAGGTTACGGAAAGCTTTTTATATGTCTGCTTTAGTTGCTATCAGATATAATCCTATGGTTAAAGATTTTGCGGAACGATTAATAGAGGCAGGAAAAACTAAAATGACTACTGTAATTGCAGCTATGCGCAAATTAATCCATATAGTCTATGGGGTACTTAAAAATGGAACACCTTTTACTGTTAATGCTGGAAAAAATGAGAAAATAGTAATGGGAAATTTAAACTCTTTAACATAAATGAGAGACGTCCTATTGCTTTTTAAGACAGTATCTTTTTTTGATCAAGCAAAAAAAGTAGCTTTAATTGCTATAATCTATAAAATATGGCTACCACGCAAGTGAACGGACAATGGCGTCAACTTAAGGCAATTCATGATTAGCCTACCCTCCTATTCTACTTGGTTATCAATAACAGCTAAACCTTAAGTTGACGCCATTGTGTGAACGGATACACTGTCTTCATCTTCCGATTCCGAATCATTATTCTGTGCACCAACTACCTCACTTTACACCTCATCCTCTTCCTCATCCATATAACCTTCTGACTTAACTGTTTTAACAGTTTCATGCGTACCTATATTATTTATTTAAACCAACAGCCTCCCCCTTATCCAGTAACCCATCTATCAGAGACTGTAATGTATTTATATCATTATTTATATCATTTAAACCAACAGCCTCTCCCTTATCCAGTAACCTATCTATCAGAGACTGTAATGTATTTATTTCTTCATACAATTTGAGTCTATGCTCCTTTAAATAATTTCTTTGACGGACAGACTTTGCTTTACTCTTATTTTTTACAAGCTTATTCTCTATTTTAATCAAATCCATCTTAATGGTATTCATTACATCTGCTGGGTTTAATGCTAAAGAATCCTTTACTACCCGCTCAGCTAAATACTCTACCTCTTCCACATCTTTTTTAAACGATTGCACCATTTTATGGTGTAAATGCATATTACCACCGCACAAGGAGTTTTGCAATGCCCATATATTGTTCTTAATAGCGTGAACTTCCATAATATGGTTATCAGGAAAATCAACCTTAGAAGGAACCTGTAAATCAAATTTAAAGGGATCCTCTTCAAAAGGCTCCTCTTTAAAAGGCTCAACTTTAACTACCTTATTATGGTCATCCATGCCTAACCTACCAGCTGTGCTACTGCATCCAGCCAAAAAAAATATAGAAAAGTGCAACAACGGCACAGCTAAAAAATTAATTTTACTTTTCATCTTTTAAACAAATTGAATGTTATTTTTACAAATTTTACTAATATTCCCCAGCTACCCTACTGAAAAGCCATACATGCCATCCTCCTACCGATACAACTTCCATTTATGACTGCGGCCAATATAAAACAATTTTACAGATTTAACAATTATCACCCATTGGGAGGCCGTTGCAATAGACAATTTAAAATATACATAGATAGAAGGAGTACGCGACTTCTTAATATAATGGTGTTTATAGTATGCTTATTTTATAACCTGTTTATTATCAGTACTATACTTCCAAAACTAGTTAACACCAGTAAGCTATTAAGTAACATGCCGAAGCGGTAATATGGCTAAATCATGCCGTGTTATTTCCTATTGCAACGGTCTCGTGTTGTATTAGGGTACCCGTTCAGTGGTATGGCTTATACGTATCTGTATTCGTACCCATTAGAAATAGCGAAATAATGTAAGTTTATAGAAAATGCGCCTTGAAAAAACTGTGAAAAGAAAAGAAAGGAAAAAAATCAAAAGAAAATCACTTTGTCTGAGCTCCGTAGGAGCGAGATTTGATTTTCGGTTTTTTTCCTTTCTTTTCAACAGTTTTTTCACCAGCGCTTGATTTTTTTTGGCTACTTTTTTTGATCAAGCAAAAAAAGTAGCTTTAAAAGAAGTAGTTTTTTTTTAAATGGATAAAATCTTCAATTATTAAATATTAGCCATTTGCTATAATATATTAAAATATGGCTACCACGCAAGTGAACGAATACAACATTTCTGCCACGTAAGTGAACAAACACATCGTTATTTTTAGTTAATTTCGTATATTATGTGGCGAAACTTTTACAAAGTGCTTCTAAGCGCCTAAGCACAAGCCCATTTGTTCGAAAAATTGCCACATTTATATCTAAATTTAGCACTATGCAATGGACCATATCGGAACTAGTAGAACGTTTTGATGCTAGCCTGTTGGGTAGCGCTAATACCGTTATAACCCATCTTTGTACCCTGGAAGAAGGAAAACCAGGTGGCATTGGTTTTTTCTCCAATTCCAAATACGTTACTGCATTTTATCAAACGAATGCTTCTGCTGTTTTTGTTCCCAAAGATTTTAAGCCAGCTACATCCATAGCGGCTGCTTTGCTTAGTGTAGAAAATCCTTATGAATGTTTTGCTATGTTAATAGAAGAAGTCCATCAAGAACGAATGGCCTCTAAGAGAGGTATAGAATTTCCTTCTTATATTGGGGAAGGCGTTACGGTAGGCGAAAATATTTATCGTGGAGCCTTTTCTTACATTGGAGATCATGTTAGTATAGGTAAGCATGTACAAATCTATTCACATGTTTATGTGGGCGACTATGTTACCATTGGAGACCATACCATATTGTATAGTGGAGCTAAGATAGCTCCTTATACCGTTATAGGCAGTAGGTGTATCATCCATTCGGGTGCCGTGATCGGTAGTGCTGGTTTTGGTTTTATAACCAATGCAGCAGGTACATATAAACGTATACAGGCTATAGGCAATGTTGTATTAGCCGATGAGGTAGAAATTGGTTCCAATACTACTATAGATGCTGCAACCATAGATAAAACTATCATAGGAAAAGGAACAAAAATAGATAATTTGGTTCAAGTGGCACATAATGTACAAATAGGTAAACATACAGCTATTGCAGCACAAGTAGGGATATCTGGTTCTACTAAGATAGGTGATTACTGTAAGTTGGGTGGACAAACGGGTATTGCAGGTCATTTGCACTTAGGAGACTATGTTACAGCGCTTGGTCGAGCCGGTATTACCCGCTCTTTTAAAAAAGGTCATATTACGCTTTCTGGAACACCTGCTTTTGAAAGTAAAAAATTCTTATCTTGTTATGCTCGTTTTAAAAATTTGGCTCAATTACTAGAAAAACGTAATGATAGGGAGAAATCTTCAAAATAAGCGCGTTGTTTCTGGTTTGTCGTTGATAGGTATCCGTTCAGTGATGTGGCCTATGCGTATCTGTGTTCGTAAATAATTAGCAATAGGTACAAGTTTCCATTATGTGACCTATGCGTATGTATCCGTTCAGTCAATGGCGTCAACTTAAGGTTTAGCTGTTATTGATAACCAAGTAGAATAGGAGGGTAGGCTAATCATGAATTGCCTTAAGTTGACGCCATTGTCCGTTCAGTCGTGTGGCCTATGCGTATTTTTTTATGTTCGTATTTAGAAATAGCGCAATAATGCAAGATCATAAAAACGCGCCTTGAACAAAGCTGTGATTAGAAAAATTCAGTCTGAGAGCTAGTAGAAAATCAGCCTGTTTGAGCCCCAGGCTGTAGGCCTGGGCGAGTTCTGATTTTCAGCTTACAGACTGAATTTTTCAACGGCTTTGTTCATCAGCGCTTGATTTTTTTTGGCTACTTTTTTTGATCAAGCAAAAAAAGTAGCTTTAACAGAAGTTGTTTTTTTTTAAATGGACAAAATCATTAATTATTAAATATTAGCTATTTGCTATAATCTATAAAAATACAATATGGCTACCACGCAAGTGAACGGATACAACATTTCTGCCACGCAACTGAACGAATACGTTGATAACATTGATATTTTTCATTTAAAGAGTCTTATTTCATGCAATCGCAGCAACACACTATTAAACGTATTACCTCTTTCGAGGGCATTGGCCTGCATACAGGCATAAAAATTAAAGCTACGTTTTTACCTATGGCTATACATACGGGTATACAATTCCAGCGGGTAGATCTGCCGTATCAGCCTGTTATTGCAGCATTAGCAGCTCATGTAGTAGAAACAGAAAGAGGTACTGTGCTTGAAAAAGAGCAGGTACGTGTGGCTACGGTAGAGCATTTGTTAGCTGCTCTTGCAGGATTGCAAATTGATAATATTTGTATTCAACTAGATGGCCCAGAAGTTCCAGATATAGATGGGAGTGCGTTGGCCTTTGTAGAACTTTTATTGGAAGCGGAACGATTGCCGCAAGAAGCGCCGCGAAAATTTTTTACCCTGAAGGAAAAATTTATCTATGATGATCCCGATACAGGCAGTCATTTTGAGGTTTACCCTGATACAGATTATAGCCTATATTGTACGGTTGCCTACAACAGATGGCCATTGGAAAATCAATATGCAACGCTGCAGACGTTAACGCATTTCAAAGAAGAGATTGCCCCTGCCCGCACTTTTACCTATTTAGATGAAATAGCGGCATTATACCGAAAAGGGTTGCTACAAGGGGGAGATCCTACTAAGGCCATCATTTTTTCTGATTGTGATTCTAATTCTAATCAAGAATTGCTGGAGGAAGTAGCTCGGCTATCCGGTAAAGAGATTTGCCATTTGGTAACGCCTGGGCAATTGGGTCCATCGGCATTACGCTATACGAATGAACCAGCCCGTCATAAATTATTAGACCTAATGGGCGATTTGGCCCTATTAGGCAGGCCCTTACGAGGAAAAGTTTTGGCCCATCAGCCTGGACATGGTCCAACTATACGTTTTGTAACTGCTTTGCAAAAATTATTGCTTAGGCAAGAAGCCAAAAGCGCTCCGATTTGTGACCTACAGGCAGTTCCTTTTTTGGATGTGAAACAGATCAATAAAATGTTGCCCCATCGCTATCCTTTTCAACTGGTAGATAAAATTATGCAGTTGGATGATACCAGTATTATTGGCGTTAAAAACGTAACCATGAATGAACCTTTTTTTCAAGGACATTTTCCTGGAACGCCTGTTATGCCTGGCGTACTACAAGTAGAGGCATTGGCTCAAACGGGTGGTATATTGGTATTGAACAAAGTTCCAGATCCAGCAAATTATTTAACCTATTTTCTTTCTATTGATAAGTGCAAATTCCGTCGCATGGTTGTGCCTGGAGATACTTTAATGCTGTATTGTCAATTGCTTGTAAAAATAAAATTTAATATTACACAAAAGCAGACGGTAGGTATTGCTCAAGTGCATGGAAAGTTATTTGTAGGGGAAAATCTGGTGTGTGAAGCGTTATTATTGGCTCAAATTGTTAAGCAAAATGCAATATAGGTTAGTAGATATACATCCTGAAGCTATCCTTGGTCAAAATGTTACCGTATGCAACATAAGCTAGTTGATATTCATCCTGAAGCTATTCTTGGTCAAAATGTTACCGTAGAAAACTTTACCGTTATTCAAGCAGATGTTATCATAGGCGAGGGTACATGGATAGGGCCTCATGTAACCATTATGTCAGGGAGCCGTATTGGTAAAAATTGTCAGATTTTTTCAGGTGCCGTTATTGGAGCTCGTTCCCAGGATCAGAAGTCTTCTACATTGCAAACCTATGTGGAGGTAGGTGATCATACGGTTATACGTGAATTGGTCACGTTGAATAGAGGTACGGTTGGCAATACCATTATAGGTGCTCATGTGTTGTTAATGGCTTATGTACATGTAGCCCATGATTGTATCATTGAAGATCATGTAATCGTTGCCAATGCCACGCAACTTGCTGGCCATGTACTGTTGCAGCACCATGCTACAATAGGCGGTATGACTGCCATTCATCAATTTATGCGTGTAGGATCCTATAGTATGGTCGCTTCTAAAAGTATTGTACGTAAGGATGTCCCTCCCTTTATTAAAGTTGCCCGGGAGCCATTGTGCTATTGCGGTATCAACTGGGTTGCGCTACAACGCCATGGTTTTACGCCAGAACAATACCATAATATACGTTGTATTTATTATTTTATCTATCAAATAAAATTGCTTTTGACCTCAGCATTAGAAGAAATCGATAAACAACTGCAGCATTCCCAAGAAAAAGAGCTGATTGTATCTTTTATACGTCATAGTAAGCGGGGTATTGTAAAAAAAATTCATACAAATCTAAGACTATAACGCTTATAGAATTGGACCGTTCACTTGCGTGGCAGGCATATTTTATAGATTATTGAAGATTTTATCCATTTTTTTTTAAAACTACTTATTTTAAAGCTACTTTTTTTGCTTGATCAAAAAAAGTAGCCAAAAAAAATCAAGCGCTGGTGAAAAAACTGCTGAAAAGAAAAGAAAAAAACCGAAAATCAAATCTCGCTCCTACGGAGCTCAGACAAAGTGATTTTCTTTTGATTTTTTTCCTTTCTTTTCTTTCCACAGTTTTTTCAAGGCGCATTTTTTATAAACTTACATTATTGCGCTATTTATAAATACGAACGTGAAAAAATACACATAGGCCACTCTACTGAACGAATACCCTCTGTTTTTTCTTAAAAATCCATTTTGCTGTTAAAATAAAATAAGCTAAATTGCATCCAGGTATGCAACAATATATAATGGAATAAAGATTGCCTACAAACCGGGGGCGTGTATTAAGGAGGCGTGTATTAAGGGGGCGTGCATTAAGTTGAAGCGGTTCTTTTTAAACTTTGCAACGGTTTTTTTAAAAAAAAAAGCACAATCAATTAGAAATATACAACAATCATGGGTAAACGTATCATAATGTACTTAATGGCCATAGCTGTTTTTGGGACAATTTTTTATAATGAATATAAACGCAATAAGACAATAACGTCTACTTCTTCTGTGCTTAATAATGTATCTGTACATGAATTTTGTGGTACCGATCCAGTAATGTTAAAAGATACAGGATCTGTTCAAGTTATTTCTAAAATATATGAAGGGTTATATACCTATCATCCCCTAAAAAGACCTGTCGAGTTAATACCTGATCTTGCAGAAGGGATGCCTTCCATTTCCCCAGATGGGTTGGTATATATTTTCAAAATTAAGAAAGATGTTTTATTTCAAGATGATGCCTGTTTCCCAAATGGAAAAGGAAGAATGCTAACAGCAGCGGATGTAGTGTTTACCCTCAAAAGGATAGTAGATCCTAATAATACGGTGCCTTATGTTGATTTTATAGATGGTAAAATAAAGGGGTTGGATGCATGGAAAAAAAGAGCTGATTATGCGCAAGAAGTAGAAGGTTTGCAAGCGTTGGATAGCTACACCCTTCAAGTTACGCTTACTGCACCTTGGCCCGCTTTTTTGAATTTTTTAGCTATGTGGCCTGCTTTTGTTGTGGCGCATGAGGCTGTCAGCCATTATGGGCCTGAGTTTTTAAACCATCCTGTAGGGACTGGTCCTTTTATTTTAAAAGGAGGGTTTGATCCACAAGCTAAGCGGTTGGAATTTGTAAAGAATCCTACTTTTAGAAAAAAGCTATTTCCTAATGAAGCGGCTCCCCAGTATCAACACATGTTAGCTTATGCGGGCAAACAGCTACCTTTGGTAGATAAGGTGGTGACCCATGTTATTTTGGAAGAGCAACCGCGATGGTTAAAAATGCAAAAGGCAGAAATTGATATAGATAGGATTGATGATACAGCCTTTGCATTGACTATTGTCAAAGATGGTGTGCTTTTACCAACATGGGCAGAAAAAGGGTTGGTCTTGGATCAAACTCCTGGTACTAATGTGGAGTTTTTTGCATTTAACCATACACATGCATTGTTTGGTAAGAATATCTCTCTAAGAAAGGCCATGTCTATGGCTTTTGATAGGGAAACGTATAACAAAATGTTTTATAACCAGGCAGCTCAAGAAGCACAATCTATAGTACCATCCATGTTGATGGATAATGCAGATGTGCTGGTTAACCCATATGCGTATAATCTTGATCGTGCAAAAGAATATTTAGTTAAAGCAGGCTACCCAAATGGCAAAGGATTGCCAGATATTACACTTGATTGTCGTGCAGAAACAGCTTCCAAAAATAAAGCTATGTTTTTTGCCAAGTGTATGGAGAAGATTGGAATAACTGTGCAGGTCATACCCAACATTTGGGCAGAGCTACACAACAAAATATATAAGCAGGCTACTATGTTGCATACTTATGTATGGTATGCTGATGATCCTGATCCTGCTTCGATGCTGCAATTGATCAGAAGTAAGCATTTGGCTGGTTTACAGTATGAAAATATTGAGTTTAATACGTTGTTCGATAAAGCTGTTACGTTAGTCGATAGAGCAGAAAGATATCGACTGTATGCAACATTAAATAAAATAGCAATGGAGGAAGTTCCTATGATTTTTGCTGTTAACAAACCTATTCAATTTTTATATCACAAGTGGGTTAAAAATTTCGCTTATGATGGATTTGGGCTTTTCTTTGATCAATATATTGCAGTAGATATGGCAGAAAAAGCTAAATCTACCATGAAGTAGTTCCAAAAATATCATTCGCTATATAATTCTTCGGGTATGGTATACTCCCATGGTATGGTATACTGCCATTCTTTATTTTAGTTCTGCTTTTTTCTAGATGCATAAATGGGGGATGGGTTACCTGAAGGATAACTTCATTATATCCATTTTCATTATGCGTTTTCTGTATTATCCTTTAAGAAGACTCCTATATGCTTTTTGGGTTATTATAGGTGCTACCTTTATTGTATTTCTTGTTTTTAATGTAGTAGTAGGGGATCCTACTGCCGTTTTATTGGGAAAATATGCTACGCCAGCAGCTATGGCTACACTTAGCCATTCACTGGGTTTAGATAGACCTTGGTATATCCAGTACTGGGATATTTTACAATCTGCCTTTACTTTTAATTTTGGCCATTCTTGGAGTAGTAAACAGAATATTTTAAAAATGTTTCAGGAAGGTGCATTAGTATCTCTAAGTGTAACATTGCCAGTTTTTTTAATAGGAAATGCCGTTGTGATATCTATGGCACTTTGGATGACTAAGTATAGGGGATCCATTTGGGACCGCCTTTTGGTCACTTTTTGTATTATTATGATCAGCATTTCTCCATTAATTTATATTTTAGTTGGTCAGGGCGTTTTTGCTTTTAAGCTGGGTCTTTTTGAGATAATGGGTTATGAAAGAGGCTTTTTAGCATGTATACCTTATATCATTTTGCCAGTTATTATTCAGGTATTAATTCATTTTTGTTATAATTACCGTTTTTATAGAACCATTATGCTTGATGAAATTTATCAGGATTATGTGCGTACGGCACGCGCAAAAGGGCTTACAGAGCAAGTTATTTTATTCAAGCATGTACTTAAGAACGTAATGGTTCCCATTATTACTATCCTTGTGAAAGGGATGCCATCATTGTTATTTGGATCTGTGCTTATAGAGAATTTTTTTGGCATACCTGGATTAGGCAATGTAATTACAAATGCTATAAATTGTTGTGATTTTCCAACTATTAAAGCAGCCACTGTAGTAGCTGCAGTCCTCAGTATTATATGTAACATCTTTGGTGATATTTTGTATGCGTTGGTAGATCCACGCATGAAACTGTAAACAATGGGTAAATAATGGCATATATATGAGCGATTCACTACATCAATCTGTTTGGAACAGAGTTTTTATAGCTTTAATCAGTAAAAAATTAACACGCTTTTGTTTGTTGATTTTATTGAGCTATGTCTTGATAGCTGTTTTTACTAAAATAGGTTGGTTAGCAGCTAATTGGAATACAGAAGTAGGGGCTTCTTATGAGGCACCTAATTGGATAAATTATTTTGGTACAGACATCTTAGGTAGAAGTGTATTGCTTAAAGTTATACATGGTATAGAGGTGGCTATGAGCGTTGGGTGTATAGTGGCTTTATTGGTCATGGTAATTGGTGTTATGCTTGGCATGCTAGCTGGTTATTTTGGAGGTATAGTAGATGAGGTGGTGGTTTGGCTCTATACGGTTGTAGGGACTATTCCTACTATGATTTTACTAATGGTGGTGGCTTGTGCGATAGGCAAGGGTATGCAAAGCATCTGTGTGGGATTGACCCTAGCAGCATGGACAGACATCTGTCGTTTGGTTCGAGGAGAAGTTATGCGGCATAAATGTAGAGAATATGTTCAGGCCGCCTCCGCAATTGGCGCTAGTAATTTTCGTAAGCTGTTTGTACATATATTACCCAATATTCTTCCCTTAATTATTTGTGAAGTTTCTGTAGTTTTGCAATTTGCTATAAAGTATGAGGTAATACTCTCATATTTGGGGCTTGGTATACAAAATAAGCCAAGTTGGGGTATTATGATTAGTGACGCTAAGACAGAATTGTTACAAGGGATTTGGTGGGAACTTTTTTTTTCTACGATGGCCATGTTTTTGCTGGTCCTTGTTTTCAACATATTGGCTGATGCGTTGCGAGATGCATTAGATCCAAAGCTAAAGGGTTGATAAGTATGGAAGAAAAAATTCTTGAAGTTAAAAATTTAGTTACCCAGTTTGCTATGGACAAACATATGGTAACGGCAGTAAATGATGTTTCTTTCGACATTTTGCGAGGGCATTCTTTGGGCATTGTAGGGGAATCTGGTTCAGGAAAATCGGCCATGGCTCTTTCACTTATGCGGCTTATTACGCCTCCTGTTGGTACCGTTACAGGGAAGGCTATTATGCTAGAAGGTAAGGATATTTTGCAATTTTCGCCTAAAGAGATGGAGGCTATACGCGGCAATCGTATGGCTATGATTTTTCAAGAACCTATGACTTCTCTTAATCCAGTGTATACGATTGGAGATCAAATTATAGAGACCATACAATGTCATCAAAAGGTTTTGGCAAAAGAGGCTAAAGAACGTTGTTTGGACTTATTAACGCTGGTAGGCATAGCAGCCCCCCAACGGCGTATATCAGAATATCCACATCAGCTTTCAGGTGGAATGCGTCAACGGGTAATGATTGCAATTGCATTGGCCTGTAGCCCATCTATATTGATTGCAGATGAACCTACTACTGCTTTAGATGTAACGATACAAGCGCAGATTATGGAACTCCTTCAAAAATTACAAAATGAAACGCAGATGGGTATTATACTTATTACACATGATCTGGGTGTAGTGGCTGAAGTGTGTGATCAGGTAGCGGTTATGTATTGTGGTAGAATTATAGAAAAGTGTTCAGTACAAGCTATTTTTAATACTCCATTGCATCCCTATACGCAGGCCCTATTGGATGCTATTCCGCTTTTAACTACGGGTACGGATAATCGATCCCATAGATTGTGTACCATTGAAGGCGTGGTACCACCCTTATATGACTTGCCTATTGGCTGTAATTTCCAAGACCGCTGTCCCAACGCAGCAGATACATGCAGCCGTATGCAACCACTACTGCAAGAAGTATTACCAGGTCATTTTGTAGAGTGTTTTTATCCATTGCATATAGAAGGTTCCACTACAAATTGAAGGTCTATGTCAACCCATAAAGAGATTTTATTAGAAATTCAGAATTTATCCAAAGTTTTTTCCTTAAAGCACCAACTTTTGGGGCATACGATTGGAAAAGTGCATGCCGTGAATAATGTAAGCTTTACCATTTGCAAGGGAGAAACCTTAGGCTTAGTAGGAGAGTCTGGATGTGGTAAATCTACATTGGGCAGAATGATTTTGCGGTTAATAGAGCCTACGCATGGCCGTATTATTTTTGATGGAGAAGATATTACCCACTACCGTACCAGTGCGATGCGCAACATACGAAGGAAGATGCAAATTATTTTTCAAGATCCCTATGCTGCGCTAAATCCTAGAATGTCTATCCAAAACATTTTGGAAGAACCTATCAAGATTCACCAGCTGGCCAATAATAAAGATGCTTGCATCAAGCGTATTTATCAACTACTGGATTATGTCCAACTGCCTAAAAATGTTTTGTGCAAATATCCCCATGAGTTTTCTGGGGGGCAACGTCAACGCATTTGTATAGCAAGGGCATTAGCAGTTGAACCTATTTTTGTGGTTTGTGATGAAGCCATTGCGTCTTTAGATGTCTCGATACAAGCACAGGTTATTAATCTTTTAATGGATTTGCAACAAGCATTAGGGCTAACCTATCTTTTTATTTCACATGATCTCAAGGTGGTCGAATTTATTGCAGATCAAGTGGCCGTTATGTACCTGGGCAAAATTGTAGAAGCTGCTTCTGCAGCAGAAATCTACAAAAATCCTAAACATCCCTATACCCAAGCGCTTTTTTCTGCTATACCTACTATAGATCCCCTGAGGAAAAAAGAACGTATTATGTTGCAAGGAGATGTGCCTAGCCCAATGGATTTACCTACAGGTTGTCATTTCCATCCACGTTGTTGGAAAGCTACAGAGATATGTACGAAAATTTATCCACCACTGGCTAAAAAAGAGGGGAAAGAAGCGCATTGGTTTGCTTGTCATCATCCAGAAGGTAACTAAAATGTTATATTTTTTACTATTATAAAAATTGCAAACCGATGTATCCACTTTCAGCCATTCCAAACCTTTCGGTTTTAAACCATCAAGAAATCATTAGAATAAGAGGAAGGGTTTTTGCCAAGAAAGACTGCGGGCGCCTATTATTTGTGATTTTACGTGATGGCATCCATACTTTGCAAGCGATTGCAATAAAGCCTAAAGAAGGATGCAGTACTTCTCTATCTATAGAGGATTACCATATACTACGTAAGATTGAAAATGAATCTTTTATTGAAATAATGGGTCAGGTGTGTGCTGCTAAAACAGCCGTGTTGGCTTGTTCTCAACAATCGATTGAATTGGAAATAATGGGTTACACTATTCTCAGTAGGTCTGTATTAGATTTGCCTATTACCTTAAAAGAAGCTTCCTTAACGGAAGAAAAAAGGCATGCCCATCCATTCCTTCCTTCTATTCAATATTGTAAGCGATTGGATAATCGTGTGCTGGATTTGCGTACAAATCTTTCGCAGGCTATTTTTCGAATAAATGATGGGATGCTTTTCTATTTGCAAAAATATCTTCGAAAGCAGGGATTTTTAGAAATAAAAACTTCCAAATTAATAGGTAGTGCTTCTGAGGGAGGTGCCAACCTATTTAAGTTAGATTATTTTGGTCAAACGGCTTGCTTAGCACAGAGTCCTCAGTTATATAAGCAAATGGCTATTATGGGCGACTTTAAGCGGGTATTTGAGATAGGGCCAGTCTTTCGTGCAGAAAATTCTAATTCCAATAGGCATCTTACAGAATTTATTGGCGTTGATATTGAAATGGTTATAGATAAGGATTATATGGAAGTGGTAGAGCTGCTATATCGTATGTTTGTCTATGTATTTGATAAATTGCATCAAAAATACCACCATGAAATAGCTATTATACAATCTTTTTTTGATTTCCCTACGATTACCCTTTCATCAGCGTTAGTAGTACTTACATTTTCAGATGCCATTGCCTTATTAAAAGCGCATAGTATTGAAATAGGTGATTTAGATGATTTTTCTACAGAAGATGAGAAACGACTAGGCGCTATTGTAAGGGAAAAGTATAAAACAGACTTGTTTGTGGTTACGCAATATCCCGCTAACGTACGTCCTTTCTATACCATGCCTGATCCAAAAGATAGTAGATA
>NZ_RARA01000024.1:66961-82170 GCF_003788695.1 Candidatus Cardinium hertigii
AAGTTTGTCCAATTTTTTATACAAAACAGCCACCAACATGTGGCAGCTGTTCCCATTGTAAATAAAGAAGATCCTTCTTTGCTTTTTGTCAATGCAGGCATGAATCCTTTTAAGGATATTATCTTAGGAAACCAATCCATTACCCATCCACGTTTAGTAAGTGTACAGCCTTGCCTGCGTGTTTCTGGTAAACATAATGACCTGGAAGCGGTTGGCATAGATACCTATCACCATACCCTCTTCGAAATGTTGGGTAATTGGTCTTTTGGAGATTATTCTAAACACGCAGCCATTCAGTGGGCATGGGAACTCCTTACAGGCGTTTATAAATTGCCTAAAGATAGGATCTATGTAACGGTCTTTGCTGGCGATAGCCAAGATGGCTTGCCGTACGATTCCGAAGCAGCTGCTTGCTGGGCCCATTATCTCCCTGCAGCACATATTCTTTCTTTCGCTAAAAAAGATAATTTTTGGGAAATGGGTGAACAGGGCCCCTGTGGGCCCTGTTCAGAAGTGCATATAGATATACGCCCTGAGGCAGAACAAAAAGCTATCCCCGCCACAGGGCTGGTAAATAGAGGCCATCCCCACGTTATAGAAATTTGGAATTTGGTTTTTATGCAATACAATCGACAAGCTTCAGGTAAGCTGGTTGACCTTCCTAAGCAGCATATCGATACCGGAATGGGGTTTGAGCGATTGGCTATGGTATTACAAGGCAAATCATCTACCTATGATACCGATGTTTTTATGCCCCTAATAGAAAAAATAGAATGGATTTCAGGAAAAAAATATAACCAAAGTGCAGCTATTGCTATGGCCATGCGGGTCATTGCAGACCATGTACGTGCAGTGGCCTTTGCTATTGCCGATGGACAGCCTCCTGCTCATAACAAAGCAGGTTATGTAGTACGCCGTATTTTGCGTAGAGCTATGCAATATGGCTATAGCTATTTACATATAGAAGGGCCCTTTATATACCAATTGGTAGCTGTTTTGGTAGCACAGGTAGAAAATTTTTATCCAAACCTGCGTACGCAGCAAGGCTATATTGAACAAGTTATCCAAGGAGAAGAAAAAGCCTTTGTAAAGACCTTAGCTATGGGATTGCAGCTTTTGAACTGCCTAGATCCCCATCAGGTTAACCAGGGGGTAATAGAGGGCCAGGTAGCTTTTGAACTCTACGATACCCATGGATTTCCTTTAGACCTAACGATGTTGATTGCCAAAGAGAAAGGTCTAACCGTAGATGAAGAAGGCTTTCAACAGGCACTTCAGAAGCAAAAATTGCGTTCTCAAAAAGATGCGGTTACTCGTTATGGTGATTGGCAACTGCTCAAACCAGATACCCCTACACGTTTTGTAGGATTTGATCATCTGGTCGTGACTACTTCTATTGTACAATGGCGTACTATTACCGATAAACAAGGTATGCGATATCAATTGGTATTGGAAACCACCCCTTTTTATCCCGAAGGAGGAGGGCAAGTAGCAGATAGTGGTGTGATTTTATCTGAAAATGGGTCTATTGCTGTTGTAGATGTGCAAAAAGAATATGGCCTTATTGTCCATACCGTGCTGCAATTACCTACTCCATTAGAGGGGCCGGTAGAGGTTCGTGTAGATGAAATAAAACGAACATCGGCGGCTATAAACCACACGGCTACCCATCTTTTACAAGCAGCCTTAAAAGAGGTGCTTGGCTCCCATGTAGCCCAAAAAGGTTCCTTGGTTACGTCCACTTGCTTACGGTTTGATTTTGCCCACCCAACTAACCTATCTGTTACGCAATTGCACACAGTGGAAGCTATTGTTAATACAAAAATTAGGGCTAATATAGTCTGTTTGGAGCAGCGTACCGTCCCGCTAGGGGAAGCTAAAAAAATGGGCGCGCAAGCGCTATTTGGTGAAAAATATGGATCAGAAGTACGGGTCATTACTTTTGATGAAAATTTTTCTATAGAACTTTGCGGTGGCACGCACGTAAAATCTACAGGCCAAATCGGATGGTTTAAGATCGTAAGCCAAACCGCTATAGGTACAGGTGTGCGCAGAATAGAAGCTGTAACGGCCAGTAGAGCAGAGCATTTTGTAGCAAAAAAATTGGATACCTTAACAACCGTAGCTGCTTTGCTCAAACAACCGAAAGATTTGGTGAAGGCGGTAGAAACCTTGATCAAGGAGAAAAAACAGTTACAGCAACAACTAATGGCGTATCAAGCAAAAGAAATTTGGCAGATAGCCCAACAACTGTCTGTAGAACAACTAGGCGATATCTCCCTCTTGATTCACGAAGTGCAAGTTCCTTATGCGGATGCATTGAGACAAATTGCTTTTCAGTATAAAGCGCAGTACGAGAAAATTTTTGTAGCATTGGCTGCTCATTTGGGTAACAAAGCAGTTGTAACTATTCTGGTATCAGATGCGTTGCTGCCATCTTACCATGCCCATGCTATTATGCAAACCATCGCTCCACTTATTGGAGGAAAAGGAGGAGGGCAGCCTTTTTTTGCGACAGCTGGAGGCGATAAGCCAGCAGGCATAGCCATGGCGCTGCAAGCAGCAAGAGCAGTGTTTGCTATGCCCCATTCAACAGAGTAATAATGGGTATTTGTCTAGCCCATGGGATTTTTGTATATTACACTAGAATTTTTTAAATTCTATTCTTAGAATTTTTTAAATTCCATTCTTGCGTAAGAAATTATTACCCATTGCGTAAGAAATTATTACCAGTACCTAATACCTAAATTATTATATAAGCTTTATGGATGGCAGTACTTTACAACTTACAGACAGTTTATTTAATGATATAATTAAACAGCATGAGCTTGTTTTAGTTGATTTCTGGGCACCTTGGTGTGGACCTTGCCTAAAACTTAGTCCTGTTATGGAGCAGCTTGCTTCCCTTTATAAAGGGAAAGCCATTATAGGTAAACTTAATATAGATGATAATGCGGAAACCCCTTCTAAATATGAAATTAAAACCATACCCAGTATATTGATTTTTTATGAAGCTTTACAAGTAGAACGTTTGGTTGGAAATGTACCAATAGATACCATACAGCTAGCGCTGAATAAATATTTGTTTAAGGAGAAATTTTAACGTAGTATGCTATATTTGCTTATTTTAAAGTTCCTAACGTGATTAACTTGGTAGTATGTATTTAGAGGCTATGGTAGTAGAAATTATTTTTAATACGTATTTTTACGTATCCGTTTTTCAGCTTTCAGACTAAAATTTTCAACAGCTTTGTTCACCAGCGCTTGATTTTTTTTGGCTACTTTTTTGATCAAGGAAAAAAAGTAGCTTTAAAAGAAGTAGTTTTATTTAACTTAGACTTGTTTGTAAATAAGCGTTTAGGCTCTTTATGAGCTTTTTACGTCTTCCCATCCATGCCATCTATTACCAAAAATCTCAAAACTTTTGTTTGGTATTTTGTCAAACAGTGCAAATGGCATTTTTTTGCTATGGCTTGTTTCCGAATATGCTTTGTACTAGACAATTTAGTTTTGCCCTATACTTTTGAGCTACTATTCCAGCGGCTTATGGAATTAGGTGACGACCGAGCAGGTTCTTGGATAAAATTTCGTTGGCTCCTTTTAGCTTTATTGTCTGTGGTGGTGCTAATAGATATTTTCTTTCGTCTATTTGACTATGTAAAAATCAGCACTATTCCTATTTTTGAGGCAAACATACGTACTTGGATAGTGCGCTATCTGCAGGGGCATTCCTATGCGTTTTTTACGGAGCATTTTTCCGGTGGTTTGGTTAAGCGCGTCAATGATTTAACAGACGGTATTAGCCAAATTATAATGATTGGCATTTCATCATTTTTACCTACATTTTGCACCATGTTGATTGGTGTACTTTCTTTTGCTTGCATACAGCCTGCTTTTGGTGCGGTTTTGATGATTTGGCTTGTATTGCATGCGACTACTTACCTTTTTTTTTCAAAAAAATGTAATGATTGTGCTGCGTTACACGCAGAAAAGGGAAGTATCTTATCAGGAAGCATCGTAGATGGATTTGCCAATATCTTAAGTATCAAACTTTTTTCCCGTAAAAATCAAGAAATAGAACATTTAGCTGCTCCACAAGCAGCAGAAAAAGAAGCCCATGAAAAGGCTTTAAGAACGATTATGTACTTACATTTTATAATCAGTGGGCTTTCTATTAGCTTTATGGGCATAGGGCTTATTTTGTCCATGATTCACTATTGGCAAATCGGTAAGCTTACCCTTCCTCAGGTTTCCTACATTTTTTATGCCGGTAGTAATATTTGTAATTTGGTTTGGGTTTCTGTAGCGGACTTTCCCGATTTTATTGAGGAAATTGGATATTGCAGGCAGGCTTTTAAATTGCTACAAGAAAAACATGCTATTACCGATTTACCGAATGCTTGTACACTTAACTGTAAATCAGGCACTATTGAATTTAAAGAGGTCTGTTTTTCTTATGTGCCTGGTAGTCCTATATTCGAAAATCAAAATATTTCTATAGCCTCTGGTGAGAAAGTAGGATTGGTTGGCCTCTCTGGTAGTGGCAAAACTACTTTTGTACATCTATTACTAAGATTTTTTGATATCAATAAAGGTGTTATTACTATTGATGGTCAGAGTATAGCTACCGTTACACAAGAATCATTGCGTGCTGCTATTTCCCTTATACCGCAAAATACACCTTTGTTTCATAATAGTATCTTAGAAAATATCCGTTATGGATATAAAGACGCAACCGATAGTGAAGTGATTGCATCTGCTAAAAAAGCACGGTGTCATGACTTTATTATGGACCTACCAGAAGGATACCATACTTTAGTCGGTGAGCTAGGATCTAAACTTTCAGGTGGCCAGCGCCAGCGTATAGCCATTGCACGTGCTATATTAAAAAATGCCCCTATTCTCATATTGGATGAGGCCACTTCTGCCTTGGATGCCGTTACGGAAACAGAAATTCAAGAAAGCTTATCTGCGGCTATGATTGGTAAAACTGCTATTATTATTGCCCATAAATTAACGGTTTTGTCTTCTATGGATCGCATTTTAGTATTTGAACAAGGCAAAGTAGTTGCGCAGGGCCCTCATAACGTATTGGTAACGACTAGTCCGCTCTATGCTTTGATGTGTAAATTACAGTTTGCAGGGGTGCATTTGTTACAATAGCAATATTACAAAGCTAGGCTAACTGCTATTTCAAATATGGTGGCTGTATGATCATCTACTTTAAAGCGTTCATCTATTCTATAGCCTACGACCCATACAATCTTATGGTTACTAGTGACTACTAGTACCTGCTCTTTGATGGCCATGGGTACCTTAAGGTCAATCAATAGATCGCTGATTTTTTTGCGTCCTTGCATACCAAGGGGATAAAAAATGTCTCCATGCTTCCATGGACGTATGGTAAGCGGAAACTGTAGCATATCGTAATGTAATGCAGCTATAAGGGCTATTTTTTTAACGCTATAATCTTGCTTTGTATACTTTCGAAAATAGAAAGTATGGTTGTAGCAGTAGCATAATCTTGTATTTGCTTCTACTGCTTGCTCCTTAGGTAGCTGGTCAATTAGCTGTTTTTTTCTTATTAGCCAATTTTTTCTATCTATATAGAGTGCATAATCAGTCGCATAGATAATCTTTCCAGTTGTGGTGTTTGTGTTAATTAAATTTTTGATTTGTTTAAAGGTAAATCCATAAGAACGTACCAGTTCAAATGCTACAGTGGCTGCCCATGGCAAAGCGGCAATAAGGTTAATGGCTATATAATGTATATCACCTTTAAAAAAGCAAATGTCCTTTTTAATATTATTCACATAATCTTGGAAAACCCTTCCTACATCTGTTAATTTTTCAACTGTCTCTTGCGTAGTAGCTTCAAAATTTGGATTGATTTGGTGTACGAGCGGAATAATTTTGTGTCGGATAAAATTTCTTTGATAATCCAGAGATGTATTAGAGCTATCTTCTCTCCAAGAGCGTTTTTCTTGTTGGGCATAGGCTATGATCTCTTTTTTTCTGGCAAAAAGCAACGGCCGTATGCATCTGCCATTGAGGGGCAGCATGCTATAAAACCCTTTGATACCTGTTCCTTTTATAAAATTTAATACAATCGTTTCAACCGCATCATCCCAGTGGTGTGCAGTAGCTACTCGATCCCATCCATATCTATCTAGTAAGGTGTAAAAGTATTGATAGCGTAGGGTTCTAGCAGCCATTTGTATAGAAACTTTGTGGGTGGATGCAAACGATTTGGTTTCAAATCGTGTACTATAGCAGGGTACCTGATAATGTTGCGCTAAATCGTTTACAAATTGGGATTCCTCCTCTACTTCTTGTCCACGTAAATTAAAATTGCAATAAGCTATGGCAAAAGGCAAGTTAGCTTGTTTAAAAAGGTGACAGAGGACAACAGAGTCTACACCGCCACTTACCGCTAGCAAAGTTGTTTTCTGTGGATCCGGTATGAGCTGTTGACTTTGTAAGAATGATAAAAAAGATGCTAACATTATTTTTTTAGTATTTTTGACTAGATTGACAAAATAAGGCCATGGTAGCAGAGGCAGTATGGTTCCAAAATTAGAGACAATATGGTTCCAAAATTATACGTATTTTTAAATACATATTCAAATATATTCGAATATTAGAGCATATATGAGGTAGTATGACCTATTAGCTATATATTGGCTATTGCCAAGTTATTCGGGGCACGGTAGAGGCATGGTTAGTAGCCATTTTAAGAGAGTAGATGGAACGCCCATTCGAGATGCTTGATATAAAACTTAACTAAATTGTAAAGTATCCGTTTAGTCATGTGGCTTATACATATCCGTGTTCGTACCCATTAGAAATAGCATAATAATGTAAATTTATAAAAAACGCGCCTTGAACAAAGCTGTGATCAGAAAAGAAAGGCTGCAAGGTAGTAGAAAATCAGCCTGTTTGAGCCTACTCTTCGTCTTTGAAAAGCTGGCTATGTTCCGCTTCGGGATTCAGCGTACTCGCATAGTTCTGCTATGCTGCGTGCGCTTCACCCTCGCGCGCCTTGCCAGCTTTCCAAATCCATTGAGTAACCATAGAGCGAGTTCTGATTTTCAGCTTGCAGCCTGAACTTTTCAACAGCTTTGTTCACCAGTGCTTGATTTTTTTGGGCTACTTTTTTTGATCAAGCAAAAAAAGTAGCTTTAAAAAAAGTAATTTTTAAAAAAATGGATAAAATCATCAATAATCTATAAAATATGGCTACCACGCAAGTGAACGGATACATTGTAAATGATGTATAATCCAATACATATAAATAATAGTTCAAACCATATGCTTCCAATAAAGTCAACCACCGTTTTGGTCATACGGCACCATGGGGAAGTGGTGATTGGTGCGGATGGACAGGCCACATTAGGCAATACCATTGCGAAAAGTAACGTTAGAAAGGTTAGAAAGCTTTTTGGCGGAAAAATTTTGGCGGGTTTTGCTGGCTCTACTGCTGATGCTTTTACGATACTCGAACGTTTTGATGAAAAATTGCAAAACTATAGAGGCAATATGAAGCGATCGGCCATTGAACTAGCCAAGGATTGGCGTACAGATCGTATGCTTAAACGATTGGAAGCTATGCTGGTAGTGGCTAGTTGCGAAGAGCTATTGCTTATTTCTGGTATGGGAGATGTTTTAGAACCAGATCACCCTTTAGTGGCTATTGGTTCAGGTAGCATGTATGCACAATCTGCCGCGATCGCATTGGTAAGGCATGCTCCACATTTAAGCGCTATGCAAATGGTTCGAGAAAGCTTGACCATAGCAGCCGATATTTGTATCTATACCAATCACAATTTTGTTTTTGAAGAGCTGAAAAATGAGGAATAAGATATGTCATTATTTTAAAGAGCTTTCTCCTCTCCAAATAGCACTTTTTAATAGTTTAGGTGATCTTTATGCTTATTGGAATGCAAAAATCAATCTTGTTTCTCGTAAAGATATAGATCATCTTTACCTGCACCATGTTTTGCATTCGCTAGCGATTGCAAAGGTGATTACCTTTTGTGCCAATACCCGTATCTTAGATTTCGGTACAGGAGGGGGCTTTCCTGGTATTCCTTTGGCCATTATGTTTCCAGAAGTAGACTTTCATTTAGTAGATTCTATAGGAAAAAAAACAAAAGTAGTGCAAGAAATTGTAAATGAGATGGGACTAAAGAATATTATCGTTTCTTGTATCAGGGGAGAAGCGTTAAGAGGATCGTATGATTTTATGGTAGGGAGAGCAGTTACCAATCTGGCGCAATTTTATAGTTGGGGAAAAGATAAGATAGCTAAAGAACAAAAAAACAGCCTGCATAATGGTATCCTATATCTTACCGGGTCGACTTCTATTATTCTACCTTCTATGCATACATATGCACTCCAGGACTTTTTTGAAGAACCATTTTTTAAAGAAAAGTGGTTGGTACATGGTTAGCTTAAGGTAAGTATCCGTTATGTTTCACTTACTGTAGAGAATAAGCCGCTACAAACGCTGTTTAAGTGTACGAATAAAAGAGATATCAAGTCCAGTAATGTGCGCAATAAGGGTAGCATCCATATTATGAGCTAACATCTTTTTTGCTATTTCAAGATTTCTTTCAGTTTTACCCTTTTCCATACCCTTTTCCATACCCTTTTCCATACCTTGCTCAATACCTTGCTCAATACCTTGCTCAATACCTTGCTCAATACCTTGCTCAATACCTTGCTCAATACCTTGCTCAATACCTTGCTCAATACCTTGCTCTATGCCTTGCTCAATACCTTGCTCAATGCCTTTCTCCATACCTTGTATGATCCCTTGTTGCATCCCTTCATCAATATATTTTTGCGCAATGGTTCGCATAATCGTAACAGTTTCTTCTTTAGATAAATGACTGGAAATGATCCGTTCTAATTCTTGNATACACGATTACACTAGGTTAACTAAAAGGGTTATTGAATTGGGTATAGATGCAAGTACTATATCGCATTATCTTGATGCATTTAAATATGGTACGCCTCCACATGCAGGAGCTGGCATGGGCCTGGAACGTATCTTACGGTCGTTTTTAGGGGTACCAGATATTCGGTATTGTAGCCTCTTTCCGCGTGATCCTAAGCGGCTATATCCTTAAGTTATTTTTTTTAAGCTGCTTTTTTGTCCAAATAAATTTAAATATAATTTTAAGATTGACCAAAATGGATATTCCTATACTAGGCATAGATGTTTCCAAAGCAACTTTTAATGTTGCTTTACTAAAAACGGATAATAAGTTTAAAAATAGAAAGTTTGCTAACAACCCGAAAGGTTTTGAAGAGCTGCAATCATGGCTACTAATCAATAAATTAACAGATCTACATGCTTGCATGGAATCAACGGGTCGTTATGAAAATAAGCTTGCCATTTATCTTTATAAACTTGGCTTTAAAGTAAGCGTTGTTAATCCAGCTAGCATTAAAGCGTTTGGTATAAGTAAGTTCACTAGGGTAAAAACAGATAAAGCAGATGGTAAACTTATTGCTATTTTTTGTCAGGTTATGTGTCCAAGGCTTTGGCAACCAACGCCAGAACAGATAATGCTTGTAAAGCAATGGGTAGACCGTTTAGATGATTTGATCGCATTTAAAATGCAAGAATCCAATAGATTAAAGTGTTCAGAGCGCTTAGATGCTAATGTTTCAGGACATATTAAAGCTACTATTGTTTCTTTAGATCAACAGATTCAAAATGTAGAAGAAAATATTAAGCAACTGATACAATCAGATCCAGATTTAGCTAATAAAACTAATTAGCCATTGTATCCGTTCAGTGGTGTGGCCTATGCGTATTTTTTTATGTTCGTATTTAAAAATAGCACAATAATGCAAGATCATAAAAACGCGCCTTGAACAAAGCTGTGATTAGAAAAATTCAGTCTGAGAGCTAGTAGAAAATCAGCCTGTTTGAGCCCAAGGCTGTAGGCCTGGGCGAGTTCTGATTTTCAGCTTGCAGACTGAATTTTTAACAGCTTTGTTCACCAGCGCTTGATTTTTTTGGTTACTTTTTTTATCAAGAAAAAAAGTAACGAATAATTTAGTAATTAAATAATTAAATTAAAAACATTTCTGCCACGCAAGTGAACGGACAATGGCGTCAACTTAAGGCAATTCATGATTAGCCTACCCTCCTATTCTACTTGGTTATCAATAACAGCTAAACCTTAAGTTGACGCCATTGAGTGAACGGATACTAGCCATTTGCTATAATCTATACAATATGGCTGCCACGCCAGTGAACGGATACATACGCTTGATCTGTTGCAACGGCCTCGTTATGTCTCACTTACTGTAGAGAATAAGCCGCTATAAACGCTGTTTAAGTGTACGAATAAAAGCGACATCAAGTCCAGTAATATGCGCAATAAGGGTATGATCCATATTATTAGCTAACATCTTTTGTGCTATTTCAGCTTTTTCTTTCTCCATACCTTTCTCTATACCTTTTTCCATACCTTTCTCCATACCTTTCTCTATACCTTTCTCCATACCTTGTATAATCCCTTGTTGCATCCCTTCATCAATATATTTTTGCGCAATGGTTCGCATGATCGTAACGGTTTCTTCTTTAGATAAATGACTGGAAATGATCCGTTCTAATTCTTGTTGTTGCGCTTCTGGTAACTTCGCATCAGTATACCATAACAACGTCTTTATACAAAGATAATTTTTTTCTTTATCTATTAGAACGGCATATGGGCATTTTGACAAAAGTTCTGCCCATACTTTTAATAAATCCCGTTTATGAATATATTTGAGCATATATTCAAACATACCCAGCTGTTTTTTCTTTAGGATCTCATCCTCTGGCATGCTTTGTAAATCAATCAGCTGATAATCTTCTGTCATGAGTTTTTTAGCGTGTTCAGGATGGCTAAACAATTGCCATAAATTTCTGGGTGCATTATATGTTTTAGCGCCATGATAGATTAAAAGAGGACAGATTAAGGGTAACCCATCTTTTTTTTGCTTATGTCGTTCGCATAATAAAAGTATGTACTTCCATAATCGCAAAGCTATCCAATGGTCTGCTGTAGCTTGTGCTTCAATCAATACATAAACAAATGCCGTATCGTGGTTTTTGGTTTGCACAGAAAATACAAGATCACTTAATTTTCTCCTTAGATCCTCTTCTACAAAAGATTCTTTTTCTATAGTAATTTTTGTTAAATCTACTATGGCCTTAAAATCAGCTGGTAAATAGTATTCTAAAAACTCTTGTGCAGCTACTGGGTTGGTTAAAATTTTCTTGATTAACGCATCATGTTTTAGGTTACTGGTCATAGCGGCTTAATATATTGAAGCATAGTGTAGGAATATATAAATTTGGTTGCTACTAAAAAATAGTTGTTGATGCTTTCCTATTGCAGTTTATTATGCATATGTATGGCGGTAGGATAAAACAAATCATTGCGAGGCCGTTACAATAGAAAACAAAAATTGTATCCGTTCAACGGTATGGCTTATGCGTATTTAAAATTTTTTGTTCGTATCCAGAAATAGCGCAATAATGTACGGTATCCGTTCAGTCATGTGGCCTATGCGTATCCGTATTCGTAAACAATTAGAAATAGGTACAAGTTCAATTATGTGATCTATGTGCCGCAGATGGGTTTATACTATGAAGCCGTTGCAATAAATCGACAGCCTAAGGACGTTGTAAAAAATGAGACCGTTGCAATAGACAACTTAAAATATACATAATTTTAAATATACATATAGAAGCAGCACGCGAATTCTTATATAATGGTGTTTTAAAGGTATGATGTAAAATTATTTTTTTATGGAGAATGCTCGTTTATTAGTAATTTTTGTTATCTTTGGTTCACTCGATCCTGGATAATATGGGAATTATAAAGAGCATCTGTTGTGCCATTTTAATTTTTTTATCTTTGTTTTTCCGTTATATATTTATTTCTGTTTGGTGTGATATATTTTGGAGCGATTGAGACGGTAGCGGTAAGATATATTTCTTTATTTTAAATCATGATTGGAATCATAGGAAAAAAGATTGGAATGACCAGTCTATATGATAGTAAGGGCCATAAGAAGGCGTGTACCGTAATCCAAGGAGGACCTTGTGTGGTTACGCAGCTCAAGACCATTTCTCTGGATGGATACCAGGCTATTCAGCTGGCTTATGACGATAAAAAAGAAAAAAACACAACCAAGTCGCTTATGGGTCATTTTACTAAAGCTTCTACTACTCCCAAACGGAAACAAGTTGAATTCAGATGTGATGATGCGGATGTATGGCAGCAGGTTGCATTGGGTCAGGTTGTTCGTGTAGAAGATGTTTTTGTGGAAGGTGAATTTGTGGACGTTATAGGTACATCCAAAGGCAAGGGCTTTCAAGGCGTTGTAAAGCGCCATGGTTTTAGCGGGGTTGGGGGGCGTTCACATGGTCAACATAATCGAGAAAGAGCACCTGGATCTGTTGGTGCCTGTTCTTATCCATCACGCGTATTCAAGGGAATGCGTATGGCTGGAAGAATGGGCGGGCATAACGTAAAGGTTAAAAACCTAAAGATTATGAGGGTTTTTCCAGAAAAAGATCTGGTCGTAATTTGTGGCGCAATTCCCGGTGCGAATAATGCGTATGTAATTTTGGAGAAATAAAGAGTATGAACCTATCAGTATTAAAATATACAGGAGAAGAGACCGGCCGAACGATTTTGTTGCCAGAGGAGATTTTTGGTATTACGCCAAATGACCATGCCGTTTATTTGGACGTCAAATCTATCTTGGCTGCTCAGCGCCAAGGGACACATAAAACAAAAAAACGTGGCGAGGTAAGTGGTTCTAGAAGAAAAATTAAAAGACAAAAGGGTACTGGTACCGCTAGGGCTGGAGATATCAAATCGCCTATATTCAGGGGAGGGGGGCGTATTTTTGGTCCACAACCAAGAGATTATGGGTTCAAATTGAATCGAAAAGTAAAAAAACTAGCAAGAAAAACGGCCCTTACTTATAAAGCTATAGCAAACAATATCGCTGTTTTGGAACCTTTTTCTTTTGATACGGCCAAAACCAAGGTCTACCTGGATTTGCTGCAAAATTTGTCTGTGCTTAATGAAAAAACGTTATTGATATTACCCTATGTAGATAAAAATATTGTGCTATCCAGTAGAAATATTAAAACAGCAAAGGTTATTTGTGCGGATCATATGAATACGTATGATCTTTTGAATGCACAAAAACTTTTGATTGTTGAGAGTGCCATAGCCACTATGGTAAAACATTTGACATACTAAGACTATTAAGACTATTAATTAAGACTATTAAGATGAGTATCCTAAAAAGGCCCTTGGTAACAGAAAAAGTATCAGCGCTCAATAAATATGGTGTATATAGTTTGATTGTGGATGAACATGCTGATAAATTTGAGATAAAAAAAGAAATCGAAGGTTTTTACGGTGTGACCGTAACTAAATTAAATACTATGCGTTATGCTGGTAAAAGAAGATCTGTTCCTACGAAAACATGTACCGTAAAAGGACGTAGGCCTTCTTATAAGAAAGTGATTGTGACGTTAAAAAAGGGAGATATGATAGATTTTTATAGTAATATTTAGTCTTCCGTTATGCGTTTAACTATAACTGTTAGCTGATTTATAGAAATTTATGTCATTAAAGAAACTTAAACCGATTACCCCTGGGCAGCGCTTTAGAATAGCGTCAAATTTCTCTACTACTATTACTACTGCTAATAAACCAGAGAAAACACTCTTAGTGAAAACTAAGCGTACAGGAGGTCGGAATAATCGTGGTAGAATTACCGTTCCCCATAGGGGAGGAGGACACAAAAGGCGTCTTCGTCTTATTGACTTCAAACGGAGGAAATTAGAAGTGCCTGCATTTGTGCATTCTATTGAATATGATCCCATGCGTACGGCATACATTGCATTATTGCATTATGTTGATGGAGAAAAAGCTTATATTATAGCTCCAGAAGGGCTTCGAGTGGGAGCAAAAGTGGTAGCAGGTCCGAAAGCCCCCATAGAACTGGGTAATGCTATGGCTATGAAAGATATCCCTTTGGGTACGGTGATCCATAATATTGAACTAGCCCCTGGACGTGGTGCCGCGTTAGCTAGGAGTGCTGGGTCTTATGCACAATTACTTTCTAAAAGCGGAAAGTATGTTACGATTAAGTTGCCTTCTAGTGAAAGACGTTTGGTATTAGATACTTGCATGGCTACTATTGGATCGGTTTCTAATAGTGACCATAGGAATGTGACCATTGCTAAAGCCGGTCGCAATCGTTGGCTCGGTAAAAGGCCGCGTGTAAGGGCAGTTGCCATGAATCCTGTTGATCACCCAATGGGTGGTGGGGAAGGAAAAGCCTCGGGCGGTCACCCTAGGTCCTTTAAGGGACTATATGCCAAAGGTAAGAAAACAAGGGATACACATAAATATTCTACTAAATTGATCATTAGTAAAAAGAAAAAAAAGTAAAAAATAATGGGTAGATCTATAAAAAAGGGAGCCTACGTAGAGAATCATTTACAGAGTAAAATAGATGTGCTTAATACATCTGGTAAGAAAATGGTGCTGAGGACCTGGTCTAGGCGGTCAACTATTACGCCTGATTTTGTAGGCCATACTTTTGCTGTTCATAATGGCAATAAATTTATTCCTGTTTTTATTACTGAGTCGATGGTAGGCCATAAGCTAGGTGAATTTGCATTAACTAGAACTTTTAGGGGACATACGACTAAAAAAAGATAATTTAAACTATGGAAGCAATAGCAAGGTTAAGAAAACTACCTGTATCTGCGCGTAAGGTTAGCCTATTGGCTACGCTTATTAGAGGTAAAAGCGTGGCTATGTCGTTAGCTATTTTGCAAACAAGACCACAGCCGTCTTCTGTTATGTTGAGGAAGCTCTTGCTTTCTGCTATTTCGAATTGGCAAAACCATAATCCCGATTCTTTGGACGATGCCCATATGGTGGTGGTAAAGACCATAACCGTAGATAGGGCGAGAATGGCCAAAAGAATTATGCCCGCCCCAAGGGGTGTGGCGCACAAGATTAGAAAAAGATCGAGTCATGTGTGTATTGTGGTAGATAGTGCAACAAGTGTTGCAACTGCCAAGTATAAGGTAGTTGCGGATACAGTGGCGTAAGAAAATTATAAGCGAATAAATAGACAATAAATAGATAAATCATACC
>NZ_RARA01000024.1:82176-157073 GCF_003788695.1 Candidatus Cardinium hertigii
TTCTATCTGTACTTGAGAGAAAGAGAAAGACGCCGCCGAGATGGACACAGCAACAATTGACAAACTGTTGATGGGACATCCAGTGACAAGGAAGTTTTACAAAGGATGTTTCCCTGCAGACAAGATCCCAAAATGCCAAAGTTTTCCCTGTGCAATGGTTGTCAACTTGGTAAGTCTCATTATTAATCAATCTTTTATAATCATTACTAAAGGACCCCGCAGAAGGGAAAGGCACTCATTGGACGGCAATCTGGGCGAAGAGGCCTAATCAAGCATATTATTTTGACTCATATGGTGATAAGCCAACAAGTTTGATTACTAACTATCTAATAAAGAACTTTGATAAGATTACCCACAATCGATATAAATTCCAAAACTTATTTAGTGATGTGTGTGGTGCATATACAATTTGTTTTATATATTTCATGTCTTTAGGATTTGATTTTAAATCTTTTCTTTATATGCTTAGGAAATCTAATTATCCAGATGCTTTTGTTCGCCAATTTGTAACCAATTCATTTCATTAATTTTTTGAATAAATAGATTTATTCCATTGGCATTATGTATATGATCTAATTTCATTAATTAAATAGTATTGCAAGTTAGAGAAAGAGAGAGGATATTTTGTCATTTAATATTGGAGCGAATTGCATAAGAGAAATAGTGTAGGTGGTTAGAGATAGAGAATGGATATTCTGTCATTTAATATTGGAACGAATTGCATAAGAGAAATAGTGTAGGTGGTTAGAGATAGGGAGTGGATATTTTGGCGTAAGAAAATTATAAGCGAATAAATAGACAATAAATAGATAAATCATACCATGGGTCAAAAAGTTAATCCGGTTGGCTTTAGAATTGGATTTATTCGAAAGCCAGATGCTAGTTGGTTTGCATCAAAAGCTTTTTATGCGGAGAAATTAATGGAGGATGAAAAGATTCGGGTCTATCTGGACGCTCGGATGGCCAAGGCCAGCGTTTCTAGGGTTCTTATAGAGCGTGCGGGTAAGAAAATTACCGTTACCATCCACACAGCTCGTCCAGGTAGTGTTATTGGAAAGTCAGGCACGGAGGTGGATAAGGTAAAAGAAGAGCTGAAAAAGTTGACTAAGAAAGAAGTTGAGGTAAATATTTCTGAAATAAAGAAGCCAGATTTGGAGGCAAAATTAGTAGCTTCACAAATTGCGCAACAGATCAAAGGGCGTGTCCCTTATAAGCGTGTAGTGAAGCAGTCTATTGCTGCTGTTATGCGTGCCGGTGCACAAGGTGTTAAAATTAAAATATCCGGTAGATTGGATGGTGCTGAAATGGCTAGGGCTGACCAATTTAAGGAAGGTGCTGTTCCACTTCATACCCTGCGTAATGATATAGATTATGCGATTGTCGAAGCGCATACCATTTATGGTAGAATAGGTATTAAAGTGTGGATTTCTAGAGGAGATGTTTCGGTAAAAAATGTACCATTTTTATTAGATAGAACCAATAGGGCAGGGGCAGGTAGGCCAGAGAAAATGCCTTCTCGTGCTAGGACAAGGTAAGTGGCTATAGCGAAAGGCTGATGGCGGTGATGGTAATTTTGCATGGTATAGCCCCATGTTATAGCTAAATTGAATAACCAAAATGTTACAACCAAAAAGAGTACGTTACAGAAAAACGCAAAAGGGGAGAATAAAAGGCTTATCCATGCGGGGTAATACATTGGAATTTGGTATCTTTGGGCTGAAGGCACTAGAGCCATCTTATATTACTGCTCGGCAAATTGAAGCGGCTCGTATTGCTATTACGAGAGAAATGAAACGACAGGGACAGGTTTGGAATAGGATTTTTCCAGATAAGCCGCTGACTAAAAAACCAGCTGAGGTAAGGATGGGTAAAGGGAAAGGAGCTCCAGACTGTTTTGTAGCAGTTGTTAAACCTGGTAAAATTATCTTTGAGCTAGATGGTATTGCTAAAACAGTAGCAGAACGGGCCATCCGGCTTGCTATGCATAAGTTGCCTATTAAGGCACATTTCATAGTACGTAAAGATTACGATCCAACCGCTTAGATGGGATTATAAAGATGTGTTATTAAAAGGTTTTTATAATGAAATATAAAGAAATTCATTTGCTTTCTGCTAAATTATGTAGCAATCAGTTGGAAGAAGAGAGGGATTATTTAGTGAAGCTAAGATTTGCCCATTCGGTTTCTCCTATTGAAAATCCTATGAAAATTAGAGAAACTAGGAAAATCATTGCAAGATTGAAAACAGCTCAAAACAACTATTATCCATTCAGACAATCATCAGAATCAGAAGTGTAATAACCATGCTGAGAAATAGAAGAAAAGAAAAAGTAGGAAGGGTAACCAGTAATAAGTCCCAAAAGACCATAACAGTTGAAATGGACGGTAGGGCTATACATCCTGTGTATGGTAAATTTGTAAAGACTACTACTAGTTTTATGGCGCATGATGAGGAAAATGCTTGTAGCATGGGTGACCTAGTGAAAATTATGGAAACTCGACCTTTAAGTAAGAAAAAGCGTTGGCGACTGGTGGAAATCATAGAAAGAGCTAAATAAATGATACAACAGGAATCAGTACTAAAAGTAGCAGATAATAGTGGAGCAAAGACAGCGCTCTGTATTCGTGTGCTAGGTGGAACACGCAAGCGTTATGCCCGCGTTGGAGATAAAATTGTGGTAACCGTAAAGACTGCTAATCCATCTAGTTCCCTTAAAAAGGGAACTATTTCAAAAGCGGTAGTGGTGCGTACGTGTAAAGAAGTAAGGCGTAAGGATGGTTCCTATATTCGCTTTGAAGACAATGCGATTGTATTGATCGAAAACAATAATGAACCTAAGGGAACAGGCGTTTTTGGACCAGTTGCTCGAGAGGTTCGGGATAGGAAGTTTATGAAAATAGCCTCTTTAGCCGATGAAGTATTATAAAAAGTATGGGACAAATAATAAAAAAAAGTTTCAAAATGCATATCCGAAGGGGAGACCGCGTAAAGATTTTGGCTGGTAAGCATAGAAATGAAAAGGGTATGGTTATAAAGGTGTTCCCCAAGGCGTATCGTGCCATTATAGAAGGAATGAATATGGTTGTTAGACATCTAAAGCCAACTGCTGGGACACCTCAAGGAACCATCGAAAAAAAAGAGGCGCCTATACATATCAGTAATCTTATGTTAATTGATCCAACCAGTGGCCAACCTACTCGTGTAGGCAAAAAATATAATGAAATGGGCAAGCTCCAGAAGTATGCTAAAAAAACGGGAAATTTTATAAAAAATGATCAGGCCTAGATTACAAGAAAAATATTTTACAGAAGTTATTCCCCTTATTAAAAAAGAACTTGGATATACATCCGTTATGCAAGTGCCTAGATTGAAAAAGATATGTATCAATCAGGGATTAGGTGATGGCGTATCAAACAAGAAGCTGATCCAATTGGGGGTGGAGGAGCTAACGGCTATTTCCGGGCAAAGAGCTATCGCTACCGTTGCTACAAAATCAGTTTCTAACTTTAAACTGAGAGAGGGTATGCCCATCGGCGTAAAAGTTACTTTACGTGGGACGCTTATGTACGAATTTCTTGATCGCTTAATATCTATTGCATTGCCGCGTATTAGAAATTTTTGGGGTTTGCGAACGACTGGATTTGATGGCCAAGGAAATTATAATGTAGGCATTCAAGAGCAAATTATATTCCCAGAAATCAGTATTGATAAAGTAATAAAGGTGAATGGTATGAATATAACTTTTGTTACTACTGCTCAAAATAGTGTATCAGCATTGCAACTCCTCAAGGCCTTGGGAATGCCCTTTAATATGGAACAAGGTTAGTTTATAGCTGTATTAAGAAGTTTACATTATTAGATTAAGAAGGTTATGGCAAAAGAATCAGTCAAAGCAAGAGAAAGAAAACGCAGACTTTTGGTAGCAAAATATGCTGCTAAAAGAGCAACATTCAAAGCTAGGGGAGATTACGTTTCGTTGGATAAATTGCCCAAAGATGCTTCTCCTGTTAGATTACGCAATAGGTGCCGTATAACGGGTAGAGGTCGGGGGTATATTAGAAAGTTTGGTGTTTCCCGGATTATTTTTAGAAAATGGGCTTTAGAGGGAAAACTACCGGGGGTACAAAAAGTAAGCTGGTAATGTTTTACCACTATTGTAAGTGTATATGCTTATTTTTATCTATTCCTATTTGTTAATGTATATTATATGACTACAGATCCAATAGCTGATTATCTTACTAGGATAAGAAATGCTATCAGTGCTAAGCATAGAGTTGTAGAGGTGCCTGCTTCAAAAACGAAAATTCAGTTGACAGAGGTACTGCAAGAAAAAGGGTATATTCGAGGATATAAAATTTTCTCTAATCCAGGTAGTGTACAGCCAATTATTAAAATTGCCCTTAAGTATGATGTTTTTACAAAAACATTTGCAATTGTGAAGTTGCAGCGTATCAGTAAACCAGGATTACGTAAATATACCACGGTAGCCACTATGCCTAGTGTAATCAACGGTTTGGGTATAGCGATATTGTCTACTTCAAAAGGCATTATGACTGATAAAGAAGCCCGTAAGATGAATGTTGGTGGCGAAGTGCTTTGTTATATTTATTAAAATCTTAGTAAGAAAATGTCAAGAATAGGAAAGTTGCCCATTCATTTGCCACCAGGTGTTGTGGTAGAAACCTTGGATGGAGGGATGGTTCAAGTCAAAGGAGATAGGGGCGTATTGCAACAACATATTGATGCAGCCATTTTGGTTCAAATTTCAGGAGCAGTGGTCAAGGTCATGCCTGCTATAGAGGATTCTAGGAAGTCCAAGGCGCTGCATGGGCTTTATAGAGCGTTGATTTATAATATGGTTGTAGGTGTAAGTACTGGATTTAAGTGTACATTAGAGTTGGTTGGAGTGGGTTATAAAGTTAATGTCCAGGGAAAATTATTGGAATTAAGTCTCGGTTATTCACATGATATTGTTTTAGTATTGCCGGAACCAGTAATGGCTACTACGGAATTGCTCAAAGGGAAAAACCCATTGATTTATTTGGAATGTATCGATAAGCAACTGCTCGGGCAGGTAGCAGCTAAAATTCGTTCCCTACGAAAAGTGGAACCCTACAAAGGCAAAGGCATTAGGTTTTTAGGTGAACAAATCCGGCGTAAAGTTGGTAAATCTACTAAAAAATAGCAAAAAATAACAGATAGTAGTAGTTTACATAATATAATAATATAATTTTTAATGTTATATTAAACGATAAAATAAAATGGATGTAGGGTTGGTCAACCTACAAAAAATAGCGATATGCAAATAAAAAATGAAAAAGTAGCGCGCAGATTAAAAGTTAGGAAGCGTATTAGAAGCCGTCTGCATGGGACCTTAGCAAAACCTCGTTTTGCTCTTTTTAAGAGTAATACCTGTATGTATGTACAGCTTATCAATGATGAAAAAGGGGAAACGCTGGTTGCTTCCTCTTTGCGTGAACTGAAAATACATAAAAATAATATTTCTGGAGCATTGGAGTTAGGGAAAGCGGTTGCTGAGCGGGCTATAGCCCAAGGTATCACAACGGTTGTATTTGATCGTTCTGGGTATGTTTATCATGGCAAAGTCAAAGCATTGGCTGAGGGTGCTCGAGAAAAAGGTCTTAAATTTTAGTTAATATGGTATTAGGTGGAATCAGGCTTAAAGCTAGCGACTATAACCTTGAGGAAAGGGTAGTAGCTACCAATCGTGTTACCAAGGTAGTGGAAGGTGGCCGGACCTTTAGTTCTTCTGCGGTGGTAGTAGTTGGAAATGGCGATGGAGTGGTAGGATATGGACTTGGTAAAGCCAAGGAATTAACGGATGCTATTGCCAAGGGCATGGAGGAAGCAAAACGTAATCTCATTAAAGTTCCTATTTTACGTGGGACCATTCCTCATGATGCTATTGGGAAGTATGGTGGTGGAAATGTACTTATTAAACCAGCAGCCTCTGGTACGGGTGTTATTGCTGGGGGGGGGGTACGCATTGTTTTAGAAAGTGCTGGAGTTAAGAACGTTTTATCTAAATCGCAAGGTTCTTCTAATCCGCATAATGTAGTTAAGGCGACCTTTAAAGCATTGTTACAATTACGTGATCCTTTGACCGTAGCTAAGCAGCGTGGTATCTCCTTGGATAAGGTATTTAATGGATAAGATTATCATAGAAATCATTATGGAAAGAATTAAGATTACCCAAGTCCGTAGTTTAATAAAGCGTTCTAAACGGCAAAAAGATACTATGCAAGCGCTTGGATTGGGTCGCGTGAATAGGAGCGTTTTGCTAGAGGCCACTCCACAGGTATTGGGTATGGTGAACAAAATCAGTCATTTGGTTGTTACAGAGCAGATTTAGTCAATTTATAATCACTTATGAAATTACATACACTTAAGCCAGCCATAGGTTCTTTTAAGCAGAAGAAACGAGTGGGTAGGGGCCAGGGTTCTGGTAAAGGTGGAACCGCTACACGGGGTCATAACGGAGCTCAGTCTAGGTCTGGTTATAAAAGAAAAGTTGGGTTTGAAGGTGGGCAGCAACCCTTAAAAAGGCGTATCCCTAAGTATGGCTTTAAATGCCCTAGTAGAATAGCTTTTACGCCCTTGAATCTTTCTGTGTTGCAGACATTGGCTGAAAAGCATAACGTTTTTCATTTAGATCAAGTTTTCTTGAGAAAGCATCGAATAATTGGTAAAAATGAGAAATATAAAATTCTAGGGGAGGGTGCACTAACGGTTAAACTTTCTGTTGCCGCACATCGTTGTTCTGCTGCTGCTTTACAAGCTATACGTGACCTGGGCGGAGATGTTACTTTATTGGCTATATATGAATAACTTATTTAAGGTTATAAAAGATGTTTTCCTTATCAAGGAGCTTAGAACCCGTATAGGGAATACATTGCTATTTTTATGGCTATTCCGTGTGGGTGCTGCTATGGTCTTGCCAGGTATAGACATGACCCAAATTTCAGGTAAAGTAAAGGGGGTTCTTGGTTTGTTGGATAGTTTTTTAGGAGGTTCTTTTAGTAAAGGTTCTGTTTTTGCCCTGGGGGTTGCCCCTTATATCTCTGCTTCTATCATTATGCAGCTTTTGTCTATCGCTTGGCCGAAAATCCAAAAAATACAGCGTGATGGCGAGATGGGAAAACGTAAGATAGCGCAAATTTCCCGTATACTTACTATTTTTATTGCTATTGTCCAGTCTTTTCAATATTTACTAGCTATTTCAAGTAAGGGAATGGTTGCTATAGATCGGACTTTTTTTATTGCGATTTCTGTTGTTATTTTAACGGCCGGTACTATATTTTGTATGTGGTTAGGGGAGCAGATTACAGACAAGGGTGTTGGTAATGGTATTACCATGTTGATTATGGTGGGGGTCGTATCTTCTTTTCCAGGTGCTTTATATCAAGAGGCGGTGCATCGTGGCAGTCGGGGTATTCTTTTATTTGTATTTGAGTTATTCTTTTTGTTTTTGATAGTCCTTGCTACGGTTGCTTTTACACAAGCCACGCGCAGAGTTCCTATTCAATATGCCAAACAATTAAGTAGCAGTACGGTATATGGAGGGAAATGTCAATATATACCATTCAAGCTCAATGGTGCAGGGGTTATGCCTATTATATTTGCACAGCTTTTAATTTTTTGTATTTCACTTGTTTTAAGCATCTGGGACGGTAAGGTTGTCTGGTTAGCTAATGCAAGTAGGATGTTGCAAGATATTACGAGTTGGCCCTTTAATCTTTTGTTTGCTTTTTTGATTATTGTTTTTACATTTTTTTACACAGCTATTACGGTGAATCCTGTCCAAATAGCAGAAGATATGAAACGAGCAAATAGTTTTATTCCTGGTGTTACTTCGGGCAATGCCACAGCTCGTTTTTTGGATGATGTATTGGACAGAATAACCCTTCCGAGTGCGATTTTTCTAGCGATTATTGCCATACTGCCGGCTTTTGCCCATATGGTTGATTTAAGCCCTGATTTTGCGAGGTTCTGTGGAGGAACTTCTTTGTTAATTGTGGTTAGTTCTATGTTAGAGACCATTCAACAGATTGAAAGTTACTTACTGATGCGTCGATATGAAGTTATTATTAATACAGGCGCTAGGATTAAGTGATTTTGTAATTACATTGTAAACAGCTTACACATAAACTATACTATAGTAACTTCTACAAAAGGGGGGAAGGGTAATTATATATTTAATTCTTTAAATTTAATATCATGTTTAAAGCTACTTTTTTTGCTTGATCAAAAAAAGTAGCCAAAAAAAATCAAGCGCTGGTGAAAAAACTGTTGAAAAGAAAGGAAAAAAACCGAAAATCAAATCTCGCTCCTACGGAGCTCAGAGGAGCTCAGACAAGTTGATTTTCTTTTGATTTTTTTCCTTTCTTTTCTTTCCGCAGTTTTTCCAAGGCGCTCTCCTGTTTATAATGATATCCTTGTCAGGAGCGTGAAAGAACACAAAAAGTAGCTTTAAAAGAGGTAGTTTTAAAAAAAATGGATAAAATCATCAATTATTAAATATGAGCCATTTTCCGTAATCTATAAAATATGGCTACCACGCAAGTAAACGGATACTATACATGGGGTTACTGGATATGTTATAAACCCTAGAAGAGGAAATGTATTGGGCATAGGCATTAAATGCAAAATGCAAAGTATGTCATGTGGCCTATGCGTATCCCTGTTCGTACCAATTAGAAATAGCGCAATAATATAAGCTTATAAAAATGCGCCTTGAACAAAGCTGTGATTAGAAAAATTCAGTCTGAGAGCTAGTAGAAAATCAGAACTCGCCCTAGGCCTACGGCCTGGGCGAGTTCTGATTTTCAGCTTGCAGACTGAATTTTTAAACAGCTTTGTTCACCAGCGCTTGATTTTTTTTGGCTACTTTTTTTGATCAAGCAAAAAAAGTAGCTTTAATTAAAATAAGTAGTTTTTAAAAAAAATGGATAAAATCATTAATTATTAAATATGAGCCATTTGCTATAATCTATAAAATACGGCTGTCACGTAAATGAACGGACAATGGCGTCAACTTAAGGTTTAGCTGTTATTGATAACCAAGTAGAATAGGAGGGTGTGCTAATCATGAATTCCCTTAAGTTGACGCCATTGAATGAACGGATACGTTATAAAATTTGGAGAAGGAAATGTATTGGGCATTAAATACAAAATACAAAAATAATAGTTGTAGATTTTGCTTGAAGATAGATAGAATAATTTTAGTATATTGCAATATATTTTCTAAGTACAACGTTTGTATAATAACTACAGAATAGGATACGCTGATTATATTCGTAGCGTATAAGAAATAAAACAGTAATACATAAAATAGGGGTTATACAACTTATACAACAAACTTATATATATAACAGGATAGTACGTGCCCTTAGGTAAAAATAATATAATATAATATATAATATGGCTAAATTGCCTCCAATTGAACAGGATGGAATAGTCCAAGAAGCTTTGCCAAATGTAGTGTTTAAAATTGCACTAAAAAATGGCCATATCGTTAGGGCTCACATTTCTGGTAAGATGCGTAAAAATTATATTAGAATTCTACCTGGTGATTCCGTTAGAATGGAGTTAACGCCTTATGATTTAACGCAGGCTAGGATAGTACACAGGTACAAAACCACCGAATAACCGGATGGTTATACTATAACTATACTAATTATGAAAGTTAAAACATCTGTTAAAAAAAGAAGTGTTGATTGCAAGATTGTACGTCGTAAAGGCGTATTATTTGTGATCAATAAGAAGACACCTAAATTTAAACAAAGACAAGGATAAATATGGCTAGAGTATTAGGTGTAGATATTCCAGATGCTAAAAGAGGGGAAATTGCCCTTACCTACATATTTGGAATTGGTAGAAGTTCTGCCAATAAAATTCTTGAAGTTGCTCAAATTCATAAAGATCGGCATGTCTCTACGTGGACAGATGATGAGTTAAAAGCAATCAGAACGGCTATTCGTGGCGTGTATAAAATAGAAGGTGATTTAAAATCTGATATTCGCTTGAATATTAAACGATTAATAGAAATTAATTGCTATAGAGGCGTAAGGCACCGACTGGGGTTACCCGTTCGTGGGCAGAGAACTAAAACCAATGCGAGAACACGCAAAGGAAAGCCTAAGACAATTGCTAATAAAAAGAAGGCTACCAAGTAAAAAACTAGAGTAGCGTATATAGCTTTTGCTTTTTTACAAAGGGGGCATAGCATATAGAAAGTAGCATAGCCATATAGGAGAAATTACTATGAAAAATACGGGAAAAATTAAGGTCAAAAAAAGAGTCGTCCAGGTTGGTAAAAATGGACAGGCGCATATTCAAGCTACTTTTAACAATCTTATTATTTCCATTACGAATGAAGCAGGTCAAGTAATTGCTTGGTCTTCTTCTGGTAAGATGGGATTTAAAGGCTCTAAGAAAAACACTCCATATGCGGCTCAAGTGGCATCAGCGGACTGTGCAAAAGCTGCGTATGAATTAGGTTTAAGGCGGGTGGATGTTTTTGTAAAAGGGCCAGGGATTGGACGAGAGTCTGCTATCCGTGCCCTTCAAGAAAATTCTGTAGAAGTAGCTTCTATTAAAGATGTTACGCCACTTCCACACAATGGTTGTAGGCCGCCTAAACGTAGGCGGCCGTGAATTTTTGAAAGCGGCTTCAATTTCAATGGGAGTTATTTCAAAATATTATATAATTAGTTATAAGAAGAAATAAAATATGGCAAGATATCGTGGTCCAAGAGCCAGAGTTGCAAGAAGATATAATGAACCCATCTTTGGTTTATCCGTTAGTAAAGTGTTACAAAGGAAAAACTATGGACCAGGACAACATGGTAGGGGACGTAAAAGACGTTCTCAATTTGCGCTTCAGTTGTTTGAAAAACAAAAAGCAAAGTATACCTATGGGTTATTAGAGCGTCAGTTTTATAATCTTTTTGAAAAAGCTGCTAAAAGCAAAGGCGTTACGGGTGAAGTAATGTTCCAACGTTTAGAAGCCCGTTTAGATAATACCGTTTATCGCCTTGGTATTGCTTCTACCAGAAGAGAAGCAAGGCAAATAACCTCACATAGACATATTGTGGTTAATGGTAAAAGTGTGAACATTCCTTCTTATACGTTAAAGCCGGGAGATATTGTGGCAGTAGCAGAAAAAGCCAAAAAAATGCATTTGATTTGTACCAATGTAACCAATAATCCGTCTAATAAATATAGTTGGTTAGAATGGGATGCCTCCTTGATGGTAGGAAAATTCGTTGCGTTTCCACAACGTACTGAAATACCAGAAAAAATTAATGAGCGCAGCATTGTGGAGCTCTATTCTAAATAACGTTATATGGTTTATTTTAAATCAATTTTTACCAATAAAGATTATTCGACATGTTGTCATTAGCTTTTCAAATGCCCGAGAAAGTCTTTGTAGAAAAGATTACTGACTTTCATGGTGTGTTTAGTTTTCGTCCCCTTGAAAAGGGATATGGTACTACCATTGGTAATACACTTAGGCGTGTATTGTTATCTTCTTTAAAAGGATACGCCATTGTTTCGATTAAGGTTTCTGGTGTTCGTCATGAATTTTCTACTATTGATGGTGTACGGGAAGATTTAGTAGAGATTATTTTAAATTTGAAGCAAGTTAGGCTCAAAAAAATTGTTGAAGACGGAGACAATACCATTTCGGTTAACGTTAATAAATCTGAATTCCGTGCTGGAGATATTGCGAAAGCTACACCTTTTTTCGAAATTTTAAATCCTGATCTGCTGATTTGCAGACTCGATGAGGCTGCAAGTTTCGATATACAACTTCAGATAGAAAGACATAGAGGATATCTTTCCGCTGAGGAGAATAAATCCAAAAACGCTGTTCTAGACGTGATTCCTATTGATGCCATATTTTCTCCTATTGTAGGAGTAGAGTATCGTGTTGAAAATATGCGAGTTGGGCAACGAACAGATTATGAACAATTGACATTGGAAGTACGTACGGATGGTTCCATTAGCCCTGAAGAAAGCATTAAACAGGCCGCTGGATTGATGATTCAGCATCTTAATTTGTTATCTGGTCAAGATATTGCCATACAATCAGCAGAAGATGATAAAGTGCAGCTATTAGATGAGGAAACATTAATTATAAAAAGAAATTTAAAAATTTGTATTAGTGAGCTAAATTGTTCTTCTCGGGTTTTGAATTGTCTTAAGTCAGCAGGGATAGAAACCTTGGCAGACCTTGTGACTGTGAAAGATTTTGATACTATGAAATTTAGGAATTTTGGTCGTAAGTCACGTGAGGAAATAGATCAACTTTTGGCGGAAAAGAATTTGAGGATTGGTATGGATCTGACTAGCTATAAGTTAGATGAGTAAATTTTTTGTTAAGAAAGCCATTATAAAATAGATGGTAAGTAAAAGAGCTGTCAGTATAAACAAATGAGGCATAGAAATAAACTTAATCACCTGAATAGACCTGCAGGTCATAGAAAAGCATTGTTGATGAATTTATCTAAGTCATTGATTATGCATAAACGTATGGTTACGACCTTATCCAAAGCCAAAGCACTGCGCAAATTTATTGAGCCAATACTTTCCAGGGCAAAGCAGGATACTACCCATGCTAGAAGAATGGTTTTTTCTCAATTTCAGGATAAAGAACCCGTCAAAGAATTGTTTAATCATATTGCTGAAAAAATTGGGCAGCGTCCAGGTGGGTATACACGGATCATTAAGTTAGGGAATCGTGCTGGAGATAATGCATGTATGGGCATGGTGGAATTAGTAGATTATAATGAAGTGTATACCAAAGCAAAGAAAATCGTTAAGACAACTAGACGAAGAAGAAAGAAAAGTACTACCCCTATTGCGAAAGAAATTGTTACTGATTCCATTGCGCAGGAAACAGCTTCTGAAGCTACTTCGGATGAAGAATGAAAATTTTTTATTAATGATTTATTAATTAGGTGGCCTTTATTAAATATTAGCCATTTACTGTAATATATAAAATATGTATCCGTTCAGTCATGTGGCCTATACGTATCTGTGTTCACATCAATTAGAAATAACGGAATAATACTAGATCGTAAAAAATGCGCCTTGAACAAAGCTGTGACTAGAAAATTTCAGGCTGCAAGGTAGTAGAAAATCAGCCTGTTTGAGCCCAAGGCCGCAGGGCCTGGGCGAGTTCTGATTTTCAGCTTGTAGCCTGAAATTTTCAACAGCTTTGTTCACCAGCGCTTGATTTTTTTTGGCTACTTTTTTTGATCAAGCAAAAAAAGTAGCTTTAAAATAAGTAGTTTTAAAAAAAATGGATAAAATCATCAATAATCTATAAAATATGGCTACTACGCAAGTGAACGAATACATAAAATATGGCTACCACACAAGTGAACGGATACAAATTTCTTTACCTTAAAAAAGTACTATTGAATCTTTATTTTATTTCAACGTTCTTTTTTACTATATGGCTTCTCTTTTTTGACTACCAAAATATATTTTCACAATATGAGTTATATAAGCGTTTGCAAAAATTGAAAGAGGAGAAGAAATACTATACTTCCTATATTCAGCAAATAAAAAAAGAAAAAAAAGAGTGTATAGACAATAATGATATCCTAGAAAAACTTGCTCGTGAAAAATATTATATGAAACGCGAGAAGGAAGACCTATATATTATTACGCAGGAATAATTGATTTTCTTTTGATTTTTTCCCTTCTTTTCTTTCCACAGTTTTTTCAAGGCGCCTTTTTTATAATATTGCATTATTGCGCTATTTTTAAATACGAACATGAAAAAATACGCATAGGCCACACCATTGAACGTATACCAATTTAATTGGTTGCTAATATATGTAATCCAGAACGTAGTTAAACCCATAAACGTTATACCCACAACACAGTAGAGATGCATATTACAGTTATAGGTATGGGGTATGTCGGTATGGTTACAGCAGTAGGCTTAGCCATGTTAGGGCATACTGTTCATTGTGTTGACATTGATGCGCAAAAAATTCAATCTTTAACTGATGGACATTGTCCTATATATGAAAAAAACATAGAAGAAAGATTACGGCAACTGTCTTCCAATACATTGCTGACTTTTGGTACCCATTACAGGTGTACAGATAGAATTTTTTTCTTGACGGTTGGTACCCCTCCTTTAGAAGATGGAGATGCAGACCTATCTCAGTTATTTTTTTCCATAGCTAAAATTATTGAGTTTGCACCGGACCATTCTTTAATAGTAGTAAAATCTACTGTCCCTGTGGGTACTAATAAAAAAATAGTATCTTATTTAAAGGAAAATAATAGATATGATGAAGTGGTATCCAATCCAGAATTCCTTAGAGAGGGGCATGCTTTAGATGATTTCCTCAATCCTGATAGAATTGTGATAGGAGTACATAATTCGTATGGCAAAGATATGTTGACTAAAATATATCAACCATTCATTGATAAAGGATGTTATACATTAATAACTGATCCAAATACCGCAGAACTTATCAAGCATGCTTCAAATGCTTTTTTAGCCAGTAAAATAGCATTTATTAATGAGTTATCAGATTTTTGTGAAAAGGCTCAAGCGGATATAGATGATTTATCTTTAGGGGTTGGCTTAGATAAAAGAATTGGGCCAGCATTTTTAAAGGTCGGTCCTGGATTTGGTGGTTCCTGTTTTCCCAAAGATATCAGGTCTTTAAACAGGAGCTTTAATAAATATGGTATACAATCAAAAATTTTAGAATCCGTAATGGCAGCAAATGAATATAGATTTGAAAATGTGGTAAATAAAATATTAAAAATTTTAGGAGGCGTTCAAAATAAAATATTATGTGTGTATGGACTTACATTTAAAGCCCATACAGATGATACAAGGGGAAGTCCAGCATTAAGAATTATTGAATTATTGGTTGCCCAAAATGCAATGATCAACTGTTATGATCCGAAAGCTAATTATGATTTGCTTCAAAATGATTACAACCAATCCATTAACTTTTATAATAACCCGGAGGAAAGTATGTGTGATGCGCACGCTTTAATTATTGCAACCGAATGGGAAGAGTTCAAAAATATAAATTTTGATCGAATCAAAATAAGTGGTATAATGAAATCCAATATTGTTATTGATTTACGAAACATACTTGATATTAATCTTATGCAGAGAAAAGGATTTCAATACTATTGCCTAGGTAAAGCTATTCAATATTGAAATATTACCATTGGGTGAACGGATACCAAAAAAGATACGAATAACGGGCAAACTTGGTGATACTGTTTAATACTGCTCCAATTATTCTACTGGAATAGATTGCTCGTAGTGAAACAAATTATGCGGATCATATTTTCGTTTAATCTGTTTTAATCTATGCAAATTATTACCATAATATTTTGTTGCCCAATCCTTAAGCCATATATCAGGATAATTACTATAGGCTCCTCCTTCGCCAAATTGCTCTAGTGCACAATAGTATCGACGGGACCATTCTAGCTGTACATTTTTTTCAATGTCATTTTGCCAATATGCTAAAATTTGGACCGAAGCTATAGTACCCCTATGGGGAAATGCATTAAAATTTTCAGCTACCTTATTGATTTGCCCGCCATAGCTATCAATGATGGTATAATTATTTTTAATGTCATTTTGAGTATAATATTTGTCTATAACCTCTAATGCCTGTCTAGAGAAAGGTTGCCTTAAATATAAAGAAGTCGCTTTAAATGCTTGACGTTGTTTATTGCTATCTTCTCTGTAAGATGTTGCATGTATGCGATGTGGTATACCTGCCCAAAAATCTACTGCTTCCATATAGTTCAATTCTTTTACTAAAATATTTTTTGCTGGAAATTGTAATAAAGGTTCTAGTATTTTCTTCAGTTCAATCATCGAACCAAAATATTGGCCAAAGGAAAATATTGATTTTTGGCCTTCTTGCTTTTGAAAACGTAAAAACATCATAAGCGTATCCGGCGCAGTCTCACGTATCCTAAACCAGCTATTGCTAATGTGGTATAACTGATCCCAGTCCCATTCTATTTTATAAATAGATAGGTTATTATTAACCTGGTGTGTTTTAAATGTTAATGAAACGATTACGCCAAAATTACCATTTCCTGCACCACGACATGCCCAAAATAAATCACTATACTGCTGTTCATTAATAGTTAAAAACTGTGCATTAGCAGTAATTAACTCAAACGCTACTACATTATCAGCAGCAAGTCCCATTAGGCGCGATGAAAAACCAATACCGCCACCCAGGGTAAATCCTGCTATCCCTACGGTAGGACATGAGCCGCCAGGAATGGTTAAATGCTCTTCCCATAATTTTTTATAAACGTTATATAAATCATTTCCAGCTCCTACCTTCACTGTAGTTTTATCATGATTTAACTCAATAGTAGTAATGCCACTAATATCAATCACAACTGCATCATCTGCTATACTAAATCCTTCGTAACTGTGTCTATTGGAACGCACACGAATGGGTTTTCTGACAGATTTAGCATAATTTATAGCTATTTTTATATCTTCTGAATCGTTACAAAAAAATATTATTGCAGGCTTAGCATCAATCTTTTTATTAAAGGATATTCTATCTTGATCATACGTTGAAGAAGTAGGATATACTATTCTCCCACTAAAAGCTTGAAGCGTATTATCTTTAATATAATTATTACCTGTTGTATAACAACATATTATATGCAAACATATTAAGCATAAATAAGAAGAATTTAAGCGCATTAATTTAATTAATTAAATGGTTTGCATAGCACATGCTCTTTGCGTATCTGTTCATGTACGTAACAATACGCAGTAGTGGGGATTCGTTCACGTATTATTTCATAAATATAAAAAATATATCCGTTCACATACAACGTACATAATAATTTGGAATAGCGCAATTAGTAGCGGTATCCGTTCAGTGGTGTGGCTTGTACGTATCCGTATTTGTATTAATTTAGAAAATGGATAAAATCATCAATTATTAATTATTAACAATTTTCTGTGATCTATCTATAAAATATGGCTGCCACACAGGTGAGCGAATGCGTTTTATCAAAAAAAATCAATAATTTAGTAAATTAATAATTAAATTAAAGCATTCCTGTCACGCAGATGAACGGACAATGGCGTCAACTTAAGGGAATTCATGATTAGCCTACCCTCCTATTCTACTTGGTTATCAATAACAGCTAAACCTTAAGTTGACGCCATTGGATGAACGGATACAGTTTATTAGTTCAATAGAAATTATTATGGATAAAAATATAAATCATCACAATAATATATATAATAATATATTTTATGTAATAGCCACTTCTCTACTGTTTGCCTTTACTTTATCGATTAATTTTTCTATTAAAATAGTTTATTGTGCTTTATGCTCTACTTTTTTAGCACTTACTGTAAACTGTCTATCAGCGCTTTGGGGCAGTAAAAAGGCTACGCTAAGTGTAATAGGGTGCGTAGGCATAACTTTTTGTACATTATATGATATGCAATACCATATGTATGGTAAGCCTATTCAGGGACTAATCACAATCTCCTTATTATCTATATGCATTTCGTCCTGTATGGGGTTAAAAATTTTTTTAAAGCTAAAAACCAGATACAGTTTTCCGGTAAGTAATATTATAAGCTCATGCGTATATGCTTTTGTAGATGGTTTTATCATGGCGATATTTTTTATAAACAAATTTCCTATTCATAGCGTTTTTGCTAAATTTTATCAAGAAATAGCATACAAAGGCATTTTTGGACTTGCAGTATATCTACTCTTGCTTGTATTATTTTACTTCAAGCGTATTATTATTAAATACTTTAGGGCGCAGGATCGCCTCCTATCTAGATCTACGTATTCGTTCAGTGGAGGCTATTGCAATAGAAAACAAAAATTTTATAAAAGAAAGAAATCTATATCCAAGTGTTACGTAAAAGCCTTAAAAAGGACATAACACCCGACATTCCGCATAAAAAAGCAATAAAAATCATTATTTATTTTGTTTAGTAGTAGTATTTTTCCACAAAAAATGCATTGCCATTATAAATATAAACAACCTAAATCCATAAGAATGGCTATTTACCTACTAGCACTTTTGTGGACATTTATTTGCGGGACTATCGTGCCCCTTGTTGCGGACAAGAAAAGCCATTTAAGCATATCAGAGCAGCATCTGTATTTTCAGCAGTATGCATATGCCAAGCAGATTTATAAAGAGGGACGTTATGCGGAGGCCAAATCATTATTTGACAAACTTAGGGAAAGGGAGTGGGAACCATCATTTGCTCCCTATATACATTTCTATTATGCATTAGCTGCTTATCACAATGGAGAACAAGTCTTAGCTGCTCAAACTTTTTACTGGATAAACTTACATTTTCCGCTGTGGTCTAAACAAAATGAAATTCGTTATTGGAGTGCACAATGTAAATTTCAAGAAGGTAATTTTGCTGAGGCCTTAGCACTTCTTGCTTTGATTCAAGATAAAGGGATGGCCAAGTCAGTGCTTCAAATGAAAAAATATTTCCTTGCAAAAATAGAAAATTGCGTATGCTTGCAAGAACTAGTAGCACAATTCCCAAATGAGGATATGCTCAAAAAAATATTGTATAAGAAAGCTGTTCGCCAGGCCTATATAACACAAGACTTTTCATTAGTAAACCAGTTAAAGGAGCAGTACAATGGTTGTGATTATGCCTATGAGCCTTTGCGTCATTTACAGTCTAAGCGCAAGGAGGCATACCGTGTGGCTGTTTTTTTTCCTTTTTTTGTAGAAGAGTTGGATTATGAAGCATGTACAAACCAATTTGTCATTGATCTCTATCAGGGTATACAATGTGCTATAGAAGATCTTGTGAAGGAGGGCATTAAGATCCATCTTTTTGCTTTTGATACTAAAAAAAATGCAAAGACTACAGAAGTATTACTTGCACAAGAAGAGCTAAAATATATGGATCTTATTATCGGACCGCTCTATCCCGCTACTATTCCATTGGTGGCTGCATTTGCTAAAAAACATAAGATTAATTTTGTGAATCCTATTTCTGGAAATCCTGATATAATGCACGATAATCCATTTGCTTTTCTTTTTCAGCCCAGTGTGGAAACGTGCGCCCAAAAGGCGGCTCAGCTTACACTTAGTGATATACATGACCAGTCGATAGTAGAACCTGTTATAGCGGTTTTTTATGGTAGCGCACGGGAAGATGTTTTGCAAGCAGCATTATATAAGCGCATGGTTGAGCAAAAGTTAGGTAGGGAATTAGATTGGTTTGTGCAACTTTCTAACAATGAAGAGGTTAAAAATTTTGTTGATCAAATAGCCAAGCTTGATCAAGCAAAAACAATAGGGCAAGAGGAAGAAGTTGAAGTGTTAACACACAAAGCAGATAAACTAGATTTTAAGCAGATAACGCATCTTTATGTGCCATCTCAGGATGGGTTTCTGGTATCTAATGTAATAAGTCTTCCTTTTAGGTTGCATATACGTCCACAAATTATAGGCCATGAACAGTGGTTAAAAAAAGAGATACTAACTTTTTCACAACTGGAAAAATTGCCTATTTTGTTTTTATCGCCCTGTTATATCGATTTTCATCGCCCTGCTTTAATGGCATTTCGTGAAAAGTTTTTTGAGCAAACAGCTACCCAACCAAATGAACAAAGTTATGTTGGTTATGAAATGATGCTATTTTTTGGACGTATATTGGCGACCTATGGTATATATTTTCAAAAAGAATGGGAAAAAATGCATTATAGTGGTGTTATTTTCCCAAAATTATATTATGGAAAGCATCATGCCAATCAACATATTCCAGTATTACGATTTGTTAAAAATAAATTTGTAGTGGTGCAGGATCCTTTAGAAGCTGGATAAACCATGCATTATCCATGCGTTACCTTATACTCTTTAATTTCTTGCCAGATTTTGCTCTTTTGTACCAATTATTTTTGAATTTTCTATTGCTATCTTTTCCTTTTATGATTACTACGGTTTCTGAATTTTTAAATTGGGCACCATCGGTCCAATTAAAGGAACCTGTAATTACATATGTATCATCAATAATCATTGTTTTACTATGCGCAATACCGAAAGGAGATGGTGTGTCGATTATAATGGGAATGCCATATTGTAGCATCAAATCTATTTTACTTCCCTTTGAGGATTGGGTATTTTTATCTACTAATAACTGCACCTTTATTTTTTTTTGATGCGCTTGTATCAGGGCACGTGCAATTTTTTCAGAAGTTATGACATAGGCTTGTACGAGAATGCGTTTTTTTGCAGATAGAATTTTTTTTATAATTAAATCCATACAAGGATCTTCTGGTGTAAAATACATTTCTATATCTATATCTGTATCTGTAGCGTTATATGATTTAAGAGATGATTGACAGGCGGTATAGTGGACCCATACACTACCCATGGCCATAATAATGGCTCCTGAAAATGTAAGCTGCATATGGGTAAGTCGGGCCCATGTTGGAATTTTATATATTTTCATAAAGATTAACCATTCAGGTATGTGGTAAAAATTATTTTAATGGTTACTTTTTGTAATTAATACAAAAAGTAATAAGAAATTATAGCAGTTAAAAATATTTCTATTCACGCCTATGGCCATATCGATACCGTTATAACAGAGGATAGCCAAGCTATGCTTAAAAATAAGCATAGACATGGGTTCAAATAACATCTACCTATATGCGCAAAATTTTTACTATGCCTATTACTTTTGCCTACGCCAATCGTGTGCTAAGAAATTTAGGTATGTTTACATTTTTGGTAGCTGCTGCGCATGCTTGTATTGCCGGTAATGATGCCCTTTTTTTCCTTTCTAGGGGCATGAATTATACAAAAATCAATGCACTAGAAGTAGTTGCTAGTGCGGGAGCCCTATTGTTAGAAATCCCTACCGGTGTAATAGCTGATAGATACGGTAGAAAATATGCTTTAATCAGCAGTTGTATTTTAAGAACGATAGCTTACCTATTTGTAGCAAGTATACCTATATATGGTATTTTGGCATTAGCCTATTTTTGTCTGGGTTTCGGTCAATCTTTTCAATCTGGTGCCTTGAACGCCTGGATTGCAGAAAATATAACAGCATCCCCTAATAGCAAAGCTGAAATGGAATATCAATTTATAGTTAATAGAAATTTTGGTAATCTGGGTAATATTGCAGGAGCTATAATGGGTTACTTTGCTTCTTTTTATTCAAATTCTACTATATCTTGGTGGATGGCAGCAGGCTGTTGTCTTTTAGCTTGCCTTATCATGATCCATACCAAACAGCTTTACCCATCCCAACATTCTACTGCTCTTATAAGCCATTCATCAAAATTTAGCGCTATAGCTTTAATCAAAAAAACACACAAAGGTTTGCAAATCTTATACAGCCATACATCTATTTTAAGTGTTACCCTATTTACTTGCCTTTCGCAAATAGGCGCAGTTGGATTAATGAAAACATGGCAACCTGTTTTTGAACATTTACTAGAAGACTCATCCAAATTAAGATTGATGTATGGTAGTTTTGGTATAATGAGCTTTATAGCCAATGGTATTGTCAATATATCCAGTCATATAAGTGATAAAAAAAGATTGATTACATTTGCCTTGCTATCTGGATTACCTATTTTGTTGTTTTTTTATTTGCGCATTACGGCTGTTGTTGCTTTGTGCTTGTATTTAGTACATGTTATCGGAGAAACTGCACAAGTGCCCATTGTCTACACTGTGATGCACAATAACATTACAGGTAATCAGCGTGCAACTGTTGAATCATGGTATGAATGGTTGATTCATTTGTTTAAACTTGCAGGATTTATGTTTATGGGTAAACTTACAGACCTATATGGATATAAATGTATATATACTATATCCGGCCTTTTCTTTTTATTGGCGATTATGCCCTTATGTTTAATGCAACGTAAGTCTAGTGTATAGTATACGTTTTTGCCACTACATAAGCCTATCATTTAGATTTTTGTATGGCCATTGAATGGCCCAACCTGAAGCTGTGGCAATAGAAAAAAAATTTTATAAAATAGAAAAATCTATACCAAGCGTTGCGTTATATAAAATACAGATGACGTTTATATGTATCCGTTCAGTCATGTGACCTATACGTATCTGTGTTCACACCAATTAGCAATAGCGCAATAATACTAACTCGTAAAAAACGCGCCTTGAACAAATCTGTGATTAGAAAATTTCAGGCTGAAAGCTAATAGAAAATCAGCCTGTTTGAGCCTATTCTTCGTATTTGAAAAGCTGGCTGCGTTCCGTTTCGGGATTCAGTGTACTTGGGGTCCCCATGATGTATGTACATACATCATGGAGCGAACTCGAATAGTTCGTACTATGCTGCGTGCGCTTCACTCTCACGCGCCTTGCCAGCTTCCCAAATCCATTAAGTAACCGTAGATGGCGAGTTCTGATTTTCAGCTTGCAGAGCGTTTTCTTATGCGTTACAAATATGCCGCAAAAAATCAAATTTCTTTACTGTTTGTATCTATCTGTGTTGTGTCTAGTTTAGTTTTACCTTTAATTACATTGCGCCTATTATTTTTTTGCGCCTATTAGTTATTTGTGCAAAAAATTCAGGGTCTTTTAGATAACTAGGAAGCTTAGCTTGATCATTCTTAATTTTAGGTGAATCAGATTCAGCTGGCGCAGGTCTAATTTCTTTACGACTAGAAGTCAGCTTTATTTTATTAAAACGGTCCCTATCAAGCGGTGGTGGAGGTGGTGGTGATGCACTCGTTGCTGCAATATTTTGTACCACTATTGGCGCAATATTTTCTTGTTTTTCTTCTTGCGCTACTGTATTGTGATTATTATCTAGTTGCCTAAGAGGACGTTCTCTTCTTGTTGCTATCTCTTGCGATGGTGTTCGCAGGGGACTGTTTGTCAAACAATTTATAACATCAGCATACTTATTACGATTAAGCTTTCCTACTTTTTTCTCTGCTGTGCTTTTTTCTCTGCTGTGCTCTGGTACTGTAACTTCTTTATTAGGATTAAGAGATTTTAGCCATGCAGGCTTCGGTGGCACAACAGGTTTACCTCTCTGATTAGTGATAGGCGATGTTGGTCCACCATTGTTAAGACTAATTGGCAGAGCAGAAGAGTTACCCCCCTGAGGAGAGTTACCTCCCTGATTAGGAATAGACATTGTTGGTTCACCATTGTTAGGATTAACTAGCAGAGTAGAAGAGTTCCCTCCCTGAGGAGTGTTACCTCCCTGATTAGGGATAGACATTGTTGGTCCACCATTACCATTGTTAGGATTAACTGGCAGAGTAGGAGAGTTACCTCCCTGAGGAGTGTTACCTCCCTGATTAGGGATAGACATTGTTGGTCCACCATTACCATTGTTAGGATTAACTGGCAGAACAGAAAAGTTACCTCTCTGATTAGTGACAGGCAATGTTGATCCACCCTTGTTAGAATTAAGCCCTGTACCTGTACCTTTTGTATTAATATTTTTCAAGAACTTATTTGTATATTTATCATGTAAGCAAGAAAAGGTAGTATTTGCTAAATGCAACGCATTATTTTTAGCCAATTTTTTAATATATCCATATATCCAAAAGTTCCCTTAATTTTTTGTGAGGTATAATTATAACTGGGATATTAAAATGTTCTACTACGTCTCCTAACCCATAACCATGATCAATTAAATTTTGTCTATTCATTACGGTTATTTAAAATTTGATTTATATGAAAAATTTTGTTGCCAATTTGCGCTGGCGTGGTATGATTCATGATATAGTACCTGGTATAGAAGAGCATCTTAGTAACAGTATGGTCACTGGCTATATTGGGTTTGAGCCTTCAGCCTCTTCTTTGCATTTAGGTAATTTGGTTACATTAATGCTCTTAAAACACTTTCAAGAAGCAGGTCATAAGCCTATTGTAGTAGTAGGTGGTGCTACGGCGATGGTGGGAGATCCTTCTTGGAAAGCGCAAGAGCGGCTGTTTCTACCAGAAGAAATAATACGTCACAACGAAGATTGTATTAGCCAGCAATTGAAAAAGTTTTTAGACTTTGATACTGGTAAAAATAAAGCCGTTGTACTCAACAATTTTGACTGGCTAAGGGACATTTCGTTCTTATCCTTTTTACGTGATGTAGGGAAGCATATTCCTATTGGTTATATGATGGCTAAGGATAGTGTAAAAAGGCGGATAGAAACAGGTATCTCTTATACAGAGTTTGCTTATCAACTCTTACAGGGTTTTGATTTTTACTACCTCTATTTAAATAAGGGCGTGACGTTGCAGATGGGAGGGGCTGATCAATGGGGAAACTTAACTACAGGTATAGAACTTATTCGTAAAAAAGCACATGCACAAGCCTTTGCCATAACAGCCCCATTGTTTACCCGTTCAGATGGCATAAAATTTGGAAAAACAACAGCTGGGGCTAATGTATGGCTAGATGCTTCTAAAACTTCTCCTTATGAGCTTTACCAATTCTTACTAAACTGTACGGATTATGAGGTTGAGAAATTAATTAAAGTTTTTGCATGCTGTAGCAAAGAGGAGATAGAAGCGCTTATTGTGGCCCATCAAGCTAAACCAGAAACACGTCTTTTGCAGCAAACGGTAGCTAAGATGGTAACTACTATGGTGCATTCAGAAGAAGCTTGCAGCAAGGCCATCGTTAGCTCTCATATTCTTTTTAGTAATGTTTATTCGATGCATGAGCTATATGCATTAAGTGAAGATGATTTACTAACGGTTTGTGCAACTATACCTAAGATTCATATTACACAAGCTACATTAAATACAGTAGATTCCATTATTTCTTTGTTATCGGTAACTACAGAAGGAGTTATTATGACATCTAAATCAGAAGCAAAACGAATGATTGCTTCGCATGGTATTATGATTAATAAGGTATTAATCACTGATCCCTATCAAAAGCCAGATTTTATTTTACTACATAGTCGTTACCTATTGGTACAGAAAGGCAAGAAAAATTATTACCTTATGGTAGTTCAATAATTATCTATTCAATTATTTCTTCTTGCAAAAAAATGATCACTAGTTCTTTTAGTGGCGCTGTATATGGGGTCAATGCCTTTATGATTTCTATAGAGGTAAGCATTGTGAATGGAACTGGTTTATTTATGGTAGGGCTTCCAGATAGTGCCATTAAAGAAAGTCAACATCGAATAGAATCTGTATTAAAGCAGATCCAATATGCCATGCCGCGGCAACGTGTAATTGTAAATCTTGCTCCAGCAGACATACGTAAAGAAGGGGCTTCCTATGACTTGCCTATTGCCTTGTCTATTATACATGCCTCAGAACAGTGTAACTTAGTGTATTTGTCTGATTATCTAATTATGGGAGAATTGGCCCTAGATGGAATTCTTAGACCGGTAAAGGGTGTATTACCTATTGCTATTGAAGCCCATAAAAATGCCTTTAAAGGGGTTATTGTCCCAGAAAAGAATGGGCCTGAGGCAGGAATTGTGCATAAGTTAGAGGTAATTGCCGTTAGCCATATTACAGAAGCCATAGCGTTTTTGGCAGCTAAACGCACTATTCATCCCATACAAGTAGATGTACGTAAACTATTTGAAACGCAAGTGGGAACATATGAGGCAGATTTTGCAGATGTACAGGGACAAGAAAATATCAAAAGAGCCTTGGAAATTGCTGCAGCTGGTGGCCATAATGTTATTATGATAGGGCCTCCCGGAGCAGGCAAAACCATGCTTGCCAAGCGATTACCTTCTATTTTGCCAGCCTTTACCTTGGCTGAAACACTAGAAACCACTAAAATCTATTCCGTAATTGGCCGCATGGATAATAGCTGCGGTCTTTTACCCACTAGGCCCTTTAGAGCACCTCACCATACCATTAGTGATGTAGCATTAGTAGGAGGGGGAGCCTTTCCACACCCAGGTGAAATTTCCTTGGCACACCATGGCGTTCTTTTTTTAGATGAATTGCCAGAGTTTAAACGCAGTGTATTGGAAGTTATGCGTCAGCCTTTAGAAGATGGTAAAGTAGTGATTGCAAGGGCTAAATTTTCTGTTGAGTTTCCAGCTAACTTTATGCTTGTGGCCAGTATGAATCCTTGTCCCTGTGGTTATTATAACCACCCTGAAAAAAAATGTGTTTGCAGCATGATTAGTGTACAACGTTACCTAAATAAGGTAAGTGGACCTTTGTTAGATAGGATAGACCTCCATGTAGAGGTTACCCCTGTCGTCTTTGAAGCATTGACTTCTTCAAAGCAGAATGAAGCAAGTCATCTTATCCGGGAGCGAGTAGCTAAAGCAAGAAAAATACAAGAAAAACGTTTCCAAGATCATATAGAGCTCTATACCAATGCACGAATGTCTTCTACCATGACCAAAGTATTCTGTCCTATTTCTAATACCGGACAAAAACTCCTACAAATAGCTATGGAAAAACTGGACCTCTCTGCAAGGGCTTACGAAAGGATTTTAAAAGTAGCCAGAACGATTGCAGATTTGGCAGGAAATGAAAATATATCAGAATTGCATTTAGCAGAAGCCATTCAATACCGTAGCCTAGATCGAGCGGGATGGGGGAAGTAGGAAGTACCACAACGGTTTGCATAACATAAATAGCTGATCTGCATGCCTTGTGCTAAAAATCGTTTTTCGTAAGTGGTTTGAATGCCCAGATGATCCTTTATTAGAGAAGAGCCATATAAATCGGTTGTATAGCTGAGCAGTTGTAACGCTTGCTGCTGGAGGAGATCCAATGTATACTGAAATAACAAGGTACTATCGGTTTTTAAGTGTACTTTTCCGCTATCTATCAGAATAATTTCATATAGCTTCAAAAAACGAAGAGCCGTAAGTCTACGTTTGATATCCTTATTTTTGGGTCTCGGATCTGGAAAAGTAATCCAAATTTCAGATATTTCATTTTCTTCAAAAAAATCTAGCAGTTGCGTTATGGGAATACGTAAAAAAGCCACATTGTGTAAGTGACCATCTTGAGCTTCTTGCGCTCCTTTCCACAATCGATCTCCTTTGATATCAATACCTATAAAATTTCTTTCTGGAAATGTTTTACCCAATCCCACTGTATAGGCACCATGCCCACAACCCATTTCTAGGGTAATAGGTTGGTTATTTGGAAAATACAAATTATTCCATTGCCCCTTGATGGTTTTATAAATAGCTTTTCCTGGTTCTATAAGATTATTTAACCATTTATTTGCTTCAAAACGTTGCAATTTCTGTCGCATAGATAGAATAATACATTGTATTTATTCAAGGTGCGTTTTTTTAGCCATCCCCAAAATATTTTCACAAATTCGTTGCATCTCTGCTAACCATTTCGAACAAATATTATGTTTATGGCCCCATGGTATATAAAAATTCATGGTATCTTGCGCTATTCGTTTTTGATCTACCAATTGACGGGCATATAAAGTTCGAATATTGTGAAGTCTATCGGCAAGTTTCACTTGCACTATACGTATATCTTTACACTGCTTTAGCATATTTTTGTTTTCTGTATTATCTAATTTCCATGGATAACCACTGGTATTGTAATGGGTTATTATCTCTACAATAGAAGCCACTTCAGGTCCATACATCAGTTCTAATTGATTCAATGTGACAGATGAATCTTCTACCACATCATGTAGCAAACCAGCTAGAATGGTGGATGGGTCATTGGTAACCTCTAAGAGTATTTGCGCTACTGCCATGGGATGGGTATAAAAAGGAAGGCCCGATTTACGTACGGTCAATCCATGTACATTTTTAATAAAAGCGATGGTTTTTTCTACCATTTCTTGAGTCAAAGCAGTTTTGGTAGTAAGTAACGCTATTAACTCTTTTTCTTGAGCTAAGCTTTCAGGCGTTTCTGCTATCTTATCCGCCACTAAATCAGTAGGGTCATAAGTTTTAAAATGCATTACCCGTGTACCAGCTACTGGTAACACGTAAAGGCAAGTTAAAGCTGATTCAGTGTCTATTATTTCCGTATATCCGCCATGGGCTTGTACAATCTGTCTACTTTCAGTTTGGTAGACTTCTTTTTCTGTTTTAGGTAAATGAAATGCTGTTAGCTCATCCCTAACCTCATATCCTGATAGGATCTTTTGCACGGTGGTATCGGTACTCATACAAAAAGCCAATGCTGGTAACATAAGCGTTCCATGTCCAGTGGATTGCGGGATGATGGGTTTATTATAATGTAAAACAGTATCTGCAATCGTTAATGTGACCACATGATCTACGGCTTGTTTACTTCTACTGATTTCCATTAGGTTTAAAGTCAAAAAACACTCAAAAAGCTCAGGATCTGCTAGCAACTTTTTGACCTTTGTTTGGCCACGCAAAAGCAGCTGTATAGATGCTTTTATCTCATGGAGATATCGATAGGTCTTTGTAATTACTGATTCAATGGCTACTGATTTTACCGCTTTGGCATTCAATTCTAGGCTGTATTTTGCTTTAGCGTTTTGTAACAATAAGCTGCTAAATTGACGCAACTTTTTCATAAAGATGTTAATTTCTTCTCCTAATTTTTCTTGATGGTGTGTATAGAGATAGTGAGAGGGCGCTTGCAACCTTTTACACATTTCCCTAAGTAGATTACTACCATTCGTTCTATCTAGTCTAAACCGATTGGCCTGGTTATAAATAGCTTCTAATGCAATTTTATGCTCATAGGACCTAGTAAGTTCTAGAATTTTCAATTTAGCGTTAGCTTTATCACGTAAACTTTTATAGACGCCTAATCCTCCTACCACTATCCCTAAAAGCACTAAAGCAAAATGTAGTTCCAACGAAAATGATTGAAAATTTTTCCAAAATACACTATAAAAAGAAATATGAGGGGGAATGTACGTATGCATCATCATGGCTAAACACAACATACTAATACTTACCTCTAAGGATAATAAAATAATACTTAAGCCTATATGACAGACAAATAGCGTACAAACCATAGGACTAAAATGGCTCAGCTTAGCAAATTGTATATTGAAACCAAAAAACAATAGAAATAACAACCCAGGCCATACCCAATGGAGGAAAACATTACCCTCTTTTTTATAGGAGTGCAAAGCGGGATAAAGGGCTACAATCGTTCCAATGGCCATGACTATCATATATACATATACATAAGGAAAAAAGTATGTTTTTTGCATATAACAGATCGATATAATTGTACTGATAATAATATAGATACCTAACAAGATAAAAGTATTAGCCTGTTTTGGAAAAAGGCCTGCTCGATATTGTTTTGTAACAAGGCTAGTCAACTGTTGCAACCGTTTTTGCCACCACCGTTTGATTTCTTGTTTTTGTAGATCCCATGCGCTACGGTCTTTAATACCTATCCAACCAGTATGTGGACGTTTAGGAAGTAGGCAGTGGGTAAGTAGCAGTGTGGTTATACTGGAAAATAGTAAGACAAAAAAATGCGTCCCTGATAACATGACTCCTTGATAAATCAAGTAAAAAAGTGTTATACAGGTAGGGATGCTTATGGTTACTAAAACAGTAATAGGGCGCGGTCTAAAGCCACAACAGGTAAAGAATAGGATTATATAAATAGGTGCATATAAGCAAACAGTGGTTAGCAATAATTGCTCTGTTTTGTTTGTACTTGTATATAGTGCGGCCACTAAGCTGATGATGCCTACTACGGTAGCAGCTATACGTGTAACCTTTATGAAAGATATACGATAGCTCACTAAACGTGTGAGCATAGGCCAGATATCGTTGGTAAACAAAACGGCAACAACATGCAACTCAGAGTCAGCTGAAGACATAAGTAGGGCAATACTAGTTGTTATCAACATAACTTTCATAAATGGGAAATAAGTTTGTTCAAGTATATATTGGAGTACATTTTGATTGGGTTGAATAGGATGGTTCCCTAAATGCAGTACCATCGCAATGCTTAAAAAAATTACCGCAAGGGCTAGCCAACTTATCCATATCGTATTAAATATTTTTACGGCCTTCCGTATAGAAGACGCCATATAAAAACGTTGTATCATGGAAGGACGAAAGTACACCAAACTGGCAAAAATAGCATAATAACACACCTCTTTTTTGGGAGCAATATTCCAATGCCATGGGCTCATGCTAAATTGTGGTATATCTTGTAATCGTTGCCAACTAGTTATTGAGATAGCATCTGTATAATACAGCAGTACAAAAAATACCATAGGGCAACAGAGGCAAAAAATAAAAAATTGATAAACATCTGTATAGGTTACAGCTCTTGCACCACCAACAGCAGCATACGTAATAAATAGTAACGTTAATATAATAGCTGCATAAGCGCCTGCGTTAGGTAATAAAATTTTTGTAATGTCTAAACCAACTTTAATTTGAACGGTCAATAATCCTATTGCATATACGATACTTAATAAGGCTACGCACATTCGAACCATAGGGCCATATATACTGCCCATAGACTCAGCTATAGAAAGATGGCCTAAAAATTCTTTCATTCTTACAATAAAAAATCTAGGAAAAAAGATATAAAATAAAACAGGTATTACAGTGAAAGCCAGAGTAAAAAACGGCCTGTGATACCAATTGAATAGACTTACTTCTAAGCAGCCACCCTCATAGATAGTAGCCACTAACGAAAATGCAATGACTATACTAGACATTTTTCTGTCTCCTACTGCATATTCTTGAAATGTTTTAATCCCTCTACCATAATACATCCCAATTACAAGGGTTATAATTAAGAATAGGGCTACGATGATTACATCCATGTTCATAAATAATGGTTTTTGGGAAGTTGTATGCGCTTACTTTGAAATTGATCAGTTGGCATAATAACAGCATAAGCACTGCGAGACCGTTGGAATAGAAAAAAATTTATGGTATTTGTATTTGTACAGCAGTTTTTGCCGTAGCAGTAACAGGTAGCAGTAACCGGAGGATACTAAGATACATTATACATTAAGTTAAACGCATAGCTGAGCTGGTACATAGCTGGTAATAAAAGTATTGGTAATAAAGTCAAATATAAGGCAGATGTGAAGATCGTTACGTTAATTACGAATTATAAAATAACTATACTATACATAAATACCAAATATTTATTTCCCATAAATTAAATTTATAAATAGAACCATAATAAGCAGTAATAATTATACTTCTTTTTTTGATCAAGCAAAAAAAGTAGCTTTAGCAGTTGGACATCAAGGCGGTTAAAACCGTATATCCTTCTTCTTCCACAACGATAGTATGCTCAAAGTGGGCTGAATCTTTCCCATCACTGGTAACAATTGTCCAACCGTCCTGTAAAGTTTTGATAGCTGTATTACCTAAATTTAATATAGGCTCTATGGCCAATACCATACCAGCTTGTAACCTAGGTCCTTCATTGGGCTTGCCATAGTTGAGAATGATAGGTGGTTCATGTAATTTGGTACCTACCCCATGTCCACTTAGCTCTTTGACAATACCTAAGTTGTGTTGCACAGCATATGTACCTATAGCATGAGAAATAGTAGAGAGGTGTGTACCTGCTTTAATAACGCTCAGTCCCTCCCATAAAGCTTTTTCAGTATGCTCTAACAAAAACTTTTGTGTATCAGAAATTTTACCTACGCCGTAGGTCCAAGCACTATCTCCAATATAGCCTTTATATTTGACACCTATGTCAATGCTGACAATGTTTCCTGAAGTTAATATTTGTTTGGTAGGTATGCCGTGCACCACGCCATCATTAATAGAAATGCAAGTAGCATTCGGGAAACCACGATAGCCCTTAAATACAGGATAAGCGTTGTGACTTCGGATGATTTCTTCTACCATTGCGTCTAAGGCTAAACCGCTGATACCTGGCTGGATAACATTTTTTAAAGTATTATGACACAGTGCTACAATATGGCCGGCTTGTCGCAATAGCTTTAGTTCAGCCCTCGTTCGTCTGTTGATCATATAAAGGCAATCTAAACCAGGTAACGGAATGTGACTATCAGCTCCACTCAACTATTGCTTTCATACTTAAACAAAGGATATTGGCTGCTGCTGGAATACACAACAGTCCCCTATTAAAAAAAACCAAAGCAAAAGAAAGCCTTAATAATTTTACTAGCACTGGACAACAGTCAATCGAGTCCATCAAACAAAAGTGGAGAATATCGGATTCGAACCGATGACCCCTTGCTTGCAAAGCAAGTGCTCTAGCCAGCTGAGCTAATCCCCCAAATTTTTAATACCACAACTACGTAATCTAGCTGTTGTTATACTAGTGTGTTGAATTCTACCCATTTGTTGAATTCTACCCACTAAGCGAATTTAATAGGGTTGATTGAATAAATCAAATAAAAATCGTTTTATTTAGGAATTGAAGATATTTTTAAAATGTATACATATGGTTATATCCCTTATGGTTGCCACATCGTTAAATAGGGTAATTGGAAAAGAAAATAAGCTTCCATGGCATATACCAGCTGATTTAAAGGAATTTAAAAAAAAGACGCTGGGGCATCACTTGTTAATGGGCAGCCATACTTTTCGTTCCATTGGCTGTATCTTACCGAATCGCATCAGTATAGTTGTCAGTACACAAATGAAAGCGTCAGTTAGTGGTTATTATGTAGTAAGAAGCATAGAAGCAGGTATCAACTTGGCAAGGGAGCAAGGGGCATTAGAGTTATTTATAATAGGAGGGGGGCAGATTTATGAACAGACCCTACCTTTGGCTAGTAGGATTTATTTAACAAAAATTTATGTTAACTTACTGGGTGATACTTATTTTCCTTTACTCGGAGAAGAATGGGTGCAACGTTCTATAATTTCTTGTAAAGCAGATGCACATAATTTGTATGATTATGAGTTTATTGTATTGGAAAAGCAGGGGGGGTGTTGAAAAATTATGATTATGAATGTATGGTATGGGGAAAACAGGAAGAAAATGTTGAAAACATGTAGCCAGTTTACCATAAACTGAGCAAAGGTAATAACTTTTACGTTTTTTTACTTAAATTCACATTTTATATACAATATACTTTTGGTTTTGTTTTTGGTTTTGGCTGCCTGCCTAGAACAAGGCGTTTTTTTATGGATATATAGATGGTTTTATGTAAGTGGCTAGTTTTATGTAAGTGGCTAAATAAGGATTATCTCTTTACATCATAAAAGATAAAGTAGCAACCATACCATTACCATATAAAACCGTATAAACAATAAAGAAATCAATTATGGAGTTTACGATATCATCAGCTTTGCTATCGCAACAGCTCACTGCTATTAGTGGGGTTATAGCCCGTAATCCGATTGTACCGATCTTAGAAAATTTTCTTTTTCAGATAGATTTTGATCGTTTGATCGTAACGGCGTCCGATTTACAGACTTCCTTAAGTGCTTCTTTAGGGATTACCTCAGATATACAAATAAGTGTGGCTATACCCGCCCGTATGTTACTGGATACGGTTAAAAACTTGCCAGAACAGCCTATTAGGATAGAAATTAATCCAAATTCTTATACGATTTCTATTAAATCTGACAATGGTTATTATAAGTTAGCAGGAGAGAACGCTAGTGATTTTCCACAACTAACCGCTATCACTGATGGTATAACATTCCATACAGAGGTGGATGTACTGAAAAGCGTTTTACAAAAAACCATGTTTGCGACGAGCAATGATGAACTTAAACCGGCTATGTCCGGTGTATATATAACGTTAACCAATACCATGGCGACTTTTGTGGCTACGGATGGGCATCGGTTGGTTCGTTACAATCGTTACGATCTGACAGCATCTACACAAAGCCCAATTATTGTGCCTAAAAAAGCATTGATGCTTTTAAATGGCCTTTTGGGTGGTAAAAATAAAACTGCAAACGTTTCTTTTGATCAACATAAAATCCAATTTCATATCGATAACATTAGTGTTATTGCTAGATTAGTAGACGAACGTTATCCAGATTACGAAAATGTCATACCAAAGGAGCATACTAGTAAGCTTACCATAAATAGGCCTGCGCTCGTAAGTTCTTTAAGACGTATCGCTATTTATGCCAACAAGGCTACCCATCAGGTAAAATTAACCATTATAGATAACGAACTGGCACTTTCTGCAGAAGATTTGGATTTTTCCAATGAAGCAAAAGAACGACTTGTTTGTATGTATGAAGGTTTACCATTAGAAATAGGGTTTAATGCAAAACTTTTATTAGATATGCTTTCTAGCATAATAACAGAAGAAATAGAATTTTTCTTCTGGGAAGCTAATAAGGCTGTTTTAATTTTTCCTAAAGTACAAGATCAGCATGAACATCTACTATTGTTGATTATGCCTGTTATTTTTTAATCGTTTATTTTATATCGCTCTTTAATCTTTCGCATCTATTTTATTTATATTCTTTATAAGACTCATGATACCATATGCTTCTAACCTTTTTCGTTTTATTGCGATTTTTTTATTATTGACTACAAATTTTTCCCAAGCAAAATCAGATGAAAATAAACACAACCAACTCATTGTTCTCTTCCATGGATTTGCCAACAATGTTGCTTCTTTAAAAACAATACAAACAAAACTGGAGCAAGCCTTTCCTTGTGCTACTGTGGTTGCATTGGCTAATGTTGAAAAGATGCAAAGCTTAAACCTTTCTATACAAGAACAAGTTGAAGTGAGCTTCAAAGAACTTAATCAAAAGGTAGCTGATCTAGGCAATAAGTCTATTGTATTTATAGGCCATAGCCAGGGTGGAGTGCGTGCGTATGCTTTACTCAAGCAGTATGCACACCTATTACAGGTAAAAGGGCTGGTTACATTGGCCACCCCATGGGAAGGTTCGCCTGGTGGTAGGGTAAATGAAAAAATGTTACTAGAACATTTAACGGATCCTGTTTTAAACGACCTGCGTATGCTTTCCCTGAGCCTTGGGTATCCTGCTGATACCCTTACTGAGCAACTTAAGTTAGAAATTAAAAATCATCAAAGCATACTGCACTTCCCTGGCGCAAAAGATTTACTAGTTGATAGTACATTTTTGTGCGAGATCAAAAAAACGCTTCCTCATACAAAAGTGCCTATATTAGCTATAGGAGGAGGGCAAGATGATTTTAGGGCCCTTGTACCCAAAAAGATACCGCATTCTTTTAAAGCTTTAAATAGCATGTATACTTGGTTAATAGTAGGAGAAGCGAAATGCAATCGTAGTCACGATATGTATATTCCTCTTTATAGCCAGCTTGCGCTAAATATTGTACCAAAAAATAAGAAAAATTTCAAAAGAATTTTTATCAAAGATGTCTTTCATAGTAGAAAGGTTTGGACTATTGTAACGGTTCCACCATATAGAAATATTCTTTCGAATCCTCGCGTATTGCATGCCATTATAAAATTTACTAAAAAAGCACTTACGCAAATATAACTAAAATAATAGCTGATGTTACGCAGTATTATGTAACATTCAATCGCTTAATAAGTGGAAAATAATACTATTATTTTGTGGTTTACTGGAGTAGTGTCTGAGTGGTTGAAAGTGTCCGTCTCGAAAACGGATGTGCCATTGATAATGGTACCGGGGGTTCGAATCCCTCCTACTCCGCACATCCTATAAAACCATACCCGTTTAGTCGTGTGAACTATGCGTATCCGTTTACGTTCGCAACAATTAGCGATAGTATAATAATGCAAAATCATAAAAAACGCACCTTGAAAATGCGCCTTGAAAATGCGCCTTGAAAAAACTGCTGAAAAGAAAGGAAAAAATAAAAGAAAATCAGCCTGTCTGAGCCTACTCTTCGTCTTTGAAAAGCTGGCTGCGCTTTACCCCACCAGATATATCATCTGGCGGGGACCCCTGTTCCGCTTCGGGATTCAGCGTACTCACATAGTTCTACTATGCTGCGTGCGCTTCACCCTCGCGCGCCTTGCGAGCCTTCCAAATCCATTGAGTAAGCTTACTCTTCGTCTTTGAAAAGCTGGCTGTGTTTCCGCTTCGGGATTCATCGTACTCACATAGTTCTACTATGCTGCGTGCGCTTCACCCTCGCGCGCCTTGCGAGCTTTCCAAATCCATTGAGTAACCGTAGGAGCGAGATTTGATTTTCGGTTTTTTTCCTTTCTTTTCAGCAGTTTTTTCACCAGCGCTTGATTTTTTTTGGCTACTTTTTTTGATCAAGCAAAAAAAGTAGCTTTAAATAATCTATAAAATACGGCTGCCACGCATGTGAACGGATATAACACTTCTGCTACGCACGTGAACGGATACTACCTACTACCTACCATGCAAGTGTACATTCCAATTTTGGTTTCCAAGAGAACTTCCATTGCTTATTTAGGTCTTTTTTCCAATGGAAAGGAAAAGCTATCAAAACTTTAACAGGATCATAGGATTCAATAGATAAGAAACCATTCCAAAAAGTTAATTGTGGAGTTATAGTATGTTGCGTATCTTGAAGGCGTAAATTATCTAGCTTATTAATCCATCCTGCTGGTTGAATAGCATAGCTAACTGCAAAGCTCGCCTTTCTTAAAAACCAGATCAGTGGTATCTGCCAGTCGTCTAGATATAAAGGAAAACCATAAAGTAGCTGGAATTTGGGTAAGATTTCAGATTTGGGAAACAAAACATGCTCTTTCGAGTAATGCCTATATTGACACTCTGGTATCAAACCGGTATAATGATGAGGGAAAATCCCTGGAAAAAAAAGATGAAATTGAACATTCCAGTCAAGGTCATAACTATATGTCTCGGTATGCTCGAATCTATGATTATAACTTATATCAAGTTGTTGAGACCAAGGCGCATGCATATCTTTTATACAGCTCGTAGCTGCATTTTTTATCATAAATTTATATTGCACATAATCTAAAATATTTCCTTTATCAAATAGCCTTAGTATAGGACTAATGTGTAAATAGGTTTCTCCACTAGAACTATCCAACGTAAAATAATAGGGAAACTTTATACCTACTTCTAGTTGTTTCCTCCAGGAAGTCTTATCCTGCACAGATAATTTTCGTTGGAAACTAAAATCCGCATTTAGAATTGGATAACAGGTTTGATATTGTATATCTAAACCTAATGCACTGGTCTTTTGTTCATTGTTTTGGTCCTTCCACTCTGGATTAAATTGATGATAGAAATGGGGACGAGCTTTAAAATTATGCTGTAAGCTTAGTAATTCAGGCAACAGCACTTTACCTCCTATGATCTTGGGCTCATCTAATGCTATACTGCTAAAACCTAAACTATCTCTCCAAAAGTTATAGTTGGTTATGGGATAGACATGTTCAGGGACCTGTGCTAATATATCACTATTATTTTCTTGTGCAACCAAAGTCTCATAGTGACGTACTGTTCTATCTTCTACCCTTTCTAGGGGTAGCCACGAAAGCGGATCAAAAGGCATAACTGCTATGGCCATACCATCTTTAGTATAATCATTGAAAACAAGTTGATGGTTTACAGGATCCACCATACCTAGATAGGCACCATATTTTCGTGAGGTAACCTGAAAACCATGCTTGGTAGGTAAATGCATTGCATAAATGTTATCAATACCATTATAAGAACTGTTATAGAGCAAATAATCTTTATATATCTTAGGGGAATTTCTATGTTCATAGGAATAAGGCAAAAGTATTTCCACTTTGTCTGTATGCACATTAATCCGTACAATACTATTTTGTCCTTCCTTGGTGTGTATGGCCACTATATGCGCTTCATCGCACCAACTGGGCGTTAAATAATAACCACCCGCTGCATTATCTATTTTTTTGAGAACCCTACCCTGCTGGGTTTCTAAAATAACCAAGTAAATGGTACCACCTTTGTCCACCTCTACCGCAACCAATTGAGCAGTATTAGGACTTATAGCTAGCGCATTATATCTACAGTTTTTAGTAAGCGTTCGATTTTTTTTGCTCTTAAAATCATAATATTGCAAACGAACCGTATAATTATATGTACGATTTTCCAGCGTCTTTCCTTGCCAAGGGTGCAAACAGCTTTCTAACCAAGCTGCACATCCCTGCCCTATATCAAAAGCAGCAGGAGCAAGGATATCGCGGGTAAAGCAGCATCGTGTTTCTTGAAAATGAGTAGAAGCTTTTTTCAATAAAGCAGTCGATTTAGAAAAAGAATGGGGAGACAAGCTTACCAATTGAGGACGTACGCCTAAGCCCTTCTTCCAAGCCTTTAGGTTACCTGATACATCCATAAAGGGCTTGATGTAATCAATAGGATCTGTTGTATCTGCTGATGGTTGAATAGTAATGTGGGTGGCAGGCGTAATGCTTAATCCTTCTAACTGTTTTTGCCAACCCCATAACAGCTCTTGGTTCATTTCCTTATATATTTCTAATACTGACTTTTTGGTAACTTCTTTTATAGCATTATAAAATCCAAAAAAAGGAACCCTGCGCACACTTTTTTCATAAATAGCCCTAATCGCTTGCGCACCATACTTCTTCCGTATGTGTGTACAAAAATAATAACCTAATCTATATATACCTGGCATTCTATGTTGATAAGAACCAAACAATTGTTTGCCAAAACTAATTGGTTTACGTTCCAGTAGATTAACTTTATACAACTTTTCCCATCCAGGGAAACGTCCACGTCCACTTTTGGTAAGTGCTGTTTCCACGCAAACTGCATCACCTTCACTAAAAAAACTTGGAACACCACTACAGGTAATCGTATTCCCCCAAAAGTAGAAAGGCTTAAGCAGAAAAGGTGTATAATGATATTGAATACTATGTTGCACTACATGCCTGAACTCATGTATACATAAAAGGCTTATAAAATCAGCATTGCCACAAAAATAGGGATTAGCAGGATAGAAATTAGAAAACATCAACTGACGCGGCGGTGAAGAAAAACAGGAGTTGGCTTCAGCAGATTGATTATTTAACCATAAACGAATAGCGCCGGGATAAATGCCCAATGATCTAGAGACAGGCTTATAAATGGTTTCTAACGTATTGGCTATACGCTGTGCTTGGTTCATCGTACGTTTATCAAACGCTATACTAAAATGGGGGGTTTCTATTTTTTGCATGCATTCGGCATAAGTAGGAAAACTACCCAGCAAAAAACAGCAACAAGTGATAATAAATAGAAAAAGCTTAAAAATCATTCGAAATAAAAAAATTAGGCCTAAGAAAGCATAAAGCTACTTTCAAGAAGAGCGACTTGTTATGTAAAGAAAGTAATATAAGAAAATAATTTACAAAATAAGGCTATATCACTTGATTTAATGGTTTACCAAAAACACAATAGTAGTTTTTATTGTAATAATTATAAATGGGTTTCCAAAATGATTAACCATATAGTAACCAATACCATATGAATATTCTTCAGATTTTAAGAATAAACGTATTGGTATTAAATATTTAGTGGTCACTTCAAATTATACCCGTACTGTTTAGCTTTTGGTTTAAATATGGATATATTAGGATAACCTCATTATAATCGGATTTACGCTGGTAGCTATGTGCATTAGCCATTTCTTATTTTTTTTGTAAATTTCTTTGTAGTTGTATAGTTTTGAAAACGCATTTCTGAAACCATTTTTTCTAAAAAATTACCAGATTTGAATATGTTAAAAACCCATTATGCTCTTTTTTTCTTTTTAGCCATTAGGATCTGCTGATATGGAACGTACAATCATTGTAGGTGATGTGCATGGCTGTTATAAAGAGCTTACCTATCTACTAAAAACCATTGCATATAAGCCAAGTGATAGGCTAATTTTTGTAGGTGATCTTATTGCCCGTGGCCCTGATTCCTTGGGAGTATTAAAACTTGTACGAGAAATAGGCGCTCTTGTTGTACGGGGGAATCATGAGGAAAAACTTCTTTTGTGGCGTACTTCTCAAGAAGATTCGAACGATTATAATTCTAAATCAGTGGAATTACTTCCTATGCATCTGGCTATTGCCCAAGCATTAACCGAAGAGGATTGGATGTGGATGCACTCTTTCCCACTCTGGTATGCTCTGCCTGAGCATGAACTCCTTGTCGTGCATGCGGGTTTGGTGCCTGGCATTACGCTAGCCTGCCAAGATCGGAAGGTGCTGCTCTCTATTCGTGGACTCACTGAGGAGAAAAAACCTTGTTATAATAAGAACCATTCCCAATGGTGGGGGAGGGCATATAAAGGCCCCCCTCATATTGTTTTTGGTCACAATGCTTTTTTTGAGCCTCAATTTCATCCGTGGGCAACAGGAATTGATACAGCATGTGTTTATGGAGGAATGTTGACAGCCATGGTTCTTCAAAAGGAACAGGTCATTCCTCGCGGTCAAGCAGTCAAAAAGTTGCTGATATCCCAATCATCCATGGGTGTTTATTATCCTTATTAATATATTTTTTGTAATATATAGCTTGCTGTAAAGAACAGGGCTAAAAACAATTTTTTTTGAAGCATTCTAAAAAATGCGTAATTCAGTAAAACTAAGGAGCTTTTTTACGGTATGGGCTTGGAGGATATGAGACATAATAGTGTTTATCCATACAATTTACTAACAATCTACTAACTACTAACTTATAATAATTTTTACCTTTCATATCCGTTAACAATAACAATGATCTATTTTATTATTGCATGGCTACTGGGTTTAACCATTGGATGGTTAGTAGCAAATATTTTGCGAAAAACAGCCCTTGCAACCTTAGCAAATACCATTACTAACCTAGAAAGGGATTTGGGAGAAAGTAAGCATCAATCCCTATTATTTCAGGAAAAACATCTGCAAATTAGCAAAGAATTAGCCACCTCAGTGGCACACCATATCCACTTAGAAAAGAAAATAGCTGAACAGGGAGAATCTTTTAACCTCCTGCAAACCCAACTAAGCATTCATTTTAAAAACTTAGCAAATGACCTATTAGAAGAAAAAAGTAAGAAATTTACAGACCAAAGCCAGCTCCAAATGGAACGATTGTTAACACCGCTCAATGAAAAAATTACTACTTTTGAAAAACAAGTAACGCATTATAACCAAGAGAGTTTGGCAAGGAATGTAGCTTTACGAACAGAATTAAAGCAGCTACATGAACTTAATATAAAAATCACGAAAGAAGCTGAAAATTTGACTAAAGCCCTTAAGGGAGATGCAAAATTACAGGGCGGATGGGGAGAATTTATTTTAGAAAATATTCTCACACAATCTGGACTAGTCAAAAATAGAGAATATGTTATACAACCCTCTATTACAACGGAAAATGGACAAAGATTGCAGCCAGATGTAGTAATTAATCTTCCCGAAGGCCGAAATATTATTATTGATTCAAAAGTATCTTTGAACCATTATGAGCAATTTTTTAATATGGATAATGAAATGCAACGGTCTTTTCACCTCAAACAACATATCCATTCTATTAGACGTCATATTAAAACACTAAACGAAAAAAGTTATCAATCGCTTTATGGACTTCAGCATTTAGACTTTGTATTAATGTTTATACCTATTGAACCAGCCTTTGTATTAGCTGTTCAAGAAGCAGCAACCCTTTTTAATGAAGCCTATGAACGCAATATTGTTATCGTCTCTCCTTCAAATTTAATGGCCACCCTACGAACCATTGCAAACCTATGGCGCCAAGCATACCAAAATCAAAATGCTGTAGAAATTGCCACACAAGGAGGCGCCCTATATGATAAATTTGTTTCCTTTATAGAAGATATTAAAAATATAGGCCGTCAGTTAGATTTAACTAAAAAAAACTATTTAGAAGCAACCAAAAAACTATATGATGGAAAGGGTAGTTTAGTATCTAGGGCACAAAAAATGAAAATATTAGGTGCACGTACCAGTAAAGTATTGGACCAACAACTGATAGATAAAGCTATAAATAATGAAAATGAAAAGGAAAAAGAAGAATAAAAAAGGTATAGATACCTATTTAATATATAATGATTTTATCCATTTTGTTAAAAACTATTTCTTTTTTGTTAAAAACTATTTCTTTTAAAGCTACTTTTTTTGCTTGATCAAAAAAAGTAGCCAAAAAAAATCAAGCGCTGGTGAACAAAGCTGTTGAAAATTTCAGCCTGAAAGCTGAAAATCAAAACTCGCTCTATGGTTACTCAATGGATTTGGAAAGCTGGCAAGGCGCGCGAGGGTGAAGCGCACGCAGCATAGTACGCACTATGCAAGTTCGCCCCATGATGTATGTACATACATCATGGGGACCCCAAGTACGCTGAATCCCGAAACGGAACGCAGCCAGCTTTTCAAAGACGAAGAGTAGGCTCAAACAGGTTGATTTTCTATTACCTTTCAGCCTGAAATTTTCTAGTCACAGCTTTGTTCAAGGCGCATTTTTTACGATCTAGTATTATTGCACTATTTCTAATGGGTGTGAACACAGATACGTATAGACCACATGACTGAACGCATACTAATGCTACTTACTTTGGGTGTCTTCTATATTACGATCAAATTGATCAAACGCATAGTCAGCCATTAATACCGTTTTAAGGTAATAAACGACCTCATTAAGCGCATGGACAAATTTGTTTACATCTTCCTTATATAGAAAAATTTTATGTTTTTCGTAAAACTTCCCATCTTCTTCTGTTTTTTTCTTGCTTTCTGTGATGGTGAGGTAATAATCCCCACCTCTGGTAGATTTTATATCAAAGAAATAAACCCTTTTCCCCGCATTTACTCTTTTGGAATAAACCTCATCTAGTCCTGTGTTTAATTCCACTATATATTATATTTTAAGTTGTTAGTGTAAGTAAGTATGTAATATGTATTTATATCCTATAAACGTTTAACAGCCATGCAAAAATTTCTTTTTTGCTAGCAACGCTTCTGGCGTTTCCTGATGGTCAAGGTCCAATACACAGCAATCTACAGGGCAAACGGCTGCGCATTGAGGTTCTTCGTGAAAACCTACGCATTCAGTACATTTGCCCATAACAATATAAAACGTATCATGCGTATAAGGATCTTGCGGCAAAGCTGCATTCAGTATTTTCCCTTCTACCTCTACTGTTTGCAACTGCGTACCTTGTGACCATTGCCAATCCACACCGCCCTCATATATCGCAGTATTGGGACAGGCTACTTCGCATGCACCACAATTAATACATGCGTCTGTTATCCGTAAAGCCATAGCTCATAAAAATTTTAATTATATCCGTTTAGACAACTACTAAATTAACAGAAATAAAAGATTGCAGCAAATCTCTTCCCAATAAAATAACGCCTACATGCTAATGTTTATAGAATATTAGGTTGTTTTGTTTACAATTCTAATCCAATTTTTAAAATTTCTAATTCAATAATACCAGAAGGGGTATCAATACGTGCTATTTCGCCCACCTTTTTACCTAATAATCCTTTTCCCATAGGGGAATTAATCGATATTTTACCCTGCTTTAGGTCAGTTTCACCCTGTGAAACAAGCATAAAAACAGATTCTGTTTGGGTTTTCCTATTTCTGACACGTGTTTTACAGAGAATGGAAACCCGGGAAAAGTCAATTTCACTCTCTTTTAATACCCTAGCATTTGCTACCAAAGTTTCCAATGTAGCAATCTTTGCTTCCAACAAGCCTTGCGCTTCTCTAGCAGCATCATACTCTGCATTTTCACTTAAATCGCCTTTTTTACAGGCTTCTGCAAGGTCATTAGCTATGCGTATTCGACCTTCGCTTTTTAACCAACTAAGCTCTTTTTTAATTTGCTCTAGCCCTTCTTCTGTATAATAAGACATGGATACTCTTAGTTTTATGTTCTAATGGTTTTGGTATGGGTATGATTTTCATTATGAAATTACTTCAAAAAATTTACCGCATCTAACCATCTAATCTTTAATATTTAAAATTTATATGTATGTTGAGTTAACAAAGCATAGATATACCTAACAATACAAAGGCAATAGATATCATACTAAACTTATATCCAGCTAATATGGGTACTGCTATAACACCCAAATGCATACCTATAGAAAGCAGCGCCAGTAGCACTGCTAAAAATGTTACAATTGCTTTTGTATTGCCTTTCATGTTCATTGTATATACACAAATTATTATTCCTTTCAGGTTGCACCCATAATTATGGGTGCATTATCTGAATATTTCGTTTTTGTAACAGGTATTGTAAGTAAAACCCAAAAATAGGGTATTTTTAAGTAAATTCCTTTTGTTTACTTCCCGTTGACCATACCGTTGATCATACTAGGAAGTTGGTTTTAGATATTTGCGTAAAAATTATATACGCATTAGCAACATACAATATTATATATAATATGTATTAGCGCAATGCAATTGCTTATAAAAAAATTAAAACGTTAAGTAGGGTTGCTTTTTATTTGTATGCGTACTAAATTCATATACATATACATATGGCTGAAAGGATCGGATGTGGTAGTATAGATGGTAGTGGAAAACCATCACGCTATACTTGGGTATTAAAATGAAAAATGGGCATTAAAATAAAAAACAAATGAAAAACATAAGAGGCAGTTTAATCCTTAGCATAGGGTTTGTATTGAGTAGTATTATTTTTAGTGGGGCATTTGTGTATGTGCGTTCCCTAGGCGCTCAATGTATTAGCGTAAAAGGTCTAGCAGAGCGAGAAGTAGACGCTACTATAGGCATTTGGGATATTCGTTTTGAGACGGCAGGTGAGGATTTGAATCAAGTTAATGTACAAATCAAGCAACAAACCGATACGGTAGTTTCTTTTTTAAGAGAACAGGGTTTTATAGATCAGCATATAGTTTATGGCATACCTCAACTGAAGGACAATGCACAATATAATACACAACAAGATAAGAAACTAAGATATATAGAAGAAATGCAACTAACGGTACATACATCAGATGTTTCTTTGCTTTGGGCAGCTGTACAAAAATCTCAAGAATTACTCAAGAAGGGTGTCCAATTAAAGATGCACTGGAGAGATCCTGTAAAATTTGAATTTACGGAGCTAAATAAAATTAAGGTTGCTATGTTACAAGAAGCTACCATAAACGCCAGAACTGCAGCGGAACAATTGGCTGCTGATGCCCATATACAGTTAGGTTCTTTGCGTACTGCTACGCAGGGTACTTTTTCAATAAGTGATACCCATATACCGACCAAGAAACATGTACGCATCGTTACCTATGTAAATTATGCCATTAAGTAGCAATAGCTACGTGATAAGCCTGAAGGAAGGCTTGCATAACGTTTTCGTGGTAAAAACCTTTGAATATGTATAACACACTTGCTGCAATTTTCTATTGCAACGACGCGTAGTTCTTATTTATGGTATCCGTTCAGTCATGTGGCCTATACGTATCTCTGTTCACACCAATTAGAGATAGCGGAATAATACTAGATCGTAAAAAATGCGCCTTGAACAAAGCTGTGACTAGAAAATTTCAGGCTGCAAGGTAGTAGTAGAAAATCAGCCTGTTTGAGCCTACTCTTCGTCGTATCCGTTCAGTCATGTGGCTTATATATATCCATTTTCGTACCAATTAGAAATAGCATAATAATGCAAGATTATAAAAAACGCGCCTTGAACAAAGCTGTGATTAGAAAATTTTAGTTTGAAAGCTATTAGAAAATCAACTTGTTTGAGCCCAAGGCTGCAAGCCTGGGCGAGTTTTGATTTTCAGCTTTCAGCCTGAAATTTTCAACAGCTTTGTTCACCAGCGCTTGATTTTTTTTGGCTACTTTTTTTGATCAAGCAAAAAAAGTAGCTTTAAAAGAAAAAGAAGTAGTTTTTAACAAAATGGATAAAATCATTAATAATCTATAAAATATGTCTACCACGCAAGTGAACGGATACTTACGTAAAAATAAACCCATGCTAAATATAATATGTATTATATGCTTAAAAAGAGAAAATTGTCCCTTCTGTTTAGGATGTTTATCTATATTATCCTTATTATCTTTGTATTTCCGGCTATAGCTACTGCACATTTTGTAGAAAAAGAGACAGGATTTCCTCAAGTTGCGCATATAGTTAAATCGGTTCCCATAGGCAATCACCTGTCTCCTATAGAGGTCCATATAGCTGCTGCCAAAGGCAATATAGTACATTTGCGCTCCTTAATTGCTAACGGAAAAAATGTACATCTAGTAGATAATAACAAAATTAGTGCCCTGCATATTGCCGCTTCTAAAGGCCATTTACACTGCGTACAAGAACTGATCAATGTAGGTGCTAAGGTAAATATGGTTGATAATCTGGGTAGAACTCCTTTGTATTTTGCTGCACAAAATGGACATACTGCTATTATTAGGGAGCTGATTGCGATTGGAGCTAGTGTGCATACGTCAAATTATCTAGGAAGATCACCCCTTCATGTAGCCTCAGAAGCTGGCCATACCAATTGTATACACTATTTGATTAGCAAAGGAGCGAATGTGCATAAACTTGATGAAGATAATGTTACACCACTTCATTGTGCTGCTTTATCTGGTTCTCTTCCCTCTATGCAAGCATTAATTCAAGCAGGTGCAAAGGTTCAAGTCTTTACCAAAAAGGATAAGGTAACACCCCTTCATATAGTAGCGCAAAGTGGTAAAGTTGAAAATCTAGGACTGCTAGTGCAGCATAATGCTGATATCAATGCTATTACGTCAAGTGGTATTTCTGCTTTGTATTTAGCAGCTCAATATGGACAGCTTGACATGCTACAGGCATTGTTAAACTATAAAGCAGATATCCATGCAATAGATGGACTCAATACACCCTTACATGCTGCAGCTTTGAATGGTCATGTAGATTGTTTACAGCTATTACTACGAACTGGTGGAAATCCATGTGTGCGTAATAAGCACCAAAATACGCCTTTACATTTAGCGGCTCGTTATGGTAAATTGACTTGCCTGCAAACATTGATCGCAGCCAATCAAGAAGGCATACAAGCAATTGGTGAAAAACAACGCACACCACTGCACTGGGCAGCTCAATCAGGTCATTTTGCTTGCGTAGAGCAGCTTATTAAGGAAGGAAGTGCTATAAATGCACCGGATATCTATAAAAAGACGCCCTTACATCTAAGCGCTTTCCATGGCCATCATCACTGTATAGCTATTCTTTTAAAGGCTGGTGCGGATGTGTATGCTACCACAGAAGAAGTATTTACACCGTTGCATATGGCTGCCAAAGGCGGCCATATATTATGTTTACAATTACTGCTAGCAGCTGGGAGCAAGCCTTTTGCGGTTGATCGGTTTAAGAATACACCGCTGCATTTCTCTATTGCATTGCAACATATAGATTGCAGTTTAGCACTTATAAAAGCAGGAGCAGTTGTAAATGTAGCCAATCACTGGGGCGTTATGCCTCTGCATGTAGCTACAAAACAGGGTAATTTGGCTTGTTTACAAGAACTTATCAAGGCAAAATGTAAAGTTAATGCCGTAACCAAATCAGGTACTACTGCTATGCATATGGCCGCAAAAAAAGGGTATACAGATTGTTTGAAAGAATTGATACAATCCGGGGGAAAGATTAGCGCTTGCAATAAAGCAAAAGAAACACCCCTGTATCTGGCAGCTGCTGGTGGCCATTTTGCCTGTATAGAAGCATTGATTGAAGCAGATCAACAGGGGAAAGCTATCACTAAAAAACGCATAATGGATAGTCCATCAATTATTAATAAGGCTATGAAACATAAGCTAAAACTAAATATGGCCAATCAATTTCATATAACACCTTTGCATGCTGCTGTTCAAAATAGGCATTCGGATTGTGTCTTGTTGCTGATACGCCATGGCGCCAAGGTAAATACTAAAAACAATAGAGGAGAAACGCCATTACACGCTGCCGCTCAAAATGGATGTGATATTTGTATAAGGGCTATACTAACTGCAAAAGCAGAAATTAATGCGCTAGATCAGCATAAAAATACAGCACTGCACCTTGCTGCTCAAAATGGCCATATAAAAGCTGTAAGGGCACTTATAAGAGCAGGTGCTTCATTAACTATGCCCAATACGTTTAATAAAACAGCTGCGTATTTGGCTTTACAGAATGGCCACATAAAGTGCCATCAAGAGCTGGAGCGCTTTCTTTTCAATAATCCTTCAAAATAATCCTTCTACTAGCTTTTAGACTGAAATTTTCTAATCACAGCTTTGTTCAAGGCGCGTTTTTTATAATCTTGCATTATTATGCTATTTCTAATTGGCCACACGATTGAACGGATACATACGTATAAGCCACACCGCTGAACGGATACGTTTTTTTGCTCAAGCAAAAAGTGAAAAAGAAGGATAGGGGAGTATAATACATAGATTCGGTCTACAAATTTGGTTGTATTCTTCCCATGGTACAAAATTTCTCGGTCCGTTCTTTTAGTAAAGTTTCTGTGGGCTTACTGGTTAAATTTCCTAGGTGCATTAGAATACTTTCTTTAACCAGCGCTGCGGCCGCTGGTAGATCTCTATGTGCGCCCCCTACTGGTTCCTTAATTAGCCCATCTACCAGACCAAAATTATACATATCATTAGCCGTTACTTGTAATACTTCCGCTGCTTGCTCCTTATAATCGCGATTTTTCCAAAGAATAGAAGAACAAGATTCAGGAGAAATAACAGAATACCAGGTGTTTTCTAACATCAATACACGGTCACCTATTGCAATACCTAAAGCACCTCCTGATGCACCTTCACCAATAACAATTGATATAATAGGTACACTCAGTCCAAACATAGCTTGAATGATGCGGGCAATAGCTTCTGCTTGGCCACGTTCCTCTGCTCCTAATCCTGGATAGGCACCAGGTGTATCTATAAAAGTAATAATAGCTTTATTAAATTTTTCTGCTAAATGCATAAGCCGAAGTGCTTTGCGATAACCTTCTGGATTTGGCATACCAAAATTGCGCATTTGCCGTTCTTTGGTGGTTCTACCCTTTTGATGACCAATCAACATCATCGTTTTTCCATTTATGGTACCAAATCCACCAACCATTGCTTTATCATCCCCTGCAAAGCGGTCTCCATGTAATGGTACAAAATCTTCTGTAATCTGTTGGATGTAGTCGAGTGTATAGGGTCTATCTGAATGGCGAGCCAACTGAACCCGTTGCCACCTGGTTAGATTTTGAAAGGTTCTATTTCTTAATTCTTGAATATCAGTAGACAACTTAGCTATTGAGGCCATTAACTCGGGTGCATTTTGCTGCTTAGCTGCTTTTTGCATGTTGGCAAGCTTTTCTTCAAGCTCAACAATAGGTTTTTCAAAATCTAATAGCATATAATACCATTTGCATTGTTTAAATTCTCATGGAAACAGCTGCTTTTTCACAACCATCTGTGCAAATTTTTTTAATTAATATGTTTCTGTGCCATTCAGCATACCTATTCTTTCGGTAATTGGATGATCCATCATATTTAACATTCCATTTATATACTACATGTATTATATACTATATAACTGGCTTAGTTTAAAACATAATTAAGATAAGTAAATCTATGAAATAATGTATCCGTTCAGTGGAGTGGCCTATGCGTATGCGTATCCGTATTCGTATCAATTAGAAATAGGTGCCCTTTCAGTCATGTGGCCTAAGCGTATTTGTTCACGTTCGTACCTAGCAAATAGTACTAATGCAAGATCATAAAAACGCGCCTTGAACAAAGCTGTGATTAGAAAATTTCAGTCTGAAAGCTATTAGAAAATCAGCCTGTTTGAGCCCAAGGCTGCAGGCCTGGGCAAGTTCTGATTTTCAGCTTTCAGACTGAAATTTTAACAGCTTTGTTCACCAGCGCTTGATTTTTTTTGGCTACTTTTTTTGATCAAGCAAAAAAAGTAGCTTTAAAAACAGTAATTTTTTAAAAAAAGAAGTAGTTTTTAAAAAAATGGATAAAATCATCAATTATTAATTATTAGTCATTTTCTGTAATCTATAAAATATGGCTGCCACGCAGGTGAACAGATTGATTGAAAAGTGCTGCTATAAACCATATTATACCCCACTATCTAACTTTTTTCATAAATTAGCGCTTAGAATAGTTTCCTTCCACCCCTATATACGCATGCATAGATGAAAAAGTATACCACGCAAATGCAATTAAACTTTGCACAAATTTCAAAAGATATAAACGATTTTTGGGAGGAAAACAAAATATTTGAACGCTCTATGCAACAACGCAAAAAAAATGAACCTTTCGTTTTTTTTGAGGGACCTCCTTCTGCCAATGGTGCACCAGGTGTACATCATATCTTATCTATGACGGTTAAAGATCTTTTTACCAGATATAAAACTATGCAAGGCTTTTATGTAGAGCGTAAAAGCGGCTGGGATACCCATGGTTTACCGGTAGAGCTTCAGGTTGAAAAACAATTGGGCATTACAAAGGAAGATATTGGTAAAAAAATTAGCATTATTGATTACAATCAGCAATGCCGAAAAACCGTTATGGCCTATACAAGCCAGTGGGAAGCCCTTAATAGGGAACTGGGTTACTGGAAAGATAACCAAGCGCCTTACATTACCTATGAACGTAATTATTTGGAGAGTGTTTGGTATCTGATAAAAGCACTTTATAACAAAGGTTTATTATATAAAGGTCACTCCATACAGCCTTATTCACCTGCTGCTGGAACGGGGCTCAGTTCCCATGAATTAAACCAACCAGGCGCTTATAAAGAGATCAATGATATGGCCCTTGTTGCACAGTTTAAACGAAGCGATAAAGAGAACGAATATTTTTTAGCATGGACTACTACTCCATGGACGCTTCCGGCTAATAGTGCCTTAGCTGTAGGTGCTGCCATTAATTATGTTAAAATAGCTACCATCAATCCCTATACACAGCTTCCTATTCAGGTGATTTTGGCTGAAGATGCGATAGAACGTTTTTTTACAGGAGCACAAAATAGTAAGGATAGCTACCAGCTGTCTCATCAGGCCCATACTACTGCTACTGCTACTACTACGGCTACGGCTTTGCCTTGGGAGATTGTGGCGCACTATAGCGGAACAGATTTAATAGGTTTGCGATATGAACAGCTTTTGCCTTATGTATCACCACAAGGAGATGCTTTTAAAGTAATAGCGGCTGATTTTGTAAGCACTACAGAAGGTACTGGAATCGTGCACATTGCACCTACTTTTGGTGCAGACGATTACCGAATAGCCCAAAAAGAAAATATTGCCTCTATTACGGTAACCCATCCAACTGGCCAAGTAGTACCCATTGTAGACAAACAAGGCCGTTTTGTGCCAGAAATTTCTGATTTTGCTGGACGCTATGTAAAGGTAGCGTATGAAAAAAATGCCCATTTGCCTTCTGTAGATTGGCTAATTGCTGATAAACTAAAGCAAGAAAATAAAGCGTTTCAGGTAGCACCGTACACCCACAGTTATCCCCACTGTTGGCGTACCCATAAACCGATTCTCTACTATCCATTGGACGCTTGGTTTATTAAAACTACGGCCTACAAAGAACTATTGGTTACTGTAAACAACTCCATTCAATGGAAACCCGCTACTGTGGGGAAAGGCCGATTTGGTAATTGGTTAGAAAATCTGGTAGACTGGAACATAAGCCGTGACCGCTATTGGGGTATTCCGCTTCCTATTTGGCGCACAGCTGATCAAACAGAAGAAAAATGTATCAGTTCCCTAGCTGAACTTAGATTTGAAGTGGATCAAGCCGTATTAGCAGGCTATATGCAAAGTGCGTTACCTGAAGCTATAGATTTGCATCGTCCTTATGTAGACGATATCATACTAGTCAGTAGCAATGGATTACCTATGTATCGCGAAACAGCTGTTATAGATGTATGGTTTGATTCTGGTGCTATGCCCTGTGCCCAATGGCATTATCCATTTGAAAACCAAGAAATATTTGAAAAAAACTTTCCTGCTGATTTTATTGCAGAAGGGGTGGACCAAACGAGAGGATGGTTTTTTACCTTGCATGTTATTGCGGTCTTGCTTTTTGAAACGGCTGCTTTTAAGCAAGTAGTGGCTATGGGATTGGTTTTGGATAAGGATGGCAATAAAATGTCTAAAAGCATCGGTAATACGCTTGACCCAATGAAGTTATTGACAAAATATGGTCCAGATGCGCTACGTTGGTATATGATCAGTAATAGCCATCCATGGGAAAATTTAAAATTTGATGTGGGAGGCGTAGAGGAAGTAATACGTAAATTTTTTATTACCCTAAACCATATCTATAATTTTTTTGCCCTTTATGCCAATATAGACCATTTCTACTTTCAAGCAGTACCACTGACCGATATGCATACAAGTGATAGATGGATTATTTCCCGCTGCAATTCATTGATTAAAACGGTAACAAAAGCCTATGATAGCTATGAACCTACCTTAGCGGCTAGAGCCATTCAAGATTTTGTAATAGATGATTTGAGCAACTGGTATGTACGCTTAAATAGAAAAAGATTTTGGAAAAATAGTCAAGATCAAGATAAAGAGGCTGCTTACCAGACCTTATATAATTGCCTACTGACCATTGCAAAACTTATAGCTCCAGTAGCTCCTTTTTATGCCGACTATCTTTACCAAGGATTGAATCAGGTTACTGGAAAAGAAAACCATGATTCTGTACATTTATCAGATTTTCCAGTAGGAGTAGGAGTAGGATCGGAGCAGGTGGTAGATCTCACATTGGAAACAGAGATGCTTCAAGTACAAACCATTGTTTCGTTAGCCCATGCCTTACGCAAGAAATATAAAATTAAGGTACGTCAACCTTTGCCTAGCATAAGCATTTTAGCAACGTCTCTGCTTAGGACAACAGACCTACCTAATGTAGAAGAGCTCATTAAAAATGAGCTTAATGTAAAGCAAATCTACTATTTAGATAATACGCATCAACTTATCCAGAAGAAAGTAAGACCCAACTTTTCCCTTTTAGGAAAACGATATGGTAGTAAAATGAAGCTACTGCATGAGGCTATACTAGCCTTAACAGCAGCTGACATTTGTGCGTTAGAAAGGGGCGAAACCCATCTATTATGGCTAGAAGATGAAAAAATACCCCTTACCCTAGCGGATGTATCCATTGTTACAGAAGATATGCCAGGCTGGTGTGTAGCTACAGAAGGAGCGCTTACCATTGCACTAGATATTACTCTAAATGAGGCATTACAAGAAGAGGGGATGGCACGGGAAATTGTCCACCGTATTCAACAGTTGCGCAAAGAGTTGAACTTTAAGGTTGAAGATAAGATTATAATTGATATTCAAAAAGAGCAACAAATTTACCAAGCTATTACCCAATATATGGATTATATTTGTACGGAAACACAAGCCATTTCATTGAATTTTGTGATGTATCCTACAGAAACAGAAACAGAAACAGAAACAGAAACAGAAACAAAAACAGAAGGCTCCATAATGCATATAGAAGGCATACAGGTAATGGTTTGGCTTACCAAAATGCCATGATATAAACGCAAGCTTTACTTGCTTTAGATGCATCCATTCAGCAGTACATTACGTAGGCAAAAAATCTAATACTGTTATACGAAATGACCACGAATAAATTTATTTACCGCTTTGGAAGGGGATGGCCTACGGAAGGAAATGCCCATATGCCACATCTACTTGGAGATAAGGGCGCTAACCTTGCGGAGATGTCAAAACTTGGGTTACCCATACCTCCTGGTTTTACGATAGCCACTGTTGTATGGGAACATTATTATAAGAACGACAATCATTTTGCTACTGCCTTTGAAGAAATGTTAGCTGATGCCATTCAATCTTTGGAGCAGGTTACGGGTAAAATTTTCGGCTCTACCTATGATCCTTTATTATTATCTGTAAGATCTGGTGCAAGTATTTCTATGCCCGGTATGATGGATACCCTCCTCAATATAGGTATGAATGGGGAAATTGCTCAGGGCTTAGCTAATAAGACGGATAATCCTAAATTTGCCTATGATAGTTATAGACGATTTCTCCAAATGTATGGATCAATAGTCCTGGGAGTGTCCAATGAAATCTTTGATACGATCTATACAAGGTATAAAATAGACCATCTTATTACGCAAGATCCCGAAATTACTGCTACGATTTTACAAAAAATTATAGTTGCTTTTCAAGATGCCATACGCAAACATACCGGAAAAGAGGTTGAATCAGATCCCTATCAGCAATTAAAAAATGGCATAAAAGCTATTTTAAAATCTTGGATGTCTCCACGTGCCGTATTATATCGTAAAATACATACTATCACCAATAGTAGTGGCACGGCGATAAATGTTCAAGCTATGGTATTTGGAAATAAAGGCAATACCTCTGCAACAGGCGTTGTTTTTACTAGAAATCCCTCAAATGGAGAAAAAAAAATTTTTGGCGAATGCTTAATACATGCGCAAGGAGAGGATATTGTTTCTGGAATACGTACGCCATCTCCTATTGGAACGCTACCAAATGGAAATAGATGTGCTATGTATATCCAAATGCCCGAAGCATATAATGAGCTTATGGCACACTGTCATACATTAGAGGCACATTATAGAGATATGCAGGATGTTGAATTTACTATAGAAGAAGGTAAGGTATATATATTACAAACCCGAAAAGGCAAAAGAACGGCAGCGGCAGCTGTGCAGATTGCGGTTGATATGGTAACAGAAGGCATGATAACTAGGCAAGAAGCCTTAATGCGCATTGACCCTGCATCTTTGCATCAATTATTACATACGGTAATTGATTATACGGATCATCCAGAGATTATAGCTAGAGGGCTTCCCGCTTCACCGGGTGCATCTACGGGTATAGTCATGTTTTCTCCTTACGATGCTGAAAAGCATGCTTGCGATCATAAAGTTATATTGGTTAGAAATGTAACCAGTCCTGAAGATATAAAAGGTATGCAGGTATCAGTAGGACTTCTTACGGCAAAGGGAGGGATGACCTCTCATGCAGCGGTGATAGCCAGAGGCATAGGAAAACCGTGCATATGTGGCGTTGAAGGATTATTTATTGATGAAAAACAACATTTTTTTACTATCCCTTCGGGTCATACTATAAAGCAGGGTGATAAGATAACCATAGATGGAACAACTGGTACCATTATAAAGGGTAAGGTTACATTAATAGCGCCTACCTTTTCTAAAGCATTTCATACGCTCCTTGAATGGGCAGATTGTGAACGGGATATGGATATAAGGTCAAATGCAGAAACCGTAAGGGATACCGTAACCGCATTAAAGTTTGGTGCAAAAGGCATTGGCTTATGTCGTACCGAACATATGTTCTTCGAGGAGGAACGCATTTGGTTAGTTAGAGAGTTGATTCTTACAAAAGATGCAACAAAACGTACAAAAGTATTGCAACATTTACAAGTTTTACAGACTGAAGATTTTAAAAATTTATTCCAAATTTTAAAGGGAAAGCCTATCAATATTAGATTACTGGATCCCCCTTTACATGAATTTTTACCCACTGAAACAAAAGAACAGCAACGCATGGCAGCAAAGCTCCAAATTTCCCAATCTTCCGTTGTTCGACGCCTCCATGCCTTACATGAAATGAATCCTATGCTTGGACATAGGGGATGTCGGTTAGGTATATCCTATCCAGAAATTTATGTTATGCAAATGGAAGCCATTTTATGCGCAATGCATAAGGTGCAGGTAACAAAAAAAATAGAAAGTAAAGTAGAGCTTATGATTCCATTTACTTGCGAAGTAAAGGAACTGCAAAAAATAAAATCTTATATAGATCAAACCATTGCTAAAATGGAGACTTTATTGTCCCAGCGATTTAATATACAAGTAGGTACTATGATTGAATTACCACGGGCGGCACTAACTGCAGCCGAGATTGCGCCCATAGTAGCATTTTTTAGTTTTGGTACCAATGATTTAACGCAAACTACTTTTGGTATTTCTAGGGATGATATGGGAAATTTTTTACCTAACTATATAGCACAAAAAATATTTACATGCGATCCATTTACACAAATAGATGAGGCAGGAGTAGGAGAACTCATTAAAATAGCTATTAATCAGGGGAAAACAGCAAATCCCCAATTACGCTTAAGTGTATGTGGAGAACATGCCGCCAATGCTGCCTCAATTGATTTCTTTCAAAAAGTGGGCATCCACTATCTTTCCTGTTCACCCTATAACGTTCCTATTGCAAGGGTAGCAGCCGCCCAAAGCAAAATTAAATTTTCAGCCCTTACATAGGGGGAACCCTGTTCCGTTCACTTGCGTGGCAGAAATGTTTTTAATTACTAAATTATTTGTTACTCGTATGTTAACGTTTGCCAAAAAGGTACATACCGGAAGTATCGCTTATTGAAAAAAGATTTGGTTCGGTAACAGCATCTTGGACTTCTTTCGAAGATTCTGTATCTCTAATCAGGTCCATTACTTCCATTACATCGTACCATTTACTAAACATATCTTTTATTTGGTTCCTGTATGCATCTATCCCTGCCCCTCTCCCTGACTTTATTTCTGCTGCTGTTAAGACTTTTTCCATTGCCACAACTTTTTCTATCGCTTCATCCATTTCATTAATCTTTTTCTCTAGCTCCTTTACTTTTTCTGTACTAAGGTTTTTCTTGATTATAGGCAATATTTTTTGCCGTAAAATTGTTACGTTTTTACGGTTTTCTTCGTGTGTTTCTGCTTGTGCTTGTATGAAGTTTGTTTTTATTTTTGACTGAGATTTAGATTCGACTGAGGATTTAGGAGAAGGGCATCCACCTACACTTAAGGTTAAGCCTAACATAGTTAAAAATGATAATAGCGCCCCTCCACAAATATTTTTATTCTTGTATACTAACATAGCAATTGCTGTTTAAAGTTCAAAAATAAACTGCCGCGTAAATGAACCGTTACAATCTTTCCCCCATACCACTGAAGGGATACCGGAAGTATCGCTTATTGAAAAAAGATTTGGTTCGTTAACAGCATCTTGGACTTCTTTCGAAGATTCTGTATCTCTAATCAGGTCTATTACTTCCATTACTTTGACCCATTTACTAAACATATCTTTTATTTGGTTTCTGTATGCGTCTATCCCTGCCCCTGTCCCTGACTTTATTTCTGCTGCTGTTAAGACTTTTTCCATTGCCACAACTTTTTCTATCGTTTCATCCATTTCATTAATCTTTTTTATTTCTGCTGCTGTTAAGACTTTTTCCATTGCCACAACTTTTTCTATCGCTTCATCCAATTCATTAATCTTTTTCTCTAGCTCCTTTACTTTTTCTGTACTAAGGTTTTTCTTGATTATAGGCAATATTTTTTGCCGTAAAATTGTTACGTTTTTACGGTTTTCTTCGTGTGTTTCTGCTTGTGCTTGTATGAAGTTTGTTTTTATTTTTGACTGAGATTTAGATTCGACTGAGGATTTAGGAGAAGGGCATCCACCTACACTTAAGGTTAAGCCTAACATAGTTAAAAATGATAATAGCGACCCTCCACAAATATTTTTATTCTTGTATACTAACATAGCAATTGCTGTTTAAAGTTAAAGCATGTAATGTTAACGTAATGCACTGACTAATTTAGATATATACTACATTATATGCAAATATATGCAAAAATATAAGGGTATGTAATACACTATGAGGCCGTTGAAATAGCAAATAAAAATTTGATACTAAAAAGTCTTTTTAATTTAACGTTTCCTATTGCGCTTATTTTGGGTAACGAAGCAAGGGGCATAGCAGCCAAACATCTCAGCCATACCCTCCACCAAGTGCATATTCCCATGCAAGGCTATTGCATCCTTAAATGTATCGGTAGCAGCAGGCATGCTCCTCTATGAAGTGTTGCGGCAACGTGGGGGATGGTAAACTGTTTGCCTATTGAGCCATATAAATAAATGCATCTTCTGCAAAGTTGTGGCGTTTTGCTTCAGGATTTGGTGTAATATCATGGGGGCCAGTCTAATGAAAATAAAAAGGTATGCAAAAAAATTATTTTTTGGATGTTGTATTAATTTAATGTAACTTTACAAGCCAGGGATAACGACAGCTCTATAGCTTTACATTGTGCTACTGCAGGAGATCATCTGAAAGTAGTGGAGCTGTTGCTCATAAACGGAGTGGATGCAGCTATATTGCACCATCAAGGTAAAACAGCAGCACAAGTAGCTAAGAGCTAAGAAGGCTAACCATACAAAAGTAGCTGAATATATGGGTAATTCCTGTAGGTAACAGCATTCGAGCTCCAGTTACCACACTATAGTTAATGCTATACAACGTAAAGAGTTATAAGATTCTAAATATTTAAACTTAACTAGATCATGCAAAACACAAAATCCACCCAGAGGATTACAATAAGTCTACTACCGGCATTTGTTTCAGTAGTTACACTAGGAGGATGTAATCAATCTGGGCAGCAGATGGATAAGAGAAATGAAAAACCAGATCAAACGCNCGGAACTGTTCACGAGATCTTCTACAAAAATAAACTATTAGACCTCTTTCCTTACTTTATTTTTTTGTTTATTGAACAACTTTTACTGTATCCGTTCAGTGGTATGGCAGCCATATTTTATAGATTATTGGTGATTTTATCCATTTTTTTTTAAAACTACTTATTTTAAAGCTACTTTTTTTGCTNNNNAAATGCATCTTCTGCAAAGTTGTGGCGTTTTGCTTCAGGATTTGGTGTAATATCATGGGGGCCAGTCTAATGAAAATAAAAAGGTATGCAAAAAAATTATTTTTTGGATGTTGTATTAATTTAATGTAACTTTACAAGCCAGGGATAACGACAGCTCTATAGCTTTACATTGTGCTACTGCAGGAGATCATCTGAAAGTAGTGGAGCTGTTGCTCATAAACGGAGTGGATGCAGCTATATTGCACCATCAAGGTAAAACAGCAGCACAAGTAGCTAAGAGCTAAGAAGGCTAACCATACAAAAGTAGCTGAATATATGGGTAATTCCTGTAGGTAACAGCATTCGAGCTCCAGTTACCACACTATAGTTAATGCTATACAACGTAAAGAGTTATAAGATTCTAAATATTTAAACTTAACTAGATCATGCAAAACACAAAATCCACCCAGAGGATTACAATAAGTCTACTACCGGCATTTGTTTCAGTAGTTACACTAGGAGGATGTAATCAATCTGGACAGCAGATGGATAAGAGAAATGAAAAACCAGATCAAACGCAAAGTTTGGGTGCATCCTCCTCTTCATCAAGAAAAAATTTGGCTTATGAAACAAGCAATAGAGCGATAGAAGGAAGTGAAAATAGCAATGTAATAAAAAGAGAAGTAGAAGAAATTATCTCGTTGTATAATAAAATACTTAACAATCCGTCACTTCTCAATAAATTTTTTGAGAATGCAGGTGATATGCGTACACATGACATTAAGAATGCTACTCTTAGACGCTATTTAATTCAAGAAGAATCTAAAGGAAGAAAAATTCCATTCGAAGTAGTAGCAAAATATTGCTTATATAATTCTCCTGGGGGTGAGGATGCTAAAGCTAAAGATAGATATGTTATATACAATACATTAACGCCATATTTCGAAAGTGATTCGCTAAGTTTAGACAGCATTAAAACTTATTTCCGAACCAATGCTAGCAAAATAGATGTAAATATCAAGGATTGTGTATTCTACATGGCATTTTATATGCTGTTTTTAAATTCTGAAGCAGCAAAGAATGAAAGAAAAAAAGAGGGAAAGAAAAAAACTTTTAAGGACATACTCGATTTTATTTATAACCAAGGAATAAACGTAGATAAAGTGTCAATTAACCCCTCAAATACTTGGTTTATGAGTTTGGTTGCAATGGGACGAGACTGTAATCAAGTAGGTCTCTTAATGTTGTTGCGTACATACAAAGCAGATCCATTTATTGTAGATTCAGAAAATAAAAATGCTTTACATTTTTTGCTACTCAAAGGTCACGAAGTACAACGTTTTATAGTTGATGAAGTGCTTAAAAATCCAACTACCCAAGACCATATTAATGATCAAACAAAAGAGGGTGATACAGCGCTGCATATAGCCTGTGCAAGAAGGGACATAAAACATATTTTAGCCTTATTAAACAAGGGTGCTAGTACAAAAATTACAAACCGTANGCCAGTTTCTAAACGCTTCAAAAATGCAAGGGAAATAAAATAATTTCTGGTACTGTTTAACTAAGGAGGTNATAAGAGAAATGAAAAACCAGATCAAACGCAAAGTTTGGGTGCATCCTCCTCTTCATCAAGAGAAAATTTGGCTTGTGAAACAAGCAATAGAGCGATAGAAGGAAGTAAAAATGAAAATGCAATAAAAAGAGAAGTAAAAGCAATTATCTCGCTGTATAATAAAATGCTTAAAAAACCGTCACTTCTCAATAAATTTTTTGAGAATGCGGGTGATTTTGACAGCGACAACATTAAGAGTGCTGCTCTTAAACGCTATTTAGTTCAAGGAGAAGATAAAGGAAGAAGAATTCCATTCGAAGTAATAGCAAAATATTGCTTATATAATTCTCGTGGGGATGAGGATGTTAGTGATAGATATGCTATATACTATACATTAATTCCATATTTCGAAAGTGATTCGCTAAGCTTAGACAGCATTGAAACTTATTTCCGAACCAATGCTAGCGAAACAGATGTAAATATCAAGGCTTGTGTATTCTACAGTGCATTTTATATGCTGTTTTCTAATTCTGAACCAACAAAGAATGAAAGAGAAAAAGAGGGAAAGAAAAAAACTTTTAGGGACATACTCGATTTTATTTATAGGCAAGGAATAAACGTAGATAAAATGGCAATTCACTCCTCAAATACTTGGTTTATGAGTTTGGTTGCAATGGGACGAGAATGTAATCAAGTAGGTCTCTTAATGTTGTTGCGTACATACAAAGCAGATCCATTTATTGTAGATTCAGAAAATAAAAATGCTTTACATTTTTTGCTACTCAAAGGTCACGAAGTACAACGTTTTATAGTTGATGAAGTGCTCAAAAATCCAACTACCAAAGACCATATTAATGATCAAACAAAAGAGGGTGATACAGCGCTGCATATAGCCTGTGCAAGAAGGGACATAAAACATATTTTAGCCTTATTAGAAAAGGGTGCTAGTACAAAAATTAGAAACCGTAACAGACAATTACCTCTGGATATGCTGTTCATGGAAAGGGTAAATAGATTGGAGTTTTTATCAAACTATCTCCTAATTTATGATGATGATTTAGAAGATGTTGCTACTATTGATGATGCCATATTTGATGCCGATCCAAAAGAGATACATGAGCAGGTAAGCCAGTTTCTAAACGCTTCAAAAATGCAAGGGAAATAAAATAATTTCTGGTACTGTTTAACTAAGGAGGTATCAATTACTTATTTTTCACCGGAACTGTTCACGAGATCTTCTACAAAAATAAACTATTAGACCTCTTTCCTTACTTTATTTTTTTGTTTATTGAACAACTTTTACTAATAATATTATGAAATAAGTCTTATGCTTTCCTCTAAAANCTAGTACAAAAATTACAAACCGTAACAGACAATTACCTCTGGATATGCTGTTCATGGAAAGGGTAAATAGATTGGAGTTCTTATCAAACTATCTCCTAATTTGTGATAATGATTTAGAAGATGTTGCTACTATTGATGATGCCATATTTGATGCCGATCCAAAAGAGATACATAAACAGTTAAGCCAGTTTCTAAACGTTTCAAAAATGCAAGGGAAATAAAATAATTTCTGGTACTGTTTAACTAAGGAGGTATCAATTACTTATTTTTCACCGGAACTGTTCACGAGATCTTCTACAAAAATAAACTATTAGACCTCTTTCCTTACTTTATTTTTTTGTTTATTGAACAACTTTTACTAATAATATTATGAAATAAGTCTTATGCTTTCCTCTAAAAAATCATTTTGTAGAAAGTCTGTATCCGTTCACGTGGGTGGTCCCTATTATATCCGTTCACATGCACATAGCAAGAAGAATGTTATGAAAGAGGTCTAATGTATACTTGACAAGTAAATGTATATCTTTCGACGGAAGCCTATTTGAACCAACGTACCATCATGTTGTATGCTTGCTTGTAAATTTACTTAAATTCATAACGAGTTAAGGCATGCGTTAATTTTTCAAACACTTATAAGCTTATTCAAGTGCAATAAATGGCAAACAGCTCTACCTTTCCGCATATCAGAACCGGTACCGATGATTTTAAAACTTTACTGTTGCATAGCGATGTATTTGTAGATAAGAGCCTGATGATCCAGGCCTTATTAGAAGAAAGCAGCGAAGTGATACTCATTACCAGACCAAGACGTTGGGGAAAGAGTTTGAATATGGATATGATTCGCAAGTTCTTTGAAATAGAAGTGAATGAGCAAGGGGAAGCACTACCTGAAACAGATAAACACAACCATCTGCTTTTTATAGGAGGTGAAGCAAATCTAGGATTTGGTGAAACCAAAATGCTGTATCCTTTAAAAATTGCCGATAATACCCATGCCATCAAACGACAAGGACAGTTCCCAGTTATCTTACTCAACCTTAAAGATGTTAAAGGAAATAGCTACCAAGAAATAGAAGCAGGTATAAAAAATCAACTCATTAAAGTATTTATACAACATCGTTACTTAAAACGTTATATCACGGAAGATAAATATTGTTCATTAGATGAAATTCAAAAAGAAAAGTTGGCCTCCTTTTTTACAGGGAAACTAAATAAAGAAACGCTTAAAGACGGCTTAGTCTTTTTAAGCGAACTGCTCTACAAACATTTTAACCAAAAAGTATACATCCTCATTGATGAATACGATACGCCCATCAATTATGCCTATATCAAATTTGGTCAGCAAAAAGAAGCCTTTGAAGAGGTATTGGAGTTATTTCGGGGCATGCTGGGTAGTGCTTTAAAAAGCAATCCTTATTTAGAAAAAGGATTGATCACCGGTATCTTGCGCATTGCAAAAGCAAATATCTTTTCAGATTTAAACAATGTGCGGGAATATACCCTACTGGATAAAAAGTTTACGCAATTTTACGGCTTTACCCAAGCAGAAGTGGATAAGCTACTTACGCAAGTACCTACCCAAACGGCACCAGCCAAAATTAAAGATTGGTACAATGGCTATACTTTTGGAGGGGAAGTAATTTACAATCCCTGGTCTATCATGCAATGTCTAGCCAGTGAAGGTATACTAGATTACTATTGGTTGGACAGTGGCGGTACAGGATTGGTAAATAAGGTGTTACTGGATGACCTGATTCAGGAAGATATTAAAAAGCTATTAGAAGGTAAAAGCATTGTCAAAATGCTGAATCGGCAAATTTGGCTGGAAGAAATTGAAACAAATCCAAATGCATTTTATAGTTTGTTGCTCTTTGCCGGCTACCTCAATCCAATGCTTAGCCATGATGCTACGGCAGAAGAACCACGTTACTATTTAACCATTCCAAACAAAGAAGTGCGCGGTATCTATATAGAAAGGGTCATTAAATGGGTGCATAAAAAATTAAACATGCGCATGGATAGCTATGATAACTTTATCGAGCTATTAACCAGCAACCAAATGGATGCGTTTGGTGCAAAGCTTCAAGCTTACTTATTAAACGCCACCAGTTACCATGATTTGAGCCAAGAAAGAGACTACCATAATCTAATAGGTGGCTTACTCGCACCTTTAATCAACCGTTACCATATTGTTTCCAACCAAGAAGCAGGTTATGGCAGGTGTGACCATCTCCTCATTGCTAGAGCAGAATATGGAGACCATGCTTGGATTATTGAGCACAAAGTAGCCAAAGATCCCAAGGATTTAAATGCTATGGCAGAAGAAGGCTTGCATCAAATAAAAAACAAGCAGTATGCTGCTGCGCTAAAAACGCATGACCATATCAAAAAGATAACCCATATGGCTATGGCGTTTTGTGGAAAAAAAGTAACCTTTCGTTACTTTTTTTCTTGATAAAAAAAGTAACCAAAAAAATATTTCTTAATATCAGAACCCTAGAACTTTTTGTATACTTTACCAATTGAAGCTTGTTGTCACAATATGATGACTGTGATATTCCCATTCCCTGTCTTCATCACTCTGATCCCCCTTTAGACTTCTTTGAATTATTTCTTTTAATTCTATTTGAAATCTTTCTTCTATTTCTAACATATGCTTGGATATAGTCTGGCCATCAGCTAAATTTATTTCAACTTTTTGATTATGGTTACATGTTGTTTCTAATAGTTTAATACCTTCATTTCCAATATGCATGGAAAAACTAATCACTTCAAGTGATGGATGTGTACGTAAAGCATCAGCAATTGACTGTACATGTTCAATAGCCATTTCTTGGTTATCATTGGCATGTGCACACATTGCACTAGATTCTTTTGAACGACTTTTTGGTGCATTCCAAGATTCATAGACCCTAGAAGTGGATGAGGTCGGTAATTCAGCTAGGTTTTCTTCTAAACTAAGCAATGATAATCTGTCTAATTGAGGATCTACAGACAATACTTCACCACCAGCTGGCGTATCGGTATTAGGTTTACTTTTACTTTTACATGCATGGCCTATGTGTAATGATTTCAAAAAAGGCAGTTCTAACAATCTATTTACATCTTGTCCATACCTATCCCCTATGTACCATATATGGGAAATACCTGTATATTGTAAAAATGTTAACAGCTGCTCAAAGGTAGCAGTTAAATGAGCAGCGTGAGGTGTACCAGCAATATCCAAGGAGTTATTAGAGGGATTTATATGTACAATAAAAGGATTTTCACGAGAAAAGTAATTGCTCATAATGCCATCAATGCATGAGGCGTTTGTTTTATTAACCTGACGCATCATAAGTGCATCTTGCTTATGTAAATGATTATACACTTTTTGTTGAATTTCTGTTGGTAAATTATTTAACCCCATGTTATGCTTATTAGCTGTAGATTGACAAGCAGCAATGGTTCCGCTTAATATAAGCAGACCCGCTATATCACTAAAATAATTGTTCATTTTTCATTTACTTTATATACCCTATACTATCATCATCACACACGCACTAATTAAGTGCAGTATTTCTATCTTACTTAATAGTTTTATTGTTCCGTGTACACAATTATACGAAATAATGTAGTATAAAATACCATATCCAGTATTACAGTTCCCTCGAAACAAAACATAATGCACCTTCTTGTAAATGTTTTATTGATATATACATAAGCATAATAGCTAGTTGTGAAAAATTTATCTAATTAACGTCAGTTCGGGATCATAATTTTGGAGCGTAGTAGGCTACACACACTAGTAGGAGATAAAATAATAATAGCTATTAAATATTTTTTATATCAGTGTGCAACTGAATCATAAAAAAGCATGCTGAATCCTGAAGCGGTATACCACCAAATTTTCGTAGTTTGAACTAAAATTACGCACTTTGCCAACTTCCTAAATTTATGTGTCCGTTATGAATATATGAAAAAAGATGCCAGACAAATAGGAAATCTTGTAACCCTGTATGGAGTTTAGTAAGGAGGAAGCAGAGGGCTTTGATTTTTATAGATTTTTTGATTAACTAAAAAGCATAAGAAAGGGAAAAATGCGTGGAGGAGGGTGAGGGATTCGAACCCTCGGTATCAGCTAAGATACGACGGTTTTCAAGACCGTTACATTAAACCACTCTGCCAACCCTCCAAAAATATTTACCATCAAAAAATATTCAAAATAAACCACCTGCATTATTCATCTTCATCTTCATCTACCGAAGCATCTGCACCATGCACATTTTTTAGTGGTGTAACAGCGCCAGAAAAATTAAACTTCATTACTTCAGCACTTGGTAAATCCAAAGGTGTAACCAATGTAGAAGGAACTATAAGCAGTACACCGGAAAAATCATAAGAATGGGGCAAATAAACCGCTATATGATTAGGCATAGAAAGAACTTTTAAGGATGCTCTTGTAATAAATCCTATTCTATAAACTTGGGTATTTGGATCCATCAATAGTAGAACAGGTTTATTAAACTTTGGTTTGCTATTGGCAAGAGCCGAAGTAAAATCCTTTAAAGATGAATAGAGCATCCCAATAAAGGGAACTTTTTTGATCAACGCCTCTGTAAATCCAAATGCAGATTTAACGAATAAGGTGGTGCCTACATACCCTAATAAGGTTATAGAAACGACTACAATAAATATACCCAATCCTGGAATCTCAAAACTAGCTATTCCATCTATTTTCTGTAATAAAGCTGAAATGAGATAAAGCGTTGCCCCCAATGGGGCTATTAAAAATAGCCCTCTAAAAAAGTAGAGTATAAGTCGATTAATGATCGATTGTTCCGTTTGCATAATTTAGCATGAAAATTAGATAAAAAGTTAGGATGAAAAAATCCTAACGTCTTTAGAACTATGCAGTTTTTAGAACTACGCAAGGCTAATTTTACGAAAAAATATAATACGAAACAATGGTAATGTGTATATACTGTATGATATATTTATTAAAGTAAGGGTTTAATATTTATATATTAAACGTTTACTTTAATAAATAAAAAAGCAGTAGCAACAACAGAAGTAGAAAGACAACAGGGAAAATGCGTATAATACAAATAGACTGATTCCATGCACAATTATGGATGTTGTGTTTTAGTTTTGAAAGAAGTCTGTTTGGTTCAATAAACATTAGATCTTCTGCGAAAACATATATTTAATGCACTATCAGTTTATTCAAACATACAAGCGCAAAAATTGCATTATAAACCTTGCATGGTTTATGTATTTTTAATACCATATAACTATAGTTACATCTTACCTAGGGTAGGAAGTCGGGAATTAAAGAACACTACTCAGTATACGAACAGGGTTTCTTATAGCCTATGTTATTAAGCAAATATAAGTTTTAGGGAAGTCTAACGTATACCTAACTATCATTAAAAATAACAATAACTATGACACCTAAAAAATATACAACCAATAAAACGTTCATGCCTAATATTCCATTAAAAAAGACAACCATATTATCACTTTTAATTGCTTTACAGTCCAAAACTTGCAACCCAAATAAATTACAAGATAGCCTAAAAAAAAACTCTGTTGACAAAAAAGATAAGCAATGCTATCAACAACAGGTACCACTTACCGAGCCTAAAGCCATTCTACAAGACGATATAAAGTTGCTTGAAGATGCCATAGAGCCTGTTAATCTAGAAAAAATTAGTACCATTTCACAAGACGATATAAAGTTGCTTGAGGATGCCATAGAGTCTGGTAATCTAGAAAAAATTAGCACCATACTAGAGAGTCATATAGAAGTAGCAGCCATGGACTCAAATTTGAGTAATAGAGCACACCTTAAAGAAAAGTGCTACAAGATTAGGCAGATTATAAACACGCTTCCAAAAAGGATACAACAGTGTTTGCAGAAACGTATACAAAATGAGGTAAAGAACACTTCGTTGCATTCAGCTGCTTATAAGCGTAACAAAAAAGAATTTAAAAAACTATTTATTGAAAGGGTGGTTTTATCTAAAGAACAGGTTATCAATAAGCTTTTTGAATTAGATGCCAATGGCTATTCTGTATTTGCAGCCGCCTATTTACTCCTAGAAGCAGATGTACCAAGAAAAGAGTATATAGATATGTTTAAATATATACTGAAGACTGTAAAAGATTTCTTAGAACCGATACATTTTGATAAAATTTTAAAAGAAATGGTTGGTATAAAAGAAAAAGAGAATCAAATCATGCCTGAATCTTATGCACGTAATATGCTTGGCCCTATACTAGCATCTTATATGGATTTCAATAAACTTGAACTAAATCTTCTAGAAAATCATGACTCTAATATAAAATATGTAGCATATAAAATAAAAGAAAAATTCAATAATAGATTTCGTACTTCTGATAAGCAAGCGATAACAGATCCAACGCCCACAGATAAACCCCAATTTATCGCAGAGGATCTATTCATGATCATAGAGAAATACGATAAGTATTATATACCAATGTCTAAGAAACTTGATGCTATGAATGATACATTAAAAATAGATAACAAGGATATCATGGATAATATGCGAGATGCCATTAAGCAATATATAGTAACAAGAATTAACGAACAATATATTAATAAAAATGATTATCTAGAGGAAAACTTAGTAAAAGATGCAGTAGATGCGTTTGAGATGTTATACCCTATACTCTCTAAAGCAAAGCAAATATTGACACAATGGTCACTAAAAGCGGCCAATAAGAACCAAATAATTGATGGTATCGTACAAGCATTACATCAAACAGTATGGAAAATTTATTGTGAAAATGAGCTAAAGATACTAATAGGTCATCTATATGATCAGATGATTTATGATGAAAAAACATACGGAGACGATTGGGATGAGGTAGATGAATGGGATGAGGTAGATGAAGATGAAGCATAAATGTGTGCGTAAAATTTTATGAATGGGGGTAACAAAGTAGAATTTGGCATAGCAAAATACAGAATATCTTTTAAACCACACATGTGAATGGATACTATGAGATTAGCCGTAAGAAACCGATACAGTCGCAACTTAGGGGACAATGTGCATAGGATGGCTAACCTATTGTCAGATTACATGTTGACTTGTATATGCTTACAAATAGAACGCATCTCTTCCAACCACGTTTTAGAGATATTGTGTTTCTCCCCCCATGGAATGTAGAATGTCATGGTATCTTGCGCTATGCGTTTCTGATCCACTAATTTGCGCGCATGCAAGGTACGGATATTGTGGAGCCTATCGGCAAGTTTTACCTCAATGACCCGAATATCTTTACACTGCTCCAGTATACTTTTATTTTCCTTATCATCTAGCTTCCATGGATAACCATTCGTATTGTAATGAGTTACCATATCGACAATGGAGGCAACATCAGGACCATACATAAGTGCTATTTGGTTTAGCGTAATAGGTGTATCTTCTACTACATCGTGTAACAATCCAGCTAAAATGGTGGATGGATCTTTGGTGACCTCTAAAAGAATTTTACCTACTGCCATAGGATGGGTATAATAGGGACTTCCCGATTTGCGTGACACAAGTCCATGCGCATTTTTAATAAAAGTAATGGTCTTTTCTACTGTTTCTTTGGCCAGCGTAGTCTCTTTGGTAAGCAATTCCACTAATTCTTGTTCTTGCGCTAAACTTTCAGCGGTTTCAGCTAGCTTGCCAGCTACTAAATCAGCAGGATCATAGGTTTTAAAACGCATTACCTTTTGGCCATCTAGAGGTAATACATAAAGACAGGTTACAATTTCATTGGTTTCTATTAATTCCATATAACCACCATGTGCTTGCACAATTTGTCTACTCTCCGCTTGATAGAACTGTTTTTCTGTTTTAGGTACATGAATAGACGTTGGTTCGTCAGATATATCGTACACTGGCAATGTATTTTGCGTACTCACATCTGTACTAATAAAAAAGGCCAATGCTGGTAAGGTAAGTGCTGCGTAGTTAACTATAGCATAATCGTAACGTAAAGCAGTATCAGCAATGGTTAGCGTAACAATATGATCGGTAGCTTGCACGCATCTGCTGATCTCCCATAAGTTTAGGATTAAAAAACATTCAAAAAGCGTTGGATCTGCTAACAGTTCTGTTACTTTTGTTGGGTTGCGTACAAGCAACTGCATAGGCTTTCCTAGGTCCCGCATAGCTCTAAGAACTTTTAAAATAGCTAGTTCAATGATTACGGGTTTTATTGCTTGCTCATTTAACTCTAAATTACAATCTGATTTGACCCTTCTTAGTAATAAGTCATTAAAATTATACAACTTATGTAGTAATAGGTTAATAGTTTCGTCTTTTTGGCCATGCATTATTTCACCTATTGCCTGCAATAGCTTGCTACCATAGGTCATATCTAATCTGGACCAGTTCGCATGGTTATAGATAGCCTCTAAAGCGATAATCCGCTCGTAGCTTCCCCTAAGTTTTATTATTTTGAGTTTAGCGTTAGCTTTATCGCGTAAGTATTTATAGGTACCAAGACCTACGATCGCAACCGTTATAAGGATCATAGCAAAAACTAGTTCTACAGAAAGACTTTTATAGCCAGCCAAAAATAAATTCCAAAAAGGGACGCTAGGTGGAATAAACGCATGCGTTATCAGAGCTATACAGAGCATTGCGATGCTTACTTCTAAAGATAACAATACTATCCCTAAGCCTAGGTTAAATATAAACAGTGCGCAGACCATAGGACTAAAATGACCTAATTTTGCCAATTGTATACTGGCAACAAAAAGCAATATAAATAATAACGCTGGCCATACTAAATGAAGAAGTCTATCGTCTCCTTTTTTATAGGAATGGAAGGCAGGATAGATGACCAAAGTAGTCCCAATAGCCATTAGCGCCATATAGCCATATACATAGGGTATAAAGTAACCTTTGTGCATAAAGCAAAGTGCTACAATGCTGTTTAGAATTGCATGGATACCCAATAGTATAAAAGTACTTTCCTTTTTGGGAAAAAGGCTTTTTCGGTATGCCTGGGTAAATGGTAGACTAAGCTGTTGTAACCGCTCTTGCCACCAGCGTTGGGTTGCTTGATTTTGCAAATCCACCGGGCTACGATCTTTGATGCCCACCCAGCCGGTATGAGGGCGTTTAGGGAGCACGTAGTGCGTAACAAATAAAATAAATGCGCTCAAAACCAGTGAAAAGCAAATTTGATTTGCAAGTATGGCTTGATCTTTATAGAACACACGATATACCATTATGGCTGTAGTTACACCCATAGTGCATAATACGGCAGCAGAGCGGGGTCTAAAACCAAAACAAGTTATAAGGAAGGGAATCGTCACAGCTGGTGCATAAATATAAATCGTTTTAGTTACCAACTGTCCAATACTAGTCGTATGCAATCCAACCACCATACCAATAATGCCTATAAAAAGAGAAGCCATACGTACAATGGTAAGGGAGGGCTTGTTATGCCTAGCTGAACCAGCTACTATAGGCCATATATCATTTGCAAATAAAACAGAAGCAACATGTAATTGAGAGTCAGCGGTAGACATGAGCAATGCTATAATAGCTGTTACTAAAATGCCACGCATACCAGGAAAGTAAGAGCACTCAATAATATAATGGAGTACGTTCTGATTGGGCTTGATAACATGGTCTCCTACATGTAAAGCTACCGAAATGCTAAAAAAAACAATAATAAGTACGATACGGCTTATCGAAAGTCTGTTAAAAATTTTTGTTGATTTCTGTATAGAAGGCGCCATATAGAAACGTTGCATACGTGCAGGATCAAACATTGCTGCAAATAGTGCGATACAATCATCAAATAGTTCCTTTTTTAGGGAATAATCCCAACGCCATATACACATCTGGTTAATATTAAACTGTGGCATCTCCCTGAGTTTTTGCCAGCCAGCTACTGGATCTTTAACATTATATAAGAGTGCAAAAAATAAAATAGGGAAACAAAGAGTAAAAAGAAAAAACTGATAAACATCTGTTAGTGCCACAGACCTAACCCCTCCGAATGTGGAATAACTAATAAATAATAGGGCTAAAATTACAGTTGAATAGGATACATACGCCTGTATTTCAGGCAATAGCATAGTAATACTTAGCCCAATCTTGATCTGAATGGCTAATAGTGCTATAGCTCTTATGATACCACAGATTCCTGTTGCGGCTCGCACCGTTGGGCCGTAAATACTGCCCATAGATTCAGCTATGGAAAGATGGCCTAGGAATTCCTGCATTCTTATGATTACAAATCTGGAGAACAAATGGGTATCCACTGGATTCTGTATTAAAAAGAATACCACTGTAATCCATGGCTCATAATAATAGAAAAACAGATTATAATCCAAAATTTTACCTCCATAAATGGTGGCTATTAAGGAAATGAGAATGACTGTTGTAGACATTTTTCTACTCCCGACCGCATAATCTTGAAACGTTGTGATGCCTCTACCATAATAAATCCCAATGGAAAACGTTATGATTAAGAATATGCCTATAATTATTAAATCAATGCTTATCATATTGTTATGTGCACTATACATACGCATTTGTTTAATGCGTAACAGCTGTAACATAATCTATCCTATTCTATCTATTCGTGCAAATAAAATAGTCGTATTCTTCTTTATTTATTAAAGTAAAAGTTTAATATTTATATATATTATTATGATAATGAGTTTGTATAATTTTATTAAAATATATTATTTGGTTTCAGTAAAAGTATTTCGATGGAGAAGGGCAGTTATGACTCTATTTTTATTAAAGTTATTGTTTAATATTTTTATTTTTTATATTGATAATAGGAATGTATTAAATAGCTACCAAATAATATTTGGTATATATGTATATGTGGGTAGGGCTATCTGCTAGTGGCGTTATGCTACTTTTTGAGTTCTTTTTAGCAATCGGCTTTCCAACGATTATATGCTATTTTAGCATGGTGCTCTTCTCAAACGTAACACGGGCTATTTTGTAGTAGCATGGCCCATTGCTCTGTTGCCTCTTCTGTATTGTCTTTATAAAAAGACCTAAGAGAATCTAATTTATGGTTGATTTTAAGTTTTAAATAATATTTTAAGTAAGACTAAATTATTATTTAGACTTACCTAAGCACAACGGGTAAAATTAAAACTCCGAAATCCCTCTTATCTAAAATAAGAAAAAGCTGTTTTAATAATTAGGTTTGTCTAAAAATTTATTTAAATTCGTCTAATCCTAGTATTTCAATGGTACACACTACATTTTTATGAGACTTACGCATTCCGAAGAGGACTATTTAAAAGCTATCTATACGCTGGCTGAAGGAAAAGAAACGCTTATTTCAACTACGGCTATGGCAGAATTTTTACATACAAGCGCTGCATCCGTTACCGATATGGTACAAAGGCTACATAGTAAACAATTGGTTATCTATCAAAAATACCAGGGTGTAAGCTTATCAGAAATGGGTAGGAGATCAGCTATAAAGATTGTACGCAAACATTTGCTCTGGGAGGTTTTTTTAGTAGATAAGTTAAAGTTTGAATGGAATTCCATACATGAGGTAGCAGAACAATTAGAACATATTGACTCGGATATGTTGATAGATCGGTTAGATCATTTTCTTAACTATCCCTGTTGTAGTCCTCATGGCATAATTATTCCGACTGCTGATGGAAAAGTTATAAGTAAAGCTAGACTATTGCTTACAAATGTAGCGGAAGGAGTAAGTGGAATGGTAAGTGCTATTAAAGATGATTCTACTACTTTTTTACAATATCTTGGCAAAAGAAATATTTATCTAGGAACTAAAATAACGGTTGTCGAAAAGATACACTTTGATGATTCTATTGATGCAATCATTGATAATCACAATAAAATTAATATATCTCGTAAAATAACAGATCATATTTTAGTAACTGTACTTTCTGTAATATTATGCTTCGTGTATGCAATAAGTTGAAGGGTCCAATCTGTATGCTTTACAGATTACCAAATTGGTTTTTAAGTCTATTTTTGTATGTGGCGCTACTATTTTCCTCATGTTTTAACAAGTCTGTGGATGGAAAATTTACTATTCTAACGACTACAGGTATGCTAGGAGATGCTATTAAAAATATTGTTAAAGAGGATGCAGAGGTAGTTAGCCTTATGGGCCCTGGTATAGACCCCCATACCTATCAAACTACCCATAAAGATGTTCAGAAGCTTATACATGCTGATATGATCTTTTATAATGGACTCTATTTAGAGGGTAAAATGACCGATTTATTGGAAAAAATGGCCAAAACAAGAAAGGTCTATGCTGCTAGTGATGCCCTTCATAAAACACAGCTTATATATGAAGATATTTTTCCTATTGGTATAGATCCTCATATCTGGTTTGATGTAAGGCTATGGAAACAGGTAGTTGCTTTTATTAGTCAAAAATTACAAGAAGCACGGCCCGAATCAGCAGCTTATTATGAAGAAAATACGATTGCTTACTTAAAAACGTTAGCATTACTACATCAAGAAGTTACTGCCCAAATGCAATCCATTCCAGCCCAACAGCGGGTACTGATTACTGCACACGATGCCTTTGGTTACTTTGGCAAAGCATATGATACTGAAGTAGTGGGTTTACAAGGAATTTCTACTGTAGCTGAATGTGGATTAAAAGATATTCATCGCATTGTAGAGCTGATTTTAAAACGTAATATTAAAGCAGTTTTTTTTGAAACTTCTGTTTCAGATAAATCAATGCGCGCTGTATTAGAAGGCTGTGCCCATTATGGGCATAAGGTAAAGATAGGAGGCTGTCTCTATTCAGATGCACTCGGTGCAGCTGGTACCCCAGCAGAAAGTTATTGTGGTATGATCAAAGCCAATACTATAGCAATTGTTAATGCATTAAAATAAGAGATGAAAAATCCAGAACAACTTACTGTACAGGTAAAGGACTTAACGGTTTCCTATACCCACAACAAAATTGTGCTAGAAAAAATTAATTTTGCATTGCCATCACATAAAATTATTGGCATAATAGGCCCCAACGGGGCTGGCAAATCTACCCTACTAAAGGCTATCATGGGGCTTATTCCTTACCAAGGAGGTGAAATAACATTATTTGCAAAGCCTATCCATAAAGTAAGAAAACGCATTAGTTATGTACCGCAAAAGGAATCGGTAGATTGGGATTTTCCTGCTTCTGTTTTTGATATTGCCCTTTTAGGCAGATACAATAGGCTTGGATTTTTTGAGCGGCCTAGCAAAACAGATAAAGTAATANNACTACTACTGAACAAAATAAATAATGATTTTTATTGCGTTTTTGTGCGGAATGTCGGCAATATGCTAATAATCCAGAGGTTTTTGGAAAGTAAACTGAATATTATATAAAAAAGACCAAGATGATGTACCTGTNAATGAAAAAAAATAACAAAAAATAATACTGGAAAAATAGAAAAAATTATACTATCGGCCTGTTGCAACGGCCTCACTATGTGAGTTCGCCCCATGATGTA
>NZ_RARA01000024.1:157079-161566 GCF_003788695.1 Candidatus Cardinium hertigii
ATTGTATTATAAAATATTACGCATTTTGATTATTAATAAGCGATGCTATACCCTTTTCAAGGGAAATAGTAGGATTCCATTTTAGTACTTTTTTTATTTTTTCGTTACAAGCATACAAGAAAGGCACATCAATTTTCCTTAATTTCTCTGGGCTACTAATAACCTCTATTTTATGTTTTAAAGCTTTTTCAAAAATGTTTATCAGTTGATAGCCACTGGTAGGAATCCCAGTCCCAACATTTATTGTGATATTATAAGTAGTTTCATTTATGATGCTTTTTTTTATTATTTCTACTACATCCTTGACATAAATATAATCTCTAGCAGTTTCTAAGTTACCTAAGCTTTTTTGTGGAGAAATTATCTACTACTGCTAAATTAATCAGCTCATTCTTGAGTTCCTTTATAAGGTTAGTACCCACAAACCCTGCTCCACCTGTAATAAGAATTTTCATTTATTTATCATTTACAATGATATGCTTACGACAAGTAAGTTTATTAACTCTATTTTCCTCCAACCAGAATGGCTTAAAAGATTTTAAATATACTTTTTTACTATGAAATGATGCATATGCCATATCATATGCATATTTCATAGCATTTGTAATATTATTCCAAAGTAAATGCTTTTGTACATAGCTGCGATTTTCTTTTCCTATTTGAGCAGCTTTATGTGGCTCCTTTAAAAGCATGCTGATTTTCTTGATAATATCTCTTTTAGAGCCATCAGTAATGATTAAAGAAGGGATATCCTCATAACCTGCAGCACCTCGTGAAGTAGCTATAATTGGCAAGCCAAAAGAAGCATAGGTTAATATCTTTACTTTCATGCCTGATCCAGAAAAAACATTGCACATACCTATATCTGATAAAGCTAATTCCTTAGCGAGTAATGCATGATTCAAAGGTCCAGTACAAGTAAATCCTTGTAGGTAATCATACCTAGTAAGAATTTCGTTTGGCATCATTCCTATAGCTTTGATATTAATTTCAGGAAATAGTTTTTTTAAGTCGGTTAGAATATTGTTTAAGAAATAAACTAAGCTATCAGCATTAGGTTTATAAAAAAAATTTCCTAAAAAGACTATTGTTTTATTTTTTTTATTGGTTTTATTAGGTACTTTATGTTTAAAGGGTTTTTCAATACCATTAGGGGCTAAAATAATTTTTTCGGGTTCTATTAGGAACTTTTGCATTATTAGTTCTTTATCATTTTGTGTCATACACACGACTGCATCAGCAATTTTACACGATAAAGCCTGCATAAATATTAATTCATTTACCCGTTCATTATTACCTAAAGAGAGTTGTAAATCATATTCTATATCATGGTTCTCTAAAACACATGGTTTATTAGACAGCCTTCTTAAATTTATTCCTAATGAGAAAAAAGTTTGGGATATTTCAAATTGAAGAATATCCAAACCTTCTACAAGTACAAGTTGTGCAAGTAGTTTTATATTATAGAAATCTTCTTCATGAAGAATATGCATTTTAATTGGTATGTCTTTTAAAATTTCCGCCTCAGAAGGCTGATTAAAATTCCTGTTACATATTATCCATATTATCTCTTGACCCTTGTTTATTAATGATAAGGATAAATGATATAATCTATAAGTCACACCAGTTAAAGGAGGCAAAGTTAATACAGTATCAATAATAATTCCTATCCTATAGTTTTCTTTTGTTGGAGAATTATATGAACGCTCAGAAATAGTGTTATCTGTTTCATTGAATTCTAAAACTTTGTTAGAGAAAAAATGCTTAGTATACATAATTTGTAGCAATTAAAATTTGATTTGACAGGTACACTATAAAACTACCATCTTATATGTTAAAATTTTATAATGCCTATATTTTTTATGACATAAAATAATTGGGATTGCTATTATTCCATAGATTTACTTATACTGCCAATTTGCACAAGATTAGTATCATTATTCCTATTATAGCTTTACAATGACAGATTAACCGTAATGTCGTTATGTAAGCAATTAACAGGTAAACTGTTTGGTGACAAAGGGTACATAGGAAAAGAATTATTTGATAAACTTATAAATAAAGGTATACAATTGATTACCAAAATTAAAAAAAATATAAAAAATGCTTTTATGTATTTATGGAATAAATTGATACATAGAAAATGTTCTATTATTGAAACAGTTATTGATCAATTAAAAAACATTAGAACATGCTAGGCATAGAAGCATACCTAATTGTTTAGTCAATTTAATAGCAGGAAGAATAGCATATGCATGCTGCAGAACAGAAAAGTAAAGCTTCTATATTTTTTTGCATAAATCCGATAATCTTTAGCTGAGTTAATCTCCTCCGGTAAAGAAATGTGGCACTTACATCCTAGTCATAGGCGGATTTATGATTAAATAATCGGGATTGCTAAATCTATCATAGTTTATTGTAAACCCACAAAAACATCGGCAAAATTGCTTTAAAAGCTAATAAAAATAAGGCATAAACTTTTGTAAAATTCATCAACTGTATATATAATAGAGTTATATTAATTTTTTTATATTCATATTTTTCCTTTGTTTTGTTGGTTCCTAATAATGACCTTCAAATGTAAAACACAAAGGAGCTTTTGTAAACTGTTTGTTGTTTCCTAATTCAGAAATTCAGAACTCACGTTATATAAACATATGGACAAAATACATTTCATTGCAAGAGCGTATATAAGAGATGAAGATTATATTTTAATTGCTGACACTGGAACTCACCTATTTCTACCTGGGGGGCATGTAAAGTATAAAGAGAGTATGCATTCGGCCCTTTTAAGAGAATTAAGGGAGGAAATGATGGTAACTGATTTAAAAATTGGCAATTTTATAGGAGTAGTAGAAAATATTTGGGGCAATAGCGGTAATCCGTTCCATGAATTTTGTGCTGTATTTCAAGTTGCTTCTAACAATTTTTTGAAAAGCAGAGAAATAAAATCCAAAGAGGCTCATTTAAAGTTTTATTGGACTAAGTTTAATCAACTTGAAAAGTTAGGCTTTTTGCCTAAAGGAATATATAGCTTATTAAAACAATATGAAAAAATATCTCAACCTAGCTTTCTAAGTTTAATATGAGTTCTAGGTTAGTTATGTTAATAAAACTGCTTTATTGGTATTTATATGCTAAAACGACTAAAATATAAAAAATGAGTATCCAAGCGCTGGTTTAATACTTTTTTGTTATAAACAGGCAAAATATATTGCATTTAAATTTAATAAAAATCATAAACAGTAATCATATAAGTATATAAACTTATTGACAACTTTAAATGGTGGGGCGAGTACATAAATAAATGGAAAACTTTAATAGGAGCATTAGTTGGATAGATGTACCACACTTAAACACTATAGAGGCACATTTTCATTCAAGCATAAACCAGCAATTGTGCAATATATTAAAAAAATATGAAGAACTTCATATTGAAAATCAAAAAAACCTTCAGTCTAAGATACAACTTTTAAACGAGATAATAAATAAGCTGCAGGAGTTGTATATCAGTAGGAGTGTAGATGCTTCTCTATATAAATATCTATACGAAATATCAATAAAAAGAAAAAACTATATTTTAGCATTATGTGATCCTATATATAATATTAATAAGCCTATTGAAGAACAATTTACAGAATATTTTACTAGTATAGAGGGCAATATTTCTAAAGGCTATAACCCTTTGTTTTTAAATAACGATACATTCTTTGATTTTAAAAAAAAAGCTCCATGGGGACGGTACTGGATAGAAGCAATTGATCCTTGCCATCGCGATCTCACCATTTGGTATAATAAGTGGTTAGGTATAAGAATACATCAATCATTACCTCCATTCTTTTTCTGGTTAGAAACTCAACCTTTAACTCATAATGAGGCCGTTGCAATAGACAATTAAATTTAATCATAAATAATCCACTTTCCCCTCATTGAAAAAATGGTTAAGTTAACATGAGTTTTCGGTGTTTATTTTTTTAGAATTATTACTAATGTATAGTTATGGCAATCCAAACAAGTGGTCAATTAAGTTTAGCAGATATTTCAGCAAGTAAACGTAAATGTAAACATACCTTTTTTGATCAAATCACTAAAATAATTGATTGGTCAACAATTGAAAAAGAACTTCGCATTTATTATGCTAAAGGCCTACGCTTATCTGGCAAACCTGCCTATAGTCCCCTACTTTTATTTAAAATGCTTTTACTTCAGACATGGTATGGACTGAGTGACTATCAAGTAGAAGAAGAAGTNTTTGGGATCCATACGTGAATACTTCGATTGGCTTGTACTGCTTAACCATAAGCTTATAGCTGTTGGTAATACAAAAGAGGTATTTACAGCTAAATTATTAGAAAAAACGTATGGGAGTACGTTTCACTGCTTTGGGGAATATGCAAATGGATGTCCGCTATAATGGTTTATAAGACGTATCCGTTTACCTGCGTGGCAGAAATGTTGTATCCGTTCACTTGCGTGGCAGAAATGTT
>NZ_RARA01000024.1:161575-162651 GCF_003788695.1 Candidatus Cardinium hertigii
AATCTCGCTCCTACGGAGCTCAGACAAAATGATTTTCTTTTGATTTTTTTCCTTTCTTTTCTTTCCACAGTTTTTTCAAGGCGCATTTTTTATAAACTTACATTATTGCGCTATTTCCGATTGGTATGAACACGGATAGGCCATACGACTGAACGGATACGAAATTTTCTAGTCACAGCTTTATGCAAGGCGCATTTTTTACGATCTAGTATTATTGTACTATTTCTAATTGGTACGAACACGGATACGCATAGGCCACATCACTGAACGGATACATTATTAACTTAAATACGTCTTAACTGCATTTCTTACCAAATTTTTTAATAAGTATTTTGTTACAGTAACTAGGAAAACATGTTGCATCCGGTTATATAAAACGCCTTTAAGTTTAGACCTTTGTTGATCAGGAATAGCATACCACACCAAAGGCACCCCTCCCACAAGTATTCCCAATATTAAAAATAATTTTTTAGACATAATTAATTATATTATAGATGTATAATGTTAAGGGATACAAAATAATGATGGAGAAACAAAGCATGATTCGTCTTTTGTTTCCCCATTATTATCCATTAATATATAATAATATATAATGGATATATACTACAATAAATCTTTCAGAGAACTTCTAGCGCTATTTACAGAACCCTTAACCGAATCCATTGCCTCTTCAGAAGTTGCTTTGCAGTTATCTGAAAAGAATTTTGCTTTATTTTGGATTGCTTTTATGATTTCTTTTTTAGTTTCATCACAAACTAAAATTCCCAATACAGCACCTAAGACTACCCCTAAGACTAAATAATACACATTTCTATAGATATACATGACTTTTGTAATTTAAAATATTAATGTACGCAAACCTCTCGAAAAATATCTCTATATAAAAAACTAAATATATAAAGACTAAAATATAAAAGAAGTAAAGTTACCATAACCATCCTATACGTATACGCTTACTTCTACTATAAGTTGAATTTACAATAAAAAGCTTATAAAAAACAAACAAAATATGCATATACCTAACGAGGCCGTTGCAATAGACAATTAAATTTAATCATAAATAATCCACTTTCCCC
>NZ_RARA01000024.1:162660-163230 GCF_003788695.1 Candidatus Cardinium hertigii
TACTATGCTGCGTGCGCTTCACCCTCGCGCGCCTTGCCAGCTTCCCAAATCCATTGAGTAACCGTAAGAAGGGCGAGTTTTGATTTTCAGCTTGCAGCCTGAACTTTTCAACAGCTTTGAGGCCGTTGCAATAGACAATTAAACATATTCATCAATAGTCCACTTTCCCATCATTGAGAAAATGGTTAACTTAAGATGAGTTTTTAGTTTATTTTTTATTAGCATTATTATTAGTGTATAGTTATGGCAATCCAATCAAGTGGTCAATTAAGTTTAGCAGATATTTCAGCAAGTAAACGTAAATGTAAACATACCTTTTTTGATCAAATCACTAAAATAATTGATTGGTCAACAATTGAAAAAGAACTTCGCATTTATTATGCTAAAGGCCTACGCTTATCTGGCAAACCTGCCTATAGTCCCCTACTTTTATTTAAAATGCTTTTACTTCAGACATGGTATGGACTGAGTGACTATCAAGTAGAAGAAGAAGTAAACGACCGTATAACTTTTAGCCTATTTTGTGGTATTTCAATGGACAGTTCGGTTCCGGATCATAGTGTATTAAGC
>NZ_RARA01000024.1:163238-163560 GCF_003788695.1 Candidatus Cardinium hertigii
TTCGCTATCTTTAAGAGCAATTTCATCTAATTGATTGGTTGCTAGAACAAAACGCCCTTTACTTAATGTAGCATGTTCAATCTTTTCTTCATCTCGTAGTAAAACTGTATGGGCTTTGTATTCAATTTTGTCTGGTTTATTATCTTTTTTAGGACGTCCTTTTCTTAGATAAGTTGGTATNNNNATTTCCTTATCAAGATCTTTCAGACAGCCAAATAACTGATTACCCAAATGCCATAAATAGTAGTTTAGTGGTTTCATTAGCTTCCTTTTCTATCTTTTTTTGTGGAAAAATACTACTACTGAACAAAATAAATAATGA
>NZ_RARA01000019.1:0-3536 GCF_003788695.1 Candidatus Cardinium hertigii
AAAATTACTTTACCGTTCAGTTTGCCTTAATTTACATTACGCAACCCAAAACCCAAATAGGGTTATAAGCTAGTTAGTATCCGTTCAGTCGTATGGCCTATTCGTATCCGTGTTCATACCAATCGGAAATAGCGAAATAATGTAAGTTTATAAAAAATGCGCCTTGAAAAAACTGTGGAAAGAAAAGAAAGGAAAAAAATCAAAAGAAAATCACTTTGTCTGAGCTCCGTAGGAGCGAGATTTGATTTTCGGTTTTTTTCCTTTCTTTTCAGCAGTTTTTTCACCAGCGCTTGATTTTTTTTGGCTACTTTTTTTGATCAAGCAAAAAAAGTAGCTTTAAAAGAAGTAATTTTTAAAAAAATGAATATAATAATCAATAATCTATAAAATATGGCTACCACACAAGTGAACGGATACGCTATATCTGCCGCGTTTCGTAAACACACTTTATGCCTTTTGTTTTAAATAGATCTATATTTTCTATTCTTATAGAAAAAAAGCCCTCTTTTGTATTTTCAACTTGAATGGTAGTATGTGTATTAAGTGGCAACGGGTTGCTTATATAATCGTGCCCTATACCAGAAATAGTAAATACTGGGAAATCAACAGATTTAGCAAAACGTTTTTGTACGATTTCCATTAGTTGTGTATTTCCTGAATCACAAAAATCGCCAAAAATCAACGCATCTATCCCATCTAAGAGCCCCGATTGCTTGAAGTGTACTAACGTACGTTCTATTTTATGCGGCTGTTCGTTTACGTCTTCTAAAAAGAGTATCTTATTTTTGGGGTTAATTTGCCAAGGCGTCCCTATGGTATCTCGAATCAGTGTCATATTGCCACCTATGATTTTAGACTCTAAATGAGTGACTTTAGACCCATTAGAGAGTTGTTTAAGGTTATGATAGACAATCGAAGTTTGCTTTCCACCTATCAATTCCATTAACTTATTAATGGAATCTGGTGCAACTTTATCCCTTACTATTAAGTCCGGCATAGTGGCATGTATGTTTTGCCAATCAAATTTATTCTGTAGGTAAGTATGCAAAACAGTAATATCACTAAATCCAATGAGCGTTTTTTTATGCTTGTTTTGTGCAATTTTTTCTTTCTGTTCCTTAGGTAAATTTTCTAAATAAGGAATGAGTAATGCCGCACCCATGCCACCTCTTATGCACCATATTATTTCACTGTTATCTGTTAATGCCTGAATCAAATCTTCTGCTCTATATGCATCAGGTGCAGCATAAAATGGACTATTGCCATTATATATGCTTGCTGAAACATGTGGATACAAATTCAAATCTGCTACATATTTTTTGCTTTCTTCTAAAGCGGCCTTCCCCTTAGAAGAAGGGGCAATCAAATCAACCTGCTCTTTGTGCAACGGCTCCGTGCAGTTAACTGGTATTATCTTTTTTTTTGCGTTGACAACATGACTTTGTGGCTGTATATCAACTAGTATTATATGAAAACTATATATAAAAAGCACTAAAAAGATTATGCTTAACGCTTTTCTTATGGTATGTAACATTTTTTTAAGCCGTATTGTATATTATAAATTAACTATAACAATTAGTATCCGTTCACTCAATGGCGTCAACTTAAGGTTTAGCTGTTATTGATAACCAAGTAGAATAGGAGGGTAGGCTAATCATGAATTGCCTTAAGTTGACGCCATTGACCGTTCACTTGCGTGGTAGCCATATTTTATAGATTATTAATGATTTTATCCATTTTTTTTAAAACTACTTCTTTTTCTTTTAAAATCACTCGCTAAACCTAATAATAGTATGTTTATTTCCCATAATATCAGTTAGTGTTTCTTTCTCTTCAGGAGAAAGATTATTGCCACGTAGGTCAATCTTCGTATTTTTGCAATGCTTTTCCCCAGACTTAAGTAGCGCTAAAAGCGCTGTTACTCTTTCTGCTGCTACAGGTATACTATTATAACGCAGATCAATCTTCGTAATGGTGCTATTATTTTTTGAAGCGGCAACTAGCTCTTTTATTCCATCATAATAAATATTATTCTCACTCAGATCCATATATTGAATGGTACTATTATTTACCAACATCTGAGCTATTGCCTTTGCCCCTTCAGAACCCATGTTATTATTAACCAGTTCAATATACGTAATTCTACTATTCTTTTCTAACGCCTGAGCTATTGCTTTTACCCTTTCAGAACCCATGTTTCTGCGACCCAGGTAAATCTTCGTAATGCTTCGATTGTATGCCAAAGCTTCAGCTGCTGCACGCAAATGGTTTGCATCGGTACCATTTGGCCAATCGCGAAGTTCTGTTAGGGTACTGAATTGATTTACATAGAATCTATATAACGCATAATAATGCTGACGTCTAGCCAATTCAGCACGCACAAAAGCAGCTTCCTTAGAATTTTGTGGCAACCGCCGTTGCAGCTTTTCAAGATGATATGCACCAGGCATACATTTTATTATTTGTTCCGTTAACTCAGGTGAAAGATCCGTTAACTCATTTGGAAGCCGTATTTCAATTGCATGATCCATTGCCTGTTTGCCAACCTGGCACGCCGTAAAACTGCTACCTAATAAGAACAACTTAGGAAGGATAAACTGCTTTTTCATATTTTTTATTCGTTTAATTGTGCTGTTTCATATTTCAATGCGCTTGGCACAAATCAAGCCACTGCTATACTTCTTTTTTTGCGTTTTAATAATTAATTACAACTAATTAAGCAGCATTAGGGGTATCCGTTCACTCAATGGCGTCAACTTAAGGTTTAACTATTATTGATAACCAAGTAGAATAGGAGGGTAGGCTAATCATGAATTGCCTTAAGTTGACGCCATTGACCGTTCACTTGCGTGGCAGCAAAGCAGTATTTGTTCGCTTGCGTGGTAGCCATATTTTATAGATAATAGCAAATGGCTAATAATTAATAATTGATGATTTTATCCATTTTTTTTAAAACTACTTATTTTTCTTTTAAAGCCACTCGTTAAACCTAATAATAGTATGTTTATTCCCCATAAAGCCACTCGTTAAACCTAATAATAGTATGTTTATTTCCCATAATATCAGTTAGTGTTTCTTTCTCTTCAGGAGAAAGATTACTGCCACGTAGGTCAATCTTCGTATTTTTCCAATGATTTTGCAAAGCCTTAGCTAGCATTATTGCCCCTTGAGAACTAATATGTCCAGGAGGAATATTTTCTACAGGTCTATTATAACGCAGATCAATCTTCGTAATGGTGCTGTTATTTTTTGAAGCCGCAACTAGCTCTTTTATTCCATCATAATCAATATTATTCTCACTCAAATCCATATATTGAATGGTGCTATTGTTTTCCAACGCCTGAGCTATTGCTTTTGCCTCTTCAGAACCCATGTTTCTGCGATCCAGGTAAATCTTCGTAATGCTTCGATTGTATGCCAAAGCTTCAGCTGCTGCACGCAAATGGTTTGCATCGGTACCATTTGGCCAATCGCGAAGTTCTGTTAGGGTACTGAATTGATTTACATAGAATCTATATAACGCATAATAATGCTGA
>NZ_RARA01000019.1:3542-12336 GCF_003788695.1 Candidatus Cardinium hertigii
CCGTAAAACTGCTACCTAATAAGAACAACTTAGGAAGGATAAACTGCTTTTTCATATTTTTTATTCGTTTAATTGTGCTGTTTCATATTTCAATGCGCTTGGCACAAATCAAGCCACTGCTATACTTCTTTTGCGTTTTAATAACCATGTATAACTATTTTCTCCTTCTTAACTGTATAAGAAGCTTGAATGTCCTGCTCTATCCTATAAGCAGAATAGAGGCGCTTCTTGCAAAGATACGATTGTTAATGGTATTTTGCAAAAAAATTTTATGTATCCGGTCCGTATACATAACAATTTGGAATAACGAAATACAGCACATATAGCATAAGACCGTTGCAATAGAAAATGATAACGATTGTATTATACATTAAGAGGTTTTTATAAATTTACAAAGCTAAAATAATATGGTTTATGTTCTTTTTAAGGCTTTTAAATAACGCTTGGTATAGATTTTTTTTCTTTATATAGAATTTTGTTTTCTATTGCAACGGTCTTATGCGGTTGATCTGTTGAAAAAGCCTCATTTCGAAATATAAAAATCTCTTACAGATATTTATAACTATAATGCATTTTATAAAAACCTATCCATCAATAACCAATAAATGTATGTATAGGATGTCGATTTTATAAAAAAACATAATAAATAGTTATATTAGCCTTATGATTTCATCACATTGCTTGAACTTTATTTCGATTTCTTTGTACCTATTTGTAACTGTTCCTTTTGTATTAACTGTGTTAGGCTTATGGGGTAGCAGTTGTGTCGCTGTGGTTGGCATGGTTACAGGTGCAGTAGCTGTAGTAATTTGGAACATATTGGCTTAAGCCTATAACAGGCATGCATGTTTCCTTTTTTATGCATTGCCAATGCCCTAGCCATGCTTATAACACATTACTTGTCTACTAAAGCCAAATGCAACAGGGAAGCGGGTACGTAAACACACAATTTTATAATTATGCAGCCGCTTGTTTACAAACACATTTCTGAAGTCATCAATGACAATCATTATGATATATTTTTATTTGATATATGGGGTGTCATCATAGAAGCAGGGCAATTTCGAGCTAGTGTAGCACACAATATTACTGCTATGATCGAATGTGGAGACAAAGTTTTCTTTGTTACCAATGCGCCGCGCACTGCTGCATTTTTACAGGTTACCTTACAAGCATGTGGCATCCCTGCTACAAAGGAAATGATCGTGAGTTCAGGTGAAGTAGCGCTTCATATGCTACAGCAGAGTGCCGAACTATTGGGTATTCCAACGCCTTTGATATACCATCTAGGTAGAGCAAACAACAATCTTATCGATAACTGTTCAGTTGCTACTACCCGCAACATCTATGAGGCAAATTTGGTTTTATTGACATTATTTTGTGAAGAAAACGAGGAAGAAATATTAGCAGAAACGGAAGACATATTAGCCATTATAGCGCAAAGAAAGATTCTTACGCTTTGTGCCAATCCAGATCATGGTCTTATGCAAGCAGATACCTATAGATATTGTGCAGGTTATTTTGCTGAAAAAATTAAACAGCAGGGTGGGCAGGTAATGTATACAGGAAAGCCTTATCCTGAAATTTACCAGACTATATTCCATCAACAGCCAACCATAGCCAAAAACCGTATCCTTATGATAGGCGATACTTTTGATACAGATATTGTAGGTGCGCGTACAGCAGGTATTGATTCGGCACTAGTTCTAACAGGCAATGCGCGCGCCTGTTATGATTTTTTTAGTCCGCTTGAGGAGCAGCTGCTGCAAATAACAGCTGCTGCTATGGAAAAACAAGCACTTCCCAATTTTTGTATCCAATTAGGATAAGTAGACGCCGACCTCTTTTATAAGCTTATATTTGGTTCGGGTTATACAGCAAATATAAAAACGGCTGTATGCCTGTTTGCTATAAGCTATAAGTAATTTATTGTTAATAAGTAAATAGTTTCTTAAACCTTTATGAGGCTGCCTGCAATAGACAATTAAAAATATAGATAAGAAAGAAAGAAAGAAAGAAGCAGTACACGACTTCTTACTATAATATGGTTTATGGTATATGTATTTTACTATGCAAAACGCAAGTGAACGGATACTAAGCACGTCCTCGATGATTACGCCTAGGAAGTGTATATCGTAACTGACGTAACCATTTTTCAAGATTATTAGAAAGATACACAACATGATCTTGACCATCAAGCTTTTCAAAAACAGGCTTGATACCTTTTTTTGCCAATTGTTCTTTAGCAGTTTCTAATGTTGCTATTGGTATAATTTTATCAAGTGTTCCATTAATAAAATATATTGGTGTAGCGTTATTTTTATATTCTTTAGGTTCTACTAAGAAACCAGAAAAATTAACCATGCCTAAGAAAGGTTCTTTTTGCGTAAGCGTTAAATGGAGCCCCAACATAGCTCCCTGTGAATACCCCGCAATAATTGTATCTTTATTGGTAAGATTGAGTATTTTTTGTTTTTTCTTAATCAGCTCCATAAGAGGTCGACTTTCTCGTTCCAGTTCCGTGCTCATTTCGTTAAAAGACGATTTATTTTGTTTATAGAGTGTCTCCCATTTTTCAATAGATAATGAGGGCTTGTCGTATACCTTACGCATAATAGATTCGATACACTTCAAACTAACAAACTGCCTTTTCGATGGATCGTGCTGGAATTCTGTACCCATTACACGACACAAAGTTGCATCAGCTGGATAAGCTCCATTTGGCAGCATAAAATGCCAATCTGGAAATTTCTGCTGCATATCGTTAATTACTTTCGAATCCCTGTGCTTTTTCCCATTCATCGTAGTACCATGTAAAAATACAAATAGTACTTTTGCTGGCTTATTGGTACTAGCTATTTCTTCAGGATTTTTCCAATTATCACTACTATGTAAGGGTTCGTTATGTAAGGGTAAGGGTTCGTTATGGGAGGGTTGGCTATCTCTGCAGCTAGAAGCAAATCCAATCCCCAATAAAGCAAATCCAATCCCCAATAGTATATAATACGTTAACTGTCTCTTTTTTTGAAAAAACTTAAATAATGCCATAATTAAATATAATAGTATATATGTTTATTTTATAAATATCTTTCATTTACTAAATATTCTTAAAAGAAGAATAAAAATAAAGAGGCCTTAAAGTTACGGTAATAATGAAAATAATCCAAACACGTTTTATACCTATAGACCACAATCTGGGACTAACCACCTAGTATTATATGAAAACTATATATAAAAAGCACTGGTACTAAAAAGATTATGCTCAACGCTTTTCTTATGGTAAATAACATTTTTTCAAGCCGTATTGTAATATCCGTTCACTTGCGTGGCAGCCGTATTTTATAGATTACAGCAAATAGCTAATATTTAATAATTGATGATTTTATCCATTTTCTTTAAAAAGCGACTTCTTTTAAGGCTACTTTTTTTGCTTGATCAAAAAAAGTAGCCAAAAAAAATCAAGCGCTGGTGAACAAAGCTGTTGAAAATTTCAGCCTGAAAGCTGAAAATCAAAACTCGCCCTTTACGGTTACTCAATGGATTTGGGAAGCTGGCAAGGCGCGCGAGGCTGAAGTGCACGCAGCATAGTACCCACTATGCGAGTTTGCCCCATAATGTATGTACATACATCATGGGGACCCCAAGTACACTGAATCCCGAAGCGGAATAGGGGTCCCAGCCAGATGATATATCTGGTGGGGTAAAGCGCAGCCAGCTTTTCAAAGACGAAGAGACGATTACTCAATGGATTTGGAAATCTGGCAAGGCGCGTGAGGGTGAAGCGCACGCAGCATAGTAGAACTATGTGAGTACGCTGAATCCCGAAGCGGAACATAGCCAGCTTTTCAAAGACGAAGAGTAAGCTCAAACAGGCTGATTTTCTATTACCTTTCAGACTGAACTTTTCTAGTCACAGCTTTATTCAAGGCGCGTTTTTTATAATCTTGCATTATTATGCTATTTCTAATGGGTACGAACACGGATATGTATAAGCCACATGACTGAACGGACAATGGCGTCAACTTAAGGCAATTCATGATTAGCCTACCCTCCTATTCTGCTTGGTTATCAATAATAGTTAAACCTTAAGTTGACGCCATTGACTGAACGGATACGTATTGTATATTACAAATAACTATAACAATTATGCATTGTAATAATTGATTTTACCTTTGGTCCAAATATCATTAGGCTCATAATTAGCAATCAGAAGATTGATCTACCCTTGCCTGTTCTAGCTTTTTATCGATAAATTCAAATAAAACCGGAAGCATACGGTGCGGATCCATCATAGATTCTTTATTTATTTTTTTTTCAGCAACAGGAGATAAGGTAGTGCAATGGGTAATATCTTTTATAACAAAACATGTAATATTTTGGTTTCCAGGCATATCTATTTGATAAGGTTGTGTGCCAATATGGGTAAGATCTTCTAGACTATCCCCTCTACAAAGTTGTGATTTTAGTGGAACTACATGATCATGTAGTCCATCTGCATCTCCAGTTAGAAATGTAGCGACGTCATGATTTAATTTCCGTATGGCTTGGTTCACTTCTTCATTTATGGTATCTCGATCTTTGTTGGCTTCTATATACTGTTCTATCTTATACTGTTCTATATCATGCTTAAAGAGCCTATTGTAATCGTTTTGATAACCTCCAATTAACAAACCAGGAACAGCGTCTGATTGCTGATTATTTCGCAAATAGTGGCGCACGGCTGTCATACAGCTGCTATTAGGAAAAATATCCCTTGCGCCAGTAAGTTTCTTATATCCGAAACAATCAGCTATTGGGCATAGCCATCTAGCTGATGTAGCTAAAGTTATTAGATTAAACAAATCCCAATCTACTTTAGTGCCAATAATATTTAGACCCTTTTTTGCTCTATTGCATAACTTCAATAGGTCAAATGGTCCACGCGTCAAAACGTCGACCCCTTGCAATGGTGCGTTATGGGTAATAAATCCAAGCAAATTCAGTTTTTGCTTATATAGCTCTGCTATACGGGTAGCCACAACGCCACCTTGACTCTGTCCTAGGATAAATAGCTGAAAGGAGCTGCTATCCTTGTTGTGCGCTTGTAAATAATCAACTATTTCTTTGTATACCATTTCTGCCTGCTGATCTATGCTATAATCTACAGAGTTCCAATCCTCTCTAACCAATGAATTTATAATTAATATATTTTCTTTATATCTTTCGGAAAGTGCTGTTGTTAAAGCCTTCATCTCTCTTGTATCCATATTTAAGCCATGGAGTAGTACCATACCAAAAGTAGCTTCCTGCTGCCCATCTGTAAACGCAGGATTTGTTACGGTCACAGCTGTTGCTGCTTCTACAGGAGGCGGTGTAGCCACTTTTAATGGATCCATTTGCTGCTTGTATTGACTACAAGCAAAAATAGTCTGAAGAAAAAATACGCTTATCCAGGGGGATTTTTTTATTTTCATGATTCTTATATATTTATTTTATCATAATTTAATTGAGTTAGCATTAGCAATTTTTTTGTCGCTAGGCAAATATAATTAAAAATTACCATATTTTATGTATCCGTTCACTTGCGTGGCAGTCATATTTTATAGATTACAGAAAATGGTTAATATTTAATAATTAATGATTTTATCCATAAAAATCAAGCACTGGTGAACAAAGCTGTTGAAAATTTCAGGATACAAGCTGAAAATCAGAACTCGCCCTCTGTGGTTACTCAGGATTTGGAAAGCTAGCAAGGCGCGCGAGGGTGAAGCGCACGCAGCATAGTAGAACTATGTGAGTACGCTGAATCCCGAAGCGGAACACAGCCAGCTTTTCAAAGACGAAGAGTAAGCTTACTCAATGGATTTGGAAAGCTAGCAAGGCGCGCGAGGGTGAAGTGCACGCAGCATAGTACCCACTATGCGAGTACACTGAATCCCGAAGCGGAACAGGGCCCCCCGCCAGATGATATATCTAGTGGGGTGGGGTAAAGCACAGCCAGCTTTTCAAAGACGAAGAGTAGGCTCAAATAAGCTGATTTGTTACCAGCCTTCAGCCTGTAATTTTCTAATCACAGCTTCGTTCAAGGCGCATTTTTTTTTACGATCTAGTATTATTGCGCTATCTCTAATTAGTATGAACACAGATACGTTAGGCCACATGACTGAACGGACAATGGCGTCAACTTAAGGTTTAGCTGTTATTGATAACCAAGTAGAATAGGAGGGTAGGCTAATCATGAATTGCCTTAAGTTGACGCCATTGACTGAACGGATACGCAGATGGTTTTGGTTTAGTGGGAGTGAGGAAGCCCGGGATAACAGATCTCACAATACATCCCCTGACTGAAAGGCTTGAGGCCAAAATTGACTTTAAGGAATCTATTAGCCACCTGCTCGTATTCCCTAGCTTGATCTTGATCTATATTTCCCAAGTTTTCCACATAATCACGTAATCTTTGAATTATATCCTCTCTGCCATGATTGCTTGTCCAACTATTCACAAGAGGTAACTGCGCACCGCTTTGGGTGACTTGTCCTGTAGTATCCAAATATAAATCGGTTGTTAGAAACTTGAATATATCCCATACTTCATCACGAGAAATCTTCAAGGGCACACCATCAAAATGCTGATTAGTAGGAATATTTCTTTGCTTAAACTTATTATTCTGTAATAAATAACCAAGCATGCGTTTTTCTACATACATAGGGTTATGACTGCAAGCTGAACGGGTTAAATCAGTCTCATAACAGTTTGCTATAAAGACAAGATATGCATAATCTTCAGGCGAGTATCCTTTTTTATTTTTGATGTCTTTCCTAGCATTGTAATGCTCTAAGAGCTTAACGGTATCTAACTGGAGATTGTCTTGACGCCTACGATTTTCAAAAGGCTCTCTATGAAGCGACTTACAATATTCTATATAGGCTGTATGCAAAGCAGTATTCCTATCTTCGTTTTGAGCATCTACCTTAACACCCGCATTTAATAAAAGCTTTATTCCATCTAAGTCGCTTTGCTTCGATGCCCAATGCAAAGCAGCAGCGCCCCATTTATTTTCTTTGTTTATCTTGTTGCCCCTATCCAATAATAGCTTAACTACATTTGCGTACTTATATTTAACTGCGCAATCTAGCGGCATCATCCTTTCTTTGTTCTGCATATCTATTTTAGCACCGCTATTTAATAATAGTTCAACTAAATTTTCTATACCATGCATAGCTGCCAAATGCAACGCGGTATTTCCCTTTTTGTTCTGCATATCTATTCTAGCACCGCTATCTAATAATAGCTTAACCAAATTTGCCATACTACGCATAGTTGCCAAATGCAACGCGGTATTTCCCTCTTTGTTCTGAATGTCTATCTGCTCTATCTGTATAATCTTATTTAATAACAGCTGAGTTATATTTTCTTTATCATAATTTTCTTTATCATACTTAGCTGCCCAATGTAAAACGGAATCCCCTTCAGCTTTGTTCCGGATATCCACCCTTGCATTATGGTTCAATAATAGTTTCACTATATTATAGCGACCATGTTTAACTGCCCAATGCAAAGCTGTATTCCATAATTTATCTTGATTATTTTTGTTTGCCCCTTTCTCTAATAAAAGCTTAGCTATATCGTACTGACCATATATAGCCGCCAAATGCAAAGCGGTATATCCATCTTCGTCCTTAGCCTCAATGTTTGCACCGCTATCTATTAATAGTTCAGCCACATTTGTTTGACCATATGTAGCGGCTATATGCAACGCTGTACTATTTTTTACATTATCACGGCTGTTTATTTCTGGACTATCCTTCAGTATTTTTTGGATGCAATCCATACAGCCCGTATAGGCTGCCATATGCAATGGATAGCTGTTAAACATAGCAAGTGGAGGCGCATTTTTACAGATACAACCAGATTGTGAAGCCTTTCGTATGGTTTCTTGTGTAGAAATATTTTGCTCATTTGCACGTTCCATGCCATTTCTGAGATTTGCGCAACTAAAGGTAATGAAGCAACCACACCATATTGCCATATGCATATACCATCTTACCGTAGATGACCGCCTACCATCTTTTTTATATATTGAATGCATAAACATCAGACTATTATTTTAATAAATTAAACATATATACAATTGCCCAGTATGGATTTTCCTTCATCTAGGTAAGAGAATTTACTAGGCAAGCCTAAGGTAAATGTAAGAATTACGCAGGCTTAAAGCAAATACAGTGCCCATTTCAGAAATGGCTACATTCCGTATACTTTACTGTATGCTTTACTGTTTGATAAATATAATGCATTATATCAGATGCCATAAATTTAGAAAGAGGTGTTCTACCATGGATCATATCTTTATTGACAATAATTTGATTATTGCTGCAAAAAATTTAGAAGTTGAAAGGGACATAATCTTGTATTTTTTTTAAAAAGGGACATTAATACCATACGTTATACAATCGTATAGCACTACAATTTCTACGAATATAAACCATGAAATATCCAAAAAAATGATGAATCAAAAATGCAAATTATCATGTAAAGCATGCTCATAGGTTATCCACTTGATACGCCACTGCTACCTCCTTACCACAAAAAGCAAAGGCTAATTTGGTAATTTTTTTTACATGGAGATGGCGTTTTACTTTGCTAGCATACTGTCTATCCTGAATTTGTGCCAACCCAGCTTGAGCCATCTTATCCAAACTTATGGGATATTTGGCTATTTTATACTCTATAATCAATGCATTGCTTTGTTTACCTATTTGTGGTTTTAAAAGCATATCTGCTCTACCACTGCCCGTTTCTATTTCACTTTCTA
>NZ_RARA01000019.1:12344-39871 GCF_003788695.1 Candidatus Cardinium hertigii
TCTACTGGGCCTATGTCATTATCGTCCATGTCCGATTCTGAAAGCAATTCTACAGATGGAGATAGTGGGTATGCGCGCGTCTTTCCAAATGTGGTACAACTATCTGCTTTAGATGTACATGGTGTATCTGGGTCAGTATCTCACCATACCTCCCCACCGCCTCCGCCTCCGCCGCTGCCTCCATCACTATTTACACGAAAAGTTGCGAATAGTGCGTCTGTAGGACAAAAATTTCAGGCTCAGTTGCAGTATCGGCACATTCCACAGGCTCAGTTGAATAAGAGCCAGTCAAGGTACAGAAGTCGTCCACAATCCTCTGATACATCTAACCGCATAATGAATGAACTGAATGAAAATAAATTGTTCGCAAAGCGTAGGGCAAGTCAAGATGTTCAAAGCTAAAGTGGAAGCTTAATCCATAGTTAGATGAAGTTGTACCTTTCTTAACAAGGATTTGTAACTTTTGTACTGCAATAACCGCAATAAGCATATAGTTATATAGAGGAAGATCTCTATATAACCTTAGCCGTAGTGCACAAATATTAAAATCATTTGTATGCCACCTACGGCTAAGTTGCTTCCACCTAACGTATCTTACTGGATACAATACCCCTACCATTCGCGCATAGACCACACGACTGAACGGACAATGGCGTCAACTTAAGGTTTAGCTGTTATTGATAACCAAGTAGAATAGGAGGGTAGGCTAATCATGAATTGCCTTAAGTTGACGCCATTGACTGAACGGATACGAAAATAAAAAATAGCCTTATCTAAATACTACGTATTGGGTTGCAATTTTCATTTTTTTTTTATACCATAAATTTATGAGCTTATTATAGCTGCATCTATCGTAGCAAGATAATACAGTTATTGTACAGCTTACAAAAACAATAAAACAAAACAACACTATGATTTCTAAAATCAAAATTAAAGCAATCCGAAAAAGAGGTATGCATCCAAAGATCATACAAGTAACTGATCTTTTTTATCTCAAACTGGGTGAAGCTAATTAGTTATCTACTTTCCTATAAATCTTGCATCTATCGTTGATAGCCTTTTGGAATCTTTGTCCGCAGGGTTTCTATTGCTCTAGACCGGTATCTATTTCTATTTATTAAATAGCTGAATACATATTAATTACTTAGTGTATTTAAATGTAATGGATTTGTAATGCAGTAGGGTATGGATTTAATAAAGCGAAAACAAGACATAGCCAGATAGCTTATGGCTAAGTGCAATAATGTGCGCATCTGAACATGTTCCATATTGCGTGGCATACTAACTATATACGGTACATACTGATTACATACTGATAGCGTAAGCATTACTATTGTGTAGCAAGAAGTAACAATATAAAAGCATAACAAATAACAATAATAATAATAAATAACTATGATTTATCAGATTAATAAATTTAAGTCAATCCTAAGGGGGGGGAGGACTTCAAAGGTAATTTTGCCGGTTATTGGTTCTTTTATATTTGGCTTTAAGGAGTGTGGTGGAATCAATAGCCTAAGTTCCCTAAGTCCTAGGAAGTCCGCAGCTAAATATATTCAAGAAAAATCTCACATACCAGTAGGTTATAGTTCGTTAAGAGGCGTAAGTTGTTTGGATAACGATAACCGTTTGGGCCTTATAAGGGTAGAGAGAAACAATAAAGCTGGGGGAGATACATCCACAGTAGCAGCAGGATTACTTTTTTATGCCCCTAAGGATTGTACCCATTTTTCTGCTATTTACCTTTCTCCCAAAGGGCTTACTTTGGTAGATAGTGACGGTAATACTGTGGGGGTTAAGAACCTAATAGAGGTGGAGGGGCATTTGCTTGATGTGCTATCTAAGCAAGCACATCCATTATTTGATGTAAATCAGAATACTTTAAAAGTTTTCCATACTACCGATACGATTGGTTCCAGTTTGATAGATTATGGAATAATATCTTCTACTGAGTTTAAAAAGGTAATAAATGGGAACAGTATATCACTCAAGGGTACCGTAAAGGGAATAAAACTTAAGAAGGTTGACCAGGTCGGTTGTATTTTTATGCAAAAAGGTAGTAAGCTAATTGATTTGATAAAAAATATATTAACCAATACCATTGAATGGGCAGCTACGGCGGTCCAGACGAAAGATTATATGATTTGTCCTTCTTCAGTTGTGGGGGATACATTAGAATCTATTGCGAGTGGGGATGGTATAGATTTGACAAGTTATAGTATTACGTATGGTTATATTAAAAAAGATAACTATTATCGCTTGATACCTTTAGATAAGGTAGTAACATCTGAGAAAAGAGCTGAAAGTGATAATTCTGATAATGTCTATCCAAATTTATCGAAAGTGGAATCTAAGCCAGGTCAATCTCCCATAAATGCTATAGTTGGACGAAATAAAGGTAGCATAAATCAAAATAATAAATCAGATGCTGAATCTGGTTATGAATCTGAAATAGATCCTTCTCTTAATGATATAGCTGGTCAAGATGCAAATACTGGAGTTAAAAATAATGCTGAGGCGCTAACATTATTTAAACCTAAAAATGAACAAGTAGAAAGTACAGATACCGTAACACAAAAAGGAGCGCATGAAGCAGTTTCAGAACATTTTATCGCATCTACAGCTAGTAGCAGCAAAACGCTAGAGACCCCATTTACGCTAAATCAAGCATCTCCACCGCCACTGCCCGTACCTCTATCAGTTTTTCTATCGTCCCGTGAAGATACATCAACGTCCGACTATAAGTTAGGTGAATATGAGGGAAATAAAAATAATATATATCATGAACGTGATGCTGATATACAAAAGGGGAAGGATGAGCGGCTTAAAATACTACTAGAGGTACTCTCGACAAATAAGGAGGCGCTAGCGGAATGTAAGCAAAGGTATGAGAAGGGGCTAGAGGAATTTAAGGAGCTAAAGGAATTTAATAAGCAAAGGTATATAAAGGATGTGGAGAGCGTTTCTGATTCTGAGTCTGATTCTGAGTCTGATTCTGAGTCTGAATGGGATGACTTTTCTGAGTCTGGAGAGGAGAGCGTTTCTGAATCTGAAGGGAATAATTCTTTTAAATCTACGCTTGATCAAAAAAAGGTATCCGTTCAGTCGTGTGGCCAATTAGAAATAGCGCAATAATGAAAGTTTATAGAAAATGCGCCTTGAAAAAACTGTGGAAAGAAAAGAAATGAAAAAAAACAAAAGAAAATCACTTTGTCTGAGCTCCGTAGGAGCGAGATTTGATTTTCGTTTTTTTTCATTTCTTTTCAGCAGTTTTTTCACCAGCGCTTGATTTTTTTTGGCTACTTTTTTTGATCAAGCAAAAAAAGTAGCTTTAAAATTAAGTAGCTTTAAAATAAGTAGTTTTTAAAAAAATGTATAAAATCATCAATAATCTATAAAATACGGCTGCCACGCACGTGAACGGCTGCCACTTATGCCAGCATTTGTAAAAGCAGGGTTAGGGTTGCTTTTAATTTTCGTCTATCTACAATCATATCCAAAAATCCGTGTTCCAATAAGAATTCTGCACGTTGAAAACCTTTAGGTAATTCTTGTCCAATGGTTTCTCGAATAATACGTGGACCTGCAAAACCAATAAGAGCGCCTGGTTCAGCCATATTGATATCGCCTATCATGCCAAAAGAAGCTGTTACACCCCCTGTAGTAGCGTCCGTTAGTAATGAGATATAGGGGATTTTTGCATGGGCTAATTGTAGTAATTTTGCAGATGTTTTGGCCATTTGCATAAGGGAAAATCCACCTTCCATCATTCGACAACCACCAGATTTAGAAATAATCAGTAAGGCTGTTTTGTGTTGTAAACAGTGGTTTACTAATTGTGCTATTTTTTCTCCAACCACACTGCCCATAGAACCTCCAATAAAAGCAAAATCCATACAGGCAATGGCAAGCGGTAGGTTATTAATGGTTCCATAAGCGGTTCGTATGGCATCTATTAAATCTGTTTGTGTTTGGGCTTGTTGCAGCCGTTTTATATAGGATCTGTTGTCTACAAAATGCAGGGGGTCTGCAGATTGAAGTGTTGCATTGAGTTCTGTGAATGTATTTTCATCAAACAAAATAGAAAAATATTCCTTTGATCCAATGGGTAAATGATATCCATCATCTGGAACAACCTGTAGATTTTCTTGCAATATTTTACTGTGTACAATTTTTCCTTTCGGTGTTTTAATCCAAAATCCATCTGGTAATTCTTTTTTGGCTGAACTTGGCGTTAGAATTCCTTTTTTCTTTCGCTTAAACCAGCTTAGATTATCGTTTATTACATTCATAAAGTGTGCGCAACATTAGTAACTGATCTCAAGCCTACATTAAGTTAGGTATTATTTGTATTCAACCGTACATCTAAATTTTTTATGGATTTTCATTATGGGTTTTCAGGCCGCATCTGCGGGAAAAATATTACATCTTGAATAGAATTTGAGTTGGTCATGATCATAGTTAAGCGATCTATACCTATGCCAATACCCACTGTCGGAGGCATTCCATAGCGTAGAGCTTTTAAAAAATCATGATCTACAACCATGGCTTCTTCATCGCCACGTTCTCCCAATGAGCGTTGTTCTTCCAATCTCTGCTGTTGATCTATAGGATCATTCAATTCAGAGAAAGCATTGCAAATTTCTTTACCAGTGCATATAACTTCGAATCGTTCAGTCAAGTCTGGATTATCTCGATGTCGTTTGGCTAAAGGGGACATTTCAACTGGGTAGTCGGTTATAAAAGTGGGCTGAATAAGATAAGGTTCACACTTTTTGCTAAAAATTTCATCTATAATTTTACCTTTAGCTAAGTTGTCTCCTACATGGACATGGAGTGTGCCTGCCACTGTGCGTAGTGCAATCTCATCCATAGCACGTATATCATATCCTGTAAAATGATGGATTGCTTCGAACATCGTAAAACGTTTCCAAGGTCTTTGGAAATTGATAAGATGTGGACCAAATGGAACAGTTGTGGTACCATGTAAAGCCAGTGCTACTTGCTCAATCAATTGTTCTACATAATCTATCATCCAAATATAATCTTTGTAGGCAACATACAATTCTACTTGGGTAAATTCTGGATTATGAAAACGGGACATGCCTTCATTTCTAAAGTCTTTGGCAAATTCATAAACACCATCATATCCACCAATAATCAATCGTTTTAAATATAGCTCATTGGAAATACGCAAATATAAAGGCATAGCCAGGGTGTGGTGATAGGTGGTAAAAGGACGTGCCGATGCACCTCCATAAATGGGTTGAAGGATAGGTGTTTCAACTTCTAAATAACCTTGCTGGTTCAAAGAAGTTTTAATGGTATGGATCAACTTTGCCCTCTGCTCAAATACTTTGCGTACCCCTGGATTCACAATCAAATCAACATATCTTTGTCGATACCGTTGTTCTGGATCTGTAAAGGCATCATACGCTTGAGCGCCTTCTTTGGTAATCACTTCTTTAACAATGGGCAGTGGTGTAAGTGCTTTGGTTAATAATTGCAGATGGGTTACGTGAACAGTTATAACACCTACTTGCGTCATAAAGACGAATCCTTTTACTTCAATAATATCACCTATATCTAGTAATTTCTTAAAAAAAATATCATAGCAGCTCTTGTCCTCTTCAGGGCAAATAGCGTTTTGTTGTATATAGAGCTGAATGCGTCCACTAGCATCTTGTAACTCTACAAAAGAAGCTGCACCCATAATTCTGCGCCCCATAATACGGCCCGCTAGTACTACATGGCTATAGTTGGCTTTATTTTCCTCTTTGTATTGGGTAAGAATCGTTTCTGCTTTTGTATGTAGGTGACCAGCAGAGGAGGAAGGATAAGGAGGAATCCCCATTGCTTCTAATGCCTCTTTTTTCTGGGTTCGGATGATTTCCTGTTCACTCAGCTCATGCATGATTTTTTTATAAAATATGGTGTATGGGCTTGAATATACTAATTTTAATGCATTGGGTCTGTCTACTTAAGTGTGTAAATTTTTTTATAAGCTTTAGGCCAAAATTTAGTATCCGTTCAGTCGTGTGGCCAATTAGAAATAGTGCAATAATGCAAGATCATAAAAACGCGCCTTGAACAAAGCTGTTATTAGAAAATTTCAGTCTGAGAGGTAGAAATGGTATAGTACTATAGTAGTCTACTTATAAGTAGTGTATTTAGATGATCATCTCTATTTTTTTATTACATTTGTATTGGATAATCTATTTATACTTTTGAAAAAATGGTACAAAATTAAAGTGTTGAAAAGAAAAAGCCATCTTATTTTATCTCTTTTTTTATACTTACTACTTTTAGTAGGATTTCCTTTTGCAGCTTTAACTAAAGAAGAAGATTCTGTTGTTTATAGTGCTAAAGAACTAGAGCATGCTGTTGTAAATAACAAGGCCTGTAAGATATTAGCGGGCCATGTTATGTTTACTTTTCAGCCTAGTGGTATGGTATTAACAGCGGATAAGGCTTATCAATATGATGATACAAAGCAAATAGAGGCGTGGGGAAATGTTAAAATAATGGATAAGGAAGGCGAAACCATTCAGGCTGATTTCCTGAGTTATGATTTAGAAAAAAAGTTGGCTGTTTTGGAAAAAAATGTAGTGTGCTTATCTAAAAAAGCTAAATTTTATACGTCAAAATTGATCTACCATACAGAAACAAAACAAGGTGAGTTCTTTCAAAATGGTAAATTAGTACAAGATCAACTGGTTTTAACCAGTTGTACCGGGGCCTATAATGGCGCAGGCCATACCGTCACCTTTTCTAAGGAGGTTGTACTGGTAGATCCTAGTTACCGGTTACATTGTGATCAGTTGTGTTATAATACCAAACAAGAAATAGTGTATTTAGAGGGGCCTACTAAAATTATACAAGAAGATAGCGAGCTGACAACGGAGCAAGGAGGTACCTATTCAGTACCTAAAAAACATCTTGTTTTTAACCATGGGACACTTACTACCAAAGATGTCTGCCTGGTAGCAGATTCCTTAGAGGTTTTTGATGGAAAAGATTGTGCTGCTACAGGGCATATATTGCTGCAGTCTAAGGCGCACGATGCTGTAATTGTGGGTGAACAGGCTACTTATATTGAAAAAGAAAAAAAAGCAGAAAGAACCGGGCATCCATTATTAACAAAGGTTACGGGTAATGAAACCATGTATTTACGTGCAGACACTTTTATTGCTTTAGAAAAACCACAAAAAGAAAAAGAAAAAGAAGGGGCGAAAGAAGGGGCGAAAGAACAAGAAATTCATGCATTACATAATGTAAGACTCTATCAAGAAAGTTTACAAGGCATGGCGGATGGCGCTGTTTATAATTCTGGTGAGAATACTATTCATTTTCATAATAAACCAATAATATGGTGTAGTGGTTACCAGATCACAGGAGAAGAGGTTTACTTGGTGATAGAGGAAGAGGAGCAAGTGAAAATGTTTGTAAATAAAAATTTATTTATGGCATCAGCTGATCCGGTTGGTAATTATAATCAAGTTAAGGGAAATAAGATGGTTGCGCATTTCAAGGAGGGGGCTGTAGAAACCATGTCCGTAACGGGTAATGGGGAGAGTCTCTATTTTACCCTTGGAGATAACAATGAGCTGATAGGTATGAATCATATCAAGTGTGATAGTATGGAAATGCGTATGATAGAAAATGCATTAGAACGTATGGAATTTAAACCTGAGCCCGTTGGGATATTTTATCCAGCAGAAAAGGTAGAAGAAGAACTCATGCAGTTGCCTGGTTTTGATTGGCATGGTGAACAATTGCCTACAAAAGCAAATATTTTAGAGGATCCCGTTAAACCAGAGGTTCCCATTGAACGCTCAGAATCAGAAGGATAGGACCCTAGTTGGGTAAGATACATACATACATTTATATTTTAAACTGGACTTTTTATGTGTAGACGTAAACATATATTTTTTTTATTGCTTGTTTCCTGTTTTGCAGGGTATAGTTTTTCCTTGTCTGCTAAGCGTGAGCCGGTTGATAAGCAAAAGTTGATTTTAAAGAAAAAAGAGCAAGTAGTGCGTTTGTATACACGAAAGCTTTATGCAAAAGCAAATGAACGAATAGAGGAGCTGTTACTCCTTCTTACCAGCCGTACAGATCGTGCAGAGATGTTATTTTATCAAGCTTATGGTAATTATTATCAGAAAAATTATTTAGATGCTTCTGATCAATTTCATCTATTTGTAAAACAATATCGATCTGCTCCGCAGGCAGAAGAAGCTCTTTTTATGCGTGGATATAGCTTGGCTTGTGAAGAAGTAGATACGCGTCTTGACCAGACTATTACTGAGGATGCTATCCATTGTTTAGAGCAGTATCTGGCTGTTTATCCACAAGGGCGTTATATAGACAGGGCTGCCCAAACTTTGCAAGCTTTACAAGAGCGTTTTATGAAAAAAAGTTTTGAGAATGCCCAATTTTACTTTCGTTTGGGATATTATAAGGCGGCCATTGTCGCCCTTACAAATTTTGAGAAAACCTATCCAGATTCTTGTTTCCAAGAAGCCGTATGTCGTCTATTGACAAAGAGTCATGAAAAATTGGCTATAAAAGAAACGACCAACTAGTTGACTACTAGACTTACTTTTTTAAAATATATTTATTATTATGAGCTTGAATAAAAAATTATACTTAGTACCTAGAAATGTACATGAATTAATTGCCCCTACTGGCAATATTTATGAAACTACCGTTATCATTACCAAGCGTGCTAAACATATTGCGATGCATATGAAAGAGGAGCTGGATCGTAAATTAGAGGAATTTATGCTTATTTCAGACGAAAAAGATAGCATAGATGCCCATAGGCAATATGAGATTACGCAAAGTTATGAGCGTCTACCTAAGCCTGTTTTAGAAGCCACTAGAGAATTTTTAGAAGGAGACATTGTTTTCCGCTATATGCATGATGCAGAGCAAGCTGGAGGGGATAGTTGATAATCAAGCGGCTATACATCATACAACAGGCAAAAGTATTTCCACTTTATCTGTATGCACATTAATCCGTACAATGGTTTTGTCCTTTCTTGGTGTGTATGGTCACTACATGCGCTTCATCGCACCAACTGGGCGTTAAATAATAACCAGCTGTTCTGTTGCGTTGCATTATCTATTTTTTTGAGAACTTTTGTCTGAGCTCCGCAGGAGCGAAATTTGATTTTTAGTTTTTTTTCTTTATTTTCAGCATTTTTTTCACTAGTATTTGATTTATTGGGGGCTACTTTTTTTGATCAAGCAAAAAAGTAGCTTTAAAATGAAGTGTTTTTTTAAAAAAATGGATAAAATTGTCAATTATTACATATTAGCCATTTGCTATAATCTAAATCTATAAAATATGGTGCCACGCACGTGAACGGACAATGGCGTCAACTTAAGGCAATTCATGATTAGCCTACCCTCCTATTCTACTTGGTTATCAATAACAGCTAAACCTTAAGTTGACGCCATTGCGTGAACGGATACGCCTCAAATCTCTATTTGTAAATTTTTTTCTGTATACTTATGACATTTTTGGTTTCTATTCTTTCCAAATATCTCCGGCAATTTTTTATCCTTTTGTGGCTATTGGGTGTATTATCATGTAAGGATTTTAAATCTTGGGAGAGTAAATATGCTGATCAGGTAATTATTAAATTTGAACAAGAAAAAGATAAATATATTCCGAGCAAGCTAAGATGGCTGCATAGCGCAAAACTTAAGAATGAAAAATTTATATGTAAGCTACCTGTTTTAAAACGAAACCCAGCTAAAAATCAGTCAGCTCAACCAGGAGCACCTACAGAAGAATTAGATACCATACTCGTTAAAGAAAATAAATTAGACCTCGATCCAACTGCCAATTCCGTGCATTTTGTTGTATATAATGACCATTACTATCACAAGGTTATTATTGATTATGAGCGTATAATTTCTCTTATTTCTCCTAAAGCAGGAGGTTGGCAAATACAATATCTTATTAAGAATGTTCGATTTAATACTGAAAATAATGGAAGAAAGCCTATTTTTAAGGAAGTTTGGAATCCTGCACAGTCTATAGAATCAAAAAATGCAGAGGACAAAACTAATCATAACAAGAAGATAAATGTTATTACGATATATTACTAAGGCGTTTCTTTGTATCGTTTTCTTTTTTATTGCTTCTAGGCAGGTATGGGCAAAGAGTAAAATTTCAAAAAATACTATTTGGCCAACTACTTTGTATCTTGGTATAGATGTAGCTAAAACTTGCTGTGGTTGGTACCTGAAAACAGGTAATGCATATGAAATCAATGGATCTATTGACTTCAGTAGAATTTTATTGGATGTAGATTATGGATCTGGGGATATCTGGCGTGGTTATACCCATCCAAAAGGGGCAGCAGGAGGTTCTTTTTATTCCCATTCAGATGGCCGTTATTTTAGGGTAGGCTTGGGATGGAATTGTTTAAGTCCGACGTTGCACCGTAATCAGTTTTTTGTAGGATTGCGTTATGCCAGGAGTTTCTTTGATTTTCAATTGGATAGTAATAGGATAAGCTGTAACCACAAAGCAAAGAAACTTTGTGAGGAGCAGTGTATAGTTGCACCTGATTCTTTTCGGAATGTGAAAAATTCCGGAATAGTACATTGGTGGGAACTTGTGATAGGCGGGAAGGTACGTTGCATTAGTATGCTATCTATTGGTTGCACCGCCCGTTATAAGTTTTTTGAAAAAATAGAAGGTAAGTTTTCTTATGTGCCAGTTGATATTCCAGGTTTTGGATTAAGTGAAGATGATTATGCTTTTGGCTGTAGTGTGTATGTGCTAGTTAATATTCCGCTACAGAAAAGGGAAAAAGAAATGGTAAATAACGTAAAATAGGCTTTAAAAGGTGCAATGTTAGCCTATTGATTTATAAATAAAGATTATGAAAAATAATAGCATACCGATGTTTTGGATGTATGGTACTATGAAGAATGCTTTAAAATACGTTTTAGTATTGTTGTTAATTATTCTTGCAGATCAAGGATCTAAACTTTGGGTATATGGCCATATGGAGCTAGGTCCAAATGGACATATTAAGCTCTTTGGTAATTTGTTTAAGCTTACCTATGTCCTAAATTATGGAATGGCTTTTGGGATCCAGCTTGGGTTTAAGTATGGTAAGCTATGTATAACGCTGGTTCGTATAGCTGCTTCTATGTATATCGCTTTGCATATTATACGAGCAGTGGCTAGATCAGCCCCGCGTATGTGGATTTGGGGGTGGATTTTGGTTTTAGGCGGTGCTATTGGGAATGGTATAGATAGCGTTTTGTATGGTGTTTATTTGGATAATGCTCCTTTTGATGCGCCCATGAAATGGTTTCACGGACAGGTAATTGATATGATCCATCTTGATTTTTGGTCTGGCATTATGCCCAGCTGGGTGCCTATCTGGGGAGGGCAAGAGGCCTGTGTGCTGCCTATTTTCAATATAGCAGATGTATCCATTTTTTTGGGATTATTATTTATTTTTTGCTATTGCAAACAGGTAGACGCATATGAAAAAAAACATAAGGTACCTGATATGGTTGTATAAGTATCTGTGTAAATAATCACATAACCAGATATCATTTAGGTATATGTTAGAAATTATTTTTAATGATTTCTTTTTATCCTGATATAAAAAATGACCCGAAGTATACGTTCACCTGCGTGGCAGCGATATTATAGATTATAGCAAATGACTAATATTTAATAAATAATGATTTTATCCATTTTGTTAAAAACGACTTCTTTTAAAGCTACTTTTTTTGCTTGATCAAAAAAAGTAGCCAAAAAAAATCAAGCGCTGGTGAACAAAGCTGTTGAAAATTTCAGCCTGAAAGCTGAAAATCAAAACTCGCCTAGGCTTGCAGCCTTGGGCTCAAACAAGTTGATTTTCTAATAGCTTTCAGACTAAAATTTTCTAATCACAGCTTTGTTCAAGGCGCGTTTTTTATAATCTTGCATTATTATGCTATTTCTAATGGGTACGAACACGGATATATAAGCCACATGACTGAACGGATACAACCCGAATGCTATTCGCTACTTTTTGCAAGGCAGATGGTAGCATATTTTTTAAACCATATATGTGTATGGATATATATTTGTATAAGGAGGGTACGGAAGTAGATATCACATTATATATCAGTATAAAAGTAATGGTTAATAAATAGCAAACGGATGGGTTCATGTATATTTTTAATTTTGTAACATACTAATACCAATGGTCAATTTTAATATTTTCACACTCATTACATCATGGGTTTTGCAACACAAAGCGTATATAAAAAATGTTATAAAATGCTTTTCTATTTTATTGCTTATTATTCTTGCAGATCAGGCATTGAAACTTTGGGTGTTTCATAATATGGAAATGGGAACGGAGGGACAGATTAATATTTTGGGCAATGTTTTGAAGCTTACGTATGTTTTAAATCCTGAAATGGCTTTTAGCCTTAATTTGGGAGTTAAATATGGAAAATTATTGGTAACTACTTTACGCGTTTTGGCTTCCTTATGCATTCTTGGATATGTTATGCAGTTTTTAAGAAAAATCGCCCCTACAACTAAGTTGTGGGGATGGATTTTGGTTGCAGGTGGTGCTATTGGGAATAGTATAGATAGCGTTTTGTATGGTGTTTATTTGGATAATGCTCCTGCTAATGCGCCCATGAAGTGGTTCTATGGTCAGGTAATTGATATGATTCATGTGGACCTTTGGTCTGGCGTTATGCCCAGTTGGTTACCTATTTGGGGAAATTGTTACGTGTATTGTCTGCCTGTTTTTAACATAGCTGATATAGCTATATTTATTGGATTATTAATCGTTTTATGCTGTATGCATCCAGAAACTCATACAACAAGTTAAGAGTGAAACTATAACTATAATAGTATAGAAGAGGTGTCAACGTAAATAATTTAAGTCCATACCTTTCAAAAAGATATGTTAGCAAACATAGGTACGCCAAAAGCATCAGAAGACTTGTTAGATTTCTATTAATAATTTTACGTCGTAAATATTGTTTATAAGCATTGTATTTTGTATAATATAGAGGTAAACGATGGTTTTTTAATCAACTAGCCACTACTGAGATGGTCAGTATAAATAGTTTTGAATGGTTTCTTGTGAAGCTGCGATCAGGGCTCAGGTTATATCTGTTATAAGTTTGTTTTACTGTATTTTTAACATAATTAATTATATTGCTATGAAAATTAAAATGGCGTTATTAGGTTTGTGCTTTACCAGTAGCATAATGCATTCTGTGTATGCTGATCTTGATCAAGATGCGTTTGAAACAGAAGCATACGAACCAAAAGAAGAGGAGTTGGTTATAATACCAATGGAAGATGAGCAAAGTGTTCTAAAAGAAGATGAAAATGAACATTTCAGTAAATTAAATGGTGATCTTGTTATGGGGCCATTTTCTATGGTTTTTCAAGAAAAGGCTGCCCATGACCTTAAAATTAAAAATGATACAAAGGCAAAATTAGGTATCAAGGCAGAGGTACCGGAAGTATTGGGCGATGCAAATGCAGTTATAAACATAGTGCTCAAATTGGATAGAAAATCAGTTATGTGTAAAGAAGCTGCTGTAACGGTTGGACCATTCACATTAGGCTATTGCGGCAGTATTTTTAGTTACCAAAAGGCTAATCCTTTTTTGCTGATCTCTACAGATGCAAGTGTAATGCAATTGAAAGTTGATCACGCTTGGGATAGTTTGCGTTTGAGCTATGGTATTGAAAGTCCTATTGAGTTAAAAGTAGGATGGTTTGATAAGAACAAGGTAACAACAGAAGAGGAGGAAGAGAAGGAAGATAAAAAAGAGACGGAAGATAAAAAAGGTAAAAAAGAAAAAGAAGAAGAAATCGTTAACCAGCTGGATGATCCAAAGAAAAAGCCAAAACCTTTCTTTCTGATTAAGGATAGTTTTCCGGCTTTAGGCATAAGTATAGGGACTGAGAATGACTGTTCAAATGTGGCATTAAATGCTTTAGGTCGGCTTACTGACTATACCTATCCTGATGCTACAAATCCTAAGAAGAAAAATTTACCACGTATGTTGCATTTTACGTGGGGTGTAAATTTAGGTATGCAGTTTAAGCTAGCCCCTGCATGTACTATTACAGGGCAGGGCGTTTATGTTTATGGTTTAGGTGATTATATAGCTGGGCTTGCGTCAATCCAACAAGAGGAAGAGCGCAAGGAAATGTGCGCCGTCTATTATTCTGATAAAAACCAGAATGTATTAACTAATATTGAGGCAGTTGGGGTTGGAGGAACGTTGGAATATGAGGTAACACCTCAATGGAAGTTGACTGCCGCTGGTTCTTATCTCAATACGGATTGTATTTTGAATACAGACAAAAAGTTCAAGCCAGATACAGCCTTTAAATCTCAATGGCAAGTAAGAGCTCCAGAAATTTCCTATAAGCTCAGTAAGCGTTTGGTTGTTTCGCTGTTATATGATTTGACAAAGGAGTCTAAAATAGATCCGTCAAAAAATGAAGAAGCCATCCATGCAATTGCTGGAAAGGTGAAATTTAGTTTCTAAACGGGTTACAGTGAACCTGTGAATAACTGGTAATAAGCCATTTAGCTAATGGCCTTTTATACTAGTCATCGGTATATGAACAACATAAGCGTAGCTATTAAGGCTTATATTTAAGAAGCAGAGTTAATAAAATGTCACCATGAATAGTCTTGATATTTTACTGATTATACTACTTATGTGGGGAAGCTATGGTGGGTTTAAAAAAGGGTTTATTGCAGAATTGGTTTCTTCCTTATTGCTAGTATTTGGTTTAATAAAGGGCGTAGCTTTATTCCATATACTACTTCCTATAGTTGAACGTAAAATGCCTACTTTGGCTACCTCTCTCCCTATTTCTATTTGTTTGGTAATTCTGATGATTTCCGTAGGAGGTGGAATTATTTACTTATTAACAAGGATCATTAGAGGAATTTTAAGTATTACCTTTTTAGGTATATTTGATAATGTTTTAGGAGCATTATTTGGTTTATGCAAATCTGCATTTCTAATAAGCTTGTTAATTTACGTTTGGGACTGTGTAGCTCCTTTGTCTTCAGCCTATATAGACAATAGCGTACTATGGCCCTTAGTAGAACCTATTGTTCCAAAAATTTTACAATCTAAAATACCTATTCATCTATAATCGTTTGACCATATTCCGAAGCAAATATACATTAAATATGTGTCCATTCACACCCCTAGCAAGCATATCAGTAGATAAATTTATTATCCAATCAAACCACCACCATCTGGGATTAAACAGTATCCTCTTCGTCGGATAACGGGGGAGATATGGGAGTTATATATTATTAAACCAAGTTCATCAGAGTTATATTCTTTAATTTTTATTTCTACTTGTATATTAGATCTTGCTTTATTTAGATCTAAGTTGTTTTGCATCATGGTGCGTATACATGCTCTTTGTAACCCATTTTCATGGTACAAGGTATCGTGCGGATAAGCGATTTCTGAATTAAACCAATCAACTAAGTTTCTTGAACCCTTAGGACCCCAGCACGAAACTTTACGTATTTTTGTATCGCTTAACGTAGCAAGCAATTCTTTCATGCTTTCTAAATCCCAAGAGCTAAAACCATATGTACAAAAATTCAAACTATCAACGGCGGTGTGCTGAAGTGAAGAGAATGCTGTACGTAAGGTGGGCAATGCTACTGCATCTAAATTATTGCCATCTAAATGTAAGCAACGTATAGCTGTATTATTCTTAAGTGCAGAAAGTAGGGGAACTATATTATCTGCTATATGGTTACCAAACAGTTCCAATTTTTCAATCTTAGTATCCTTGAGTTTAGAAAATGCTGTATCCAATAGCTCCGCTTGGACCCGGCCTAAATTATTCCCAGATAAATCTAATTCACGCAGCGTTTTGTTATTCACAAGTGCAGAAAGTAGGTGAACTACATTATTTGCTAAATGGTTATCCTGCAGTTCCAATTTTTCAATCTTTGTATCCTTGAGTTTAGAAAATGCTGTATTCAATAGCTCTGCTTGTACTGCGCCTAAATCAGCTCCTTCTAGCTTTAGGCTATGAACAGCTGTACCTTTAAGAGCAGTAAATATCGCATCAAGATATTCACCTGATGGATTTTCAGAAGAGCAATGTACGGTAAGCTCGGAGCACGGTGCCTTACACAGGTAAGCTACCAGCCTGACCAGTAGATTTTGTAACTGCAAAGTGGATACGTATTTTCTATGTAGCTTATCCAAGTATATACATATACCGATATTCGGTTGACCACTCCAGCACCAGCATCTATTATTTTCATTGACCAATTGCATGAGTTCCAGATCATTAATTTTTTCTTTATTTTCAAATAAATCTGTTGTTGAACTGCTTGCCAATGCCATGTCGTTTGAAGTACCTATACCTTGCCGTACTTTGGTACATCCATTGAAGACTAGGAAAAAAATTAGTAAAAAATACATAATTGGTTTTTTAAATTAAATATATTAGGCTCTATAGCATAGAAACGGCTACTGCTTGATTTTTTGGATTGCTTTTTTGATCAAACAAAAAACTAGAGCTAGGAAAAGCACAAGATAGTTGTTCCTGACAAGAAAAGTTACTTACCAATCCCTCTATGGTTAAATGAATAGCGTTGGTTAAGCCGGCTATCCCACCAGCTATCATAATAATTCCCATTGAAAACATGTAAAAAAATCTAATATAGATACATAGCTGGTAAAATCGTTCTGATTTACTGAAATACAATTTTATAAAATATATAGTTAATAACCAAAATGGAAACAGTCTCTAGTAGCCGTTTGTTTGCATGGAATATATTGATTATGAATTTAATATTGGCAAATAATTTTATTCAGCTTAACAAATAATTTTATTTAGCTTATTTTTCATCGTATCCGTTCAGTGGTGTGACCTATGCGTATCCGTGTTCGTCAATTAGCAATAGTGCCATAATAGAATATTATAAAAAAGGCGCCTTGAAAAAACTGTGGAAAGAAAAGAAGGGAAAAAAATCAAAAGAAAATCACTTCAAGGCCGTTGCAATAGACAATTTAAAATTATACATAGAAGCAGTACGCGACGTATCCGTTCACTTGCGTAGCAGCCATATTTTTTAGATTATAGCAAATGGCCAATATTTAATAAATATTTATTAATTTTTAATAATTGATGATTTTATCAATTTTTAAGAAATTACTTCTTTTCTTTTAAAGCTATTTGTTTGCTTGTTTGCTTGTTTGCTTGAACAAAGCCAGTGTCGTGAGCAGAAACTAAAAAACTTTATATGATTTTTTATACGAGTGTTTGATCGCTTACACGCTTTTTGATCAAGCAAAAAATGTGGAAAAAATACCCTTAAAACAATAGAACTATTAAACAATTTGAACATATAAAGCAGTACTAATTACGTTAGGTGAAAGATTAACACAATTATATTAATGATTCATAACCATATTTTTTCCTATTGTTTATTCTTTTTAGGATATGTATTACTCTCGTTAGCAAGACAAACTATCCCAATTGTTTTGCCTTTGCTAATAAACCTTGTTTATACAGATCCTCTAGCATTAAGTTATTTTTTTGCATGGTATTCTTTTTTTTATGGGATTTTTAAATTTGTAAACGGAATAATAATGGACTTAAAAAATTGTCCATTATTTATGTTTGGCTTAGGTCATATTATTTCCGGATTAGCCACTATTAGTATCCCGTTTTTATATAAAAACCTAATTTTATTATTATTTGTATTAATGTTATTAGCTTGGGCACAAGCAATGGGCTGGCCAGCTATTACAAAATTTATAATCAAAAATTTTGATAGTTGTGCTATGGCATCACTATGGGGAATCATGAGCGTATCTCATCAACTCGGTTCTTGTGTAGGCTTAATTTTACTACCAAGTATCATCAGATATAGCATCAAAAATGTATTCTTATATAGTGGTTCTTTATGTTTATTTTTTGGGATTTATATAATCCTGCATGCTAGCTTCAGCAGAAAAAAAAGCCATCTTCGTCATCTTGCTACCTACCAAGCACCTATTTCTACAGGTCAAGCGCGTAAGTTGTTAAAATTTTTTGTCGATATGAAAATTTCATCTTCTATTCTTCTGCTATGTTGCGCTACTTTTTGTGTTTATATTGTAAATATGGGCATTTTCTTTTGGTTTCCTTTAATCTTAAAAGATATATTACAGGTATCTCTTTTAAAATCTTCTCTAATAACAGGTATACATGATTTAGGTGGGATGATAGGTGCTTTAATTACAGGAAAGTTAAGTGACGTATATTTTTCTAAAAAAAGGAATGTACTTGCGGTAATTTATATGCTTATTACCGCATTTATTTTTATTGTAATGAATTTTTATCAAAACCCTATTTTTTTATACTTGAATGCTGCTTTATCTGGATTTCTTATATGGGGTGTACAAGTACTTACAACTGTTATAGCCACAGAAATTGCACCTAAAAATAATGTATGTACAATGGTAAGTTTAACAGGGTTATTTGGATACATTTCAACTTCAATATTCTCATGTGTAGTTTTAGGATTAGTTGTCAAATATTTTGGTAATAACTTTGTGTTTTTATTCTTTTGTATTTGCTCAGTTATTGCATCTATTTGTTTCGCTAGTTTATTAAATAAACACTAAAAATTCAATTTAAGTTAACAATTGTATACTCAGAAAAGAAAATACATTATTGATGACAAACTTTAATTGTCTATTGCAACGGCCTTAGGCTGTTTAAGTCCAAGGCCGCAGGCCTTGGACGAATATGCTCTGTTTGCTCTATACCTAACATGGTAAGCATTAATGTAGCAAACGCAATGCTTGCTTCTTCATATTTGTGTAAAACCGGAGCAATCTTTAATAGATATTTGTCATTAAGCGTAAATAATTTATAAGAATATTCAAAATGTACCGCTGATAAAATCACAATGCCATTTTTATATTTAATTTTTAATATAGCAGGGAGCATGCTATTATTTCGTTTGTAAAACGCTAAAACATTAACATTATCATATAATGATGTGTTTTTAAAATAGGCCCCCCCATTATAATAAAAAGCTATTTCATTAAAATTACTGTTTTTTATTACTTCCCTATTTAAGTATAATAGAGCAGCGCGTGCGCCGCTGTTTGTGTGGTAATCATATGTTGCCAAAACTGGACCAATCGCTTCGCCTAAAAAAAATGCCAGTTCTCTTTTTCCTATAACTTCTAATGGACCACCTGCATCGAATCGAATAAAGCTAGATGCGTAATAGGCTCCTGCACATATGCCAAGATAACTTCCGCCATTTTCTATATACTTTTTAATCGTACGATTGCCTGCTCCATTTAGTTTTTTGGCATAGGGAATATCTGCTCCTCCCGGCATCACGAACAAAGCAGCATTTTTTGTCCATGTTTCTTTTATAATTTCTTGAGCGTTAATACATTGCAGTTTATAAGCGGGTGCTATATCGCTTAATGTATATACAGTTTGCCGTAGTGACTCCGTACTAACTCCATCATCATTATATAAGTATATATACCGTAGTGACATTGGAAAAAGCAATAATATTATACGGCGTATAGGTAGCTATAGCAATTGTAAATTGTAACAAATACAGCCTTTTTATAAGGTAACTATAAAATAGTCGTTGTGCATAAAATTATAAAACACATCATGTCATGCATATGACGCTATCCATTAGTGAACGAATAGATACTAACCCATTGAGGCATACGGTATGCCTCAATTATCGCAGGGAATAAGCCGCTATAAACACTGTTTAAGTGTACGAATAAAAGAGATATCAAGTCCAGTAATATGCGCAATAAGGGTATGATCCATATTATTAGCTAACATCTTTTGTGCTATTTCAGCTTTTTCTTTCTCTATACCTTTCTCTATACCTTTCTCTATACCTTTCTCTATACCTTTCTCTATACCTTTCTCTATACCTTTCTCTATACCTTTCTCTATACCTTTCTCTATACCTTTCTCCATACCTTGTATGATCCCTTGTTGCATCCCTTCATCAATATATTTTTGCGCAATGGTTCGCATAATCGTAACGGTTTCTTCTTTAGATAAATGACTGGAAATGATCCGTTCTAATTCTTTCTGTTGCGCTTCTGGTAACTTTGCATCAGTATACCATAATAACGCCTTTATACAAAGATAATTTTTTTCTTTATCTATTAGAACGGCATATGGGCATTTTGACAAAAGTTCTGCCCATACTTTTAACAAATCCCGTTTATGAATGTATTTGAGCATATATTCAAACATACCCAACTGTTTTTTCTTTAGGATCTCATCTTCTGGCATGCTTTGTAAATCAATCAGCTGATAATCTTCTGTCATGAGTTTTTTAGCGTGTTCAGGATGGCTAAACAATTGCCATAAATTTCTGGGTGCATTATANGTTGTTATTTAATCTTAATTCGGCGCAAAAAACGATCAGCTGCGTTTTTTTCAATATTTGTGCAGCAACAGCATCAGACTTATTGTTTGATTATAAAACAGGGATGTTATGCGGTATACCACAAAAAAAGATGTATCGTTATCAGTGGATAGGATTGATTGCCACTTCATTTGGAATTGGTATCTGCCTATGGTTGCTGTTTATCCATCTTCCATTGGGAACAGAGGCTCTTTTTGCCCAAAGAAGTAAAGCAAAAGCATTATTACTCCAATCCCTAGATTTTAATCTTTCTATTGTAAGTTTAGGGTGCCTGTTTGGGTGGATGTTAAAAAAAATTAAATTAAATCCAAGCATGGTTTTGGGGGGGCTACTTATGCCTAATAGTATCACATGTGGGCTTTTGTTAGGCAGTCTTTCTACCCTGATTTTTAAAAATAAAGATAAGGCGCAACCGATCTGCGCAGGTATTCTGGCAGTAGAAGCCCTCTGGGTAATTATTTCCATTTTTTCAGGGATGATATAGCGTATCTGTTTACTTGCGTGGTAAGGATATTATTAGTATCCGTTCAGTGGTGTGGCCAAAATCTATACAATATGGCTACCACGCCAGTGAACAGATACTTAATAAAAGCCATCTTCCAAGTGTACTACCTCAATACCTTCGTTTTTACTTCCTAAAATAGATATAATATCAAAACGCACCGCTTTATTGTAGTGTTGGATGCGTAAATAATGGGCTGCAGCTAATCGAATAAAACGCATTTTCTTTTGGTTAACAAAATTTTCTGGATGACCAAATAAATTATTTTTACGAGCTTTGACTTCAACAAAGACGATAAGTTGATCTTTCTTAACAATAAGATCTATTTCGAATCGTTTATAACGAAAGTTCTGATCCAAAATACTAAAACCTTTTTTTACTAAATAATCTGCTGCAACAGCTTCTGCATATTGACCAAAAATTCGAGAAGCATTTTTCATTGGCATAGTATAGTATAGTATAGTATAGTATAGTATAGTATAGTATAGTATGTAAAGTAGTTCAGCGCATTATACGTAACTAGAGCTGATTTGGATCAATTGCTTGCATCTGTTCAGTTTTAAATGCTTTCTAAAACAAAACGCCTATAAATCATCCATAGATCATACAATCTGACTGATGCACTACTCAAGATGGAATCCCATCATTGTGAAGTAGGCGCTATAAAGTATAGATAAACAATTGATGGTTGTTGTGCAAGTGGGCTAAGTAGTGAGTTACTCAGTGCTATTTTTTTGCATAAAATAAAAGATAAGCCTCTTGAGAGGCTTTGATGGCTGCTGATGAATCAAGACGAGTTATGATTTTATCATCTGCCCAATACCATTCCCCTTTTCGCTTTACATAAGCAGTGTAGTGGCCACTATGTAGGCTGGGTCCATGATGCACAATAAATCCATGTAAACTAAAATTAGCATCGTTAATGCTAATCTCTTCTGTTCCTTTAAATTTATCTGTTATTTTTGTTTGGTTAGGATATCGTAATAATTGTATACATAGTTTAGAAGGAAGTTTATCTATTACTTCCTGAATTATATAATGTTCTGTTGATAGATCGTCTTTTGCAGGCTCCAAATTAGCCTCCAATAGAAAAGCTGTATCTAATTTTGAACTTATGTAGTCGTCTAATAACCGATATTCATTTAATTCTATTTCTAGATTAGTATCCTGTACTACCTCTTTTGCATTCAATTTAATCATTTGAGTGATGTAAGGTTGGGCTCTTACTCCTTCCCCTAGATTTATTTTAATTATATGTTCCATCTCGTTACTTCTTTTTTTAATTCGCATTTTCCCTTCTTTGTCTTTAATACCAATGAATGTATATTTACTATAGCGATGCTCGTCTAAAAAAGGGTAAGATTCGTTAAGATAACGTAAAAACTCTTCAGAATCATGTTGTTGTCGTGATTGTGCCATTGTTCCCGCTTTACCTTCTAGTTCAGTCGTGAATTTCCTTACATAACCATCATTGCAAGATTGTGAATCGATAGGGTTCTTGTTGATTTCGTTTATGATTTCCTTTAGTGGAGTACTATCTCGCACATCATCGCTATACAGCGCTGCAATGATTTGTAGCACTGCATTCATGTAACAAGTATTACCAAGATTAGCAATACCAGAAAAGGGCATATTAGAAGCTTGTGGTGAAGGTGATGGCATCGGACTTGTATGTGCACCGCTACCTTTTGAACCAGTTGAACTAGATGGATGGTAAACGAAATTATTGCAACTATTAGCAGTATCAGATCGTTTTGGAGAATTTTCAGGTAAAGAGAGCTGTGTCAAGTATGGATTTTTTTCATTATTTATCTCATTATTAACTATTAATTTAGGACCGCTTACAGAACCCCTGCATTGATTTGCTGCTATGATCACATAGCATAATAAGCCACTAATCAAAATGAGGCCTCTTTGGTATGACCTTAATATTTTAAGCAAATAAGATTTTTTCATATTCATAGATAATATCTATTATATAGTTTTTAATATTGTGGTAATGTTTGCATTAAATTTGGCTGTGTAACCTGCTTATGCTAAGCATTCTACTGCAAATATAAAATAAATTCTAATAATTATAATATTTAGCTATAAATGTATCCGTTCAGTGGTGTGGCTATTATTGATTATAAACTAAAAAATTAAAACAAAGATATTTATAAGTAATTGTTCAATACATATGTACTTTATAAAAGTACTGTAAATGAACTTTAAAAACAAAACGTTAAAAATTACTTTTTGGGTAAAATATAAAATAAATATATCATTAGATCCTTTTTACTATGAATTTCAGCACCTTGCCACACCATTGAACGGATACCTAATAAATTTATTAGCTATAAATTTATAGCGAGACCCTTGCAATAGAAAACTAAAAAACTGGAAACTGTAGCAATTGTATTATACAAATTTAAAGTTCTTTATAAGCTTGCAGCACTAAAATGTATGGCTTATGTCATTTTTAAGGCTTTTAACTAACACTTGGGTATAGATTTTCCTCTCTTATAAAATTTTTGTTTTCTATTGCAACGGCCTCATAATATATAAAATATGGCTACCACGCAGGTGAACGGACACCTTTTATATTACTTCTTTTTTTTCGATAAGGTGTGGCCTTCTTTTTTTTGTTCTAGCAACTTTTTCTTGCTGAGCCCATTCCTGGATAGCTTTGTGATTTCCAGAAAGCAATACATCTGGAACCATCATACCCTCATAATTGTAAGGCCGTGTATAAGCGGGTGGCGCTACTAATCCATCTTGAAAAGAGTCTGCCAGTACAGAAGAAGCATCTGATATAACGCCTGGTATAACCCGAACTATAGCATCTGCTAATATGAGAGCAGGTAATTCTCCTCCAGAAAGCACGTAATCTCCAATACTGATTTCTAGTGTAATAAAGTGTTTACGTATGCGTTCATCTATTCCTTTATAATGTCCACATAATACCATTATATTTTGTTTGAGAGAACACTTATTCACCAAATCTTGCGTAAGCGGTTCACCATCTGGAGCCATATAGATAACTTCATCATAGTTTTGTTCTTTTTGAAGTGCTCTAATACAATTAGCAATTGGTTCCACCATTAATAACATACCAGCATCCCCTCCATAGAGCGAATCATCAATTTTATCATGTTTATATGGGGTGTAATGGCGTAAATTGTGTATGTTAATCGAGAGTAAATGCTGTTTAATGGCTCTCTGAAAAATGAAATGCTTCAGTGGACTTTCAAATAGCTGAGGCAGACAGGTAATAATATCGATTCTCATTCAAATTATATAAAATAGGAAAAGAAAAAAGTATGTTTAGTATGTGTTAGTATGTAAAGTCTGTTGAGTATTCCTTGAGTATTCCTTGAGTATTCCTTGAGTATTCCTTGAGTATTCCTTGGTCATAGGTCATAAGAAGTATGTAGCGAGAGGGGGACTCGAACCCCCGACCTTCGGGTTATGAATCCGATGCTCTAAACCGACTGAGCTACCTCGCCATTTCTTTGCTACTTCGTTATTTCATTGTCTTTTCCAGGCTGTAGTATCCATACTACTTAAATTGTTTCTATATTTATAATAAAGTTAATCACAAATTTGTAAAAATGGGTAACCTCGTTATAAAAAAAATAGATAAACTCCTGTTACGTAGTTTTATACCTACCTTTGTATTATTACTTGCATTGGTATTGTTTGTATTGGTCATACAAATGTTTTTTGTATTGTTTTCTAATATTGCAGGTAAAGGATTAGGCGTTCTGGTTTATACAAAGTTGTTGTTTTATATAGGTCTGCATGTATTTCCTAATGCTTTTCCTATTGCAGCGTTGATAGCCTCTCTTATTGTCTTTGGTAATCTTTCTGAAAGTTTTGAATTCACGGCCATGCGTTCTGTAGGCCTTTCTCTACAGCGTATTTTATGTTTTCCTTTTGTTTTTGTACTCTTTTTAAGCGGTGTACTCTTGTATTTCCAAGATTATATCCATCCCACTACCAACCATAAAATATTCTCTTTAATAATTGATGTCATGAATAAAAAATCTGCTTTGTTTATCCAACAAGGTGTTATTTGTAATAATATACCAGGATATAGTATTCATGTAAATAAAAAACTTGGCGATAATGAGCATATGGAGGGTATCATAGTGTATGATTATACCAAAACATATGGAACAATCGCAACTATTGCAGAAAAGGGTAAGCTTTACACTACACCAGATGAAGCCTATTTAGTTATGGAGCTTAGCAATGGATGTAATTATGTGGAGAAATTGNNTAGCCTAGAAGCGCTTAAACTGAGGAAATCCGATGAGAAATATACAAGCGAACCTAGAACAAGGGACCATTTACAACTAAAAAAATTAATTCAGGAAATAGAGCAAAAAATAGTGGAGGAAGGGAACGATAGCCATAATTTGCTTGTACAACAGGCTAGTCGTTATGGTATTTCAGAAAATACTTTTAAACCATCGAATGCAGATAATGGTGATCAGTTGCAATCCTCTTTCGAAAGTTCAACCTTGCTTCAAGATGCTGATTTTATAGCATTTAGAAATCAGCTTATAGAAAGCAAAACGCCTTCCAATCTAGAGAAAAAATGCCAACAGTATGGCGATACCCTGCAATGGATTACGCAACGGGCCTTACGTACTGTGGAGAAAATAAAGACTACGTTAACAATGCAACATGAGCATGTATTAGCAGTTAAACAATATTTAAATCAGGCTTTATTTGAGAAAGAGCGCCGTTTTGCTATAGCTATGCGGTGTGTTATAATGTTTTTATTAGCAGCACCTTTGGGTTGTATTATTAGGAGAGGTGGTTTTGGTGTATCCGTAATGATAAGTTTTGTTTTTATCCTGTTGGAATATATTCTTACTACGCTTGGAGAGACTTGGGCCATCGCAAATACTCTTTCTCCTTTTATATGTGCTTGGCTTGCTAACTTTACTGTACTGCCTTTTTGTTTTTTATTTTTAATAAAGGCCCAACGGGGTACTAGTTTATTTACAATCGATTGGCAACTAGTCTATTTAAGGATTAAAAAAATCATCCAACGAAGAATAAGTATACCATTATTCATTTAACAAAACTATTTTAATCCGTTGAAAATCCTATTTAATGAGGCCGTTGCAATAGAAAACTGCAGCTTTTTATAAAATTTTTGTTTTCTATTGCAACGGCCTCAAATTAACAAGTTGAGCCAATACGTTATGTCTCACTTACTGTAAGGAATAAGCCGCTATAAACACTGTTTAAGTGTATGAATAAAAGAGATATCAAGTCCAGTAATATGCGCAATAAGGGTATGATCCATATTATTAGCTAACATCTTTTGTGCTATTTCAGCTTTTTCTTTCTCCATACCTTTCTCCATACCTTGCTCTATACCTTTCTCTATACCTTTCTCTATACCTTTCTCTATACCTTTCTCTATACCTTTCTCTATACCTTTCTCTATACCTTGTATGATCCCTTGTTGCATCCCTTCATCAATATATTTTTGCGCAATGGTTCGCATAATCGTAACGGTTTCTTCTTTAGATAAATGTCTGGAAATGATCCGTTCTAATTCTTTCTGTTGCGCTTCTGGTAACTTTGCATCAGTATACCATAACAACGTCTTTATACAAAGATAATTTTTTTCTTTATCTATTAGAACGGCATATGGGCATTTTGATAAAAGTTCTGCCCATACTTTTAACAAATCCCGTTTATGAATGTATTTGAGCATATATTCAAACATACCCAACTGTTTTTTCTTTAGGATCTCATCCTCTGGCATGCTTTGTAAATCAATCAGCTGATAATCTTCTGTCATGAGTTTTTTAGCGTGTTCAGGATGACTAAACAATTGCCATAAATTTCTGGGTGCATTATATGTTTTAGCGCCATGATAGATTAAAAGAGGACAGATTAAGGGTAACCCATCTTTTTTTTGCTTATGCCGTTCGCATAATAAAAGTATGTACTTCCATAATCGCAAAGCTATCCAATGGTCTGGTGTAGCTTGCGCCTCAATCAATACATAAACAAAAGCCGTATCGTGGTTTTTGGTTTGTACAGAAAATACAAGATCACTTAATTTTCTCCTTAGATCCTCTTCTACAAAAGATTCTTTTTCTATAGTAATTTTTGTTAAATCTACTATAGCCTTAAAATCAGCTGGTAAATAGTATTCTAAAAACTCCTGTGCAGCTACTGGGTTGGTTAAAATTTTTTTGATTAACGCATCATGTTTTAGTCTACTGGTCATAGCGGCTTAATATATTGAAACATAGTGTAGGAATATATAAATTTGGTTGCTACTACTAAAAGATAAAAAGTAATTGCTGAGATAAAAAGTAGTTGCTGATGTTTTTCTAGTGTGTATCTGTTCACATGTGTATCTGTTCACATTTGTTACAATATAACACTGAGGCCGTTGCAATAGAAAAATGGCAACGTATTTTTTATAGAAATCTAGATGTAACTTGTACATTTTTGTACGTTTACAGCACTAAAATATTATTTTTTATGTACTTTTAAAGACTTTTTAGTAATAGTTA
>NZ_RARA01000025.1:0-2678 GCF_003788695.1 Candidatus Cardinium hertigii
AACAATATAAATGGCAGATAACCATCCTCAATTTTATTAAAACGTACACGGGTCCGTTCTACATTGATCTTAACTGCGTGTACAGCCCTATCTTGAGGATCACATTTATAGTCCCAAAATGCGTTGATTTTTATTAAAGGATTTCCACGTCCATAGCCACTTACCATTATATTTTTACCCCACATGGAAACATTAAATGCATAACTATTTAGCTCCTTGACAAGGTCATAGCACTTACCAAATGATACACCATCTCGTATCAAATTTATTTCCTCCGCTAGATCCTCATCAAGGGGAAAATTATTCTCGTTATTTACGGATAAATATTTTCCTACATAAATACCCAATACAGTATATGCTGGAATGTATTCTTTTGCTATCAGCTTATCTTGACCATGTAATAGCACACGTGAATCTTCAGGACCTACTTTTTGAATTTCCACCAAATCATCTCTATAAGTTTTCTCCTTACTTAAGAAAAATTTATTATAAAAATAATCAAACTCTTTATTCAGCCAATCGTACTTCTCACCTTTTAGCTCTTCATACCTAGCTTTAGACGTATTATTTGAACGGTAATGAAAACGCAACGTATTTTGATTTTTATTAAAAGCAGGTCCCTTACTTTTTAGAACAGCTAATTTTTTTTGTACGTTATCTCCTAACACAATACGGGCTTCTGGATCTACCATATTCAATGATTCTGGTGATTCTAGTGATTCTGGTTCTGTTTTTATTTCAGGCATTATTACGTCCGTATTGTTAGCACTTTCTGCTGCCCCGTTATTTAATAATAGTTCTACGCAAGCTTTTTTCCCACCACTGGCAGCATAATCCAAAGCAGTATAACCAGAAAGATCTTTCTCATTTATAAGCGTTGGATCTTGTTCTAAACAAGCCTTGGCACATGCTTTATGGCCCTTTTTTGCTGCTGAAAATAAAGAAGAACAACAGCTAGCAACCTCCGCCTCTGCTACTAATTGCTGAACAGTTTTATTGGGCTGCAGGACAGGAAACATCATTTGATATTGATTGGCACAACTGCATATAAAATACGCCATATAACACCAAAAAATAGATTTAATTATTTTTCTTATATATTGATCAAACATGGCTATTACAAATTTTTTACTATTCATTTTATTTATTTAATTAGAGTTAATTATGTTTTACATAAGTCATATGCATTTTTATGGGCGTTATTAACACAAATAATGCATCAAAATTTGCAATCCATTAAACCAATTATGTTATATTTCTTTATATAAAAGCTTTTTACGTTTTGCTAATTTAAGATATATTTTTTAATATATTGACATGCATTACTTGAATAGAGCTCAAAAATATACAGCATAGAAAAATAGTATCCGTTCAGTGGAGTGGCTTAAATCGTTTAGTAGCTCTATTGTAAAATATAATTATTAATATTAAGTTAGGTTTAGATTTTTCCCATAAACCTTTACCTTAGATGGAATTAAACATAGAAATTATTCCCTATTTACTAAGTCAGGTTCAGATCTTAGACGCTAAGATTGCGTTATTAGAATCTGAAAACAAGGCGTTGCGTTTAGAGAATGCCAACCTAAAAGAAAAACTTGGTTTAAATACTAAGAATTCCTCTATATCCAGTTCAAAAGAATTGTACAAATCCAAGAAACGTCCTAGTCATAAGAGTGGACGTAAGCCAGGTGGCCAACCAGGGCATACAGGTGCTACGCGCTCTAAGATGGTAGCTGATTCAATCGTAGCAGTTCCCCTGGATANNNCGCCGTACTGCTGATCTTCCCCCTAACGTTACGTCAGACATATTTGGTCCAAGAACAAAATCAGTTATTACAGCTTTAACAGGCTTTTACAAAAATTCTAAGCGGGAAGTAGCCGATATCTTNNNCATACAGGTGCTACGCGCTCTAAGATGGTAGCTGATTCAATCGTAGCAGTTCCGCTGGATAATTTGTCCTGTAGTTGTGGAGGGGATATAAGATGCTCTAAAACACCTACTGTGCATCAAAAGGTAGATTTACCAGATATTAAACCTTACGTAATAGATTATCATCTCCAAAATGGGCGTTGTAAAAAATGCGGTAAACGCCGTACTGCTGATCTTCCACCTAACGTTACGTCAGACATATTTGGCCCAAGAACAAAATCAGTTATTACAGCTTTAACAGGCTTTTACAAAAATTCTAAGCGGGAAGTAGCCGATATCTTAAAAGATATATGTAATCTTCCTATTAGTCTTGGCACTATATCTAATAGTGAAGGAAAGGTATCCTCGAAATGTGCTGCGTCGTATCAAACTATAGTGCAGAAAGTTAGCCAAAGCAACTTGTTACATATAGACGAAACAAGCCATTATACTAAGGGTAAGCTTGGCTGGTGTTGGCTATTTACTAATCAAGTAGGTAGCGTCCTTAAGCTTACGCCTTCTAGAGGTATGTATGTTTTAAAAAACAGTGCATTTGCAGGNCTATTAAAAACTTAGGAGAAAGTTTAAAACAAGTGGCAACTGACTTGTTTGGGTTAACCAAAGCTTGGTTAAATAAAAAATTTGATTTGCGTTTCTTTTTAAAACGTGCTAGAAAATTACGTAAACGAACGGGGTATTATTTAAGAGGTATTTTACCTATTCCTGATGCGCCGCATGCGGTACGTGTAGCTAAAAATATATTAAAAAT
>NZ_RARA01000025.1:2694-3290 GCF_003788695.1 Candidatus Cardinium hertigii
CGTTGTAAACAATGCGGTAAACGCCGTACTGCTGATCTTCCCCCTAACGTTACGTCAGACATATTTGGCCCAAGAACAAAATCAGTTATTACAGCTTTAACAGGCTTTTACAAAAATTCTAAGCGGGAAGTAGCCGATATCTTAAAAGATATATGTAATCTTCCTATTAGTCTTGGCACTATATCTAATAGTAGTGAAGGAAAGGTATCCTCGAAATGTGCTGCGTCGTATCAAACTATAGTACAGAAAGTTAGCCAAAGCAACTTGCTACATATAGACGAAACAAGCCATTATACTAAGGGTAAGCTTGGCTGGTGTTGGCTATTTACCAATCAAGTAGGTAGCGTCCTTAAGCTTACGCCTTCTAGAGGTATGCATGTTTTAAAAAATAGTGCATTTGCAGGTAAACATGCAACAATAGTCAGCGATAGATATGCAGTCTATAACTATTTTAGTCCATCAAAACGCCAAATTTGCTGGTCTCACTTAGCTAGGGATTTTGAAAGGCTTGCCCATAGTGCTCATAGTGCTATTAAAAACTTAGGAGAAAGTTTAAAACAAGTGGCAACTGACTTGTTTGGGTTAACCAAAGCTTG
>NZ_RARA01000025.1:3296-3436 GCF_003788695.1 Candidatus Cardinium hertigii
TCCTTTAACTATACCCTTAACGAATAACCATGCTGAAAGGCAAATTAGACATTATGTAGTCTATCGCAAGAATGCTTACTTTACCCAATCTGAACGGGGAAATAGATTCTTGGAAAGAATAATTTCTCTCTATCTATCCT
>NZ_RARA01000025.1:3449-3527 GCF_003788695.1 Candidatus Cardinium hertigii
AAAATTGATTTGCGTTTCTTTTTAAAACGTGCTAGAAAATTACGTAAACGAACCGGTTATTATTTAAGAGGTATTTTA
>NZ_RARA01000025.1:3533-5159 GCF_003788695.1 Candidatus Cardinium hertigii
GGTAAACATGCAACAATAGTCAGCGATAGGTATGTATCTATAGGGTCTTTCTACAAGATTGTGTAAATAGACATAAGGCAATTAAATCCTGCCTTCAAATTTAATCATAAAGTGAGCCCTAGCACTATTCCAATTTTGAATGGGCATAGTCCATTTTTTAGTCATGTAAGCCACGGTTAAATACAAAATCTTAAAAACAGCATTATCATTAGGAAAGACTCTTTTATTTTTTGTAGCCTTTCGAAACTGACTATTAGCAGATTCAATACTATTAGTAGTATAAATAACCCGCCGGATATCCTCAGGATAATCTAAGAAAAGTATCAAATTATCCCAATGGTTATACCAGGATTTGGCAATATGTGGATATCGTTTACTCCATTTAGTATCAAATGCCACTAAAGCATTATATGCCTCTTCTTCAGTGGATGACTTGTAAATAGACTGTAAATCAGATACTACTTCTTTACGATCTTTATAGGACACATATTGTAAACTGTTTCTAATCTGATGAACTATACAGAGTTGATGTTCTGTTTTCGGGTAAACTGCATGTATAGCATCAGACATCCCTGATAAGTTATCACTGCAAGCAATTAATATATCTTTAAGGCCCCTATTTTTTAATTCTGTTAAGTTACCAAGCCAAAACTTAGACCCCTCGTTTTCACTGATCCATAGTCCTAAAATATCTTTTATTCCAGATAAATCTATACCTAAAGCAACATATACCGATTTGTTGATAATGCGCTTATCTTGCCTTACTTTTACTACAAGGCAATCAAAGTATACTATAGCATATACTGATTCAAGAGGACGGTTTTGCCATAGAACAACCTCATCCATCACATTATCAGTGATTTTACTTATCAAACTTTCACTTATAGTGGCACCATATAATTCTTCTAATTGTATCTTTATATCAGATAAGCTCATCCCTTTGGCATATAAAGATAGAATTTTCTGGTCAAGGCCATCTATTCTTCTCTGTTGTTTAGGTATGATTATAGGCTCAAATGTACCTGATCTGTCTCTTGGAACATCCAGATCTATTGCGCCATGATCTGTAGTTAAGCGCTTGGTATAACTGCCATTTCTCGAATTATCAGACTCATTCCTACTATATTTACTATAGCCTAAATGATCGTCTAATTCTGCCCCAAGGGCTCGTTCTACTATATTTTTCGTTAAAACTTTTAATAGACCTTCTTGGCTAAAGATAGTCGATAAGTCTGCTCCTCCTTCTAACAATAAATCTATCGCTGCTTGGAGTTTTGGGTTAATAGGATCTTTCTTTTTTGATTGCATAATCATAGTAGTTAATTTTCATATAATATAGAACAACGAAAATCATTTTACACAATCTTTTAGAAAGACCCAGTCTATAACTATTTTAGTCCATCAAAACGCCAAATTTGCTGGTCTCACTTAGCTAGATATTTTGAAAGGCTTGCCCATAGTGCCCATAATACTGTTAAAAACTTAGGAGAAAGTTTAAAACAAGTCGCAACTGACTTGTTTGGGTTAACCAAAGCTTGCTTAAATAAAAAATTTGATTTGCGTTTCTTTTTAAAACGTGCTAGAAAATTACGTAAACGAACCGGTTATTATTTAAGAGGTATTTTA
>NZ_RARA01000025.1:5165-5342 GCF_003788695.1 Candidatus Cardinium hertigii
TCCCTTAACTATACCCTTAACGAATAACCATGCTGAAAGGCAGATTAGACATTATGTAGTCTATCACAAGAATGCTTACTTTACCCAATCTGAACGGGGAAATAGATTCTTGGAAAGAATAATTTCTCTCTATCTATCCTNNNNTGCGGTACGTGTAGCTAAAAATATATTAAAAAT
>NZ_RARA01000025.1:5351-52726 GCF_003788695.1 Candidatus Cardinium hertigii
CGCACGAGGGTGAAGTGCACGCAGCATAGTACCCACTATGCGAGTACACTGAATCCCGAAGCGGAACATAGCCAGCTTTTCAAAGACGAAGAGACGATTACTCAATGGATTTGGAAAGCTGGCAAGGCGCGCGAGGGTGAAGCGCACGCAGCATAGTAGAACTATGCGAGTTCGCCCCATGATGTATATACATACATCATGGGGACCCCAAGTACGCTGAATCCCGAAGCGGAACATAGCCAGATTTTCAAAGACGAAGAGTAAGCTCAAACAGGCTGATTTTCTACATTGCTCTCAGACTGAATTTTTCTAATCACAGCTTTGTTCAAGGCGAGACCGTTGCAATAGGAAACAAAAATTTAATAAAAGAAATAAGCGTCTACCTAATCATTACTAAAAAGTCTTTAAAAGTACATAAAAAATAATATTTTAGTGCTGTAAACGTACAAAAATGTACAAGTTACATCTAGATTTCTATAAAAAATACGTTGCCATTTTTCTATTGCAACGGCCTCAAGGCGCGTTTTTTATAAACTTATATTATTGCACTATTTCTAATTGGCTACACGACTGAACGGATACGACTGAATTTTTCTAGTCACAGCTTTGTTCAAGGCGCATTTTTTAAGATCTAGTATTATTGCGCTATTGCTAATGGGTGTGAACACAGATACGTATAGGCCACATGACTGAACGGATACCGTATACTACCATTAGGGATTATCGAAAGTTTTGTATCGATATATTAAGAATAAAATTAAGAGCAAGGGCTAGTATGCTGTTTGGCTACTTAGGACATTAGATCCTATAAAAAAGATTAAACAACTAGCCCTAATAAAATAAGTGATAAAAATCAGACAGTATCAGCATATTAAGCGTTGAATTATTTCAATGCGCTTATATTTACGAGTTTTTGCGATTTTGATTCTTACCTATATACCTATTTTATTTGCTCTTAATAATAAAATTTAAACATAAATTAACTATAAACCAAATTTTGCTTGATCAAAAAGTAGCTTTAAAAGAAGTAGCTTCTAAATAAATGGATAAAATCATTAATTATCAAATATTAGCCATTTGCTATAATCTATAAAATATGGCTACCATGCAAGTGAACGGATTCGTTTAGGTGTGTGGCCGTGAGATGCACGCTTTTCCTACATTACCACACATGAAGATTTACTGCATAAATCCCTTAACTCTCTAGCGCTATTTAATAATCCACTGGCCACTCTTTCGTATTCCATAGCTTGATCTGGATTTATTTTTTCCACATAATCACGTAATTGAGGTAACTGCGTACCACTTTGGGTAACTTGTCCTGTAGCATTCAAATATAAATCGGTTGTTATAAACTTGCATATATCCCATATTTCATTAGGAAGATGCGAGTGTAAACTCTCAGAATTCTGATTAGTAGGCGTATTTCTTTGCTTAAACTTATTATTCTGTAGTAAATACCCAAGTATACGCTTCTCTACTATATGAGAACCATCTCTGCTATTTAAAAGGTTAATCCCATAACAGTTGCGTATAAAGACAAGATATGCATAATCTTCAGGCGAGTATCCTTGCTTATTTTCAATGTCTTTCCTAGCACTGCAACGCTCTAAGAGCTTAACGGTATTTAGCTGACGACTTCTTGTAAACTTATGATAGCTTCCAATAAACCTACAACATTGCCTATAGGCTATATGCAACGCAGTATTTCCATCATCGTTTTGAGCATCTACCTTAACACCCGCATTTAATAAAAGCTCTATTCCATCTAAGTCACTTTGTTTCGACGCCCAATGCAAAGCAGCAATGCCCCATTTATTTTGTTTGTTTATCTTGTTGCCCCTATCCAATAATAGCTTAACCATATTTGCGTGCCTATGTTTAACTGCGTACTCTAGCGGCATCATCTGCTTTTTGTTCTGCATATCTATTTTAGCACCGTTATCTAATAATAGTTCAACTAAATTTTCTCTACCATCGATAGCTGCTAAATGCAACGCAGTATTTCCATCATTGTTTTGAATGTTTATCTGATCTATCTGGTTTATCTGTATAAGCTTATTTAATAACAGTTGAGCTATATTTTCTTGATTATATTTAACTGCCAAATGCAACGCAGTATTTCCATCTTTGTTCCGAATGTTTATTTTAGCACCGTTATCTAATAATAGCTCAGTTAAATTTTCTATACCATGTATAGCTGCTAAATGCAACGCAGTATTTCCATCATTGTTTTGAATGTTTATCTGATCTATCTGGTTTATCTGTATAAGCTTATTTAATAATAGCTGAACTATATTTTGAGCTATATTTTCTTGATTATATTTAACTACCAAATGTAACGCAGTATTTCCATCTTTGTTCTGAATGTTTATTTTAGCACCGCTATCTAATAATAGCCCAACCAAATTTTTCATGCCATATTCAACTGCCAAATGCAACACAGTATTTCCATCTTTGTTCTGAATGTTTATCTGTTCTATCTGGTTTATCTCTATAAGCTTATTTAATAATAGCTGAACTATATTTTGAGCTATATTTTCTTGATTATATTTAACTGCCCAATGTAAAACGGTATCCCGTTCACCTTGGTTCCTATAATGTATACTTGCATTATAGGACAATAATAGTTCTGCTATATCGCAGTGACCGTGTTTAACTGCCCAATGCAAAGCTGTATGCCACAATTTATCGTAACTATTTTTATTTGCCTGACTTTCTAATAAAAGCTTCGCTATATCGTACTTACCATATATAGCTGCCAGATGCAAAGCAGTATATCCATCTTTATCGATAGCCTCAATGTTTGCACCTTTATCTAATAATACCTCAGCCACATATGTGCGACCATATCTAGTGGCTGTATGCAACAATGTACTATTTCTTACCTTATCATGCTTGATTATGTCTGGACTATCTTTCGGTATTTTTTCGATACAATCCATACAGCCAGCATAGGCTGCCATATGTAACTTATCGCTATTAAACGCAGCAAGCGGAGACGCATTTTTACAGATACAATCAGATTGTGAAGCCCTTACTACGGTTTCTTGTGTAGAAATATTTTGCCCATTTGCATCCTGCGTATGCTTCATGCCATTTTTGAGATTTGTGCAACTATAGGTAATGAAACAGCTATACCATATTGCCGGATACATATACCAATTTACTGTAGATCGCCGCCTACAACCTTTTTTATATATTGAATGCACAAACATCATAACTATAATTTTAATATTTTTATTAATTAAATACATTAAACATCTATATTAATATTTAATAAATTAAATATGCATACAATTGTCTAACATGGACTTTTATTTATGTAGGTAAGCAAACTACCATACAAGCCTATAGTAAAAGGTAAGGATTATCTAAGCTTAAAGCAAATAAAGTGGCCGTATCTGTTCAGTGGAGTGGTCTATGCGTATTCCTGTTCGTATCCATTAGAAATAGTGCAATAATGCAAGATCATAAAAATACGCCTTGAAAAAACTGTAGAAAGGAAAGAAAGGAAAAAAATCAAAAGAAAATCAATTTATCTGAGCTCCGTAGGAGCGAGATTTGATTTTTGGTTTTTTTCTTTCTTTTTTATACTAGGTATATTTAATCAAAGTAACTAGCAGGTGGGGGATCCCACGCAATGCTCAACCATATATTCATCCATAACAACATAACAACACTACTACTCATACTCAATATGAAAATAAATGTGATCAACCAATTATGGTATTGCTATTTTTTTATATCGCTATTATTTATGGGATGTAGCAAATCTGCTTGTCCATATAACATAGATAAGATTAATACACAAGACAATAAAGATAATAATTTACCAACAAGAAATATAAATTCGCAAATAGTTCCTGAAGGATTACCAGCAGAAGATGATGCAGCGATAGAAAAGCAATTTATTGAGGAAATAAGCCATGCTTATGTGTATAATAATAAAAAAAATGAAAGTTGGTGGTCTCCAGATCAACTAGTTGTATATACACTACGTATGCAGGCGATTAATCTAGGGTGGTCCTTAGCAAGAGAGGCATATATCAATGGAGCGTATGGATCTTTTCTATGTGGGGTGGGAATAAACATAGCCGTATTCTATGTAACACATATGGTACCTTCGTTAAAAAGAAAAACGGAAAACGAAAGATGTAAAAATAATATACAGAGATTAATTCAGGGTATACGAGAAAAACATCCCATGAGGTGGTCCCAGTTGGATCCAACATGTAGTATATGTATAAATGAACAAGATACGCAACCTATTCAATGTGGCCATTATTTTCATGCAGCATGTATTGCACGCTGGTGGCAGGAGCATCCACGATGTCCAATATGTAACCAGTAACACAAATAATAAGGAATGTGTTTGCCTAAGTATCCGTTCAGTCATGTGGCCTATACGTATCTGTGTTCACATCAATTAGAAATAGCGCAATAATATTAGATCGTAAAAAATGCGCCTTGAACAAAGCTGTGATTAGAAAATTTCAGTTTGAAAGTTAGTAGAAAATCAGCCTGTTTGAGCCTACTCTTCGTCTTTGAAAAGCTGGCTGTGTTCCGCTTCGGGATTCAGCGTACTTGGGGTCCCCGTGATGTATGTACATACATCATGGGGCGAACTCACATAGTGGGTACTATGCTGCGTGCGCTTCACCCTCGCGCGCCTTGCCAGCTTTCCAAATCCATTGAGTGACCATAGAGAGCGAGTTCTGATTTTCAGCTTTCAGACTGGAATTTTCAACAGCTTTGTTCACCAGCGCTTGATTTTTTTTGGCTACTTTTTTTGATCAAGCAAAAAAAGTAGCTGTAAAAGAAGTAGTTGTTTAAAACAAAGAAGTAGTTTTTAAAAAAAATGGATAAAATCATCATTTATCAAATATTAGCCATTTGCTATAATCTATAAAATACGGCTGCTACGCAGGTGAACGGATACAATATTTCTATCACGCAAGTGAACGAATATATTAATATTGTATTGTAGCAAAAATCGAAAACGTTACCAATACATAAGGGAATGGTTGCCCCTAAATATCATTTTAAACTTTAATTTCAACTTCTACACCACTAGGTAGTTCTAATTTCATTAGCGCATCTACTGCCTTTGAACTATTGGAATAGATGTCTATTAACCTTTTATGGGTACAAAGCTGAAACTGTTCTCTTGACTTCTTATCTATATGTGGAGAACGCAAAACAGTATAGACCTCTTTTGTACATGGAAGCGGTATTGGACCATTTACGACTGTTCGGGTTGCCTTTACAGCTTTAACGATATTTTCTGCTGATTTATCCAATAGAATAGAATCGAATGATTTAAGTTTAATGCGAATTTTTTGATTCATATGTTTTATTGCAATAATATAGATATATATTTTATACCGTTATGCCTTTTACTTTATTGATAATACCCTCTGCTAAGTTTTTAGGAACGGGTTCATAATGCGAAAAAGTCAATGAAGCAGAAGCCCTACCTGAAGTAATGGTTCTTAGGTCAGTAACATAACCAAACAGTTCTGCCAATGGCACATCTGCTTTAACCATTTGCAACCCAATTTTACTGCTCATTCCTTTCATAATCCCTCTTCTTCTATTAAGATCACCTGTTACTGGACCTGTAAATTCATCAGGGGTAGCTACTTCTATAGACATAATGGGTTCTAGTAGCACAGGAGAAGCTTTCTGGGCAGCTGCCCTAAATCCAACCCTAGCGGCTAATTCAAATGATAAGGAATCGGAGTCAACCTCATGATAAGAACCATGGAAAATTTTAACGCGCATGGATTCTACAGGATAGTTTGCCAATGGACCATTATCCATAGCCATGGTAAATCCTTTTTGAATAGATGGGATAAATTCCTTAGGAATAACCCCTCCAACAATCTTGTTCACAAATTCTAATCCGGGCTGAATCGGTTCTTCTCCAATCTTTTCTCTAGGTCCTATTTCAAAAGAAATATCTGCAAACTTACCTCTACCACCTGTTTGTTTTTTGTACACTTCCTTGTGTGTTATGGTAGTGGTAAGCGCTTCCTTATAGGCTACTTGCGGTGCGCCCTGGTTAATTTCAAGTTTAAATTCTCGTTTAAGGCGATCAATGATAATCTCTAAGTGCAGCTCACCCATCCCTTTTAGGATGGTTTGACCAGTTTCACTATTGGTTTCCATACGCAAAGTCGGATCTTCTTCCATTAACTTGGCAATAGACATGGTTAACTTGTCTTGATCTGCTTGCTTTTTTGGCTCAATAGAATAACCAATTACCGGTTCTGGGAAGGTGATGGCTTCCAGTATAGCTTTATGCTTTTCACTTGTTAGGGTGTCCCCTGTTTTAATTTCCTTAAATCCTACAACCGCACAAATATCTCCTGCTTGTACCGTGTCAATGGGATTTTGTTTATTGGCATGCATTTGCATCAAACGAGAAATTCGTTCTTTTTTACCTGTTCTATTGTTGTAAACGTAGGATCCAGCAGGTAAGGTACCCGCATATACACGTAAAAAAGCAAGTCTACCTACAAAAGGATCCGTTGCAATTTTAAAAGCCAATGCGGTAAATGGTTCACTATTTTCTGGTTTTCTAAATGCTGTTTCGTTTGTATCTGGATGGATACAGGCTACTGGAGGTAAATCTAATGGAGAAGGAAGATACGCACATACTGCATCCAATAATGCTTGCACACCCTTATTTTTAAAAGCAGAACCACAGAGAACAGGAGAAAAAGAGAGATCCATAACAGCTTTTCGAACGGCTGCCCTGATCTCATCTGTGGTAATGGCTTTTGGATTGTCAAAGAATTTTTCCATAAGTCCTTCGTCATAACTGGCTACATTTTCAATCAATTTTTGACGCCATTCTTCAATAGTTTCTACTAAATCGTCAGGAATAGCTACTACCTGGTAGGTCATACCTAAATCATCCTCATTCCAAATCATTGCTTCATTGGTAATCAAATCCACAACTCCTTTAAATGCAGCTTCACTGCCAATAGGAATTTGCAATGGAACAGGGTTAGTACCCAGCTTTTCCTTGATTTCATTGAGCGCATTAAAAAAGTTGGCACCAGCTCTATCCATTTTATTTATGAAACAGATGCGTGGCACTTTATATTTGTCAGCTTGACGCCAAACAGTTTCAGACTGAGGCTCTACGCCACTTACGGCGCAAAATAAGGCAACTGCACCATCTAAGACACGTAAAGAACGTTCTACCTCAACCGTAAAATCTACGTGGCCAGGTGTATCGATAATGTTAATCTTGTAAGTTTGTGTTTTTTCATTTGATTTTCCTTGTATAGTAGGATATTTCCAAAATGTGGTAGTGGCAGCAGAGGTAATAGTAATCCCTCGTTCTTGCTCTTGAGCCATCCAATCCATGACTGCACCTCCATCATGTACTTCGCCTATTTTGTGGGTAAGACCTGTATAGTACAGAATGCGTTCAGTTGTAGTAGTTTTACCGGCATCAATATGGGCCATGATGCCTATGTTTCTTAAAAATGTTAATTCGTTTGTTGCCACTTATCTCAAATTAAAATGTGAGAAGGCTTTATTTGAACTTGCCATTTTATGGGTATCTACTTTACGTTTGAAAGCAGTTCCTTCTTCTTTAGAAGCTGCAATAATTTCATTGGTAAGCCTTTCTTGCATGGTTTTTTCTCCGCGGGATCGAGCAAAAGAAATCAACCATTTTATACCTAAAAAAACCCTTCTATCTGCTCTTATTTCAATAGGCACTTGAAGCGTAGCACCCCCCACGCGACGGCGTTTAACCTCTAATAGAGGGGTTACATTATTTAGCGCTCTACGCCAAACTTCCAACCCATCTTCTTTGGTTTTTTGTGCTACTAAGTCAATTGTATTATAAAATATACTAAAAGAAAGACTTTTTTTCCCTTTTTTCATTAATCCGTTTACAAACCTAGTTACAAGCGGATCTCCATATTTATAGTCAGGTGGTAAAACTCTTTTTATAGCTTGCTTTCTTCTCATAATTTATTTTCTTGCTTTCACTGAAATTAATTTTTTATCTGGGGCATGTAACCCTATGCTTGTACCCTCTCTATGATGGCTACTCTTAGAGATATAGTTCAGCTATTAAGGCAATAGCCTACAGGAACTGGTTAATTTAGATTAACCAGTTATTTCTTTTTAGATTTCTTTGCTCCATATAAGGATCTACCTTGGCATCTTCCACTAACGCCTGAGGTATCCAATACACCACGAATCACACCATATCGGACACCCGATAAGTCTTTTACTCCCCCCCCTCTAACCAGCACGATGGAGTGCTCTTGTAAATTATGCCCTTCTCCAGGAATATATACGTTTACTTCTTTACCAGTTGTGAGGCGTACCCTAGCTACTTTTTTCATAGAAGAGTTTGGCTTCCTTGGTTTCATGGTATACACTTTTGNAACCGGTTATTATTTAAGAGGTATTTTACCTATTCCTGATGCGCCGCATGCGGTACGTGTAGCTAAAAATATATTAAAAATTGAAAAAGCATTATGGAAATTCTTAGAGGATCCCTTAACTATACCCTTAACGAATAACCATGCTGAAAGGCAAATTAGACATTATGTAGTCTATCGGAAGAATGCTTACTTTACCCAATCTGAACGGGGAAATAGATTCTTGGAAAGAATAATTTCTCTCTATCTATCCTGGAAGCAACAAAAGCTAAATCCTTTCCATATTCTTTCCCAGATTATAGAGACTTAGGCCACTCCACTGAACGGATACCTTACTTTACCCAATCTGAACGGGGAAATAGATTTTTGGAAAGAATAATTTCTCTCTATCTATCCTGGAAGCAACAAAAGCTAAATCCTTTCCATATTCTTTCCCAGATTATAGAGACTTAGGCCACTCCACTGAACGGATACGTATCCGTTTGCTTGCGTAGCAACTATGTTATTCATTTAATTACAAATAGGCAATAGTTGGTATTTTTTCTGTCCATCTACCATTAGCTAATATTGCAGCGGCCTCATAGCATTATCATGCTGCGTGTGTTTCACCCCCATGGAGTTCCTATTCGGGTGAAAGTGGGCCAGAGATGGCCAGTAGATGTATTTGGACAATTACAGTAAATGTTCCGGAAAAAGTTCAGGGCGATATTCAAAATGCATGGTATCATAATGATACCACTTTCCTCCCCATATAAAATGATATTTCTCAAAAATTTTAACAATTTCTATAGGAATTTTATTTTGATAAATAGGGAATTTATCAGGATCAATATCTTCCTCCTTGATTGCATCGTTTCCAGGATTGTTTTTTTTATAGTCCCATAACCAGTAATTAGAGTGTTCTACATTTATGTCAACTGTCATACCAAAGCTATGTGCACTGGCTCGATCTGTACCTTCAATAACCCTCCAGTTAAATGTTCCACCTGGATCTTTAAGATAATCTTTGAATTCATCCGGTAAATCATCCAATTCTACTGAAATATTTTTTAATTTTTCTGATACATTATTGACTTTTGTAACTAAAAGTGAACTTGGAAGTTGAAAGCTTTTTGGCATCCACTCAATCTTAACCAGATTGCTGCTAACTTCTTCTTCACTATTTCCATATATTTTTTTGAATAATGCGATATTACGTATTCTGCCTGGATCATAATTTTGCTGTTTAACACTATCCATATAATTACCATGGCTAGATTCCACTATATACGGAATAGAAAGTTGATCAAGCAAACTGGCAGTATTCAGTTTTTCTGAGTAACTTTTTTCATTTTCTTTGCCATCACTTACTGCCTGTTGTGTACCATCTTTATAAACTATAGCCGTATCTGTAATGGCTGATATATGCTCAGGATACGCCTTTAAATAGATTTCATGTTTACGCATAAATTGATTGTTCTGGGCACAGCCCCCCTAGTAAGAATAGGATCAAGAAATATAAATAAAATAAGGATATATTGAATTGCATAATTATAATAGTTTAAAGTGTATACGTTCTATTACCCGTTACCTTCGCACTTTTTTATGTATTGAATACATAAACATCAGACTATTATTTTAATAAATTAAACATATATACAATTGCGCAGTATGGGCTTTCCTTCATCTAGGTAAGAGAATTTACTAGGCAAGTCTAAGGTAAATGTAAGGATTACGCAGGCTTAAAGCAAATACAGTGCCCATTTCAGAAATGGCTACATTCCGTATACTTTACTTTTTCATGAATAAAATGCATTATATCAGATACCATAAATTTAGAAAGAGGTGTCCTACCATGGATCATATCTTTATAAATCCTTCTATATATATGTGAACGGTGTAATGTGGGCATAACCATTTTATAATGCTCCATGTCGGCAAGCATAGCACAAGCACTATCATCCATACCCACATCCACATCCATACCTATACCCATAACAATTGGCTAGATAAGGGAATCAATCCATCATGATAAACCGCTTGCTTTTCCGTTATAAATTGTCCATACGCATCATTAAATGATTGTATCACCTGCATAGGTAAATTAACGCTAGCTGCCTTGTTAAGTAGATACTTCCCCAAATTATCATAGTAACCAGCAATTAATAAACAAGGAATGGTATGTGCATCACTATGTATAAAATTCTCTATTTGCTTGATACAGCGGCTATTAGGTAACAAATCGTTTAACCCACTTATTTTTATTTTTTTTAACAACCAGGCTAAGCCCTTTAGATACCATACATTTCCTATAGGCAAGCAATAGTTAATATGTTTCATATATGCTTTTGTATGCGCTATAAACATTTGTATTTCATTGCTGCTACGCTTTAGTATAGGTGCACCATTGAGCGGTGCAAAAAGGGTAATAATAGCTTGTATATTTAACTTATCGTTGTACTGTTTAGCCAACAAACAGGATGTAACGCCTCCTTTACTTTCTCCAATGAGAACAAGCGGAAAAGTTTTAGGGTTTACCGTGTATTTACGTAACTTACGTAAAATATACGTATAAAGTTTTTTAGATTGACTGTCTAAAGATTTTAAATTATATTGTATTTGCCAATATAAATTACTTGCCTCGATAATAGCTACTTTACTACCAAATTGAGTTGCAATACTGTTTACAACAGGTTTAGCTATAAAATTGTTTACAACTACTACCGCAAAAGAAGGGCAGGATTGTGCACAAACATAAGGAGCGTCAAACGTTAGTATTAGGAACATGATTGAAATTAGGCATGGAAATGTTACAACGGATTGTTGTTTTACCATTGACAATAATTTCATTATCGTTGCAAAAAATTTAGAAGTTGACAGGCGCATGTCACATTGAGGCCGTTGCAATAGAAAACAAAAATTTTATAAAAAAGAGAAATCTATACGCAAGTGTTAGTTAAAAGCCTTAAAAAGAATATAAACCATACATTTTTAGTGCTGTAAACTTATAAAGAACTCTATATTTGTATAATACAATGCTGCAATTTTCTATTGCAACGGCTTCGCATTTTACTAAAACGTTAGTTTTGAAAGCGATCTAATAACCAATTATAAGGTATTTTATTACCAATCCTGTACCTCAAAATACATCAAACGTTTCCTGTAGCTCATTTGCTTTACTAGAACGGATAACAGTAGTAAACTGTTCCGACTGTATAGCAGCGGGCATACCACAATCCATAAATTTCATATACCATCCTATAAATTGCAAGTGTACATTATCTAACGCCCCATTGCGATGCTTGGCAACAATAACCTCTACTAGCCCCTGCGTAGAATTGCCTGATTCATCCTCTGTTAATCCATAATATTCTGGCCTATACAAAAACAAGACAAGATCAGCATCCTGTTCAATAGAACCAGATTCACGAAGATCAGAAAGTTGTGGTCGTTTGCTGCCACCACGCGTTTCTACCGCTCTACTTAACTGAGACAATGCAATAACAGCAATATCCAACTCTTTAGCTATGCTTTTAAGGGCACGTGAAATAGAAGCGATCTCTTGTTCACGATTGCTACCACCCTTAGTCGGATCACCTGACATAAGCTGCAAATAGTCAATAACAACTAATTGAATGTTATGCTTAGCTTTAAGTCTTCTACATTTGGTGCGTAATTCAAAAATAGAAAGCGCGGGCGTATCATCTACATAAATGGGTGCATTAGAAAGCTCAGCCGTTTTATGGAGCAACTGTTCCCACTCATGGTCCATTAATTTACCTTGCTTAATTTTTTCACTAGCAAGCTCTGCTTCAGCTGAAATCAATCTATTCACCAACTGTAAAGCACCCATCTCCAAAGAAAAAATAGCTACTGGTGTTTTATAATCTATCGCCGCATTACGCAAAGCAGAAAGTACAAAAGCTGTCTTACCCATACCAGGTCTAGCCGCGATAATAATCAAATCAAACTTTTGCCAACCAGATGTAATACGATCTAAAACAATAAACCCACTAGGAATACCCGTAAGGCCATCTACACGTGTACGACGATTGGATAAATTATCAAAAGCTTCTACCAATAACGAACGCATGTCTAGATAACCTTTGCGTACATTGCCATCAGAAATTTCAAAAAGAGCCTGTTCCGTACGGTCCAACACATTAAAAACATCCATAGTAGGATCATAGGCATGCTTTTGTATAGTACTGGAAACCGATAGTAACTTTCTCCGAATTTCATATTCAATAATAGCCCTAGCATGAAATTCAATATTGGCTGAAGAGCTAATGCGCGTAGTCAGATAACTTACATAATAGCTGCCCCCTACTGCTGCCAGTTTACCATCTTTTCGCAACTGATTGACCACAGTAAGCATATCTATGGGCTCAGAATCATTAAAAAGAAATAGAATGGCCCGGTAGATTTCTTGATGGGATTCTTTATAAAAACTTTCAGGTTTTAAAAGATCAATTACACTAACCAACGCTTCTTTCTCCAACATCAATGCACCCAATACCCCCTCTTCCAGGTCTAAGGCATGCGGTGGATATTTGGCATTGGCAGCAAACCCATCAGATGTAGGAAGATGCATTGCTGCCGGTTCCATGCCTACGTTTTTAGTATACGTTTTTATCATACAAGTGTATAATTTTTATAATTAGCCTTGTCCATTAGCCTTACCACAAAGAAGCCATTATGCATGCCTGCTTTGTGCCAATCTGGATAATGCTTTTAATTTGATTTCTTTAATCATATGCGAAAATCCACTCGCTCGCTGCCATCCTATCAGTTCGCTTATGCCAATCGCCTCTACAAAATAGAACTTAGCAGCTGCAATAGCTAATATAGATTGGCCAGAAACTGCTTTAAGCAAGAGACTGATTAATCCTTTTGTAATAGCCGTATTGCTGTCTGCTTGAAAAAACAATAATCCTTCCTTTTCTACCTCCATCAACCATACTTTAGACATACAACCTTGCACCAAATGGTTATCTGTTTTATATAAGAGCTCCATAGGGGCCAATGCGCTTCCTAAATCAATAAGATAGTCAAGCATCACTTCTCTTTCTCCACACAAGCTAGCAAATGCATCTATGATATCGTCTTGATGCTGATCAATGGTTTTAAATGGTAACTTTTCCATACTACCTAAGTTGCTTTGTGAATAATTTGCTGTAATGCTTCTAAAAAAAGATCTATTTCCTCAATGGTGTTGTACAAAGCAAAAGAAACACGTACAACGCCCTCTATACCTAATCTATGCATAAGCGGCTGGGTACAACAATGGCCTGTACGGACAGCAATGCCTTTTGCATCTAACAATAAGCCGACATCTAAGTGGTGCATATTTGTTAAATTAAAAGAAATAATACCTATTCTTTCGGTAGCGCTACCTACCAACTGTACGGCTGGCATATGTGTTAAACCAGCCATGGCATAACATAGCAAGATTTCTTCATGTGCAGCCATCTTAGGATAACCTATACTTGCCATAAATTTGAGCGCTTCTGCAAAAGAAATAATCGCAGCTAAAGGAGGGGTGCCTGGCTCAAATTTATAAGGGGGATCAAGATAAATAGTATCCGTTAATGTAACCTGTTTCACCATGCCACCACCCGTTTGATAGGGAGGCATGGCTTCTAACCACTTTTTCTTACCATATAAAAACCCTAACCCAGTAAGACCATACATTTTATGAGCAGAGAAGACAAAAAAATCACAATCCAAAGCCGTAACATCAATAGGGAGATGGGCTACGGCTTGTGCACCATCTATTACAACCAGTGCACCTTTGGCATGTGCGTTATCTATAATGGTTTTAATCGGATGTATCGTCCCCAATGTATTAGAAACATAACTTACCGCAACTATTTTGGTACGTGCGGTAATCCATCTATCGAGATGGGTTAGGTCTAACTGCCCCCTATCATCCATAGGTATAACCTTTAAAATGGCTTTTTTGCGTTTACAAAGCAGCTGCCATGGAACAAGGTTGGCATGGTGTTCCATCTCAGAAATTAACACTTCATCTCCGGCACCAATTTCCATTTCTCCATAAGTGGCAGCAATTAAATTAATACTTTCTGTGGCTCCAGAAGTAAAAATAATGTTTTCTACCTCAGGCGCATGTAGGAATTTTTGTACAGCAAGGCGTGTATGTTCTAAGGCCGTCGTAACGCGAGCAGATAAGGCGTGCATACCGCGGTAAATATTTGCATTGTCCCTCTCATAGAAATGCTGTGCACTACGTATAACCGAAATGGGTTTATGGGTAGTAGCAGCATTGTCAAAATAAACCAGTGGCCTATCATACACTTGTTGATTTAAAAGAGGAAAATAAGACCTAACTTGGTCTATATCAAAAGTGTTCACAGCAGTAAGCATTATTACCCATCGTTATTACCCATTAACCATTTCTAATGCCCCTTCAGGCATTACAAGATACTACAATTTTATAAGTTTATAACCGATGTGAAGCGTACCCGTTCACCCAATGGCGTCAACTTAAGGTTTAACTATTATTGATAACCAAGTAGAATAGGATATTTTTTTTACATTTGCTACATGGCTTCTTATTTAACGAATAAATTCTTTTTTTATTATTTCATAAAAAAGTGTATGATACATTTTTTTATGAAAGAGTTTTTAGGGGAAAATTTTATTTCGGAAATTAAAGATAAATTGTATTCAGCCATATTTCAGACTATCCATTCCAAAGGCGGCCATATGTTCACACGCAGAAGGAAACTTACTTTTCCAATAGTATTTTCCACTATTTTAAAGCTAGTTAAACGAAGTTTAGGCATAGAGTGAGGCCGTTGCAATAGGGAATAACACGGCATGATTTAGCCATATTACCGCTTCGGCATGTTACGTAATAGCTTGCTGGTGTTAACCAAACACAGAATAATACTACTGATGATAAGCAGGTTATAAAATAAGCATACCATAAACACCATTATATAAGGAGTCGCATACGGCTTCTATGTATATTTTAAATTGTCTATTGCAACAGCCTCACTTTGAAAGTATCCGGTGAGATGCACGTTTTTACTACATTACCACACATCCATATCATATTCACCATAGTTAGATCCCATTCCTCTTCTTAAGTCCCTTAACGCTCTAGCGTTATCCAATAATCCACTGGCCACCCTCTCGTATTCCATAGCTTGATTTGGATTTATATTTATATTATTTCCCACATAATCACGTAATTCTTGAATTATATCCTCTCTGCCATGATTGCTTGTTATCCACCTATTCACAAAAGGTAACTGCGTACCGCTTTGGGTAACTTGTCCTGTAGCATCCAAATATAAATCGGTTGTTATAAAACTGAATATATCCATAAGTGTTTCAGCAGGCAAATACACCCTTGTAATATTCTGATTAGCAGGCGTATTTCTTTGCTTGAACTTATTATTCTGTAACAAGTACCCAAGTATACCTTTCTCTACTCTATGAGAGACATCGCTGCTATTTAAAAGGTTAATCCCATAACAGTTGCGTATAAAGACAAGATATGCATAATCTTCAGGCGAGTATCCTTGCTTGTTTTTGATGTCTTTCTTAGCATGGTAACGCTCTAAGAACTTGACGGTATCTAGCTGACGACTTCTTGTAAACTCATGATAGTTTCCAACAAACCGACAACATTGCTTATAGGCTACATGCAAAGCAGTATTCCCATCCTCGTTTTGATCATCTACCTTAACACCCGCATTTAATAAAAGCTCTATTCCATCTAAGTCGCTTTGCTGCGATGCCCAATGCAAAGCAGCAGCCCCCCATTTATTTTGTTTGTTTATCTTGTTGCCCCTATCCAATAATAGCTTAACCACATTTGCATGCCTATGTTTAACTGCGCACTCTAACGCCATCATCCCCTCTTGGTTCTGCATATCTATTTTAGCACCGTTATCTAATAATAGCTCAACTAAATTTTCTATACCATATATAGCTGCTAAATGCAATGCAGTATTTTGATCCTTATTCTGAATGTCTATCTGGTTTATCTGTTGTATCAATACAGTATTTCTATTATTGTTCTTATTAAACTTATTTAACAACAGCTGAACTATATTTTTTTGATTATATTTAACTGCCAAATGTAATGCAATATTTCCCCTTTTGTCTTGTATATCTTTAGCACCACTATCTAATAATAGCCCAACCAAATTTTTCATGCCATATTTAATTGCCAAATGCAATACAGTATTATTATTATTGTTCTGAATGTTTATCTGCTCTATCTGGTTTATCTGTATAAGCTTATTTAATAACAGCTGAGCTATATTTTCTTGCTTGCATTTAACTGCCAAATACAACGCAGTATTTCCATCTTTGTTCTCAATGCCTATTTTAGCACCGTTATCTAATAACAGCTTAACTAAATTTTCTCCACCATCTTTAACTGCCAAATGCAACACAGTATTTTTATCATTGTTCTGAATGTTTATCTGTTGTTTTATCTGGTTTATCTGTATAAGCTTATTTAATAACAGCTGAGCTAAATTTTCTCTACCATGTATAGCTGCCAAATGCAGCGCAGTATTTCCATCTTGGTTCTGCATATCTATTTTAGCACCGCTATCTAATAATCGCCTACCCAAATTTTCCATGCCATATTCAACTGCCAAATGTAACATAGTATTTCTATCATTGTTCCGAATGTTTATCGGTTCTATCTGGTGTATCTCTATAAGCTTATTTAATAACAGTTGAGCTATATCTTCTTTATTACATTTAACTACCCAATGCAAAACGGTATCCCCTTCACCCTTGCTCTTATAACGCATACTTGCATTATGGTGCAATAATAGTTCTACTATATGGAAGTGACCATGTTGAACTGCCGAATGCAAAGGGGTATACCACCAATTATCGGAACTATTTTTATTTGCCTGTCTTTCTAATAAAAGCTTAGCTGTATCGTACTTACCATATATAGCTGCCATATGCAAAGGGGTATATCCATATTGGTCAATAGCCTCAATGTTTGCATCTTTATCTAATAATACCTCAACCACATTTGTGTGACCATATGCAGCGGCTATATGCAACGCTGTGCTATTTCTTACCCTATCATGCTTGATTATTGCTAGTCTATCATCTTCCGGTATTTTTTTGATACAATTTATACAGCCAGTACAGGCTGCCATATGCAATGGCAGGTCGTTCCACCAATCGCCATAGGCTGCAATATGCAATGGCTGGATTTTAAACTCAGGATGCTGAGGCTCATTTTTACAGGTACAATCAGATGGTGAAGCCCTTATTACGGTTTCTTGTGTAGAAATATTTTGTCCATTTGCATGCTGCGTATGCTTCATGTCATTCCTGAGATTTGTGCAGCTAAAGGTAATCAAGCAGCCATACCATATGGTCGGATACATATACCACCTTACTGTAGATCGCCGCCTACCATCTTTTTTATATATTGAACGTATAAACATCATACTATAATTTTAATATTTTAATATTTTAATAAATTAATAAATTAAACATGCATATAATTGCCCAGTATGGATTTTTCTTCATCTAGCTAGTAGGTATTTTAATACATTAAACATACATACAAATTTCCCAACATATACTTTTCTTCATTTAGATTTTAGTATTAGTAGGTTTAAGAGAACTACTATGCAGGTCTAAAGAGAATGCAATATAAGGATTATGTAAGCTTGTAAGCTTAAAGCAAATAAATAGTTCGGACACGTAGTCGCTGGGTATTACATCATTGCATCATGGTATAGCTGTTTTTAAAGAGACCTGGTACAATAGATGCTAATTAATAGGTATTTTATTAAAGTGTTATTTATTCATTACGCTTCATGGCCCCCTAATACACTGCATCCCGAAAAAACTACAAAAAATCTATCTTATTTATATTCTACTGGCTTATTTATATTCTACTGGAATGGTATGAGGTCTAATAAAACGCAACCATAGTATTTGACCCTCTTCAAGCGGATCTGCTTTTTGCATTCGATTTTTTTCTAAAAGGGCCGACTGTTTTATTCCATATTGTTGGGCAATATCCCATACAGCTTCACCTGGTGCTACTACATGATAGTGGACCCCTCCTTTACTCCCCTTTGCACTGTAATAATATATCCTGTTTGGAATAGGGTGATGCATTTCGGAAATATCATTTATAAGCAAAAACTTATCTACACGTAGGTTGGCTATATTTGCCAAATGGGCAATCGTATCTCCTTCCTGCGCTATAATGGCAAGCTTTCCATTTGCTTTAATAAGCCGAATGGAACGCGAATCTTTTAAAGTAGAGACTTCAGGAAATTTTTTTGAAACAGCGAGATACTTGTTATAATCTAGGCTATGGCAGGATGCCATCCGGTTGCCTTTTTCTACTGCTACTATTTTTTTTCTCTCAGGCAATACAGTTTTTAATGGCTTAGGCAATTTTAACATAGAAGTTTTAGGACCATTGGAATGGGTATGCAAAAAGGGAACTACCAAAGAACAGTTCGTATTATGTGGTATGACAGATGTCCTGAGCCACTGATTGTAGTCTGATAACAATTTTTCCTCTATTTTTAAGTGCAAAGCAATATCTTGCAATTTATGACCATGGTGGCCTTGGTCATAAACAAACAGTTGCAGTTCTGAATGTTTCTTTTTTCCAGCCATTTTTTCAAATGCAAGCTTAGTAGCTACCACAGAGATGATATAATCATCGGTTTTATCACACAATGGTACCACTTTGACCCCATAGTATTTTTTAGGAAACATCTTTACTACCCCAGCCCTACCCCTATTATAGGCCAGTAGTGCAGCTAACCAGCTATCAAAATATTGGTTATGACTTTTTAAAAAACGTGCGGCTGCTTTAGTAGATTGAATCAAGTGCATTCTTTCATCTACAGGGTGATCTATACTTAATTTTAAGTCTAAAGCAGCTACTTTATGAATTTGCCAAAAGCCCACATCATGGGTATGGCTTACCGCATTCCCTATCAGCATACTTTCATGTAAGGCTTGGAATTTAAAATCCTGTGGAACATTTTCTTCTGCTAACGTTTTTTCTATAAGTGGAAAAAAAAGATTGGTTCTATCTAATATTTGGTTAAACAATCTTTTCGCTCTCGTCAACCGGTCTACTTTTTCTTGTACACGTTTTCGGGCACCACGGCTAAGCCTCAACCGTATGTCTGCAAACTTAACTACCTCTGGAATAGCAATGGGTTGTTGTACATTAATAGCCCATCCGCTAAATGGTAACATAGAGATAAAAACGACAAACCAACGCATAGATCGAATTTTTACAATACTATTTTAATGTCCTAATTATTTATTATTAATATACTTGTATAAAGCTAATTTTAGCTTTATACAAGCGCTATAGCATACAATAACAGCATTTCAGCACCTCATTGTTAAAGAAAACAGGGCCTAAAAATAACGAAATAAATTTATTTATTTTTAATAAGAATAAAAACAGTTAATATTTAACTTGACGTAACGCTTCTAAAGGCTATATATTTTTAGAAATATAAAGGGCCATTGCTATTTTTTTAGTTTAAAAAAGGTTAACTTCGGGTATGTTTTTCCTTAATTAGGTAGGATATGAATGAAAAAAAAATAATAAAAAGCCTCTGGATTTTTTTTATAGGGGGATTAATCACTATTGCCACCTACCTCTTTTCTGTTCAAGTTGATTTTTACCATCTGTATGGTGGTATGCCCTCAACAGACGTATTAGAAAACCCACAAAGTGAATTAGCTTCCGAACTTTATACGGCTGATGGCATGCTGCTTGGTAAATATTTTGACTTTCGAAACAATCGTAGTCCTATAACTTATGAAGAAATTGCACCGAGCATGATTCATGCGCTTATCGCCTCGGAAGACTGTCGTTTTGAACAACATGCTGGCATAGATCTACGGGGGCTTACACGTGCTTTTTTTATTTCCATTCTATTACAACAAAATAAAGGAGGAGGTAGCACGCTTACCCAACAATTGGCTAAAAACCTTTTTAATATAAGAAAAGAGCTAAATTACAAAGGAAAATGCTCGCACATCCCCTTATTAAACAAGCTTATATTTAAAACTAAAGAATGGCTTTTGGCTGTTCAACTGGAACGTGCTTATACCAAACAAGAAATTATTGTCATGTATCTCAATACGGTCACCTTTGGTAGCAATACCTATGGTATCAAAGTAGCGGCGCGTACCTTTTTTAATACTAAACCCATAGCATTACGAGTAGAAGAGGCTGCATTATTGGTAGGTATGCTACGTGCACCTACACGCTACAGTCCCCTCATCCATCCCGAAAATGCCAAGCATATTAGAAATATAGTATTATCACTGATGGTTAAAAATAATTTTTTAAAAAAATCTGAATATAATCTCATTTCCGAAATGCCTATCGAACTACACTATCAAGAGGAAAATTATCAACAAGGTATAGCTCCCTATTTTAGGGCTGCAGCACGTGATTTTCTACTTAAATGGACGCAAGCAAATGGTTATGATCTCTTTGCAGATGGATTACGTATCTATACCACTATTGATAGCCGTGTGCAAACACATGCAGAAGCTGCTTTAAAAGAACACATGGCGCTATTGCAAGGCACATTTGATGAACACTGGAAAAATAGCAATCCGTGGATTGATGAAAATGGGAAAGAAATGGATAATTATATTGAAACAGAAATAAAAAAAACAAAATTGTACAAAAAGTTACTTGAAAAGTATGGAGAAGATATAGAAGCTATCGATACAGAATTGCATACAGCTATACCGGTAGAATTATTTTCCTGGCAAGGGCCGATTAAAACCATAATGAGCCCTTTTGAAAAGTTTAAGCAGCATCGGAGGATATTGCAAGCTGGATGTATGGCCATGGACCCGCATACAGGACATATCAAAGCCTGGGTAGGAGGTATTAATTTTGCGCACTTTCAATATGATCATATTAAAAAAAGCAAACGGCAGGCTGGTTCTACTTTTAAACCTATAGTTTATACCGTAGCATTGGATAATGGTTACTTACCTACAGATAAAGTGGTAGATGAGCCCGTTCCTTTTTTACAATACGATGGGAAAATATGGACCGCTCAAAATGCTTGGAAAGCATACACTAGAAAAAAAATTACTTTGCGATATGCTATGGCAAAATCATACAACTCTGTTACATGCTATCTGGTCAAACAATTGACGCCTAAGTTGGTGGCAACTTACGCTCAAAATATGGGCATCAAAGGCCCATTAGAGGCAGTTCCTTCTATTGGCCTAGGGTCTAGTGATGTTTCTATCTATGAAATGGTTGGAGCTTACAGTACTTTTTTAAATAAAGGCGTTTGGACAGAACCTTTTTTCATTACCCACATTACAGATAAACAGGGAAATATACTACAAAGCTTTATCCCACAAACCTATGAGGCTATTCATGAAGATACTGCTGACCTTATGACCTATATGCTAAAAGGTTCTTTAGATGAGGGAGCATTACGTGGTGTATCTTCCGCACTAAAAGATAATAACGAAATAGCCGGAAAGTCTGGCACTACTTCCAATCATTCAGATGGTTGGTTTATAGGATTAACGCAAGGCCTTTGTACCGGTGTTTGGGTAGGAGGAGAAGACCGTTGCATTCACTTTAGAGACTTCGAGCTGGGGCAGGGCGCTGTAACAGCCCGTCCTATATGGGAAAAATTCATTTTAAAATTGTATAATGATCCAGATACGGTTTACCAAAAAGGGCCTTTGGTAGATCCAAGTATCCCCTTATCTGAAAAGGTAAAAAATATTATTCAAACTAAGAAGAATTATGATGTACAACCAGCTTCTGATACATCTGTAAATACATCACGCGATTCAAATCATACAAAGAAGGCTGTTATAGAAGAATTGGATATAAATAACATATTTTAAAATAAAAATTTAAACTATTTTTGTATGGTTATTGGTATTTTTAGGAAAGAATAACCTATTTTCCCATTAGCATGATATTATACTGTTGTTATACTTTTTTACATGCTGGAATTTAAAGTAATTGCCTGTGAAAGAAATCAATTTTGTTACCAGTAATGCATTAAAATTAAAAGAAGTTAGGGCCATCTTAGGTAATAATTCTTTTTGTAATTTCAAACTTCTGCACTATTCCTTGGAATTACCAGAGCTGCAAGCTTCGCCTACTGAAATTGCCATTAATAAGTGTATGACGGCTGCTAATGTTGTACAAGGGCCTGCATTGATAGATGATACCATGTTAACTTTTAATAGTTTAAATGGATTACCTGGTCCCTATATCAAAGCTTTTATAGCCCAAATAGGATTAGAGGGATTAGTTAGAATTTTAACAGATTTCCAGGACAAAAGTGCGCAAGTAAGCTGTACTTTTGGCTATACAGAAGGGCCTAATCATAAGGTTCACTTGTTTACAGGTACTATCAATGGGAAAATTGTTGCACCTAGTCCTTACCTAGATACCAGCCAATCGAGTTGGGGTTCTATTTTCCAGCCAGATGGATATCATATCAATTATGCTATGATGGATCAGGATGAAAAAAATAAAATTTCGCATCGCTATAAAGCACTTATGTTACTTAAGGAGTATTTTATGAAACAGGCAAATGAGAGATTAGATTAGGTTATATCCCTAAACATTAAACCATATACAAATGGTAAAGTTTGGTTAAACAATTATTTTGATAAAATTTTTGTGCGGAATATCGGTTTATCTGTTTCGAAAGAGATCTATTGCTCTTAAATATAGAAAAAAAGCTATAACTTTAACCATAGGAGAGCTGATATAGGTTATTTGGAGTGGTGGCCGAGTGGCTTAAGGTGCCCGCCTGGAAAGTGGGTGTACTCCTAAAAGGGTACCGGGGGTTCGAATCCCCCCTACTCCACGGTTAAGTGCAGTTGACCAACCATTGGTTACATAATGCACCCTAAGGCAACTAATCGTATCCGTTCAGTGGTGTGGCCTATGCATATTTTTATTTTTTTTCACGTTCGTATTTAAAAATAGCGCAATAATGTAAGTTTATAAAAAACGCGCCTTGAACAAAGCTGTGACTAGAAAATTCCAGGCTGCAAGGTAGTAGAAAATCAGCCTGTTTGAGCCCAAGGCCGCAGGCCTGGGCGAGTTCTGATTTTCAGCTTGCAACCTGGAATTTTCAACAGCTTTGTTCACCAGCGCTTGATTTTTTTTGGCTACTTTTTTTGATCAAGCAAAAAAAGTAGCTTTAAAAGAAGCAGTTTTAAAAAAACTAGATAAAATAATCAATAATCTATAAAATATGGATACCACGCAAGTGAACGGATACAACTAATCTATTCACCTACTGGGTAATTACCCCATTTAAAATTCAGAAAAAGCTAAAAAACAAACTAATCCTTATGCCTAAGAAGGGTAATCTACCCTAGTAAACTTTATGGTATCCCATGAAAATAGTAAAACAAACTTTTTCCGAAGCTCTACCATCCCTTATTGAGATAGCCACATAGTACACATGCAAAGCATAAAAAATGTCCGATTTGGCCGATAAAACAGCTAAATTATAATGGAAAATAGCCTTATTGCTCGTCGTTTTATACGTATAAAAGCGTTGCAAAACCTCTATGCATATACCATTTCGCAGCAGGCCCATAAAAAAAAAGCTATAGAACAGGTAGAAAAAGATTTTATATTTGACGTATTTCTAGATGAACCTGCACAAAAGGAACAACTGGCTAAAGAACGAACCATAGCTGTTTCCCTATTCTGCAAAACAACACGAGAACAACTGGCTGTTACGTCTTTTACTTATGCAGAAAATAGTAAAATTGAACAATCTGTACGTAAAAATTTGCTCCACTATGAGCAAGTGTTATTGAAAGATCGAATATTTTTGCAGAATGGATTGAACCAATCGAAAGAATGTATCTACCAGAATCATTTGTATGTTTTACTATTACTGGTAGAATGGTATAAATTGGCTAAAAAATACACGATCCAGTCTAATCATCCAGATCATCTCCTACAAGACCAGTTGGCTCAACTCCCTTTATTAGAGGAACTGTACAAAAATAGCAAATGGATCAGTTCCATCAATCAAAAAGGTGTATCTTGGGCTCAAGAACCAGATCGTTTACAAGCTTGGTATATACGGCTGATGCAATCTGCAGAAATGCCCAGAAAGCTTATCCATCCATTAAACCCAGAGAATAGTATACATTTTTTGGAATACATTGTGCAAACCATTATTTTTGGAGACGAACAGATTGGAGATTTTTTTTCAATGTTAGATCTCTATTGGGATGAACATAAACATGTTGTGCAAAAAATGTTAACGCAAACTTTTAGGATGCTGGATACAAAAAATTTTGATAAATTTACTCTTTTCTGGTATAAAACAGAGGAAAAATGGGAAAGAGCAGCAGCATTTTATAATCATCTCTTACAGATAACGCTAAAAAGTAGCAACGCCTATGAAGCGATGATTGGCCAAAAAGCTGAAAAATGGGATAGTGAGCGTATAATATTAATAGATAAGCTTATATTAAAGCTAGCCCTAGCAGAGATACTCGGGCTTCAAAAAATACCAATTAAAGTATCTATAAATGAGTATATTGAAATGGCAAAATTGTATGGCACATCTAAAAGTGGCCAGTTTATAAATGGTATTTTAGAAGGTATCTTAAAAGGGCTCCACATAGATATTCAACAAGAAACGAGAGAATAAATAGCACAACCCATTAACGTATACAATTATGAAAAAAAGAACCGAAAATTTAATCATCCTGCTAATAGGCCTATGCTTAGGTGCTTTGATAGGTATGCTTTCCACCCCTACAACAGGCTCAGTAGTTAGAAGTGGACTGATATATAGCTTAAAATCATATAGGAAAAAATTACAAGCCTTTATTTTAAAACTTATGGGCAATAAAAATGATATTATCAATCAAGCTAAAAATACAGGTAAAGAGGTGATAAGTGATGTAGTAAGCTCTGCCGAGAAGATTTTAAAAGAATTGGATACGCTAACAGAGCAATTAGGACAAAAAGTACACTAAATACAGGTATTCGTTTACTTGCGTGGCAGAAATGTTTTTAATTTAATTATTTAATTACTAAATTATTCGTTACTTTTTTTCTTGATAAAAAAAGTAACCAAAAAAATCAAGCGCTGGTGAACAAAGCTGTTAAAAATTCAGTCTGCAAGCTGAAAATCAGAACTCGCCCAGGCCTACAGCCTTGGGCTCAAACAGGCTGATTTTCTACTAGCTCTCAGACTGAATTTTTCTAATCACAGCTTTGTTCAAGGCGCGTTTTTATGATCTTGCATTATTGTGCTATTTTTAAATACGAACATAAAAAAATACGCATAGGCCACACCACTGAACGGATACTAAAATATGGCTACTACGCAAGTGAACGGATACTTACACATACCTATCCAGAACACACGTTAATGAACAACTTGCTGCTTGTTTTCTTCTTCAGCTTTTATTTGAATGAGGTATTTCTTAAAATCAGCAAAAATTTCTACCAAGCGGTGATACGCTGCCTGTTTGGCAACATCAGCTAACTGATCACATAATGTAATGGGATCTATATTTTTAAACCACCCTAAAAAGAAGCGTAGAATGTTTTTCACATATTCTTTTTCTGTAATAGGTGGTGATGTGTTAATACCTGCTGCCATAAACATCCTTTTAATCTTTATTTTAATCTGGAGGTCACTACCCGAGAGCACTTTTGATTGGATAATTACTTTTTCTAATTGCTCTAGTATATCTGGAAAAGGAATAAGCGCCTGAAACTCCTCAAGTTGTTTAAGTTCCTCAAGTTTTTTTTGAAGCGCCTTGGCTTGCTCTTCCGCAGAAAGTGGCTTTTTTTCTATTTCCTCTTTACTACCAGAAGATTTATTGTTTTTCTGATTTTTAGATGTAGATAATACAGGTGCAAGAGGTTCTTCTAAATCGGTTTGATCATCAAAAGCATCTGGTTCTACCCGTGGCGACTTATGTTTACATTGCGAACCAATTACGATAGGTAATACACAAATAATCCATAACTTACCTTTGCCAAAAGTAGTAAATTTGTATTTCATACCATTATTCTATTTTGTTAGAAATTTACTATTTCACGTTACTGAAAATTTAAAATAAAAAATTATGAGGATGGAAATAACTTATAGTTAAGAATTTTAAAAAATTGAAAAGTCTATTTTCCCTTTACTATTTACCATTCATTACCATTCCTGTTCCTTTTGCCAACGACTACAATACTGAAAACCAGATATTAAAAGTTGCCCGATAAAGAAAAAAGAAAGATAATGTCCGTAAACATAAAGATAAGGAATGGCAACTGCAGCAGCAGCTAATCCTATGATGATACTAGCACGATGCCCCTTACGACCAAATGCTTTTTCCAGTATATACCGTACCAAGTAACCGCCATCCAGGGGTTCAATAGGTATCAAATTCAGTAAAGTCCATGTGGTATTAATACGTATAATCTCGAAAAGCAGATATCTAAATATATAGCCATTACAAGCGCTATAGCGAAACAATAAATAGGCACCTAACACCACCAATCCTTGCAATAAAGGACCTGAAAGGGTAATAAGAAAATTTTGTTTATCCGTTATAACTGATTTATTGAAGGTTGTTCTTCCACTAAAAGCCTGTAATACAATAACAGGTTCGGCACTAAAAAAAAGAGCAGCCAACGCATGACCATACTCATGTATAAATAGACTAAAGGTAAAAACAATAGCCAATAGCAAACTTTCTCTATAAGGCCCACTGGTAATGCCGATCACAAATAATAAAGAGATCCAAAAACTCAAATCAATATATACTGAAACTTTTAAAAATCTAAAATGCAAAATCGTAATTACTTTAGATGTCAAATATAAATATAAAAATAGCCATTTAACAACCTGCACTAACTAACTTAGGTGATACGCCTTCGGTGCTACACCTATCCAATTTAGCAGAATTTGGTACAGCTTTTGAAGAAAAATACTTTTCTATTTTTATCTGTGGCGGCCTAAAGCCCATTTTTTGAAGTTTTTCAATACTTTCATCAATCATATAAGGATTCCCACAGAGGTATACCAAATCCCTATCCGGGTTTACATGCAGCATCTCAAAAGCTGAGTGTACATATCCTGGATATTGGTACCCTTCAGTAAATGTATTTTCTCGACTTAAATAAGAACGAAAATTAAAACGCTCATTTTTTTTAGCAAAAGCAACAAAGTCTTCTGCATAAAGTAAGTCTTTAGCATAACATACCCCTAATAATAAAGTTACATTTAATATCGTATCCTCTTCAAGGCGTTTAGCGATAAGCGACAACATGGAACGATAAGGGGCTACACCGGTACCAGTAGCTACCAATATATAATGCGAGGGTGTTTCTTCCGCTTTAAGTATGAGACGACCTTGAGGCCCTACAGCAAGTAGCTCATCGCCCATTTTTAAATTAAATAAGGTCCTGGTAGCCATCCCCCCATCCACAGGTGCCACGGCCATTTCCAGTTCATAACATTCCTCAGAACTATTTGCTAAACTATAGCTACGTCGTAGTACTGTACCGTCCTGCTGCGGCAATAAAAAAGTAATAAACTGACCAGGTATAAATACGAAGGGAAGCCCATCAGAACGTATAAAAGTGAACTGCATTACCCTATGGGTAATCATTTTATACCCTATCAGTTTAAGCTTAAATGGATTTAGTCCCATTGCCTCATTTTGATTATATATTTACTTAGCCTCTTATATCCCGACCCAAAGGTACAAAAAACCCATTATGAACCGAAACTTTTCAACAAAATACAAAAAATGTTCCCGCTACGTTAGCATTATGCACCCATTTATTTGCTACCTATGACCTAGCTTAGCTCAACACTCCACATGACCCGGTGTACGTGGAAAGGGAATAACGTCACGTATGTTTTCCATGCCTGTTACAAATAGTATAAAACGCTCAAGCCCTAGCCCAAATCCACTATGGGGTATAGTACCAAAGCGTCTAGTATCCAAGTACCAGTTTATATCTTCTACCTGAAGATTTCCCCGCTGCATAGCTTGCTGCAAATAATCCAGACGTTCTTCTCTTTGAGATCCGCCAACCATTTCCCCTACACCAGGGAAAAGCACATCCATAGCTGCCACAGTTCTACCATCATCATTTTGGCGCATGTAAAATGCTTTGATCGCTCGCGGATAATTGGTTACGACTACAGGACTTTTAAAATGATCCTCTACCAAATAACGTTCATGTTCTGATTGAAGGTCGATACCCCAACCGGTAACGGGATAAACAAAAGTTCCATTTTTATTTGGTCTAGCTTCCATTAGAATATCCACTGCTTCTGTATAGGTAATCTGCACAAAAGGTTGTGCTAATACGAATGCCAATCGCTCCAATAGAGGCATTTGTGCCTTTACACACTTTTCATTTGTACTGCTAAGCGCACGTTTTTGTAACCAAGCAAGCTCTTCTTGACAATTGTTCAGCACGTAATTTAGTAGAAATTTTAACAATTCCTCAACAAGCGCTATATTATCGTCCAAAGTATTAAAAGCTACCTCTGGTTCAACCATCCAAAATTCTGCCAAATGCCTGGGGGTATTAGAATTTTCTGCCCGAAACGTAGGACCAAAAGTATACACTGCTCCCAACCCCATGGCCGCTGCTTCTGCAGCAAGCTGCCCAGAAACCGTTAAGTTAGTAGGTTTTTTAAAAAAATCTTCTCTAAAATCAACACGACCATCTGGATTTCTAGCTGGCCCCTCCGCATCCAAGCTAGTTACCCGAAATAGCGCTCCTGCTCCTTCTGCATCAGCTGCCGTAATAATAGGCGTATGAAGATAAAAAAAACCATGTTCATGAAAAAAATGATGAATGGCATAGCTCACTGCATGTCTTATCCGAAACACGGCACCAAAAGTATTGGTACGAAAACGAAGATGCACCCATGTACGCAAAAATTCCAGTGAATGCGCTTTGGGTTGCAATGGATAGGCTGGCGCAATACCCAATAACGTAAGTTGGCTACCTTCTAATTCTACCGACTGATTTTGCCCTTTTGAAGCCACTAAACGCCCTAAAACAGCGATACTGGCCCCTGTACTCAGTTGGTTCAGCAGCGCTTCTGAAAGAAGCGTAGGTGCCATAACCACTTGCAAATTTTGCTGACATGATCCATCATTGATCGAAAGGAATATAACCTGCTTGCTTACCCGCTTGGTTCGAATCCAACCTTTTGCCTCAATAGTCGTTCCAACTATGCCAAACCGTAAAATTTCTTTAATTTTGCTACGCAAAGTATTTTTTTAAATCAATATTTGTTTCGTATAACATCAATATAATTATAATAACTAAACTAGTAGTCTAATAGTCTAACAGACTAAAATCTAGTCCCAGTAAATCTAGCAATAGTTTTTATTCTATCCAACTGAATTCTAAATGCAAAAGTTACAATTAGAACAAAAATGTTCCCATAAATTATCGGGGCAACAAATCCAATTTATCAAATTACTACAAGTGCCTAGTATTGCACTAAATACCTATATATCCAAAGAAATTGCATCGAATCCTTTGCTAGACGAAACATTAGAAAATGACGATGCCATCGCTCCCGAATCGGAAGCATTTACCCATAATTTTTCGGATTATTACCCAAGCGATTTAAATAAAAAAAATTATAAAACAGAAATTTCTCGTGATAAATGGACACCAACCATCGTTTCCTTGCAGGAAAAATTAAAAGAACAATTACATTGGCTTCATTTGAGTGAAGTGGGCTATATAATAGGAGAACATTTGATAGGCAGTTTAGACCAAAATGGTTTCCTCCCATGTGATTTGGAAATTATTGTACAAGACCTGCATGTAATCCATTACGTAGAACTTTCTGTACAAGAAGTAGAAGAGGTACTTATAGCCATTCAACAATTAGACCCACCTGGTATTGCAGCTAGAAATCTTCAGGAATGTTTATTAATACAATTGAACCGGCAGAACCAAACAGATCCAGTTATTCAGTTAGCCCGAGATATAATAAGCAGTTGTTTTGAGGAGTTTACCAAGAAGCATTATGAAAGCATCCTCAAAAAACTAGCCATTGCCGATAGGCATCTTTTAAAAGATGCACTGGCCCACATTGCCCATTTGAATCCCAGACCAGGAGGAAACTATAATGGAATGGAGCAGACAAATAATTTCCTCTCTCCTGATTTTATAATTGTAGAAAATCAAGGAAATCTTTCTGTTGAGCTGGTCAATTATCCCATCTATAAGCCACGTTTTAATAAAAAATATCTGACTATGTTGGAAGCTTATGAAAAAAAAACCAAAACAGATACAGCATACCAGCAAGATAGAGAAAATCAGGAAATAATTGATTTTTTGAAAAAAAAACTAGAAGATGCCAAATATTTTATGGAAGCACTGGGACAGCGCAATCAAACACTTTTAAAAACCATGCAAGCTATTTTAGAGCTTCAATACAATTTCTTTTTAGAAGGAGAAGAAACAGATAGGTTAACTCCCATGGTTTTACAAAATGTAGCCGATAAGGTAGGGATGGATGCCTCTACTATTTCCAGAATTGTCAATCAAAAATCAGTTCAAGGTAAATTTGGCGTTTATCTGCTAAAGTTTTTCTTTTCCGAGGGCATTAGCAAATCTACGGGGGAGAATATCAGTAATAAAGCGGTTAAAAATAGAATTTTAGAATTGATTAATAGTGAAAATAAACAGAATCCTTATCCAGATAGGCGTATGGGAGAAATATTGATCACAGAGGGCTATAGTGTAGCGCGCCGTACGGTAACCAAGTATAGAGAAGAACTGGGCCTACCTGTTGCTAGGTTAAGAAAGGAATTGGCATAAATTCAAGTATAATCCGACATTCCGCATAAAATTTTTAAAATATATATTTTCCCCTTTTTAGGTTTTTTAGCGACAGATTCGTATGAGTTAGCCTTATTATTTTCGTAAAAACGGGCTATAAAGAGGCAATTTTCCTTTTCTTGCTAAGCTTTTTACTCCATATAATCAAAATATAACCTCATTAGATAGACCTTTGGCCCTGTTAGATATTTTCATATTCAATATCATATATTCTACAAGCCATAGGTCCAAAATGCTGCACAATCTTTTTTAGTATATCATTCATATTGAGAACTATTTCATGATACTGTTCACCTATCTTTATTTTAAGTAGATGTACGCCATGAAAGAGTTTATAAATCCACTTCATGGTAGGTTTCTTAGTAGCATAGCCACTTTGAGATAAGATAGTAGTATTGGTTGCTTCTAATTGCTTACGTAAATCATACTGCGCAAAGCTATAGACCATTAAACAAAGCGTCATCACTACCATTAAAGCACTAATCCGTCCAGGCTTCTTAAGAAAAATAGAATCTACTTCAAAACTGTTATCTTTAATAAACTTAAATCCTGATTCAGTACCAGATTGTTCTTTATAAGTAGATAATATTTCGCTATCTTTAAGAGCAATTTCATCTAATTGATTGGTTGCTAGAATAAAACGTCCTTTACTTAACGTAGCATGTTCAATCTTTTCTTCATCTCGTAGTAAAACTGTATGGGCTTTGTATTCAATTTTGTCTGGTTTATTATCTTTTTTAGGACGTCCTTTTCTTAGATAAGTTGGTATAGTGGCAGCAGTATAGCTAATCTTATGATAGTGTAATTTTTTATTTATTTGCAAGATTTCCTTATCAAGATCTTGCAGACAGCCAAATAACTGATTACCCAAATGCCATAATAGTTTATTGGTTTCACTAGCTTCCTTTTCTATCTTTTTTTCTAAAGTAACTACTTCCTTATCATAAGCTTCTTTGGAATAAATCAATGCCCATCTTTGTGCAATTCCTTGATATATCTGATTAACAACTATATATTTATATCCCTTGTCTAGCTCTATCCAATCAATAGTTTGCTTGGTTAATAAAGTTTTAGCTACTTTTATATTATCTGGTACTCTAGATAACCAGAGTAAATTTTGCCCATATTTTACACAATTGGCATACATGGCAGAATCGCCCACATATAAAAAAGAAGGGGTGCTTTCTAAAGCTTTGCAAAAATTTTGCATACGAGTAGCAGCAGCTTCCAAAGTTGTCTTATCTGCAGCGTTACCTGCATGTGCTTCCATCCATATAGGGAAGTGAGCAGCTCCAGAAGTAGCTAATAATAAAGTCATTTGCTTTAAATCAAAGCGCTTATTTTTAGCATAGCCATGAGCTGGACGGGCTAGCTTAGGTAGCGTTAATCGGTTCGTTTCTGCTACAGCAGTACTATTTTTTACCTCATCTACCTCATCTGTTTCAGCACATGCATAGTCACCGTAGAGTGTTAACGTAGTTGTATCCAAATGAGCAGATTTACCTAAAATATTATGTTGTAAAGCAATAGTTAAAGCTATTTCTGAAAAAAATTTGGTTTCTCCATAGTCATGTATAGCATCTAAACAGCGTCCTAAAGCATCATCATTAAAATCATCTGCTTTAACTTGATTTCCAAATAGTTTACTAATAGGCTTGTTCTCAATAAATTTAGGAAATAAGTATAAACGATGATCTATAAAACCCAAACCATTGAGTATCATAGCAATAACTCGTTGGCTATGCGTAGTCTTGGAGCCTTTTGTAAGGGGAAGACGCTTATCTATGGCATGAGCTATACCTAGTTGATCTATCGTAGCTGCTACTAGACCTAGATGGTCTAATATTTTACTGCCTAATATATTCGATGGATGTATTTGCATATATATAACTACAGATGAACAGTTTAAACGCAATAGGTAATATAATTATTTTTTTGTGGAAAAATACTACTACTGAACAAAATAAATAATGATTTTTATTGCGTTTTTGTGCGGAATGTCGGCATAACATCAAAAATGAAAAAAAATAACAAAAAATAATACTGGAAAAATAGAAAAAATTATACTATCGGCCTGTTGCAACGGCCTCACTATGTGAGTTCGCCCCATGATGTATGTACATACATCACGGGGACCCCAAGTACGCTGAATCCCGAAGCGGAACAGGGCTCCCCGCCAGATGATATATCTGGTGGGGTAAAGCGCAGCCAGCTTTTCAAAGACGAAGAGTAGGCTCAAACAGGCTGATTCTCTACTAAGCTCTCAGCCTGAGATTTTCTAGTCACAGCTTTGTTCAAGGCGCATTTTTTACGATCTAGTATTATTGCGCTATTGCTAATTGGTGTGAACACAGATACGCATAGACCAAATGATTATGTTTGATTTTTTCATAATGGTCAGGTAGCTGTTAACCCCAACCCCACATTCACGTTAATTTATACATATTTTTTATTTTATTTTTTTATTTATTATGTCGCGTTATACTTTTAGATNATATTTTAAACATCTCATAATAGGTGATTATCAAATTGGATATGGACAAGGGTTGTTGTTGGGTAGTAATGACAGTCGTTTCATGGGCACTGATGTCCTATCCATCATCCGTAATGATATTGGAATTACGCCCTATACAGGCATTAAACGGGTTGGTTTACGCGGTGTAGCGCTTACATCTATCTTAGGCACTATTGAATGGACAGGATTTTTGGCAATAAATAATTTAGATGCTCAAATAAAATGGAACGAAGACAATAGACCGTATACCAACTGGATCAATCGTACAGGTAAATATGACACCATTAATAAGCTGAAAAATAGGGGTACTATACAAGAACAAGTAATAGGATGTACTATTCTAAAGCAATACAGTACTAATGAATCAGCAATAGGCATCAATCTACTGTCTCATCGTTATAACATTCCTATTATACCAGAAGAAGCATTGCATATCTTCTATACATTTCATGGACAAAACGCCCTAGCGACTAGTTTATTTTATCGTTTACTATGGAAAAGAGCAGTGCTATTTGGGGAGTGGGGGATTACTTTTCCTTGTATAAAACACTATACCACTGCTTTTATTAAAGGAATCAAAGTGAGCCTTACTGATGATATAGCGTTTATGGCCGCATTATACCGTTATGGAACAGGCTTTTACAATCCCTATGGGAAAGCCTTTACAGGATACGCCCGAAGTAATGCGCAGGAAAAAGGATTGTATACAGGTATTCAGTTTCATCCTTTACATGGCTTGGAAATAGCAGCAACTGGTCACTATTTTATTAACGCACAAGCTAAACCGGAATTAGAGAAAGCTGAACCAGAATTGGAGGAGAAAGATAAAGGGCATAGATTATTGATCCACATTAATTATGCATTGGATCGTAGAACGCAATATATGCTACAGTTTGTTCATAGAACTGTGAGGGATCATAACATGCATCAAAATATAATAGAAGAAAATACAACGAAAATTAGCAAAGCAAACCAAAACAAATTTAAGCTCCATGCAAGCTACAAAATTACCAATACTTGGAAAACCAATATAGCCATACAGTATACAAACTGCATGCTTTTGGGGCATACAAACCATGGCTACAGTCTATCTAGTACGCAGCAATGGAAGCGTCAAGAAAATTTACAATTTGACTTGCAAATACATTACTTTCAAACTGAAAATTTTATCACTCGACTTTATTTCTATGAGCCTAATTCCATGTTTAGCGATAACAAATTTAAATCTTACTACGGTACTGGTATGGCTTTTATGGGTTCAGCACGCTGGAAATTACTGCATTGGATGTCTTGGAATATACAATATAAACTTAAGCATCTATTTAGGAGGGTCATTAGGATGGAAGAAGTAGAAAAAAGGATTATGCCTTTAAGAACCGTACATAGCATAGGTATACAATGGATAGTAAGGTTTTGAACAGATAATATCCGCATTTTGGGATCTATGATGTCATACATCTTATCAATCTTGACTATAGGATCCCTTAACTATACCCTTAACGAATAACCATGCTGAAAGGCAGATTAGACATTATGTAGTCTATCGCAAGAATGCTTACTTTACCCAATCTGAACGGGGAAATAGATTTTTGGAAAGAATAATTTCTCTCTATCTATCCTGGAAGCAACAAAAGCTAAATCCTTTCCATATTCTTTCCCAGATTATAGAGACTTAGGCCACTCCACTGAACGGATACTAATGCAGGATCATAAAAATGCGCCTTGAACAAATATGTGACTTTTAAAGCTACTTTTTTTGCTTGATCAAAAAAAGTAGCCAAAAAAAATCAAGCGCTGGTGAAAAAACTGCTGAAAAGAAAGGAAAAAAACCGAAAATCAAATCTCGCTCCTACGGAGCTCAGACAAGTTGATTTTCTTTTTATTTTTCCCTTTCTTTTCTTTCCACAGTTTTTTCAAGGCGCACTCCTGTTTGTAATGATATCCTTGTCAGGAGCGTGAAAGAACACAAAAAGTGAGGCCGTTGCAACAGGCCGACAGTATAATTTTTTCTATTTTTCCAGTNATCGTAGCTGCTACTAGACCTAGATGGTCTAATATTTTACTGCCTAATATATTCGATGGATGTATTTGCATATATATAACTACAGATGAACAGTTTAAACGCAATAGGTAATATAATTATTTTTTTTGTGGAAAAATACTACTACTGAACAAAATAAATAATGATTTTTATTGCGTTTTTGTGCGGAATGTCGGTTTTAGATGCTTTTAGTTCATTTTGGATAGACCATTCCCCTAGCAACCTCTTAAAATGATATTTGGGGACCTGTATAAGTTATAAGCTATTGCTTCCATAAGATGTTGTGTATGCATTTTATCAATACCTATATAGCGGGCTCCCGAACTGCGGAACCAACTTTTTATACTACCAAATACACGTTCTACCTTATAACGAGTCTTGGCTACTAATTTATTAAACCGCTTAGCGGTAGCTGATAAAGGATTATGCTTAGTAGCCTTCTTCTGAATAGCTGATTTTAACTTTTTTTTCTTTAATAACGTTTCATTAGGCGAACCGCTATAGCCCTTATCTGCATATACCCTGCTACCGGGCGGTAAGTTTACTTTATTTAATAAGTCTTCTAAATGACCGCTATCATGACTAGATGCTTTTGTGGTACTGACGGCTAGCACTAATCCTTCTTTACTTTCTACAAGTATATGCCGCTTATAGCCATAATATAGCTTAGGACCTTTTTTAGTCCAACTTGCTTCTGGATCTACTCCTTTTTGATAACTTTCAGATACGGTTATACTGCCATCTGCATGAAGATCATAACTTTTTTTCCATTTAGGACATCTGGGAGTAGGAGTTATTGAAGCATCAATAGCAGCTGAGCCATTTTTAACCAGTACCCCATGGGCAGATAGCTGATCATTAATTATATTTAATAACCTCTCTAGTGCCTTCTTCTTTGTAAGCATAGTCCTAAATCTGCTTAATACACTATGATCCGGAACCGAACTGTCCATTGAAATACCACAAAATAGGCTAAAAGTTATACGGTCGTTTACTTCTTCTTCTACTTGATAGTCACTCAGTCCATACCATGTCTGAAGTAAAAGCATTTTAAATAAAAGTAGGGGACTATAGGCAGGTTTGNATTTTTTTATTTATTATGTCGCGTTATACTTTTAGATACCTTTTTAAGCTATTTTTTTTTAAGCTATTTTACTTTTTTATTACGTTTATATGGCATGCTGGACAATCACCTGCACAAGCTCAGGCAAAAAAGAAAAATACACCAGCTAAAAGTAATCAAAAGTCGTTACAGAAAAAAGCAACAACTTCCAGTTTAGAAACGAGTGAATGTTCTATTGATGACCAGCATATAGCACATGTACATGCTATTTTTGAGCGTATGGAAGAAATGCAAGATAAGCCCGGGTGTTCTTCTTCGGCAGATCTTGATGATGGCATTCGTTTTATAACGATGATATGTAATTCTAGGGCTAACGCTAACTCTAAAACAAAATTCCATAATAATTTTATAAAAACTATAAGGGAAAACCAAGATGGTATAGCCGTTCTAGCCTATTTACTTAAAGATAAAAAATCCTCCTTGCGTACTTTTTTTCAGAGCACATTACACAGATCTGGTACAAAATCAGCTGCTAATCTACTAGCATTGGCTAAAGAATTGTATACAATCCAGTGGAATACATCAAATAGCCTAAATAAAACAAATAGTATTACATTTGTTAAGACAAACAAACTAAAGGCATTGGAAAATAACCAAGATACCATAAACTTAAAGAATATTTCTAGTATATTAGATAGCTCATGTACGCAAGCTGTTCATCAATTTAAAGCATTATTTAAGCTTTTTTTTGAAGAAAATGCAACAGGTAATTATAGAGTGTCAGCAATATTGCAAGCTTTTCTGGAAAATGAAGTGGAATTCAAGCGTATTTCCAGTATATTAAGTGGTTCAGGCAAAAGTGCCGCTAAGGCTTTTGAGGAGTTGTTTGCAGAATTATTTGAGTGGAAAAACGGAGCATATGTACCTACTGCTAAATTAAAGGCTTTTAAGGCACGTCACATAGAGCTAGTAAATATCTCTACTATATTAAGTGGTTCAGGCAGAAGTGCTGCTGAATCTTTTCAGGAGTTATTTGATACACTATTTGAAAAAGGAAACGGAGAAGAAAATGGGGCATATGTGCCTACTGCTAAATTAAAGACTTTCACGGAACAGAAACATAAAGTAGAGTTAATCAATATCTGTAGTATATTACATGGTTCAGGCAGAAGTGCTGCTAAAGCTTTTCAGGAGTTGTTTAATGCACTATTTGAGAAAAAAAATGAGGCATATGTGCCTGGTAAGCGGCTAAAGGCCTTTAATGAACANGAACCGAACTGTCCATTGAAATACCACAAAATAGGCTAAAAGTTATACGGTCGTTTACTTCTTCTTCTACTTGATAGTCACTCAGTCCATACCATGTCTGAAGTAAAAGCATTTTAAATAAAAGTAGGGGACTATAGGCAGGTTTGCCAGATAAGCGTAGGCCTTTAGCATAATAAATGCGAAGTTCTTTTTCAATTGTTGACCAATCAATTATTTTAGTGATTTGATCAAAAAAGGTATGTTTACATTTACGTTTACTTGCTGAAATATCTGCTAAACTTAATTGACCACTTGTTTGGATTGCCATAACTATACATTAGTAATAATTCTAAAAAATTAAACACCGAAAACTCATGTTAAATTAACCATTTTTTCAATGAGGGGAAAGTGGATTATTTATGATTAAATTTAATTGTCTATTGCAACGGCCTCCTATCGTTTCTGGCATAGAGAGGTGTTGCATAAATGGACCCATACGTACTGCCAATATCCGACATTCCGCATAAAATTTTTAAAANTGGATCTACTCCTTTTTGATAACTTTCAGATACGGTTATACTGCCATCTGCATGAAGATCATAACTTTTTTTCCATTTAGGACATCTGGGAGTAGGAGTTATTGAAGCATCAATAGCAGCTGAGCCATTTTTAACCAGTACCCCATGGGCAGATAGCTGATCATTAATTATATTTAATAACCTCTCTAGTGCCTTCTTCTTTGTAAGCATAGTCCTAAATCTGCTTAATACACTATGATCCGGAACCGAACTGTCCATTGAAATACCACAAAATAGGCTAAAAGTTATACGGTCGTTTACTTCTTCTTCTACTTGATAGTCACTCAGTCCATACCATGTCTGAAGTAAAAGCATTTTAAATAAAAGTAGGGGACTATAGGCAGGTTTGCCAGATAAGCGTAGGCCTTTAGCATAATAAATGCGAAGTTCTTTTTCAATTGTTGACCAATCAATTATTTTAGTGATTTGATCAAAAAAGGTATGTTTACATTTACGTTTACTTGCTGAAATATCTGCTAAACTTAATTGACCACTTGTTTGGATTGCCATAACTATACATTAGTAATAATTCTAAAAAATTAAACACCGAAAACTCATGTTAACTTAACCATTTTTTCAATGAGGGGAAAGTGGATTATTTATGATTAAATTTAATTGTCTATTGCAACGGCCTCACTACCATTCTACCGATTTGGCTGCTAATAAGGTAAGCGAAACAACCGAAAGCTTAGCACAAGAAAGAACGTTAGTAGACTTGCTTACAGCAGAAACCAATTTGACGCAAGAAATAGTGGAAAAAACCATTGCTTTTATTAAAAATGCGCATGGTCTTATGATACGTAAATCGGGAGCGCCTTATTATACGCATCCTATGGCAGTAGCTAAGATACTGCTAGATGTTACCAAAGATCCATCTACCATTCTAGCTGGTTTGTTGCATGATATAGTAGAAGATACACCGGTAACCTTAACCCAAATAGATCTCATGTATGGCCCTGAAGTTGCCTATATTGTAGATAGGGTTACCCATTACCATACAAATGGTTATCCTTGGAAATTCAGTGATATGGAAAACAAAAATATGCTGAGCCAATGTGTTAACATCCGTGTTATACAGGTTAAATTAGCTGATAGGCTCCACAATACTCAAACTTTATATGCGCGTGAATGGGCAGATCAACAACGCATAGCCAAAGAAACGCTTTCGTTCTATATTCCATGGGGGAAAAAAAATAATATCTGCTCAAAGTGGTTAACAGAAATGCAGTATATTTGTGAAGAAATTTTGAATAGAAAATAGAAAGTATTCGTTAAAGCTACTTTTTTTGCTTGATCAAAAAAAGTAGCCAAAAAAAATCAAGCGCTGGTGAAAAAACTGCTGAAAAGAAAGGGAAAAAACCGAAAATCAAATCTCGCTCCTACGGTTACTCAATGGANTATTGCAACGGCCTCGTTAGGTATATGCATATTTTGTTTGTTTTTTATAAGCTTTTTATTGTAAATTCAACTTATAGTAGAAGTAAGCGTATACGTATAGGATGGTTATGGTAACTTTACTTCTTTTATATTTTAGTCTTTATATATTTAGTTTTTTATATAGAGATATTTTTCGAGAGGTTTGCGTACATTAATATTTTAAATTACAAAAGTCATGTATATCTATAGAAATGTGTATTATTTAGTCTTAGGGGTAGTCTTAGGTGCTGTATTGGGAATTTTAGTTTGTGATGAAACTAAAAAAGAAATCATAAAAGCAATCCAAAATAAAGCAAAATTCTTTTCAGATAACTGCAAAGCAACTTCTGAAGAGGCAATGGATTCGGTTAAGGGTTCTGTAAATAGCGCTAGAAGTTCTCTGAAAGATTTATTGTAGTATATATCCATTATATATTATTATATATTAATGGATAATAATGGGGAAACAAAAGACGAATCATGCTTTGTTTCTCCATCATTATTTTGTATCCCTTAACATTATACATCTATAATATAATTAATTATGTCTAAAAAATTATTTTTAATATTGGGAATACTTGTGGGAGGGGTGCCTTTGGTGTGGTATGCTATTCCTGATCAACAAAGGTCTAAACTTAAAGGCGTTTTATATAACCGGATGCAACATGTTTTCCTAGTTACTGTAACAAAATACTTATTAAAAAATTTGGTAAGAAATGCAGTTAAGACGTATTTAAGTTAATAATGTATCCGTTCAGTGATGTGGCCTATGCGTATCCGTGTTCGTACCAATTAGAAATAGTACAATAATACTAGATCGTAAAAAATGCGCCTTGCATAAAGCTGTGACTAGAAAATTTCGTATCCGTTCAGTCGTATGGCCTATCCGTGTTCATACCAATCGGAAATAGCGCAATAATGTAAGTTTATAAAAAATGCGCCTTGAAAAAACTGTGGAAAGAAAAGAAAGGAAAAAAATCAAAAGAAAATCATTTTGTCTGAGCTCCGTAGGAGCGAGATTTGATTTTTGATTTTTTTCCTTTCTTTTCAGCAGTTTTTTCACCAGCGCTTGATTTTTTTTGGCTACTTTTTTTGATCAAGCAAAAAAAGTAGCTTTAAAGTACCAGTTTATATCTTCTACCTGAAGATTTCCCCGCTGCATAGCTTGCTGCAAATAATCCAGACGTTCTTCTCTTTGAGATCCGCCAACCATTTCCCCTACACCAGGGAAAAGCACATCCATAGCTGCCACAGTTCTACCATCATCATTTTGGCGCATGTAAAATGCTTTGATCGCTCGCGGATAATTGGTTACGACTACAGGACTTTTAAAATGATCCTCTACCAAATAACGTTCATGTTCTGATTGAAGGTCGATACCCCAACCGGTAACGGGATAAACAAAAGTTCCATTTTTATTTGGTCTAGCTTCCATTAGAATATCCACTGCTTCTGTATAGGTAATCTGCACAAAAGGTTGTGCTAATACGAATGCCAATCGCTCCAATAGAGGCATTTGTGCCTTTACACACTTTTCATTTGTACTGCTAAGCGCACGTTTTTGTAACCAAGCAAGCTCTTCTTGACAATTGTTCAGCACGTAATTTAGTAGAAATTTTAACAATTCCTCAACAAGCGCTATATTATCGTCCAAAGTATTAAAAGCTACCTCTGGTTCAACCATCCAAAATTCTGCCAAATGCCTGGGGGTATTAGAATTTTCTGCCCGAAACGTAGGACCAAAAGTATACACTGCTCCCAACCCCATGGCCGCTGCTTCTGCAGCAAGCTGCCCAGAAACCGTTAAGTTAGTAGGTTTTTTAAAAAAATCTTCTCTAAAATCAACACGACCATCTGGATTTCTAGCTGGCCCCTCCGCATCCAAGCTAGTTACCCGAAATAGCGCTCCTGCTCCTTCTGCATCAGCTGCCGTAATAATAGGCGTATGAAGATAAAAAAAACCATGTTCATGAAAAAAATGATGAATGGCATAGCTCACTGCATGTCTTATCCGAAACACGGCACCAAAAGTATTGGTACGAAAACGAAGATGCACCCATGTACGCAAAAATTCCAGTGAATGCGCTTTGGGTTGCAATGGATAGGCTGGCGCAATACCCAATAACGTAAGTTGGCTACCTTCTAATTCTACCGACTGATTTTGCCCTTTTGAAGCCACTAAACGCCCTAAAACAGCGATACTGGCCCCTGTACTCAGTTGGTTCAGCAGCGCTTCTGAAAGAAGCGTAGGTGCCATAACCACTTGCAAATTTTGCTGACATGATCCATCATTGATCGAAAGGAATATAACCTGCTTGCTTACCCGCTTGGTTCGAATCCAACCTTTTGCCTCAATAGTCGTTCCAACTATGCCAAACCGTAAAATTTCTTTAATTTTGCTACGCAAAGTATTTTTTTAAATCAATATTTGTTTCGTATAACATCAATATAATTATAATAACTAAACTAGTAGTCTAATAGTCTAACAGACTAAAATCTAGTCCCAGTAAATCTAGCAATAGTTTTTATTCTATCCAACTGAATTCTAAATGCAAAAGTTACAATTAGAACAAAAATGTTCCCATAAATTATCGGGGCAACAAATCCAATTTATCAAATTACTACAAGTGCCTAGTATTGCACTAAATACCTATATATCCAAAGAAATTGCATCGAATCCTTTGCTAGACGAAACATTAGAAAATGACGATGCCATCGCTCCCGAATCGGAAGCATTTACCCATAATTTTTCGGATTATTACCCAAGCGATTTAAATAAAAAAAATTATAAAACAGAAATTTCTCGTGATAAATGGACACCAACCATCGTTTCCTTGCAGGAAAAATTAAAAGAACAATTACATTGGCTTCATTTGAGTGAAGTGGGCTATATAATAGGAGAACATTTGATAGGCAGTTTAGACCAAAATGGTTTCCTCCCATGTGATTTGGAAATTATTGTACAAGACCTGCATGTAATCCATTACGTAGAACTTTCTGTACAAGAAGTAGAAGAGGTACTTATAGCCATTCAACAATTAGACCCACCTGGTATTGCAGCTAGAAATCTTCAGGAATGTTTATTAATACAATTGAACCGGCAGAACCAAACAGATCCAGTTATTCAGTTAGCCCGAGATATAATAAGCAGTTGTTTTGAGGAGTTTACCAAGAAGCATTATGAAAGCATCCTCAAAAAACTAGCCATTGCCGATAGGCATCTTTTAAAAGATGCACTGGCCCACATTGCCCATTTGAATCCCAGACCAGGAGGAAACTATAATGGAATGGAGCAGACAAATAATTTCCTCTCTCCTGATTTTATAATTGTAGAAAATCAAGGAAATCTTTCTGTTGAGCTGGTCAATTATCCCATCTATAAGCCACGTTTTAATAAAAAATATCTGACTATGTTGGAAGCTTATGAAAAAAAAACCAAAACAGATACAGCATACCAGCAAGATAGAGAAAATCAGGAAATAATTGATTTTTTGAAAAAAAAACTAGAAGATGCCAAATATTTTATGGAAGCACTGGGACAGCGCAATCAAACACTTTTAAAAACCATGCAAGCTATTTTAGAGCTTCAATACAATTTCTTTTTAGAAGGAGAAGAAACAGATAGGTTAACTCCCATGGTTTTACAAAATGTAGCCGATAAGGTAGGGATGGATGCCTCTACTATTTCCAGAATTGTCAATCAAAAATCAGTTCAAGGTAAATTTGGCGTTTATCTGCTAAAGTTTTTCTTTTCCGAGGGCATTAGCAAATCTACGGGGGAGAATATCAGTAATAAAGCGGTTAAAAATAGAATTTTAGAATTGATTAATAGTGAAAATAAACAGAATCCTTATCCAGATAGGCGTATGGGAGAAATATTGATCACAGAGGGCTATAGTGTAGCGCGCCGTACGGTAACCAAGTATAGAGAAGAACTGGGCCTACCTGTTGCTAGGTTAAGAAAGGAATTGGCATAAATTCAAGTATAATCCGACATTCCGCATAAAATTTTTAAAATATATATTTTCCCCTTTTTAGGTTTTTTAGCGACAGATTCGTATGAGTTAGCCTTATTATTTTCGTAAAAACGGGCTATAAAGAGGCAATTTTCCTTTTCTTGCTAAGCTTTTTACTCCATATAATCAAAATATAACCTCATTAGATAGACCTTTGGCCCTGTTAGATATTTTCATATTCAATATCATATATTCTACAAGCCATAGGTCCAAAATGCTGCACAATCTTTTTTAGTATATCATTCATATTGAGAACTATTTCATGATACTGTTCACCTATCTTTATTTTAAGTAGATGTACGCCATGAAAGAGTTTATAAATCCACTTCATGGTAGGTTTCTTAGTAGCATAGCCACTTTGAGATAAGATAGTAGTATTGGTTGCTTCTAATTGCTTACGTAAATCATACTGCGCAAAGCTATAGACCATTAAACAAAGCGTCATCACTACCATTAAAGCACTAATCCGTCCAGGCTTCTTAAGAAAAATAGAATCTACTTCAAAACTGTTATCTTTAATAAACTTAAATCCTGATTCAGTACCAGATTGTTCTTTATAAGTAGATAATATTTCGCTATCTTTAAGAGCAATTTCATCTAATTGATTGGTTGCTAGAATAAAACGTCCTTTACTTAACGTAGCATGTTCAATCTTTTCTTCATCTCGTAGTAAAACTGTATGGGCTTTGTATTCAATTTTGTCTGGTTTATTATCTTTTTTAGGACGTCCTTTTCTTAGATAAGTTGGTATAGTGGCAGCAGTATAGCTAATCTTATGATAGTGTAATTTTTTATTTATTTGCAAGATTTCCTTATCAAGATCTTGCAGACAGCCAAATAACTGATTACCCAAATGCCATAATAGTTTATTGGTTTCACTAGCTTCCTTTTCTATCTTTTTTTCTAAAGTAACTACTTCCTTATCATAAGCTTCTTTGGAATAAATCAATGCCCATCTTTGTGCAATTCCTTGATATATCTGATTAACAACTATATATTTATATCCCTTGTCTAGCTCTATCCAATCAATAGTTTGCTTGGTTAATAAAGTTTTAGCTACTTTTATATTATCTGGTACTCTAGATAACCAGAGTAAATTTTGCCCATATTTTACACAATTGGCATACATGGCAGAATCGCCCACATATAAAAAAGAAGGGGTGCTTTCTAAAGCTTTGCAAAAATTTTGCATACGAGTAGCAGCAGCTTCCAAAGTTGTCTTATCTGCAGCGTTACCTGCATGTGCTTCCATCCATATAGGGAAGTGAGCAGCTCCAGAAGTAGCTAATAATAAAGTCATTTGCTTTAAATCAAAGCGCTTATTTTTAGCATAGCCATGAGCTGGACGGGCTAGCTTAGGTAGCGTTAATCGGTTCGTTTCTGCTACAGCAGTACTATTTTTTACCTCATCTACCTCATCTGTTTCAGCACATGCATAGTCACCGTAGAGTGTTAACGTAGTTGTATCCAAATGAGCAGATTTACCTAAAATATTATGTTGTAAAGCAATAGTTAAAGCTATTTCTGAAAAAAATTTGGTTTCTCCATAGTCATGTATAGCATCTAAACAGCGTCCTAAAGCATCATCATTAAAATCATCTGCTTTAACTTGATTTCCAAATAGTTTACTAATAGGCTTGTTCTCAATAAATTTAGGAAATAAGTATAAACGATGATCTATAAAACCCAAACCATTGAGTATCATAGCAATAACTCGTTGGCTATGCGTAGTCTTGGAGCCTTTTGTAAGGGGAAGACGCTTATCTATGGCATGAGCTATACCTAGTTGATCTATCGTAGCTGCTACTAGACCTAGATGGTCTAATATTTTACTGCCTAATATATTCGATGGATGTATTTGCATATATATAACTACAGATGAACAGTTTAAACGCAATAGGTAATATAATTATTTTTTTGTGGAAAAATACTACTACTGAACAAAATAAATAATGATTTTTATTGCGTTTTTGTGCGGAATGTCGGCATAACATCAAAAATGAAAAAAAATAACAAAAAATAATACTGGAAAAATAGAAAAAATTATACTATCGGCCTGTTGCAACGGCCTCACTATGTGAGTTCGCCCCATGATGTATGTACATACATCACGGGGACCCCAAGTACGCTGAATCCCGAAGCGGAACAGGGCTCCCCGCCAGATGATATATCTGGTGGGGTAAAGCGCAGCCAGCTTTTCAAAGACGAAGAGTAGGCTCAAACAGGCTGATTCTCTACTAAGCTCTCAGCCTGAGATTTTCTAGTCACAGCTTTGTTCAAGGCGCATTTTTTACGATCTAGTATTATTGCGCTATTGCTAATTGGTGTGAACACAGATACGCATAGACCAAATGATTATGTTTGATTTTTTCATAATGGTCAGGTAGCTGTTAACCCCAACCCCACATTCACGTTAATTTATACATATTTTTTATTTTATTTTTTTATTTATTATGTCGCGTTATACTTTTAGATACCTTTTTAAGCTNATATTTTAAACATCTCATAATAGGTGATTATCAAATTGGATATGGACAAGGGTTGTTGTTGGGTAGTAATGACAGTCGTTTCATGGGCACTGATGTCCTATCCATCATCCGTAATGATATTGGAATTACGCCCTATACAGGCATTAAACGGGTTGGTTTACGCGGTGTAGCGCTTACATCTATCTTAGGCACTATTGAATGGACAGGATTTTTGGCAATAAATAATTTAGATGCTCAAATAAAATGGAACGAAGACAATAGACCGTATACCAACTGGATCAATCGTACAGGTAAATATGACACCATTAATAAGCTGAAAAATAGGGGTACTATACAAGAACAAGTAATAGGATGTACTATTCTAAAGCAATACAGTACTAATGAATCAGCAATAGGCATCAATCTACTGTCTCATCGTTATAACATTCCTATTATACCAGAAGAAGCATTGCATATCTTCTATACATTTCATGGACAAAACGCCCTAGCGACTAGTTTATTTTATCGTTTACTATGGAAAAGAGCAGTGCTATTTGGGGAGTGGGGGATTACTTTTCCTTGTATAAAACACTATACCACTGCTTTTATTAAAGGAATCAAAGTGAGCCTTACTGATGATATAGCGTTTATGGCCGCATTATACCGTTATGGAACAGGCTTTTACAATCCCTATGGGAAAGCCTTTACAGGATACGCCCGAAGTAATGCGC